>JAJEFG010000058.1 GCA_022820545.1 Acidobacteriota bacterium | reverse complement strand
TAACGGCCCAACCCGATGCGACCACGCTGGTACGCCTGAGAGGATTCGAACCTCTGACTTCTTGCTCCGGAGGCAAGCGCTCTAATCCACTGAGCTACAGGCGCTCCCAGCGGAACGCGGAAGGTTACCGTAGCCGGAGGTTCCCTCTACGGCTGTCTGCCGGCCAGCCGCCGCAGGAGTTCCTCCTTCAGCCCGGGCTCGGGGGTGTGGCACCAGGTCACCGGCCAACCCTCCGGCGCGTCGGTCCGGACGAGCCACGGCTTGGTCCCCCCGGCATCCGCGTACCCGTCGGCGGGTCCCTCCCGGACGACCACCGAAGTCCGGTCGCAGTGGAGGAGTTCCGGGGCCACCAGGAAGGACACGGCGAAGGAATCGAACGGATAGGTCGCCCGGCGCCCGTAGTTGTCGCCGAACCAGTCGAGGTAGTCCTCGATCGGGCGGCGGAAGAACTCCCCGAACGGCGTGCTCCACACCGAAGCCCATTCCTCGGCATCGATCGGCAGCTTCGCGGCCAGCTCGAACGGGGCGAGGACCACCGGAGCCCCGCTTCCCACGACGACCTCCGCGGCCTCCGGGTCCAGTTCGAAGTTGAAGTCGAGAAGGTTGGGGCCGCTGCCGGGGAACGTCAGCGCCTCCCCGGCGCGGCGGCCAACCACCAGGATCACCGTCTCGATGCGGGCCGCGAGGTCGGGCCGCTCCCGGAGCGCGGCGGCGACGTTGGTCGCCGGCCCGAGCGCCAGCACGGTCAGCGGTTCCTCTTCGAGCGCCGCGATGAGGGCCCGGGAGGCCAGGGTCGGGTCCGGAGAGGCCGCGGCGCTCCCCTTGTGGACCGCCACGTCCGCCGGAGCGAAGCGGGCCACGATCTCCCGGGCGATGGCGTAGCCGCGGTCCACCGGGGCGTTTCCGAACACCACGCTGACCCCGGCGACCCGCAACTCGGGCGAATGGAACGCCTGGACCATGGCGACCCCGTCGTCCGGCTCGTGACCACCGGGCATCACCGCGGGGTCCACATCGAGCCAGACGGCGCGGGGAGGCGGCGGATCGGCGCTTCCGGCGCAGGCGCCCGCCAGCAGCGCCGCCGCCGCGAGCGAGGCGCGCGCGGCGCTCAAACCCCGACGGGCGTTCCGGCGGGGCGTTCGTCCACCGGAGCTGCGACCTCCGCCGACGGGTCGTACGGGTTCGGCACGCGGCCGGCGAGAAGCGTGGGGAAGTCGCCCTTCAGGAAACCCTGGGCAAGCGCATACGTCTGCGCGTCCCGGTTCCGCCCGAGGCCCCGCCGCAACTCTCCGATGCGGATCCGGGAGCCCGCGCAGAAGTCCTCGACCAACGGGAGCACGTCCTCTTCCCGCTCGCCGCGGGCGATCAGCGCCTCGGCGCGCACGACCGTTGCGACCTGCGCGTAGAGCTCGGCACCGAAATCCACGAAGCGCCAGAGGAGCATCTGCCGCTTCTCGAGCCCGGGGCCGTAGCGGAGCATGGCGTGGAAGAGACTGCGCGCCAGCCGGCGGCTGCTGCGGGCCACGAAACGGAGGTGGCGCCGCGCCCATGGCTCGCCGCCGGAAGGTGCGCCGGCCGGCAACCACTGGCGCAGGTACCAGGGCACGTAGAAGAACCCGGCGCGGATGGCGGTCGCGAGCCGCTTCGAGAGCGGCAGCGAGGGGTTCATGACCGCGCCCGCCCGGCTCAGGTGGGGGTCCATGACCTCACGGGCGATGAAGAGGCGCAGGATCTCGCTCGAGCCCTCGAAAATCGTGTTGATCCGGTTGTCGCGCAGGGTTCTTTCGGCCGGGAAGGGCCGCTCCCCGCGGGCGGCGAGCGAGGCCGCCGTCTCGTAGCCCCGTCCGCCCAGGACCTGGACGGTCTCGTCGGCGATCCGCCACGCGGCCTCGCTGGCGTACATCTTGGAGATGGCGGCCTCGATGCGGATGTCCGCTCCGCCGATGTCCACGAGCAGGGAAGTGAGGTCGGACATCGCGTCCATGGCGAACGTCGTCGAGGCCATCCGCCCGATCTTGTCGGCGATCGCCGCGTGCTCGCCGATCGGCGCGCCCCACTGCACCCGCTCCCGCGCCCAGGTCCGGGAGATGTACAGGGACCGCTTGGCCGTCCCGATGCAGATGCCCGGGAGGGTGAGCCGGCCCGTGTTCAGCGTCGTCAGGGCGACCCGCAGCCCCTTCCCGACCGGACCCAGGACGTTTTCGCGGGGGATCCGGACGTCCGTGAAGCGCATCACCCCGTTGTAGAGCGCTTTCAGCCCCATGAAGTGGCAGCGGCGCACGACTTCGACACCCGGCCAGCGCGTGTCCACGATGAACGTGGTGATGCCGGCTCGCCCTTCCGGCGACTCCGCGGGGGTGCGCGCCATCACCACCAGCCAGCGTGCCCGGGTGCCGTTCGTGCACCAGAGTTTTTCGCCGTTCAGCACGAAGGACCGCCCGTCCGGAGTCGGCTCGGCGTGCGCCTGCATGCGCGCGGCATCGGAGCCCACCGTGGTTTCGGTGAGCGCGAACGCCGAAATGTCACCCGCCGCGACCTGGGGCAGGAACTCCACCTTCTGTTCCTCGGTTCCGAACAACAGGATGGGCTGGGCGATCCCGATCGACTGGTGGGCGGAGATGAGGGAGGCGAGGCTCCCGCAGTGGCTGCCGAGCAGGATGGCGGACCGGGTGTAGGTCCGCTGCGACAGCCCGAGCCCTCCGTAGCGCCTCGGGATCTTGATCCCGAAGGCGCCCATGGCTGCCAGGTCGCGGAACACCCGGTCGGGAATCTCGCCGCTGCGGTCGATCTCGTCGGCGTCCACCTCCTCGAGGAGATACGACTCCAGCCGCTCGAGGAAGGCCTCTCCCGCCGGCTCGACCCCGCTGTCGGGGTAGGGGCGGACGATTCCGGTGGACAACCGCCCGAGAAAGAGCCCTCCGGCGAAGGTCGGGTAACGCCATCCGGTCTCGCGCGCCGCCTCCGCGAGTTCGAATGCGGCGCGCTTGCCGGCCGACATCCGGGAGGTATCGATGGCGGTGGTCATGGCGGGCTCCCGATTCTACGCGCCTCACAGTCGCGCCGGGCGCCTCGCCCCGCTATCCTCCAAGGTACGGACGTCGGCTGGCGGACCGCCCCCGGTGGAGGGGTGGTTTCCCCGATCTGCCGTTCCGGATTTTCCGGAACGGCGATCCGCCGGACAACCGGCGGAAGGAGATCCGATGACCAGCCTGCTAGCGATGTTCCTCGCGCTGCCGAGCGCCGTGGAGTGGAAGACATTCGAGTACATGGGAACGCACGGAGCCGAGTACGTGGTCCGGGACCACACCGGGATCCTGATCCAGTGCGATGAGGAGCAGGATCAGATTCTCGTGACGGTGCACGTTCCGCACGAGGAGTCCAGCCCGTCCGGGCGGCAGCAGCGGACGCTGTACGTGCAGCTCGACGGCGGAGATACCCAGAGCGTCGAAAGGACGGAGGACCGGCCCTTTCCCGGGGTCTTCCAGTTCGAGCCGGAGGAATGGCTCGTGGACTTCCTGCTTGCCGGCGGCAGCCTGGCGCTTCGATTCGAGGACGAGACCATAGAGGCGCCAGTGGACGCGGCCATCATGAAGATGACCCTCGACCACTGCACCGGCGGAACGCACGCTCACTGATCCGAACCCGCGCGACGTGGGCGGCCGGCGTCCGCCCGCCGACCGCGGGCGCCGGATGTTCAGGAACCGATCAGTTCCGCGAACCGGGTCCCGAGAAAGACGGGCCACACGAAGAGGCCCAGAAACCCTCGCCAGAAGCCCAGGTCCAGAAAGCCGATCGTGAACAGCCACCCGACCATCCAGAGGCCGAAACCCAGTCCACCCTGATCGATCTTGATCCGCTGGGTCATTCGAGTTCGCTCCTCCACGACCGGATCATGCTATCCCCATCGGATACCGGAGTATTCGGTCAGGGCGCCTTCGGACGGCCGGAGAAGGTGTCCATGGCGATGTGGATACCGAAGAACGACGCAATCGGATCGAGCCAGCGGACGGGAAGCAGGCGCAGCAGTTTCAGGGAGTGGACGAACCAGGGCAGAACGACCACAGGACGATTCCTCTCGACCGCGCGGATGACGGCCTCGGCGACCTTCTCCGGTTCCAGGATCGGCAGCAGGAAGGGGAAGCGGGTCCGAACGCCGGCGAACATGCCGGTGCCCACGAAGAACGGGCAGATCAGGCTGGTCCCGACACCGGGCGCCGTCCGGCGCAACTCCGCCCGCAGCGACTCATGGAAGCCGACCGCACCGAACTTGGAAGCGCAGTAGTCGGAAAGCCGGGAAACCCCGATCAGGCCGCCCGCCGACGCCATCGTGACCACGTGCCCCGCCCCGGCTTCGATCATGGCCGGCAGTACCGCCTGCGTCGTCCAGAACAGCGCGGCGGTGTTGACCCGCAGGGTGCGCTGCACTTCCTCCGGCGACAGTTCCGTCAGCGGTTTCCCGGAGACCACTCCGGCGTTGTTGATCAGCACGTCCACCTTGCCGAAAGAAGCCGCGAGGCGCTCCGCCGCTCTCGCGACCGCGTCCGGATCCCCGACATCCACTGCCTCCGAAACAACAAGCGGATTCCCGTGGGGGCGGGCGGCCCTGATCCGCGCGGCCGCGTCGGCCAGCGCCCCGGAGTTCACGTCCCAGATGGCGACGTGGGCGCACCGGGCCGCGGCTCCCTGAGCGATCAGCAGCCCCATCCCCTGCGCTCCACCCGTGACCAGCACCCGGCGGCCGTCGAGCTTCACCGGGAGTCCCCCGCCGGACGCGCGAAATAGGGGGCGAGCGCCGATTCCGGGGGAGGAGCGGTGAGCCGGCTGACCGCCACTCCCAGCACGAGTGAAACCACGACGCCCGGCGCCGCCGGGTGGACCAGCTCGGGTCCCCAGCCGGGCCAGGGCAACACCCCGCTCTGCCAGACGAAGACCCCCGTGACGCCTCCCACCATCGCGGCGAGCGCGCCCTCCCGGGTGAGTCCCCGCCAGAGGACGCCGAGAACGACGGGCACGAAGAACGCGCTCGCCATGATCGCGGTGAAGAGCAGCACGATGAACTGCACCAGCTCACCCTCGCCGACGCCGCTGAGGATCAGCACCAGCGGCGCGATGCCGACGATCAGGATCCCGAAGCGCGCCGCCAGCATCCTCGCCCGCGGGCTGGCCCCGGGCCTGAAAACGCCCAGGAGATCGTGGGAAAGCGCCGATCCGGCAACCAGCAGGAGCGAATCCACGGTGGACATGATCGCCGAAACCACGGCGGCCAGCAGAACGGTACCCAGGATGGGCGGAAGCGCGTAGGAGGCGATCAGCGGCATGGCCAGGTCGCCGCTCGGGAGGATCGGGAACAGCCCCATGGCCCCGAGCGCGATCAGGAAGACCAGCAGGTTCACCCCGGTCGCCACGATCATGGCGAGGAACAGACCGCGCCGGATCTCTTGCTGGCCGCGCATCGCATAGAGACGGACGAGCTTCTCGGGGGTGGCGATCCCTCCCAGGAGAAAGGAGATCCCCATCGTGAAGAGCAGCACGCCGGGGAGGGCGCCGAACTCGAAGGCCCCGGGCCGCAGGGTCTCCACGGCGGCGAACAGCGGGCCGGGCCCGCCGAGCAGACGGAAGACCATGGGGACGGCCACCAGGGCGCCGATCACCATGACGACCAACTGCACGAGGTCGGTGTAGACCACCGCGACCATGCCGCCGATCGCGGTGTAGGCGAGCAGGATGACGGTGAAGAACACCATTCCCCAGACCGCCGGAATCCCGAACACGGTCTCGGCGATCAATCCGCCGGCGATCACCTGCGCCTGCACGTACACGGTGGCCGCGATCAGGATCACCACCGCGGCGAGCGCCCGGGCCCGCCGGCTGTAGTAGCGCCGCTCGATGAACGCCGGCAGGGTCAGCTCCCGGGTGCGGGCGAAGCGCGGGCCCAGGACGCCGGCCATGAACCAGTAGCTGAACGGGATGAAGAGCACGAGCCAGGTGAACTCCCAGCCCACCGTGTGAATCACCCCCACGGTGCCGATGTAGGTGCCCGCGCTCGCGTGGGTGGCGGCGAGCGTGGCGCCGCCGAGCAGCCAGCCGAGCTTGCCCCCGGCGATCCAGTAGTCGCCCTCGGTGCGGGTACGCCGGAGCGCCACCACCCCGATGGCGAAGATCGCCGCGAGGTAGGCGCCGAAGACGATCGCCGTCAAGGCGGGCCGTCCTCGGGTTGGTCACGGGACTCGCCGCGCTCGAGGCGCCGCATCCAGAACCAGTAGGCGAGCAGGATGGCGCCGAAGACGGCGAACAGTCCCCAGAAGGAAAAGCGGGTCATCGGGGGCTCGTCCCGGCGGGACGCGACGGGGCGAGGAGCCGGCGCGCCCCGAAGACGCCGAGTCCGATCAGGAGGAGGGCCAGGGCCCCGTCCACGAACGTGGTCAGGCCGATCGCGAACTCCTCCTCGGGCACGAGCCGGAACCTGAGCATGGACGGGGGCGCTGGCAGGTCGACGCCGATGCCGCGGCCCTCGGCGCTACCCGCCGTGAGCGCCGGAAAGGCGTCGGCGATCCGGAACCCGGCAGGCGGGATGATGCTTGCCGCAAACGCGGGTTCGGCTCCCGGTTCGGGAGCTTCGTCGGGGAGCGGGACGGGGACGCGGATCCAGCCGGCCTCGTCAGCCAGCACGCTGTCCCGGAACAGGAGTGCTCCGTCCGGGCCCCGCTCGAAGGACAGCGGCAGCCGGCGCCAGGCGGTCTCCGGGGACGGCGCGAGGACGTGAAACGCTGCGGAACCGGCGAACGGATGGTTCGGGGGGATTCGCGTGCGGACCGTTGCCCGGGCGGGACCCTCGAAGGCCACCGTCATCTCCACCGCCGCCGGTTGAGCTGCGGCGGCGCCCGCCGGAAGGGAAAGGACCAGCCCCAGACAACGGAGAGCGTGGGGCACTCGGTTTACGCCCAGACGTCCGTCAGCACCCGGAGCGCGTTCCCGCCCATCACCTTGCCGACGTCCTCGTCGGAGTAACCGTGCTTCACCAGCCAGCGGAGGATGTTCTTCGAGCCCTCCACCGGGTTCTCGATCCCGGCGACATAGGGAACCCGGTCGAAGGCGGGCGCCCCGCTTCCCGCGCTGGCCTTCTTGATGGAAAGCGCCGCGGAGTACACCCCGTGGAGCCCGACGTGGTCGCCGAACACCGTGTCCGGTCCGAAACCCACGTAGTCCACGCCCACGAGGTCCTTCACGTACTCGAAGTGCTCCATGAAGGACTCGAGGTTGTGCCGGGGATGGTTCTTCGTGAGCGTCGTGTGCGGGGCGGCCTCGATCCCGATGATGCCGCCCTTGTCGGCACAGGCCTGCAGCACGTCGTCCGGGGCCATCCGCCGGGTGTTCCAGAGCGAGCGGGCGCCGATGTGGGTGATCGAGACCGGCTTCTCGCTCGCCGCGATGACGTCCAGGGTCGTCTGGTCGCCGCAGTGCGCGGTGTCGATCAGCATCCCGACCTTGTTCATGCGCTCGACGACCTGATGCCCGAACGCGGTCAGCCCTCCGTCGTTCGCTTCCTTCAGCCCGCTCCCGAGCGCGTTCGACTCGCTGTAGGTGATCCCCATCTCGCGGACGCCGAACCCGTGGAGGACCTCCACCCGATCGAGTTCGTTCTCGATGGGCGCCGCGCCCTCGATGGCCGCCACCCAGGCGATCCGTCCCTCGGCGTGGGCCCGGAGGATGTCGTCCACCGTCCGGCAGTGGATGAGAAAGTCCTGGTGGGCGATGTCGGCGAGGCGCATACCGAGGTCGTGGAGGACTTCGTTCCACTTCCAACCCGTCCGCGACTCTATCCGGCAGATGCCGTCGAGCAGGTTGTCGAACACGCAGTCCCAGTCGGACTGGGCCAGCGCCTCGAAGGGAGTGAAGACCCTTCCCTCGCGAACGTAGGCGGGAGTCCGGTGGATGTCGCGGGGAAAGCTGCCGAGATGTTCGTGCAGCGAAATCAGCACCAGCTCCCCGGCGAGGCGCTCTGCGCGGGCCTCCTCTTCGGGCGACAGCGGAACCGGGTGCGCCGGAAAGAGTTCGGCGTCCTCCACCAGGTCCTCGGGCGGATAGTCCTCGCCCGGAGTCAGATAGCCGAAGGAGCGGTACCCGTCGGCGCCGCGCTTTTGTCGTCCCATGAATCGATGCTACCAGCGGGGGAGCGCCAGCCTTCAGACCGGCATCCCGCCCGCGAGAGGCTCAGGTCCCGCGATGTCCCGCGGTTGCGGCCGATGGCCCCAAGCGTTATCTTACTTTGGGCTTACCAAAGACCTGCCGGAGGGTTGCCATGTCCAGGATCGAACCATCCACAACCACGCTTTCGACCAAAGGTCAGGTCATCCTGCCGAAACCGATTCGGCAGGCGCTCGGTTGGGAGGCGGGAGAGCGGCTGATCGTCGAACGCACGCTCGACGGCGTACGGCTGAAGCCGGTGCCGATCTTCCCGAGGACCCGTGTCGAAGACGTCTCCGGATGCCTCGCGTTCGAGGGTACGCCGAAGTCGCTGGCGGAGATGGAGGCCGGCGTCCTGGCGGAAGCGAGACGGCGCCATGCGGGCGATTGACACCAACGTCGTCGTCCGTCATCTGGTGGGTGACGATCCGGAGCAGGCGACCCGCGCGACAGCCGTGATCGCTGCGGGACAAGTCTTCGTGAGCACCACCGTCCTGCTCGAAAGCGACTGGGTTCTACGCAGTACCTACGGCTATTCCAGTGCTCAGGTCGCGACTGCGCTGCGCGCCCTTGCGGGTCTCGAGGAGGTAACCGTCGAGGACCCCGTCCTCCTCGCAGAAGCTCTGGATCAGGCGGAGCGGGGCATGGACTTCGCCGACGCGCTGCACCTCGGCGCTGCAACGCAGTGCGAAGCGATGCTGACGTTCGACCGCCGGTTCATCCGGGCCGCCGCGGACGCCCGCATAACGGTTCGGGAACCCTGAACCCCGGCCAAACGACCCTGACGGCGTACCGGCCGGAAACACCGGCCTGCGGCCAGTCGCTGCGAAGACGCAAGACGCCCGATCACGGGGACGGCTTGGAGCGCCGACCTCCGCGGCAGGTTCGGACTAAGGGTAAAACCTGCCGAACGAAGTCAGCTCCGGTCGGGGATCCCCCGGGGACCGAGTGCTAGTTCCCCCCGGCCGCGATGGTGGTTCCGGCGGCGTCCTCGCAGTAGCGGGCGATGGCCGCGTGGTCCTCGCGCGCGTGACCGTTGTCCACCAGCGTCTTCACGAACTGGCGGACGATCGTCGTAAACGGAATCGGGCTCGCGCTTCCGCCGGCGGCGGCGAGGGCGTTGTCGAGGTCCTTGAGGTGGAGTTCGAGGCGGAAGCCCGGCTTCCAGTCGCCCGCGATCATCTTGCCCGCCTTGGCGTTCAGGACGGCGCTCCCGGCCAGGCCTCCCTGGATCGCGGCGACCACCACCGCCGGGTCGAGGCCGGACCGGACGGCGAAGACGAGCGCCTCGCCCACGGCCTGGATGTTCGCGGCCACGATCATCTGGTTCGCGAGCTTCACCGTGTTGCCGGCGCCGGCCGGGCCGCAGCGGACCGCGCTCTTTCCGAGAACGTCGAACACCGGACCGAGCGCCTCGAAGGCGGCCTCCTCCCCGCCGGCCATGATCGCGAGTTCCCCGGCGATGGCGCCGGGCTCTCCCCCGCTCACCGGCGCATCCACGAAGGCGACCCCGCGCTCGCTGGCGGCGGCGGCGATCTTTCGGGAGACCCCGGGCTCGATCGAGGACATGTCCGTCACCAGCGCCGGCAGTTCCGGGGCGGCAAGAACGCCCCCCGGTCCGAGCATCACCAGCTCCGAGTCCGGCGAATCCGGCAGCATCAGGATGACGGCATCCCGTCCGCTCGCGCATTCGGCGCCCGATCCGGCGCGCCGGGCGCCGGCGGCGACAAGCTCGTCCACCGGTCCCGGCGAGCGGCTGTGTACGGTCACGTCGAAGCCGGCGTCGAGCAGGTTCTTCGCCATGGGCTTGCCCATGACCCCGAGACCAATGAATCCGATCGTGTTGAGTGACATGATGGACCGAGGCTACCACCGCGATGGGGCTCCTCCGGCCGCTCCGAACGCCTTCGGAGCAGCCGCGCTAGCCTTGCGGATGACGACACAAGAACCGATTGGAGATGTTGGGTGAGTCACTACTACGACGACCATGATCTGTCCCGGTTCGGGGAAATGGGCCGCAACGCGCCCGACCTGTGGGACAAGTTCAACGACTGGTACCAGGCGACGTTCCGGGAGGGCTCGCTCAGCGGGCGGGAGAAGGCGCTGATCGCGCTCGGCGTCGCTCACGCTCTGCAGTGCCCCTACTGCATCGACGCCTGGTCGCAGGAGTGCCTGGAGAAGGGTTCGAACCTCGAGCAGATGACGGAGGCGGTCCACGTGGCGGCCGCCATCCGGGGCGGGGCGGCCCTCGTGCACGGCGTCCAGATGCGGAAGCGGAACGCCCAGTTGAGCATGTAGTCCATGGAAGCCCAACTGGAACTCCCGACCCGGAACGCGCACTTTTCGCCGCGTCCGTCCGAGAGCCGGTTCCCGTCCTTCAATTCGCGGCTCGCGCGGCACGGCCTGCACCCGCTGCGCGCGACCGGCATCGAGGTCTTCCAGATCAACGTCGGCAAGCTCTGCAACCAGACCTGCCGGCACTGCCACGTGGACGCGGGACCGGACCGCACCGAACGGATGACGCGCGACACCGCCGAGGCCTGCATCCGGGCGCTCGAACTGACGGACGCGCCCACGGTGGACATCACTGGCGGCGCGCCGGAACTGAACGAGAACTTCCGCTACCTAGTGGACGCGTCGAAGGCTCTCGGACGCCACGTGATGGACCGTTCGAATCTCACCGTCCTGCTCCTGCGCTCGCAGTCGGACCTGGCCGAGTTCCTCGCCGACCGCGAGGTCGAGGTCATCGCCAGCCTTCCGTACTTCCTGGCCGAGCGCACCGACGCGCAGCGCGGGGCGGGGGTCTTCGACAAGTCCATCCAGGCGCTCAAGCTGCTGAACCGCCTGGGGTACGGCCGGGACCCGGCTCTCCGCCTCAACCTGGTCTACAACCCCACCGGGGCGTTTCTCCCCGGCGATCAGGACGCGCTGGAGCGCGAGTTCAAGCGCGAACTCGACCGGCGCTATCAGATCCGGTTCGACCGTCTCTTCGCGATCACCAACCTCCCGATCAGCCGGTTTCTGGACTTCCTGCTGGAATCCGGGAACTACGAGCGATACATGGAAAGGCTGGTGAACGCCTTCAACCCGGCGGCGGCGCGGGCGGTCATGTGCCGGAACACCCTTTCCGTCGGCTGGGACGGCCAGCTCTACGACTGCGATTTCAACCAGATGCTGGACGAGACCGTGAGTTTCGGCGCCCCCGCCCACATCCGGGACTTCTCCCCGGAACTGCTGGAGAATCGCCGGATCGTCACCGGCCTCCACTGCTACGGCTGTACCGCCGGCGCCGGCTCCAGTTGCGGAGGGACGACGGCTTGAGGCGAACGGCGCGGGCGGCGGTGCTGGCCGCGCCGGGCCGCCCCGCCGAACTCCGGGAGTTTCCGGTCCCGGCGCCCCAACCCGGGGAGATTCTGCTGGAGACCCTCGCTTCCGAGGTGTGCGGGACCGATGTGCACCTCCGGGACGGGCGCCTGGCCGGGGTGCCCTATCCCATCATCCCCGGCCACGTGAGCGTCGGCCGCGTCGTCGAAGCGAACGAGGTGGCGCAGGACGCGGTCGGGAATCCCCTCGCCGCCGGGAGCGTGGTGTCCTTCTTCGACGTCCACGCGACCTGCCATTCCTGCTACCAGTGCCTGGTGGCGCGCCAGCCGAACCGGTGCCCGTCGCGCCGGGTGTACGGAATCACCTATTCCGCGGAGGAAGGGCTGCTCGGCGGGTGGGCGGAGAACATCCTGCTCCTTCCCGGGGTCCGGACCGTAGTCCTCCCCGGCGAGCTGTCGGTCGATGACCTGATCGGCGGAGGCTGCGGGCTTTTCACGGGGTTCGCGGCGGTGGACCGGGCGGAGGTCCGTCTCGGGGACAGCGTGGTGGTGCAGGGGGTGGGCCCGGTGGGGCTCGCGGCCATCGCCTTCGCGCGGATCTCCGGCGCCGGCGCGGTCCTGGCGGTCGGGGAACCCCGGGCGCGCCGCGATCTCGCCCGCCGCCTGGGCGCGGACGAGTCCCTCCCGCTGGCGGAGACGGATGCGGACGAACGGGTGGGACGGATACACGCCGCCACCGGCGGGCGCGGCGCCGACGTGGTCATCGAGGCGAGCGGTAACCCCCAGGCGGTGCCGGAAGGCTTCCGAACGCTCCGGGACGGAGGCCGCTACGTCATCGTCGGCCACTACACGGACGCCGGGTCCGTGCCGGTCAATCCGCACATCGACGTCAACCGGAAGCACGCGGACATCCGGGGCCAGTGGGGAAGCGAGTTCCACCACTGGACCCGGGCCCTGGACACCCTCGTCCGTTACCGGCAGCAGATGCCGTTCGCCGACGTGATCGGCCGCCGCTACCGGCTCGAGGAGGCGAACGACGCCCTCGACGACGTGGAAGCGCTCCGGGTCACGAAGGCGGTCATCACTCCGTAACCCGGGCGCGCTCCGGATCGGTCCAGGCGATTTCCCGGGCGCGCCGCGCGAGCGCCTCCTCCCGTTGCTCCTCGCGGGTCCGGAACATGTCGCGGGGCGGCATCCCGCTCGCCGCGCACAGCCGGTCCAGAACCTCCTCCTGCGACACGAGGCCGCCGTCCGCCAGGATGTGGGTGACCGAGGCGCCCCGTTTCCGAACTACCGGCGCGACCAGGATGGTGCGGTGGCAGTTGGCCGGATCGCGCTCGGCGCAGAGCAGCGCGAGACGGGTGTGGGCCGCTTCCTCGAGAACCCGAGCGATCCCCCGGAGGAACACTCCGGTCGTCGCCAACCGGGAGAAGAGCACCTTTCCGTCGTCGTCGTAGCAGGATGGCTCGGGGGTGCGAGCCCCGAGCTCGGCGCCCAGGAAGAGGTAGCGGATGCCGTGTTCCCGGAGCGACCGTTCGACCGAGCGGCGGTTGAACTGCGGATGCCGCCGGCTGTACGGAACGGAGCGGACATCGGCGACAGCCGCCGTTCCATGCCGCTCGAGCAGCGCCAGAAACGCGCCGATGGGGTGGTTGGAATGCCCGATGGTGAACACCTCGGGCGCCTCCGCGGGGCCGCCTCGACGTACCATGGTCACCACAGGTTCTCAATTCTTCCGGGAAGGGGCTCGTGATCGCCGAACCACGTCGTCTGGAGGAACCCCAAAACCTGGCGCGCGTGCGCGGCAGCCGGACTGCCGAGATGGTGGCGGCGGCGCGCGCGGGCCACTTCGCCCGGGGGGAGCGGCCGCTCGTAACCGAGGACCCCTACGCGATCCACCTCGCCGGCGGGCGTTGGCGGCGGGTGATCGGCTCGAGCTGGCGCCACTGGCTGGTCACCCGGGTGCTGCTCCGGAAGGTCATCCCGACCACCACCTTCGTTCTCATCCGGACGCGCTTCACCGACGACCGCGTCCTGGCTGCGGCGGCCCGGGGGGTCGGTCAGCTCGTGGTCCTGGGGGCAGGTTTCGACACGTTCGCGCTGCGGCATCCGGACCTCGGGATCCGCGTCTACGAGGTGGATCTTCCCGCGAGCGCGGCGCTCAAGCGGGAACGGCTCGCCGGCGCGGATATTGCGGTCCCGGAGCACCTGCACTTCGTCGAGGTGGATTTCGAGCGCGACCCACTGGACGAACGCCTTCTCGAGGCGGGCTTCGACCGGGGCGCACCCGCGTTCTTCAGTTGGATGGGCGTGACGTACTACCTTGCCCCGGAAGCGGTAACCGAAACGCTGGCCCGCGTCACCGGCCTGTCGGCGCCCGGATCGGAGCTGACTCTCGACTACATGAACGCCCGCGAGGGCGTCCCGGCGGAGGAACTCGCGCTGTTCGACAGCCTGGTCCGTTTCGTGGAGAAACACGGCGAACCGATGATCACCCGGTTCGATCCGGGCTCGGTGGTGAACCGGATGGGCCTCACCGGGCAATGGGACGTGCTGCAGCACGAGTTCCCGGCCGCGGACCCGGGTCCCTACCTGGGCGGACGGACGGACCTGCCCCGGGTGGCGCCGCTGTTCCGGCTGCTGCATTTGCGCCGAACGTAGCTCGAAGCGCACATGGTTGAGGCGTGCGGTTTCGACCGCCTCTCGGCAGTCGATGCCGGCCAGAGGCCGGCGCTCCGAGCCGTACGCGTCGTGAGGATCGATGGAGTTGCGACGTTCGCTGCGCTGCGCGCCGGCGGTGCCGGTGGGGCGTTCCAAGCCGTTCTGCCACGGGGATGCATGGTGTCACGACGTGCGCGGCGCGGAGCGCCGCGGTGCCGGGCTGGAGACCGGCGGTACAAGCCGTACCGCACTTCCCGGCGAGGTAGTCCCGAACGAGCGAAAAAACCTGATGGCAGCGAACCTGGGGTTCGCTGCCTGCGATTTCGGGGGAAAGTGTGAAAGGGGGTTACCCCCTTTCACGAAAAGCAACGACCAATCGGAATCTCGCCGCCGCGCGCCAGCGCGCAAGGGAGTTCCGACTGCGACGCGAAGCGCCGGGCGCTTCCCCTCCGGGGAACCGCCCGACGGGGTGGATGAGGGGACTCGAACCCCCAACCACCGGAACCACAATCCGGTGCTCTGCCGTTGAGCTACATCCACCACCGAGTTGAGAAGCGGCGCCCCGTTGGCGCGCCAGGGAGGATTCGAACCCCCGACCCGCGGCTTAGAAGGCCGCCGCTCTGTCCAACTGAGCTACTGGCGCTCCCGCGCTTCGTGTTCGGACCCGGCCGCACGGTCGCGAGGCGCCCGCTCGACCTCTTCTATTGTCGGGGCGAGAGGATTTGAACCTCCGGCTTCCTGCTCCCAAAGCAGGCGCGCTGCCAGACTGCGCCACGCCCCGAGAAACTAGGGAAGTATAGGTGGGTCGGCGGCGAGGGCCGCCCGCAGGAAACGGACCGCCGGCCGCAGCGCCCGCCCGCGGTGACTGATGCGCTCCTTCTCCTCGAGGCCCAACTCCGCCATCGTCCTGCCGAATTCGGGAACCAGGAACACGGGGTCATAGCCGAAGCCCCCGCTGCCCCGGGGCGCCGTTGCGATCGAGCCTTCCACGGTCCCCGCGGATCGGAAGACGATGCGGCCCGCCACCGCAACCGCAACCGCCGACCGGTAGCGGGCGCCCCTCCCCCGGGCGGGATTCGCGGCCAGCAACTCGAGGAGGCGACGGTTCTTCTCCGGGTAGGGGGTGTCGCGTCCCAGCCAGCGGGCAGACTGGACTCCGGGCCCGCCATCCAGGGCATCGACCTCCAAACCGGAGTCCTCGGCGAGCGCCGGAAGGCCGGTCGCCGCCTGGTAGTGAAGGGCCTTGATGCCGGCGTTGGCGAGAAAACCCTCTCCCGTTTCCTCCGGCTCCTCGGGAGGGGAACCGGAGAGATCGGTCAGGCCCAGCAGACGCACTCCGGCGCCGGCGAGCGCGGCCCGCATCTCCCGCACCTTGCCCGGGTTTCCGGTGGCGAGCAGGAGGGACGGCACGGTCTGGCACTCTACGATCACCACTCGGGCGCCAATCGTCAAGACGTTTGGCGGCCGGCCCTCAACAAGAGAACGCGGGGAGGTTCCCATGCTTCCGAAAGGCAGGATCGCTGGGTTGGCGTTCATGGTGGCCGCGATCACCTTTCCGGCCGACCCGGCGGTTGCGCAGCAGACCTCGGACCCGGACTTCGATGCTTCGGTCGAAAACCCGGCGTACGCAGCGAACGGACCGGTCGTGGTCATCGATGAGGCGCACGCCAACTTCCACACCTCCACCGGCCGCTACCGGCCCTTCGCCGAACTGCTGCGAAACGACGGCTACACCGTGGTCGCCGGCAAGTCGCCCATCGATCGGGACGGGCTCGATGCAACCGACGTCCTCGTAATTTCGAACGCCCTGCCCCCGCCCGGGGCCGCCCCCGGCACCCCCGCCTTCACCGAGCGGGAGTCGGACGCCATCGAGGACTGGGTCCGGGACGGCGGATCGCTCCTGCTGATCGCCGACCACGCCCCGTTCGGGAGCGCGGCGGAGAGTCTCGGCGGGCGCTTCGGAGTGACGATGGGCAAGGGATGGGTGTGGGACTTTCGCGAAGCGGGCGCCTCGATCGAGACCCGGTTCGTGACCTCGCGCGAGAACGGCCTGCTCGGGGTCCATCCGGTGCTCCGCGGCCGGGACGCGTCGGAGGAGGTGAGGAGCCTGAAGGCGTTTTCCGGTCAGAGCCTGGGTGTCCCTGCGGGGGCGAGCGTGCTGATGAAGCTCAGCGAAACCGCCCGCGAGGTGCGGAACCGGACCGACCTGGAGACCATCCGCGCGGCCGTCGAGGGCCGGGCGGCGGCCGCGAACGACCTGATCGAGGAACTCTCGGAACCCGTCGGCGGCCGGGCGCAGGGGATCGCCATGACGGTCGGAGCGGGGCGGGTCGTGGTGCTGGGAGAGGCCGCGATGCTCTCGGCGCAGGTCTCCAGAAGGGGTGATCCGCCGAGGGCCACCCCGATGGGAATGAACGAGCCGGGCAACGACAACCGTCAGTTCGTGCTCAACACGCTCCACTGGCTCTCGGGCCTGTTGCACTGATTCCCGCCCGCCCCGCCGGCCGTCAGGCCAACGGGACTCCGGCGAGCACCGAACGCTGGCGCGCCGCGATGGTGGAAATCCCCTCGAGCGCCGCGTCGAGCAAATCGTCGAGAACCTCCCGCCGGAAGGGCGCCGCTTCGGCGGCGCCCTGGACCTCGATCAACTCGCCGGTCGCCGTCGCGACCACCGTCAGGTCCACCGCGGCCCGGGAATCCTCGGAATAGTCGAGGTCCAGCAGCACCCGGCCGTCCACCACGCCGACGCTCACCGCCGCGATCTGGCGGCGCAGGGGGTTCTCCTCGAGCACGCCGCGCGCCTGCAGCCGGTGGAGGGCCAGCGCCAGCGCAACGAAGGCGCCGGTGATGGAAGCGGTCCGGGTTCCGCCATCAGCCTCGATGACGTCGCAGTCCACGCGGACCGTCCGCTCGCCAAGTCCCGACAGGTCCACGGCAGCCCGCAGCGAACGGCCGATCAACCGTTGGATCTCCGCCGTGCGTCCGGGAATCGCGCCCCGGTCCCGGCGGATCCGCTCCCCCGAGGACAGCGGCAGCATTCCGTATTCGGCGGTGAGCCACCCCCGGCCCCGCCCGCGCAGCCACGCGGGGACACCCTCCTCGACGCTGACCGCGGCGACCACGCGCGTGTCTCCCTGGCGGACGAGCACCGAACCGGGGGCGCGGCGGAGAAAGCCGGCCTGAAGCCCGAGGTCGCGGATTTCCCGCTCCCCGCGTCCGCCCCGCCGGCTCACCCGCGGCCGCCGTCCGAATCAGCCAAGAGCCGCTCCGGGGCCCGCCCGAATCCCGAGCGGAGATCGAGGTGCCCCGCCAGCGTCTCGGTCTCCCGTCCCTCCACGAGGAGCCGTACCTCCGCGATGGCCGGCAGGCTCTCCACCAGCGTGTGGCTGAGGCTGTAGACCGTCAGCTCCTCCGCGTGCAGCCCGCCCGAGTGCCCCTCGAGCAGGTCGAGGGTGAAGTTGATGACGGCCACCCCGCGACCGCTCACGAACACGTCCAGGACCTGCACCTCCTCGGGGAACGTCCCGGATTCCTCCACGATCCTCTGCACCAGCGCCTCGGCGCGGCCGCGGGTGGTGGAAAACCGCGGGAGTTCCACCTCCCGGACGTGGAGAAGGCCGTCCGGCCCGGCGGCGAACAGCCTGGCGCCCTCCAGGGCTTCCGGATCCTGAATCGCGGGAGCGGCGGTTCCCGCGCCCGCCCGGGCAACCGCCGCCGCGTCACCGACCGCCGGAGCCGGGCTCGATTCGTCCGCCGGAACCGCGCCGCACGCCGCGAGGACCCAGAGGGTCGCGGCCGCGAGGAAGGCGTTTGCCTGAGTCCGGCGGCGCCCGGGGGACGTCACCGGAAGTCTCCCGTGGGCCGAAGACTGCTGAGGGAACGCTGGTATCGAAGAATCCCGGTGGCGATCGCCCGCGCCGCCCGGTCAGGGAATGCCGGGTCCGACAGTCGCGAGAGGTCCCGCCGCGAGGTGACGAACCCGAGTTCCACCTGGACGGCCGGCATCGCCGCTCCCCGCAGCACCCTCACGGGCGCATCGGCGACCCCTCCCGCGGCGATGTCCAGTACCTGGAGTTCCGAGGCCAACGCCTCGGCCAGCCTCCGCGAAGCCGGCACGAAGGGCGCCTGCGCGCTGCTCCAGGGCACGAACTGAACCGCGCTCCCCGCGGGCGCGCGGCCCGCGGCCTGCGGGGTGAGGTGGTACACGAGACTCCCGGAAGCGGCCGGACTCGGGGAGGCGTTCAGGTGAATGCTGATGAGCACGTCGGCGCGGGCGGTGTTGGCGGCGGCGATCCGGTCGTCGAGCGCGACGTCGCGATCCGAGTCCCGGGTCAGCACCACCCGAAACCCGTGCTCCCGTTCCAGCAGGTCACCGAGCGCCAGCGCCACCGAGAGAGCCACGTCCTTCTCGGCCACCCCCCCCTGGCCCTCCGCCCCGCGGTTGGTCCCACCATGCCCCGGATCGATGGCGATCGTGCGGACCTCCGCGGGCCCCACCGGATCGCGGCCGCGGCGCGCCTCCGCGGCCGGGCTCTCCCCCAGTACGTCGGCGCCCGAGGCCGCGCGCACCCCGCCGCGCAGCAGATTCAGCGTCAGGGCGCCGGGTGTTCGTTCCTGCAGGAACCGGCCGTAATTGCGGCCGGTGCTGATCTCGAGGATGTAGCCGGTCCCCCGGCGGATGAGGTCGACGTGCTCCACCACGCCGTCCCGCGGTGTTTCCTCCGCGAAGGCGGTCTCGACGAAGGCCGTCCGCACCAGGATCGAGACCCGGCGGCGCCCTTCTTCAATCTCCAGCGGAACGGGCGGATCGGTGCGCACGATCACCCGGGTGGATCCGGGGCGGCTCGCGATTTCGACATCGAGGCGGGGATACCCCTCTCCTACCGCGAGGGTCCTCGCGTTGTCGTCGTAGCGGACGCGGCCCGGAAGCAGGTCCGGCAGGACGAGCGCCACGAAATCGAGGGGCACGAACCACTCGCCACCCCGCCGAACGCTCGGGTTTCGCAGGACGCGGGTGGTGTTCCCGACCCTGACGAAGCTCCGCCCGGCGTCGAAACGGACCGGTTCGCCCGAGAACCGGAGCACCGCCTGCCGCTCGCTGTCTCCCCGACGCACCGTGCCCCCGAGAGCCCCGGCAACTTCCGCGAGCCGCACCATCTCGACCCCGCCCAGCCTCCGGACGGCCAGCGCCGTGGCGTCACCCTGATCGACGATCCAGAGCTCGGGCGACCGCTGGGCTCCGACGACCGCTCCGCCCGCATCCGGCGCCGGAATCCAGGCGGAGCCCACGAACCCGAAGGCGAGGAGGAACGACCGGAGACGGAAGGCGCCGCGACGCATGAATGGCAGCCGCAGACAGAATAGCGTTTCGCCGTTCAGGGTTCGGGGACCCGGCCACGTCCTTACCGTAGAATCCGCCGCCCTCATGACAGACAAGGGATTTACGGTCCAGTCCGCGGACGGTGGCCTCATCGTGCTGCTCCCCGGCCTGGGGGCGGTCAGCACTACGTTCATCGCCGGGATTCACGCGATTCGCAAGGGATTGGCCGCACCCGTCGGGTCGGTGACGCAGATGGGAACGATCCGGTTGGGGAAGCGCACGGAGGGGCGCACCCCGCTGATTCGGGACTTCGTGCCCATCGTTCCGATCGAGGACCTCTCCTTCGCCGCGTGGGACCTGTTCGAGGACGACGCCTACACCGCGGCGCAGAAGGCCGGCGTGCTCGAACCGGCGCTGCTGGATCAGGTGCGGGAGGAACTCGAGGCCGTGCGGCCCATGCCGGCCGTCTTCGACCGCGATTTCGTGAAGAAGCTCGACGGGTCGTACGTCAAGTCGGGGGCCACCAAGATGGACCTCGCCGACCAGCTCGTCGAGGACATCGAGCGCTCCCGCGAGGCCTCGGGCGCCGCCCGGGCGGTGATGATCTGGTGCGGTTCCACCGAGACCTTCCTGGCCGAGGCTCCCGTCCACCGGGACCTCGCGACGTTCGAGGCGGGCCTCCGGAACAACTCTCCCGACATCGCGCCCAGCATGATCTACGCGTACGCCGCCCTCAAGTGCGGCGTGCCCTACGCGAACGGGGCGCCCAACCTCAGCGCCGACATTCCGGCGCTTCGTGAACTGGCCTCGGCGAACGGCGTTCCCGTCGGCGGCAAGGACTTCAAGACCGGCCAGACGCTCATGAAGACGATCCTGGCTCCCGGCCTCAAGGCCCGGATGCTGGGACTCAGCGGCTGGTTCTCGACCAACATCCTCGGCAACCGGGACGGCGAGGTCCTCGACGACCCCGGTTCGTTCAAGACCAAGGAAGAAAGCAAGCTGAGCGTGCTGGAGTACATCCTCCAGCCGGACATGTATCCCGAGTTGTACGGCGACCTCTACCACAAGGTGCGCATCAACTATTACCCGCCGCGGCGCGACAACAAGGAAGGCTGGGACAACATCGACATCTTCGGCTGGCTCGGCTACGAGATGCAGATCAAGGTCGATTTCCTCTGCCGCGATTCCATCCTTGCCGCGCCGCTGGTGCTCGATCTCGCCCTCTTCCTCGACCTCGCCTCGCGCGCGGGTCTTCGCGGGACCCAGGAATGGCTCTCATTCTTCTTCAAGAGCCCCATGAGCCCGCCGGGCGTGTATCCGGAGCACGACCTCTTCATCCAGCGGAAGAAACTGACGAACACGCTCCGCTACCTGATGGGCGAAGAGGTCATCAGCCACCTCGGCGAATACACTCTGGAAACGAGGGAGACGTCCGACTAGTCCGTGCAGATCTCGAAGAGCCGGTGCGTCGGCTGCGGCAACTGCGTCGCCGTCTGCCCGGTTTCGGCGATCAGCATCGGGGACGACGGACGCGCGGTGGTGAACAGCGACCAGTGCGTCGAGTGCTACACCTGCTACCGCGGCCTGAGCACCGAGCGACTGAACCCGACCCTCATCCGAACCATCCGGAGGGTGCTCGGCTGGGTGCGGCTCCGCTTCGATCCGGAGCCGGACATCTGCCCGACCTCGGCGATCGAGCCGCAGGAACTCACCTGGCCGCGCGTGGTGCGCCGCGCCTTCAGCGATCCCCTCGTCTCCCATGAGGCCACCGGCGTCCACGGCCGGGGGACCGAGGAAGTCAAGACGAACGACGTGACCGGCCGGGTCTCGGTCGGGGAATGCGGAATGACGGTGGAGTTCGGCCGGCCGGGGGTCTCCGCGAGCTTCGCCGACATGGATCGGGTGACCCGGCGCCTCGCTGGACTCGGGGTGCACTTCGAGAAGAAGAACCCCGTCACCAACCTGATGAGCGACGTCGCCACGGGGGCGATCCGGGAAGATCTCCTGGGAGAACGCGTCCTCTCGGCGATCGTGGAGATCAAGGTCCGGACGGAGCAGGTGCCCGAAGTGATGAAAGAGGTGGAAGCCGCCGCCGCCGAGTCGGAGACGATCATTTCCGTGGGCGCCGCGACCCGCTGCGGACCGGAGGGCGAGGACGACCTCGGGGCCATGCTGCAGCAGCACGGCTACACGGCGTTTCGGGGAAAGACGAACCTCGGACTGGGTCGCCGGCCGGCCTGACGTTCGGCCGCCCGCGTCAGGGCGCGAGCGCCGCGACGAGCGCGTCCACGACCTCGTCCACCTGGGCCTCGGTGATCACGAGCGGGGGCAGTAACCGAATCACGGTTGATCCGGCCGGAAGCGCCAGCACGCCGCCTTCCATCAGCCGTTCCAGGGTGGGGCGGCAGCGCTCCCGGAGCTCGACGCCGATCATCAGGCCCAGCTGCCGCACCGCGCGCGCCCGGGCGGGCAGCTTTCGGGAGAGCCGTTCCCGGAACCGCGCGCCCCGCGCCTCCGCGCGCTCGGCCAACCGTTCGTCCTCCATGAAGCGGATGGCGGCGAGCGCCGCCGCGCAGGCGAGCGGGTTCCCGCCGAACGTGGTGCCGTGCTTGCCGATGAGCGGCGGCATGCGGTCGCCGGCGAGCACCGCACCCATGGGCACGCCGCCGGCAATCGCCTTGGCCAGGCACATGAGGTCCGGTTCCACGCCGTGGTGTTCGCAGGCGAACATCCGGCCGGTGCGGCAGAAGCCGGTCTGGGACTCGTCCAGGATGAGCATCGCGCCCGCTTCGTCGCAGGCAGCGCGCACGGCGCGCAGATACCCGGGTTCGGCGGGGCGCACGCCGCCTTCGCCCTGGACCGGTTCCAGCAGGACCGCCGCGGTCGTTTCAGTGACCGCATCGCGCAGCTTGTCGGCGTCGCCGAACGGCACGAAGGAAAAGCCGGGCACCAGCGGCAGAAAGGGTTCCCGGTAGTCCTTCCGGAACGTCGCGCTCAGCGCGCCCATGGTGCGGCCATGGAACCCGCGCATCGCGGAGACGACGCCGGAGCGTCCGGTGGCGAGGCGGGCGAACTTGAGGGCCGCCTCCACCGCCTCCGCTCCCGAGTTGCACAGGAAGGCGCGCGTCAGCCCCGGGGGAGCGATGGAGACGAGCTTCTCGAGCAGTTCCGCCCGCCGGTCGTTGTAGAAGATGCCGGGACAGGTGATCAGGAGCTGTGCCTGTTCGGCGATGGCCCGCGCCACCGCCGGGTTGGCGTGCCCGACGCTCGCGACCCCGATCCCTCCCACGCAGTCGAGGTAGCGGCGGCCCCGGTCGTCCCAGACTTCCGCGCCGCTCCCGCGCACCAGGGTCAGCTCGCGCTTGGGATAGACCTCGAGCCCCCAGGTCCGCTCGGCTTCCCGGGAGTTCATTCGATCACCGTCCCCCGGCCCGCGAGGGCGTCGCGGACCGGGTGCTCGACCCGCCCGTCGGCGATCACCACGCGGGTGGACCCGGCCCGGGCCAGGCGGCTCAGGGCGAGCATCTTCCGCTTCATGCGCCCGCTCACCGCGGCCTCGCGTCGCTCGATCTCGGCGCGCGACATCCGGGGGACGAGCGAGCCGGGGTCGTCCGGCGATTCGAGGAAACCGGGCGCTTCGATCAACTGCACGACCCGTTCGGCGCGGAGTCCTTCGTTGAGCGCAACCAGGATGTCGTCGTTCTCCGAATTGATCGCGAACCCCCGCTCATCGATGATGGGGATGGTCAGGACCGGCGCCAGCCCGTGGTCGAGGATCAGCCGCAGCAGTCCCGTGTTCACGCCGGCCGGCTTGCCGGACAGATCGCGCCGGATCAGGGTCTTGCCGGCCTCCCGAACGCGGATTCCCGGGTTCCGGCGCCCGCGGACGAGGGCGCCGTCGAGGCCGGTGAGGCCGATCGCATTCACCCCGTGCCGCTGGAGCATTTCCACGATCCGCTTGTTCCGCAGGCCGGCATAGGCCATGAGGATGAGGTCCACCGCATCGGCGTCCGAGTACACGCTGTCGTAGCCGGACACCGAGGTGAGCACCTGCTTCCGGATGCCGAGGCGCTCACCCAGTTCGTCGCGCAGGGCGTTGGCGCCGTGGATGACGACGAAGGGCTGCCCGACTCCGGCGAGATCGCCACAGATCCCCTCCAGGTTGACCGACGCGCCCCCGCCGATCTTGATCAGGAGCACGACGTCACCCGCTCTCGTGTCCGGAGCCGAACGCGCTGATGGTCCCGTTCGGGACGGGCGTCCACTCGGCCGGACCGGCCGGCTCCGGATACCTCTCGGAGCACAGGACGCTGGCGCCGCCGATGTCGGCGCGGCGCATCTGGAAGTAGTCGGGGTCCTCGTTGAAGCGGCTCGCCACGGTGACGCGGAAGTCGGCGTCCGTGACGACGACATTCATGGCCCGCACGTAGCGCGTGCGTTTCTCGATCGCCGGGAGTCCCCGCTCGAGGGCGCGGCGCAGATCGCCGCGGTCGAACCGCTTCACGAAGTTGAAGACCTTCTCGGCCCCGATCCGGCCGTGTTCCCGGATCCGTACCCCGCGGAGTTCCCCGTTGAAGAGGAACATGCGCTCCCCGTCGAAGAACGGCATGTTGTTCGCCACGCGGATCCCCTCGTCCCGGAACGCGCTCCGCGCGTGGGCGAGCAGGAGGAGGGTGCGGCCCCGGGGCCGGTTGGGGTCTTCCCAGATCGGCGTGATGTTGCGGTAGATCCGCCAGCGGCCTCCCTCGAGCCAGGCGCAGCCCCAGCCGTGTCCCTGAAACTCGCGGCTGTTCCTCGCGACCTCGGTGAACGCTTCGAGGTGTTCCCCCAGGTCGAAGGGCTCCTCGCCGTGAACGCAGAGCAGACGGCACATGGGGGGGATTCTGCCGCTCCCGTGATCGGTCAGAGCGGGTGCAGCCCCATGAAGTCCAGCCCGGCCGTCTCCCGGAACCCGCACATCAGGTTGAACGCGTGGACCGCCTGCCCCGCCGCTCCCTTCATCAGGTTGTCGAGGGCGCTCATCGCCACCACCCGCTTCGTATCGGGGTCCCGTTCGAACCCCACGTCGCAGTAGTTCGTGCCCGCGAGGATCCCGGGTTCCGGATATCGGTGGATGCCGCTCTGGCCCTTCACGATCCGTACGAAGGGCTCTTCGGCATAGGCGTCGCGGTAGATCCGCCAGAGCTCCCGGTCCTCGAGGGCGCGGTCCGCGAAGACGTGACAGGTGGCGAGCACGCCCCGCACCATCTCGATCGAGGTGGCCGAGAAATGGAGGTCCTCCACGCCGAGCGCTGCGGCGATCTCCCCCAGGTGCCGGTGTCCGGTGGGCTTGAACGCCCGGGCGGCGCCGCTGCGTTCCGGGTGATGACTTGCCGCGGTCGCCTGGTTTCCGGCTTCGCTGGACCCGACCAGGACCTCGATGACCGCCGATTGGGCCACTCGCGCGTCGCACATCGGCTTCAGGGCGAGGATGGCGGCCGTCGCGTTGCACCCGGCGCAGGCCACGAGACTCGCATCGCGGAGCGCCTCCCGGTTCAGTTCAGGGATCCCGTAGACGAATTGCCCCAGGAGTTCCGGACGGGGGTGCGGGCCGCCGTACCAGCGCTCGTAGGCCGCGGGGTCGCGCAGCCGGAAGTCGGCGCCCAGATCCACGATCAGCCCGGCGATCCCCCGGAAATCGTCGATGCGCCGAGAGGACTCCCCGTGAGGAAGACAGACGAACAGCACGTCGCAGGCGGAAAGCTCGTCGAGGCCCCGGAACTGCAGCCGGGTCGCGCCGCGCAGGTTCGGATGTACGCCGTGCGCGAACTTCCCGGCCAGGCGCTCGGAGGTGATCTCGGCGACCTCCACCTCCGGATGGCCGAGCAGCAGGCGCAGCAGTTCGCCACCGGCGTAGCCCGAGGCGCCGGCGATCGATGCCCGGATCATCGGGCCGCCGCAAGGAGGTAGGACACGATCCGTTCCGGGATATCGACCCCGGTGACGCCGATGCTGTTCCGGAACTCCATCGTGTAGTTGACTTCGTTGACGAGCAGGCCCTCCGGGGTCTCGAAGAGGTCCACGGCGAGGACGCCGCCGCCCACCGCCTCCGCCGCCCGGAGCGACAGCTCGGCGAGTTCGGCGGTCACCGGACAGTTGGAAGTCGTCGCCCCCCGCGCGGTGTTGGTGATCCAGTGATCCGAGGTGCGATAGACCGCGGCGATGCACTCGTCTCCGACCACGAAGCTGCGGATGTCCCGGCCGCCCTTCTCCACGTACTTCTGCGCGAAGAAGATGGAATGGTGGTAGCTGCCGAGGATCGCCTTGTGTTCCAGCACCGTCTCCGCCGCCTGCCGATCGTTGATTCGCGACAGCAACCGCCCCCAGGATCCGACCGCCGGCTTCAGGACGACCGGATAGCCGAGTTCCTCAATCGCTTCCAGGGTGGACCCTTCGGTGAACGCGACCCGGGTCTCGGGTTGCGGCACGCCGGACTCCTGCAGCGCGACGGCGGTCAGGATCTTGTCGCCGCACTTGCGGGAGACCTCGTAGCGGTTCACGCACCGAACGCCCATGCTCTCGAACAGCCGCAGGGCGTGCATCGCCCGGGAGTGGTTGATGGAGCGCTCCAGGATGACGTCAACCGCGGGCGGAGCTCGCAGGTCGAACACCAGCCGGCGGTCGTCGAGGAACACCAGCTCGACGCCGGGGCGCCTGCGCAACTCCCGGATCAGGAGTTTCTCGTCCGGGCGAATCAGCGAATGAAGGAACCCGACCCTCATTCACCCCAGTCCTCTTCCGCCTGCGGCGCCTCGCCCAGGACGACCGGGTCGAGATCCAGGATCTCGAGCTCGCTCCCGCACTCGGGGCATTCGAGGAGCTCTCCTTCCACGGGGTCCTCGGAAGCTTCCACCGGGGCGTCGCATACCGGGCACTTCGTCATCGCCTGCTCCCCTGGTCCGCCCGGAAGGCGAGAGAATCCATCCGACTTCGGGGCCGCTCAGCCGCCGCGCAGGATGCGGCAGGCGCGCGTGGTGTTGAAGATCCCGCAGGAGCAGAAACGCGCCATCGCCTCGGCGCAGTCCTCGGGCGAACGCCGTCCGGTCCGCACCCAGTCGAGCATCTTGCGGGCGAACCCGAACGAGAGCATCCCGTGTCCGCACATCGTGGAGAGCTGGAGCGTGGCGCGGTCCGGCAGCCGGTCGAGGTTCCCGAAGAATCCCAGGCTGTACTCGACGCTGTGCCGCACGATGCCGGCGCGTCGGGCCAGTTCCGCGGCCCGGTCGGTCAGCCCGCTGATGTTGATGCTGATCCCCAGATCGGCTTCCTTCAGGTCCGCCAGGAAACCCACCAGCGCCTCTTCGGTGTCAAAGACGGCCGACACCACCGTCGGGGCGTTCACTCCGGTGCGGATCGAGTCCAAGGCCAGGCGCTTTCGCCGGCGCCAGTGGGCCAGCGGGTTCAGCCGGGAAGAGCGGAAGATGCCCCCCTTGGTGGCGTCACCCAGGTTGATCGGCCCGTGGCGGAGCGCGATCTCGGTGAACCGCCGCAGCTTTTCCGGGGACCCCTCGTCGTTGATTCCCCGCGCCGCCATCGCGAAGACGATGTAGTCGTCCTTGAGCGTCTCGGGGGCTCCGTACCGGTGGAGGGTGTTCGTCATCCGGCGCGCAAAGCATACGGGCCCTCGGCGCCGGTCGGGCCGGTCCTTAGAATCGGCGCCCATGGCCCCGAGCGCGGCGCCTTCCTGGATCGCCTGCCCCGCACCCGTCGCCGGCCCGGATGCCGGGCTGGCGGCACGGACGATTTCTCCTGCGAATGGCTGGCCCGCTCATCGCGCCCCGGGGGCCGGAGGGCGGTGGCGCCTCTTCCTGAGCGGCGACGGAGAGGCCGCGCGGGCCGCCGCGGCCGAGGCGGTTTCCGGGCAGACGGGGACCCTGACTCCAGCCTTGGCGATGGAGGATCTGCCGCTCGGTCTGCACCACCTGGATCCGCTCCCGGACCACGCAGACGCCGTCCTGCTCGCCGACCTCCATCGGGCCTTCCCCTGCCGGGCCGCGCTCCGCCGGCGCGGCGCGCTCGAGGAGACCCCCCCTCTACCCGCGATCGCGACGCCTGCGTACGTGCTGGCCCGCCTCGCCCAGCTCGGGTGCGGCGCGCGGACCCTGGTGGCGTCGGCCCGGGAGGGCGAGATCGTGCGGCGCGCGGGGGAACTCCTCGCCGGAAGAGGCGCGGCGTGCCAGTTCGAGGTAGCTCGCGAACCCGCGCCGCCGGCATCTCCCGCCCCGGTGGCGGGGCCGGGGGAACGTGAACTGGCCCGAGCCGCAAGCGCCGCGGAGTTCAGAACCATTGCCCTCCAGGCGCCGGCGGGGCCCGTGCGGGCGCAGGCGGCCACGGCGGCGACGGAGGCGGAGCCCGAGGACCCCATCGGTCACTTGCTGGCCGGCTGCGCGGCGAACGAGCGGAAGCAACCGGCGGAGGCCGCCGCCGCCTTTCGCAGGGCCCTCGAGCGCGACGACGCGCTCGCCGCCGCTCACTTCGAACTCGGCAAGACGATGATCGTGCTCGACGACCTCGAAGCGGCGCTCGAGTCCTTTCGGCGGACCACCGAGACCCTGCCCGAGTTCGCTCCCGGGTGGGCGAACGCGGGCGCCGCGCTCGGCGAGCTGGAGCGCCCCGAGGAGGCCCTGGGCAAGCTCGAGCGCGCCGCCGATCTCGACCCGCTCAGTCACTCGCTCGCCTCGAACCTGGGCGTCACGCTGCGGGACCTCGGCCGGCTGGCGGAGGCGGAACGCGCCTTCCGCTGGGCGCTCGAGCTCGCCCCCGACTTCGTGTTCGGGCACTACAACCTCGCGAACGCCGTCTACCTGCAGGGCCGCCACCGGGAGGCGGTCGGTTTGTTCGAGACAGCCCAGGCCCTGGACCCGTCGGGTTCCGACCGCCAGCGCCTGCTCCTCGCGGCGGCGCGGCTGGCGGCCGGAGACGTCGAGGCGGCGTTGCGCGACTACCGGACGGTGTTCGATTCCCTGGAGGGTCAGATGCGGCTCGACATGCGCACCGTGGCGCAGTGGGACCTGCGGCGGCTCGCCGAGCGGACAGGCATCGGTCCGGACCTGAGACGCGCCGTCGAGTTGGTCCGTTCCGTCCGCGCCTGATCCCGCATTCGGGCACGGTTTCCATTTGACTTGGACCCCGGTTCGGCCATATAAGGGTCTGCCCCCGCCACGCGCATGTCCGGCGTGGCGGCCATCCTCGGCGAACGGAGAAGTTCACCCATGCCCAGCCATCTCACCAATCGCAAACGCCTGGCGGTCGGCCCGCTTGCGGTCGGCGCCCTGTTCCTCCTTCTCGGGGGATTCGCGGTGGCGCAGGAACAAGAAACGGAGCCCAAGCCTCCCGAGGGCCAGACGCATCCGCTCCTCGAGCCCCATGACGTGCTGAATGAGTTCGGGGTGATCAGCTCCAGCGGACACGACGACGGCGGCTGGGGACTCGCGCCCGAACTGCGGGTTCCCGAGCAGTACCAGTACCGGCGCCGCGACCAGCAGTTGAAGGAAGTGGACCTCACCGGAAACCAGCTTCCGCCGATCCTCACCGAGATGCGGGTGCTCAGCAAGGAAGTGGCGCCGGGCGACGAGGTGCGCGCGATCGCGCGGGTCGTTTCGCCGTACAACGAGGCCCAGTCGTTCGTTTCGCTGTTCTACAACCGCGAACTCGGCCGCGCGGCCACCATGTACATCAACTTCCAGCCCACCGACCAGGACGACACCCTGTTCCTCGGCCGCGGCAAGCTGTCCCGCTTCGCGGCGCCGGGCCGCTACGTGGTGGGAACCACGATCATCGCCGACAAGGTCGGCGACCGGAAGGCGTACTGGGCCGATTTCCACAAGGCGATGCAGGAAGAGGACGGTTCGCCGGTCGGTTTCCAGGTCACCGAGAGCGACACCGTGGACATCACCGCGCCGATCCTGAAGTCCGTAACCGTGGAGACCGAACGCGTGCGGGCCGGGGGAGGCCTGATCAAGTACAGCGTGGTCGCCGAGGACGACGTTTCGGGCGCCACCGAGGCGGAGACGATCTGGGTATCGCCGAGCGGCTACCACCAGATCCGCTCGACCATGGTGATGGTGGGCGGCCAGCCGGGCCTCTTCAAGGGCGTGCTCCAGATTCCCCGGTGGTACGAGGGCGGCGAGTGGCAGCTCATGCGCGTCACGCTGAAGGACAACGCCACCAACATCCGCTACTACTTCAACCGCACCGAGCCCATGATGGAGGCCGCGACGGTTCAGGTGGACCAGGAAAAGGAAATGATCGACCAGGTCCCGGCCAGGATCCTGGCGGTGCAGTTCACCAAGAAGCAGGCGAAGCTGGGCGAGCGCGTGGGGCTGACCGTCCTCGCCGAAGACAACCTCTCCGGCGTCTTCAGCGTCGAGGGCTACGTCCGGTCGCCGAACGGCGCCGACGCGCTCAAGGTGAAGCTCAAGAGCATGACCCCCGAAGCCGGCGAGTTCGTGGACGTGAACCGCCCGTCGAAGCTGCCGGAGCCCAACATCTGGACCGGGAACTTCACGGTGACGGACACGATGGAGTGGGGCGAGTGGGAACTCGTCCGGCTCGGCATTTCGGACGAAGCCAGAAACTTCTACACCTACTACGAGGACCGGGATTCCGAGATAGACGGGATCACGGTCAACTTCTACAATGAAGACACCGAGACCGCCGAGGAAGGCGGCAAGGAGGGTGCGCGATGACGGCCAAGACCATCGACCGCCGCGATTTCTTCAAACTCGGCGCGGCCGCCAGCGCGGGCGCCGTGCTTTCCACGCGGAACGCCGCCGGCAGCCCCATCTTCGAGGCGGGGGCCGGGATTCCGCAGGGGGGCATGGTCCTGCCGGCGAACCCGGGTTTCAAGACGAAGCACCTGGTGACGGTCATCCTGGGCAACGGCGCCCGGAAGATCGACGTCATCGACAACCCGGAGCACTCGCCTTACCAGACGAAGATGGCGGCCGAGGGCACCGTCTTCACCGAGGACTACGGTGAGACCGCGAACCTCCACGGTTACATGTACTCCGAGGTGCTGAGCGGCGTCGACGCTCCCGCGCAGCGGCCGCGCTACCCCACCTGGTCCGAGTACATCCGGAAGAAGGCCGGCGGGACGGCGACGGACTACTGGACCCTCCAGGGCGCGTCCTACTACCGGGCCTGGACCTGGGATGTGAAGCACTTCAGCCAGCATCCCGAGTACGGCGTGAAGCACGGCTCCACGAGCCTCACGATGAACCGGATCTTCTATCCGGAGCAGAAGCTCACCGGCGCCCAGATCGTGGATCTGAACGTGGAGAAGGGGCTCGGGCACACGGCGAAGGAGCGGAAGCAGGTCGAGGAGTTCATCGACTCCGTCCTGGCGTCGAAGTCCTACGTCCCGCCTTCCACCCGGGAGCCGGTCATCAACCGGGAGATCCCGTACGGGGACGCCCAGGTGCTGCACCTGGTGCCCCAGATCCTGAAGGAGTTCAAGCCGAAGTCCATCACCGCGCAGATCCTCGCCCTCGACGACGCGCACGCCGACTTCGGGTTCTGGGACTACAACACGGACTACTGGGAGTACATCAAGCACATCAAGACCACCGATGAGCTGATCGGCAACCTGTGGCGCCAGATTCAGGCCGACGCGTACCTCCGGGACACCACCGCGCTGGTGATCCGACCCGAGTGCGGCCGCGACGACGAGGTGAACATCTACGGACAGCTCGGGCACAGCCCGGGCAACTACTACGCCCACTACGTGTGGTTCATGGCGCTCGGGCCCGACTTCAAGAAGGGCCACACCGTGACCGAGCGGGTGCAGCGGCGGGACGTCGTTCCGACGCTGACCTACCTCATGTCCGGTGAGAACGCCGAGTTCGCCACGGGGCACGTCCGGACCCAGATGTTCAAGGACGAGTACAACCTGCCGAAGTACATCCTTCCGCCGACTGCCGAGGTCAAGGAGCCCGCAGTCGACTGGGAGAAGATCGTGGAAGAGCGCCGGACCGCCGAGAAGGTCAAGGAGTTCGCGCGTTCGACCGTCGGCTACGGCGACTGACCTGAGGACCCGGAGTCCAAGTCAAACAAACAAGGAGACCAACGAAAATGGACGACCTGAACCGTCGCGCATTCCTCAGGAGGGCCGGCTTCGCCGTCGCGGGCGTGGTGGGCGCCGCCTCGTTCGCGGCCGCCCAGCAGCAGGAAGAGGAGAAGAAGGAAGACGAGGAGACCCAGGAAGAGATCGACTACGACGCTCTCTTCGCGGAGGACGCCGGGGACGAGGACACCCGGGCCTGCCCGCAGTGCGGGGCTCTCATGTACCGGCAGGGCCGCACCTGGACCTGCGAGAACTGCGGCTACAGCTACGTCGAGTAGTTCTTCCTGAACCGGCGCCGCCGGGGCTGCAGTCCAGCAGCCTCCGGCGGCTGTCCAATTGTCCCGCTGCCCGCACCGGCGCAGCGGGATTGCTGTATGTCGCCCGGATCAGGCTGGCGGCGGGATGATCAGGTGGCCGAGGACGATGAAGAAGAAGCACACGGTGCTCAACATCGCATACTCGGCGCTCGCCCGGCGATAGGTCCAGAAACGGAACCCGGCGGCCGGAGTCCTGCCCTCCAGCACCGCCCGGGTGTAACAGATCCGCTGCGCCGCGATCAGGTTCCCGAAGATCGCGACCACGATCAGCGCCGCGTGGATGTTTCCGGAGACGAGCCCGACGACGAACGCCACCGAGCGTTCCGGCCGCTCCAGATAACCCACCTCGCAGGCGGGAATCAGCTTCTCGGCCCGGGAGCGGGCGTACGAAGTGGCGACCGTCCCCGCGGTGGCGAGACACCAGACCGCAAGCCAGACGTTCCGTTCGGGCGTTTCGGTGCTGGCCAGGAAATAGAACAGCAGTCCGAACAGGAGCAGCATGTCCGAATACCGGTCCATCACCGAATCGAGATAGGCCCCGAACTGCGTGACCTCGCGGGACGCGCGGGCGACCGCTCCGTCGAGGCAGTCGAACGTGATCGCCAGCAGGACCACCCAGCCGGCCGTCCACTGGTCCCCCTCGAGCAGCGGCCAGAAGACGAGCGCCATGACGAGCGGGCCCGAGAGCGTCACGGCGTTCGGCGGAACACGCGCCCATATGATCCCGCGCGCGATGCCGTCCCGGATCCATTCGAGCACGACCTCCCAGAAACGGCCCAGTTGGGAGAAGAGCTTCTTCATCGTGCCTCGGGCGGGAACGCAGCCCGGCGCCGGTGAGGCTCGGGGCGTGGCGAGGGGGCCGGGGCGGGCGCCTGCGGGGGGGATGCGGTCAAGGGCGCTCGGGCGGAACGGCGGCGGACGTCTTGCCCCGCCGCGCCGCGAGGCCCGTAGCATATTCGCGTTCCGCGCGTTCGGAGCCGCCACGGGATGAGTGGTCTTCCGCTGGTGATCGCCAACCCGAAGGCCGGAGGCGGCACCAGCCGGGACCGCTGGTGGGCGGCTTCGGAGCAGGTCACCGAGCGGCTCGGTCCGCACGAGCTCGCCTGGACCGAAGCTCCGGGTCACGCGGAACGGATCGCCAGGGCAGAGGGAGACTCACGATCGCTCCTGATCGCCTATGGCGGCGACGGAACCGCCTCTGAAGTGGCTCGGGGACTTGCCGTCTCGAAGGGAAGCGCGGAGATGGGTCTCCTCCCCAGCGGAACGGGGAACGACTTTGCCGCCGTTTCCGGGGTCCCCGCCCGCCTTCCGGAAGCGGCACGGTTCCTGAGCCGTACCCCGGCCCGGGCCACCGACCTCGGGCATATCGAAGATGCCGCCGGAGTGTCCCGTTTCTTCCTGAACAGTTTCTCGCTGGGCCTCGCCGCCTCCGTCGCCGAGAGGGCCGCGGCCGGGGGCGGCCTGGGCCGGGCCACCTACGCGGCGGCTGCCGCGCGCGAAGTCGTCGCGTTCCAGCCGGTGCCGCTCCGCGTCGGCCTCAACGAACACCCCGCAAGGCCGCGAACGCTCCTGAACCTCACCATCCTCAACTCGCGCCGGTTCGGCGCCGGAATTCCGCTCGCTCCTTCCGCCGACCCCGGCGACGGCGAACTGGACGCGGTGCTGATCGGTCCGCTCGGTCCCCTGGCGCTCATGGACGCCGTCTTCCGCCTCACCCGGGAAGCCCATTTCGGGCGCCGCGAGATCGAGCACCATCGGATCACGCGCGTCACGATCGGCTCGCTGCCCGATGCGGGCGGCGCACCGGAACTGCTCTCCGAGGTCGATGGGGATGTCGTCCGCTGGCGGGAGACGGTGACGGTCTCGGTGGCGCCCGGCGCGGTCCGGATCAGGAGGGCGCCACCGCGTAGGCCCGGCCGCGATTCCGACGCCTGAGTCACGGACCCGAAACGGCGCCCAACTCCTCCAGGGCCCCCAGCGCGAAGAGCGGCCCCCAACTCTGGAAGCGCTGGCCACACCCCTCACCGGTGCGGGCGTCGAAGTTCTCGCGGCAACCGCCCGTCCGCGACCGGTCGGCAAGGAACATCTCCGCGCCCTTCCGGGCGAGTTCGGCGCCGAGGGCGGTGAAGCCGTAGCGGCGGAGTCCCTGCAGCACCAGGTAGTTCATCGGCGGCCAGACCGAGCCGCGCCAGTACTGCTGGTCCGGAAAGGCGGGATCATCGCGTGAGATGGTGGGCAGCACCCAGTCCCCCCAGAAGCGGGCCGGGTCGCGGAGGGTTTCGATCATGCGGGTGGCCTGCCGCGCGTCGGGAATGCCCGCGGCGAGCGGCAGGAAGTTCGAGGCGGCCACGCGAGAGGAGTGCCCGGACGGAAGTTCGTCGAGGTAGAGCCCGGCCGCCTCCGACCAGAGCACCCGGTTCATCGTCGCGGCCAGCCGGCGATACGCGGCCGCCAGACGCTCCGCCGTCCCCGCATCGCCGAGAACGCGGGCGATCCGGGACAGGCTCTCCAGATCCAGTGCGCGGTAGCTGCATAGGTCCACGGCCGACATGGCGAGGACCTGCCGCCGGGGATCCCACTCGGCCTCGTCCCAGAGCGGCAGGTCGTCCTGGCCCGATTCCCAGGCGGCGCGCTGGTGGCCGGTCGCGCCCGCTTCCCACGGGGGCACCCCGCCGGGGCCGGGCACGAGGTCGGTGTCGGAGCCCCAGGCGAGCAGTCCGGGGGTCAGCCCTTCCCGGCGCGGCCGTCCGTTCTTCTCCGCGACCCACCAGTCGGTCCAGGCGCGGAGCGCCGGGTAGGCGGCAGCCAGCGCCTCCGGGTCGGGGTGCGCGCGGTGGAGGCGCAGGGCGGCGAACGAACCGACCGGCGGTTGCGAACGATCGGGGGTGCCGCCGCGGCGGCTCCGCCAGTTGGGAATGTTCCCGTTCGGGTACTGCGTCCCGGTTCCGGCGAGCAGCGTGGACCAGGCGAGGTCTCTCGACACGGTCGCGAGCAGCAGGGCGTTGAAGAAGGTGTCCCAGCCGAAAATGGTCCAGTCGTCGGTCTCCGGCGCGCTGGACCCGGCGCTTCCCGGGGCCGGGAAGATCCACCGGCGGCCGGCGGGCGTGTAGAGCCTGCCCGTCTCCGGCTGGATCAGCACCGTCCACATCAGGTTGTCGGCGATGCTCTCCGCCAACTCGGGGTGGCCCGGCACGCGGGGGCGCCGGCGATCCCACGCCGCGTGCGCGTCGTCGATCCAGGCGTCGGCCTCGCCGATGAGGCGGCCGGCCTCTTCCCCGCCCCAAGCGGCAACCATCGCGACCTGTCCGGCGACCCCGGGCCCGACTTCGAGACGCCACGCGACCTCGCCGCCGGAATCCTCCGGCGCCGGGTGCCGGCCGGTTCCGCCCGCGAAGGCAGCCACGATCTCCGATTCCTCTCCGCCCTTCCCTCCCGGGACTCGGGCACGCCAGCCGGACAACTCCGGCCCCACCTCCTCCCACCGTCCCTCCCATCCCCAGGGGGCATCCCCGATCAGTTCGAGACGGCCCGCCGCCTCCACCATGACGCGCAGGGCCACCGCGTCTCCCCGGCGCGACCACTCCAGGACGATGCTGCCGGATCCGGGATCCACACCGGCGCCTGCTTTCGGCGACGACTCCCGGTTCACCTCGAACTCGACCCGAGCGTAGGAGAAGTCCGGCGCGTGCGGCCCGACCCGGGAGACCATCCGGTACCAGTCGTCCCATTCCCGGCGTTCGCCGGCCGCAGTGACGAAGGCGAGGCGGACACCGACGCCGCGCCCCGGTCCGGGACAGAAGACCAGACCCGCCCACCGGCGGGCCTCGAACGCCCCGACGTGCATCCCGACGCGCTGCGGGGACTAACGTCCGATCGGCGTCAGCCGGATCGTCGCGCTACGACGTCCGCCGCCCGGGGCGAAACGGACCCGGAACCTGCCGCCGCCCGCTTCGGCGTGACCGGCGAATTCCGGTCCCGAGTCGACTTCGACCGGCGCCGGCTCCACGCTGGCGTCCCCGTTCACCACCGCCGCCTCGACCGGGACGCCGAGGAGATCCACCGGGTACTCGTGGCCGCTGGAACCCTCCGTCATGAGCGTCCAGCCCTCCGCATCGGCTTGCAGGTCGATGACCCTGAGGCCCGTACTGCGCTGGCCCGGTTCAAGATCGATCCGCGGCGGCGCCACCGCGAGTCCACCCTTCCAGGTCACGGTGATCTCCGCGGATCCGCCGCTGGTGACCCGGATGGTCCTGGCCGGAGGCATCGTGTCCGGCCCCGGGTCGGCCGCTTCCGCCTCCCCAGGCCGGCCCCCGGTCAGCATCACCCGCAAGTCCGCGGCGCCCGCCGGAACGTCGGGGACGAACTCGATGTCCACCGGGGGGCCCTCGCTCGTGATCCGAATGCGGCGCTCACCGCCCGCCGGGGTGGGACCGCCGCGGATCTCCACGTCGATCGTCGTCTCGCCCACCCGCAGGCCGCGCACCGCCGCCTCCCGCCAGTCGGCGGGCAACTGCGGCGCGAGGCGCGCCCTCCCGTTCGGGGCGTCGGGGTCCCAGCCGAACACGCCGCGCAGCAGCGGGGTCACCAGCATCGAACTGGCGAAGAACTGGTGCGGCACCGTCTGGTCGAGCGGCTGGTAGAACGTGCCAGAAAAGAGCTCGCCATGGCGGCCCAGGCTCCAGTCGTAGGTCATCTGCTTGACCGCGTCCATGAGGTGGAACCCCGCCCACGGACGCCGGTAGCGGTACTGGGCCCAGGACGCGTAGCCGGTCACGAACGGCCAGACCGTCCCCATGTTGTACTGGAGGGGGTCGTACAGGTCGCTCTCCGTCGAGAGCATGTGCGCGCCCCAGTCCGACGACAGGCGGTCGCCGGCCATCCGGGTCAGCGTCCCGAGGGCGCGCTCCTCGTCGAGCAGGCCGAACGCGGCGGCCGTGGCCGGCCACACCGTCAGGTTGTCGTTGGTGCTGCCGTCCGTGAGGATGCCGAAAGCGTGGTGACCCTCCTCGCCCCGCCAGTAGGCGCCATTGAGGGTCGCGCGGGCGACCGGGGCGATCCGGGCGGCCTGCTCGGACACCACCGGGTCCCCCAGTCGCTCCGCCATGGCCAGCGCGCCCTCCAGCGCCGCGACCCAGACCCCGGCCAGGTAGATGTCCTGGTGGAGCGCGGCGCCCAGCCCCCCCACCTCGACGGCCCCCAGGCCCCCGACCGTGTTCTCGATGATGCCGTCGCCGTCGGTCTCGGCGCTCAGGCACCACTCGAAGGCTCGCCGGTACGCCGGCCAGAGCTCCTCGAGCAGCCCGTCATCGCCGCTCGCCCGCCAGTACTGGTGGAGCGCCAGCATCCAGTAGGGAGTCGTGTCGGCGTGGTAGTAGGCGTAGGGATAGGTCTCGAACCAGTCGATGTGCGCGGCGCCCTGCGAGATCTCGTGGGTGATCTTTCCGTCGTCGCGCTGGTAACGGGCGAGGAAGCGGAGTTCCTCGGCGACCAGTTCCCACTGGCCGAGGGCGTCCATCGCGAACGTGTTCATCATCGCGTCGCCGCCGAAGAACCATCCGAACCCGGGGCGGGCGCCGCTGCCGGAGAGCCCCCAGCCCGCGACCAGGCCGCACCCCAGATCGGGATTGCAGACTCGCTGTTCCTCGAGGTTGATCTTCGCCCATTCGAGGGCCAGGTCGAGGGACGGATCGGGGGTCTCGACGGACGCGGTGGTGGCCAGCGCCGCGTCGGCCCAGGTCCGCGTGCCCCGGTAGAGCGGCTCGGCGTCCGCGATCAGGCGGGCGTAGTGGGCGAAGACCGTGTCGCGCGGCATGGTTCCCGCGGCGATGGCGATGGGAATGAACTCGCGCCGGGCCCGCTCCGGATCGACCGGAATGACCATCGTGCGGGGCGCTTCGCCGAGCTGGTGCGCCGGATGCTCCACCGAGTTCGTCGCCCAGGGGGAACCCACGACCGCGTTGTGGCGCTCGCGGCTCTCCGAGAGGACGAAGACGCGCCGCCCCCCGTCCCAGAAGGCGTACTGCCCGCCGAGCGACGCCGGCCACATGAAGTCGAGGACGGGATGGAACTCGGCGGCGATCTCGAGCGGGTCCGGGCTGTCCACGTCGAGGAGCACGAGGACGCCCGGCGTATCCGTGTCCCTCGGCGCGAGGATGTGCTGGCGTACCTGAAAGGCCGCGTGGCTGTAGGTGATGGTGGTCAGCTCGGGCCGCACCTGGACGGTTCGCGCCACCCGCTCGCCCGGGATGGGGGCGCCGTAGCCGGGCGCCTGAAAGGAGAGGCGGAAGCCGCGTCCGACCTTGAGCGGATGGACCCACAGTTCGGCTTCGCCGGTCTCCACCCCCAGCCATGCCGCGCGCGGGCCGGTGACGCCGAGGTACTCGCCCGGCCGCACGGGCCCCGTGAGCTCGACGGGCGAAGTCGCGACGGGGAACCGGGGGACCGAAAGCGCGGCCAGGTCGCCCGACGGGGGGTCGGGGACGCGCTGGGAGTGGGCCGGCGAGGCGAAGAGGCCCGCGAGGGCAACAGCCGCGAGGGCGCTCGCGGCCCGGCGCGCCCGCCGCTCGGTCTTCCGGATGCTCATCGCGCTCACCCCACTGTATCCACTGGTCGTTACCGAATGCCCTCCAACTGGATCCCCCGCACGAAGTACCTCTGGGTAAAGAGGAAGAGGAGCGCGATCGGGAGCGCCGCGACCACCCCCGCCACCATCTGGTACGGCCAGTTGATCTCGTAGGTGGAATGGAAGGCGGCGATCCCCACCTCCACCACCCGCATCTCCATCGAGCGGGTCACGAGCAGCGGCCACATGAAGTTCTTCCAGGCGTCGATGAAGGCGAAGAGCGCCAGCGTGGCCACCGCGGGCTTCGCGAGCGGCAGCGCGACGCTTCGGAAGATCCGCCAGTGGCCGGCGCCGTCGACCCGGGCGGCGTCCTCCAGTTCGCGGGGCAGCGTGCGGAAGTACTGGCGCATCAGGAAGATGCCCCACACCGAGACCAGCTCGGTCGAGACCAGGCCCCGGTAGCTGTCGATCCAGCCGAGGGCGTCGATCATGAGGAAGCGGGGGATGAGGACGATCACCGCGGGCACCATCATGGTCGCCAGGAAGACCATGAACAGCGTGTCGCGCCCCGGAAACTCGCAGCGGGCAAAGGCGTAGCCGGCGGTGGTGGCCGTGAACACCTGACCGGCGACCACGACCGTGGCGAAGATGAGCGAGTTCAGGAAATAGCGCCCGAACGGCTGCGCGGTCAGCGCTTCGGGGTAGTTCGACCACAGCGGTGACTCCGGGAACAGCCGGCCGGAACCGAAGACCTCCAACTGGCCCATGAGGCTGGTGGCCGCCATCCACAGGAACGGCGCCGCCATGACCAGGCAGGCGCAGGCGAGCAGAAGCCCGCGGGAGAACCCGACGGCTCTTCGGGCCGCCTTTCTCGCGTCAGGCATGCGCGCTCCTTCTCTCCAGAAAGCGGAAGTGGAGCCAGGTGGCGGCGAAGACGACCCCGAAGAGGACCCAGCTCATCGCGGCGGCGTTGCCGAAACGGAGGAACTCCCACGCCTCCCGGTAGATGTGGTAGACCGCAACGTCGGTCGCGCCCAGGGGCCCGCCCTCGGTCATGACGTAGACGAGGCCGAAGACCTGGAACGACCCGATCACCGAAGTGACCAGCACGAAGAAGAGCGTGTGGCGCAGTCCGGGCAGCGTGATGTGCCGGAAGCGCTGCCACGGGCCGGCGCCGTCCACCCTCGCGGCGTCGTACCAAACGCGGGGGATGGCTGCCAGTCCGGCCTGAAAGACCACCATCTGGTACCCCACGACCATCCAGACGCCGATCACCATCAGGCTGACGAGTGCGATGTCCGGCGAGCTGAGCCACGCGACCGGCCCGAGCCCCATCGCGCCGAGCGCCCGGTTCGCGAGACCGTAGCCGTCGTTGAGCAGCCACTTCCAGACGACCGCGATCGCCACCACGCTCGTGATGCTCGGCAGGAACAGCGCGAGACGCGCCCACCGGACGGCCCGCCGCGACTCCCTGGTGAGGAGCGCCAGCGAGAGCGCGACGGCCATCGCGAGCGGGACGTGCAGCGTGAAGACTCCGGTGTTGCGAACCGCCGACCACCAGGCGCCGTCGCTCAGGAGGGCCCGGTAGTTCGCGAGTCCCAGGAACGGGTGGGCCGGGTCGACGAGGCGCCAGTCGTGCAGGGAGATCCACAGCGAGAAGAGCAGGGGTCCGAAGGTGAAGAGCAGCAGAAGGGCCGCCGCGGGGGTGAGGAACCCCCAGGCCGCGAGCGTCCCCGAGAGGGCGCGGGGACGCGCGGCGAGGGGAAGGAGGAAGAGGACGAGGGAAACGATGAGGGCGGACCCGAGTGCCGAGGCGATCAGCGCGACGGCCGGGGAGGTCGTCTCTTCGTAGCCGAGGAAGACGAGGTGCACGGTGTCATCCGCGGTCTGCGCCCGGACACCGGGCCCCCGGTCCAGCGCCACGGTGCCCCCGTGGTAGGTGGCGCCGGCGGCCACGACGGTGTAGCGGGGTGCGGACCGGAGGCCGGGGCCGGCGGCGATCGCTTCCCCGACCTCCCGGGGCATCGTCCAGATCCGGTCCGGTTCGTCCAGTGCCGCGCCGCTCGCCCAGGGAAGGCCGGCCGCGCGGGCGGCCGCTTCGGGATCCGCACCGGACGCCCCGGCGATCTCGGCCACGCGAAGGCCCAGACCCACGCGAGAGGCGCTGATGGCTTCCAGTTCGCCGCGCGACCAGTGCTGCGCGGTGATCGCGACGAGCGCGAACAAGGCGGCGCACAAGAGCGCGGGCGCGGCCGGATAACGCGGTGGCGGCGGCGACCGGCGCCGCCCGGCAGCCCACCCCGCCATGCACAGCGCTCCGAGCAGGGCGAGGGCGGACGCGGCCCACGGCCAGCGGCTTCCCCCTCCCTGCGGCTCGACCGCAATCCACGCGTCCGGCTCCAGCGCGCCGGCCCGGTAGGCATGGGCCCCGGGCCCGGAACCTCCCGCTTCCGGCGCCACGATCCGGGCGCGGCCGTCGAGCAGCGACAGCACGTCCGCCTCGGTGACTCCCGGCAACTCATAGAGGGATGCCGCCGCGCGGGCCTCCGCGCGCGTCGCGCGCTCGCGGGCCCGGGATGGCGCGTCCGCGGCCACCACCAGGATCAGGACGCCGGCCGCCGCGGCCGCGCCGGCCGCCGCGAGCGGGATCACCCGGGCCGCGCCCCCGCCCCTCACCGCGCCAGTACCTCGTCCACCCGGCGCGCCACCTCCGCCGCGCTCCGTTCGAGCGGTTCCCCTCGGAGAAGCCGCCGATCCATGATCTCCACCGCCAGCCGCTCGACCCGGGAGAAGTCGCGCACCGTCGCGCCCCAGGTCACGCGGGCCCGCTCCGCCAGCGCGATGAACGCGTCCTCCACCCCCGTGGGGTCGGCGGCGGCGATCTCCGCGGCGACGTCAACCCGCGTCGGGATCGCGAGGCCGGAGCGCGCCCGGATGCGCTGCGCCTCAGGCGAGGCGAGGAAGCCGGCCAGGTCGATTGCCTGCCGGGGATTCGCCGCGTTCGGAGGCACCGCCCACCCGGACGCGTAGAGGACACTCGTCGCACCCGCCTGCGACGGATGATGCGGAATCGGCAGGATCGCCAGGTCCAGCGCGCCGGCCCGCACCAGGTCGCGGAAGAGCGGAAGCATCCAGTGCCCGGACAGCAGGAACGCCTGGCCGCCCGACGCGAACCGGGCCTCGCGCGCCGGATCTCCCTGCTGGACGAACCGGGCGCCCGGCGTCAGGCCCTCCTCGGCCAGTTGGGTGAGGAACGCGTAGGCGGTGAGCGCCGCCGGCCCGTCGAGGTAGCCGGTGGCGCGGTCGCCGCCGGGAGCGAGGATGTCGCCGCCGGCCGACCAGACGAACGGCACCCACTGGAAGAGGTTGCGCGGGAAATCGAACCCGTAGGCGTCCGGTCTGCCGTCGCCGTCCCGGTCGGTGGTCACGGAACGGGCCGCGCGGCGAAAGTCCTCCCAGGTCCAGCCGCTCCCCCAGGCGCCGGTTCGCCCCACCACGGTCCTGTCGATCCCCGCACTCGCCAACACGGCGCGGTTCGCGTAGATGACCATCGGGGTGAAGTCCTTGGGCAGCGCGAACAGGGCCCGCCCGCGCCGATACGCCTCGAGGACCTGCGGGAAGACCTGATCGGCCCGAAAGTCCAACGCCGCCTGGTAGGGCGCGAGGTCCACCGCGAGCCCCCGGTCCACGAAGGTGGGGATGTCGGGCGAGTCGAGGAGGTACACGTCGGGGGGGTGGCCAGCCGCGATGGAGGTGAGGAGACGCTCCTCGTATCCGTTCGGCGCGGACTCGAGGAGGACTCGCGTCCCTGGGCGCAGCGCCTCGTAGCGGTCAGCGACCTGCTGCTCGATCTCGAGTTCATACCCGCCGGCCCAGAGGGCGACCCGGAGCGTGGTGACGCCGGGCGAGACGCCGGAACCCGCGGGGAAGCAGGCGGCCGCGGCGAGGGACAGGGCGGCCGGGAAGAGGACTCTCATGGACGCGATCCCCGAACCGGCCGGGGCGCCGCCCCGATCCGGCCGCCGTCGGCGCCGAAGAGATGCGTCCGCTCCCACGCGACCGAGACGGCCACGCGGTCCCCGGCCGTGACGTGCAGCGCGGAGGGCGCCCGCGCCACCCAGGCCGCCTCGCCCGGCCCGTCGAGGCGAATCCGCTGCTCGCTGCCCAGCGACTCGACGCGCAGCGCAGTGGCGGTGAACTCGGGGTTGGGGTCGGGGTCAGGCGGGGCGACCACGGCGAGCGTGAGGTCCTCGGGCCGGACCCCCAGCGTGGCTTCGCGGTGGGGCGAGCCTCCCGGGAAGACGAACGGGCCGCCCGCGAGGCGCCCTTCCCGGTCGCGGACGAGGCGAAGCCGGTTCATGGGCGGCGATCCCACGAAGCCCGCCACGAAGAGGTTGGCGGGCCTTCGGTAAACCTCGTGCGGGGTTCCCACCTGATGCACCCGGCCCTGGTCCATCACCGCGACCCGCTGTCCGAGCGAGAGCGCCTCGACCTGGTCGTGGGTGACGAAGATCATGGTCGTGCCGAGGCGACGGTGGAGCGCCGCGATCTCGTCACGGGTCTCCAGCCGCAGCGCGGCATCCAGGTTCGACAGCGGTTCGTCGAAGAGAAAGACGCCGGGATCGCGCACCATCGCCCGTCCCAGCGCCACCCGCTGCTGCTGTCCTCCCGAGAGTTGGCCGGGACGCCGTGACAGGAGCCCCCGGAGCCCCAGCACGCCGGCAACCTCGTTCACCCGCGCCTCGGTCGCGGCCGGACCCGCGCCCCGCACCCGGAGGCCGAAGCCCAGGTTCTCGGCGACGGTCATGTGCGGGTAGAGGGCGTAGCTCTGAAAGACCATCGCCACGTCGCGGCCGCCCGGCGCGACCTCGTCCACGCACCGGTCCCCGATCCACACCTCCCCGGCATCCGGCTCGTCCAGACCGGCAATGAGGCGCAGCAGCGTGCTCTTGCCGCACCCTGAAGGACCCACCAGCACCATCAGTTCGCCGGGGTGGACCTCGAGGTCGACGTCCGCCACGGCCGTCACGTCCCGGAAACGCTTCCGGACGCGCTTCAGCACCACCGCCCGCGGCTCGCGCGTCATGGCGGCCGGCCCTCCCCCCGCCCGTCCAGCGTCTCCCACTCCACCCGGAGCGTCCGCTCCCGGGGCCCATCGTGCCGGGCTCCATCCACCGCGAGCGAGGTCCGGCCGTCGTCGAGTTCCACCGCGATGCGCCGCCCGCGGGCGCACACCGGCCCCAGCCGCACCGGGGACAGCCGGTGCGGCAGCGGCCGCACCTCGACGCCTCCCTCGTCGAAGTGAAGCCCGGCGATCCCCCGGGCGAGCAGGTCCAGCACCCACGAGTGCTGGTAGTCGTCGATGCCGCGGAAGTGACAGGCCCGGCCGGTGTAGGGGTTGTAGTGCTCGAAGGCGTTGGGGCGGCGCGGGTCGCCGTCAGTGAACATCAGGTGCACGAAGCGGAGGAGCCGGTCCGCGGCCAGCTCCCCCGCGCGCCGGTTCCCCCGCCGCCAGCAGCGCAGCAGCCCTTCGATCACGTGGCTGGTCGTCATCGGCCACACACGGCCGTTCCACGGGCAGTTGCGCCGCTTGCCCCGCCAGACTCCCTCGGCGGAAAAACGGGGGTCGTCCACGCTGGACGACGGCACCGGAAAGGGGGTGCCGAAGGTCCGCGGGTTCTCGAGGTGGTCCATCAGGGCGTCGAGGCGGTTGGCGTCCACCAGGCCGGTCAGCATCGGGTAAAAGCCCACCGCAGCCTTGACCCCGGTGCGTTCGAAGGTGCGTCCGTCCACGTCGGTGAAAAAGCGCGCCTCGGGGCACCACATGCGCTCCGTGATCGCGGCCGCGCAACGTAGCTGGAGCGCCCGCCAGTCGGAGGCGTCGCCCGGCCGCCCGACCCGTGCGGCGAGCATCGCGAGCGCGCGGAAGAGCTGATGCGCATAGACGGTCACGTCGATGCCCTTGAGGCAGAGACGCGGCTCCCAGCCGCGTACGTCCGCCTCCGGGTCCACCGCCAGGTACCGTGACATGTACTCCTGCCCGGTCTCGAAGTGGTTCACGACGGTGAACATGCCCGAGCCCTCGGGATCGCGCGAACGGTTCAGCCAGCGGGCGTAGCGGGACAGGCCGTCGTAACAGCGGGCGAGGGCCGCGGGGTCGGGGTGCATCGCGTCCACCGCGAGCAGGGCATCGCCCCAGTTCGCGTGGTAGAAGTCGGTGCGCTCGAGGTGGTCCGGGTAGAGCCGCCCGTGGAGCGACCCGTCCTCCTTCTGGTTGTCGAGGAAGTTGAGGAACGATCCCCACGCCTCGCGGCCGCCCGCGCGCCAGCGCATCTCCATCATGTGGCACTGCGCGCTGTAGGTGATCGGCACGTGGAAGTACTCGATCCCCTCGGCGATGCAGGGGTGGCGCACGCGCCCCGAGCGGCCCTCGATGCGGTTGAGCCCGAGGCCGTGGATGCGGTAGTCGAAGTACCGGTCCAGACGGGGCTCGCCGCAGGTGAAAGCGGGGAAGCCGGCGAAGAAGGACTCCCAGGAGAGGCGATCCGCCGGGGAGCGCGTGCCCTGCCACGGCGGCTCGAACAGCCGCGGGTCGAGATGCATGCGGAGCGAAAGGAGCGCCGGGTCGGAGGCGGGAACCGGGAACGCCACCGCCACCCAGAGCCAGCCGTCCTGACCGTTGGCCGGCTCGGGCGCGCCGCCCGCATCATCGATGTCCCCGGTCCCCCCTTCCGCGAACGGAGACGCGGTCCAATCGGGCTGCGCACCGCCCTCCGAGGGAAGCATCCGGCGCCAGGCGGGAGCGCCGGACCCGCCGATCTCCATCCCGACCGACAGCTTCTGCCCGGCCCGGTCGGCGAGCTCGCGCACCCACCGCACACCCCCGGAGGATGGCTGCAGGTCGGACACCGAGACCGCCGGCTGGGCCGTGAAGGCCACCAGCAAGCCCCCGGCCGCTGCTGGCGGGACCGCCCAGGCGCTCTCGAGAATGCCGCCGGGGAGGACCTGCCGGGTCTCGACCGCCGGCCCGCCCTCTCCGGCGTCCCACTCGGCGACCAGGGTGCCCGGGCGCCAGCGGTATGCGGCAGGTCCCGCCGACAGCGGAATCTCCGCTCCCGAACCATCCAGCAGGGCAACCGAAAAACACGGCCCCGCCTCGTACTGCAGCAGATGGGCTCCGTCCCAGAATCCGGGCCGGTGCAGCCAGCGGGGGAACGGCGGGGCCCAGAGCACCCCGTCGAGTCCCCCCAGGTACCACTTGTCGGGCCGGGCGAGGGCTTCGATGCGGCTCAAGTGTTGAGGCTGTGGAAGGGAACCCCATCATACGGCGGTCAACCAACAGCCGTGATGGCGCCGCCGGCTTGACGGGCGGGGGCGCCGTCCGGATCAGGAGCCGTCGCGGCCGCGGAACCAGTTCACCGTCTCAAGAAGCGTGACCCGGCCGTCGCGGGGGTCGTGACCCAGTTCCCGCGTCGCCTTCTCGGAACTGAAGTACCAGTAGCAGGCCGCCATTTCGCGGCTGATGCGATCCACCGCCGGCTCGCGTCCGACCTGGCGCGCGACTTCCTCGGTGAACAGGGCGCCCGCGGTGTAGAGGCCGCGCGCGAGCCGCAGGCGCGGTGCGGGCGAGCCCGAGACCTCCGCGAGACGGGCGAAGAAGTCGGCAAAGCTCCAGTTGTGACCGCCCAGCAGGTAGCGCTGGCCACCTCGTCCCTTCGCCATGGCGGCCACGACTCCGGCCGCCGCGTCCCGGACATCCACGAAGTTCAGGCCGCCCGGCGGAATCACGCTGAGCTGGCCGGAAAGAAACCGCAGCACGTCCCCCGTCGAGGACAGCCTTTCGTCTCCGGGGCCGAGGAGCAGCGACGGGTTCACGATCACCACCTCGATTTCGCCGGCGTCGGCGAGCAGCGCGCGCTCCTGCAACCACTTGCTCCGGTAGTAGGGCCACCGTCCGATCCGCTCGATGGGAACGGGCGCCGTCTCGTCGCAGTCGGGTTCCGGATCCTGCGAGACCGCGATGGTCCCGCTGGTGGACACAAGCAGGATCCGCTCCACCCCCGCCCGCCGGGCGGCGGCCGCCAGGGAGCGGGTGCCGTCCACGTGAACCCGCTGGAGACTGGCGGCGGCGTCCGGATCGCGGGAGACCCGCCCGGCGAGGTGGAAGACCCTCTTCACGCCCTCGAGCGCCGCGTCCAGTCCCGCCCCCGAGACCACATCGCCGATCACCACCTCCGCGCCCCTGGCTTCCAGGTCGGGTGCGGGCTGACGGGCCAGGACCCGGACGGGGTCGCTCCCCTCGAGCAGCAGGGGAAGCAGATGGCTGCCGAGAAAGCCGGTGGCGCCCGTCACCAGCACGGGAGCGGCGGCGGAAGTCGCTTCGGTCACTGGTGGGCCCGGTTCGGCGTTCAGCCCACCGGGGTCGGATCGGGCATCCGGTCGTTCGCCGTCTCAGCGGAGGAGCGCCGGGATTCCGGGCCCGCCGGGTCCGCGCTCTCGAGGATGCGCGCCGCCTCCTCCTCGAGCTGGATCGGTTCCTGACGCCCCAGACGCTCGACGATGGTCTGCACGAGTTCGGTCACCCGCGCTTCTCGGGCCGCGGCCCGGACCCCTTCCCCGGCGAAGCGAAGCAGGAAATCGTGGGAGAGGAACGGCCCGATCCGCGCCGCCACGGTGCGTGAACGGAGCCCGACGGCGCCGGGGGGGAACGCTCCCCACGTATCGAGGTGGACCGGCAGGACGCCGACCCGGCAGCGGTACGCGAGGTGCGCGAACCCGCGCCGGAACTTCTGGATCTGCCCGCTCCGCGACCTGGTTCCCTCCGGAAACACGAGCACGCTGTAGCCCTGGTGCAGATACCCCGCGGCCCGGTCCAGCGACTCGCGGAGCGAGCCGCGGCGTTCCATCGGGACGAGGTTGGTGAAGTTGCCGAAGAAGGTGCGCTTCACGCGGTTGTCGAAGAAGTAGTCGGCGGCGGCCAGGGCCAGCAGGTTCGAGCCCGCGTCCCCGAGCGCCATCTTCACGAGTCCCATGTCGAGATGGGAGCCGTGATTCGCCACCACGAGGTAGTTCGTGTGGTTCGGGACATGCGCCCGGCCGGTGAAGGTGGGCTCCAGCACCTGGTGGTAGAACCAGTGCTGGACCTCCGTCAGCGCCGCGCGCCCGGCCTTGGCCACCGCGGGCGGAATCTCGATCTCGTCCTCCTCGCTTTTCTTCCGGGATTCACCGCGGCGCGGACGGCGGCCCCGGACGCCGCCCTGGGGCGTCCGCATGGCGAGCACCAGCTCCTCGATGGTGGCCATGTTGGCAAGGGCCTCGGGAGCCGCGGACTCGCCGAACTCGGCCTCGAGCCCGGCCGCGAGTTCGTTGTACATGAGGCTGTCGAAGCCCAGCTCGGCAAAGGAGGAAGATGTCCGGATCTCCGAAACGGGTCGCTCGCAGATGGATGCGATCAGTTCGAGAATCCGATTCCCCGAGAGGGCCTCCTCGCCGGACTCGGCGGCCGCCTCGCGGCGCCGGTCGCGCAGCCAGCGCACGAGTTCGGCCCGCTTCACCTTGCGGGTCGCCGTCCGGGGAAGCGTCTCGTCCGAGAACTCGACGGTCTTGATCCGCTTGTGCAGCGGCAGTCGGGACGAAACGGCCCGGAAATGGGCCTCGACGCGCTGCCGGCCTTCCGGGGTCTTCTCCTTCGGCACGACGACCGCCGCCACCTGCTCCGCCATCCCGTCGGGAAGCCCGACCACGGCGAGTTCGGCGATCAGGTCCGGCGCGGCGTAGATCTCTTCCACCTCGTCCGGGTAGATGTTCTTGCCGCCGCTGTCCACGATCACGTCCTTGCGGCGGCCGACCAGGAAGAGGTGTCCGTCCTTGTCGAGACGCCCCAGGTCGCCCGTGTAGAGCCAGCCGTCGCGCAGCGCCTCCGCCGTCGCCTCCTCGTTCCCGTAGTACCCGGCCATGACGTTCGGGCCCTTCGCGGCGACCTCGCCGACCCCCGCAGCGTCGGGGTCCACGATGCGGATCTCGATCCCGGGGAGCGCCTTGCCGACGCTGCCGATGGGAACGGGACCGTCCGGCGAGGTCACCGTCAGCACGGGGGCGGCCTCCGTGAGCCCGTAGCCCTGGGCGATATGGAACCCGAGGCCGCGGAAGGCCTTCCAGGTCGCCTCGGAAAGCGCGGACGCGCCGCTGATCAGATAGCGGATCCGGCCTCCCAGCGCGGTGTGCACCGGAAGGAAGACCGCGGGCCCGATGTTGACTCCGGTGTCCTCGCGAAGGAGGTGCGCCGCGTCGATCAGGGCGGTGGCGAGGTCCTCCGCCCGCTGCGACCGCTCCGCGAAGGGGGTCAGGATGCGCCGCCGCAGGAGGTCCCAGAGGGCCGGCACTCCCACGATGCAGGTGGTGTGTCCCTTCTGCAGTTCGTCGTTGATGGCTTCCGGGCCGATTTCGTCCAGATAGGCGATCTGGGCGCCCCGGGAGAGCGGCAGCAGGAAGCCGGTGGTGAACTCGAACGAATGGTGGAGCGGGAGGACGCTGAGGGCGCCGTCCTTCTCGTCGATGTCATAGACCGACAGCAGTTTGGCCACCAGCGAGGTGAAATTCCGGTGCGTCAGCATCACCCCCTTGGGCGTGCCGGTGGTTCCGGAGGTGAAGAGGATGGAGGCCAGCGCCGCCGGGCTGGTCCGGACCGGTTTCGGGGGGGCCGCTTCCTCGTCCTTCCCTTCATCCATCGCGAACACGTCCCGGAACGGATGGGCGGCAACGGGCGGTACGGCGCCGTTATCGCTGGCGAGCCCGGAATGGCGCTCGAACAGCGCATCGCTCATCAGGACCGCCCTGGCGTCCCCGAGCCGGAGAAGCCGGACGATCTCCTCCCGCCGCAGGTCGCGTTCGAGCGGAATGGCGGTCGCCCCGATCCGCTGGATGGCGAAATACGCCATGCCCCACTCGGGCGAGTTCTCTCCGATCAGCCCGACGTGATCGCCGGCCCCGAGCCCCCGGGCGGCCAGGAACGCGGCCCCCCGGAGCACGCACTCCCGGAGATCGGCGTAGGTGTAGCGCTCCTCCCGGCCGCCGCGGGTGATCCGCATCGCGACCCGCCCGGCGTGGTTCTTCGTGCAGGCCTCGAACAGCTCGTTGATCGTGCGGTAGGTGTAGACGCGCTTTTGCGCGCGGCGCTGGCCGCGCTCCTGGTCCTCGAGCGCCGGGAACACCCACCGCTCGAGGCCCGGGAGGTGGACGTGGAGCCAGTAGTCGTACCAGTCGATTTCCTCGGGATTGAAGAAGAGCTTTCCGTCGTTTCCATCGAGCCGGGAGAAAAGGTCGTGGGTGTTGTCGGCGCGGAAGATGAACTCCTCGCCGGCGATGAAGGGCCGGAACGTGTGGTACTGCCGCTCGCCCTGGACGACGAAGTCCTCGAACGACTCCACGTTCCGCTGGAGCGCCTCGACCACCCCGACCAGGGGACCGATGGGTTCGTCACCGGCCCGCTCGAGCACGCCGGACAGCGCGGAAGCCGACTGACGCATCCACTTGAGGGTGTGTTTTTCGAAGCGGTCGGCGCGGACCGCCTGCGCCTCCATCCGGGCGAGCGCCTCGTTCCAGAGCTTCACCCCGCCATGCTTGTCGCGGAAGTGCCGGCGCTTGTAGATCCCGACGATGTCCACGAGCCGCTCCACCCGGGCCGGATTCCGGTCCCCGCTGGACACCTGGTAGACGAGGTGGGGCTCCGACACGATCGTTTCGGCGGCGACCGCGAGCGTCGCCGAGGCCACGAGGTCCACCGGCACGACGTCGAGGACCACCCCCGGGCCGACCGGGAAGAGGTTCTGACCGCGGAGCGCCATCCGCACGAGTGGGGCGCTGGTGGTAAAGCCCTCGTTCCAGCCGGTGTGGGGGAACGAGAGCGCGCTCTCCACGACCGCCGGGCGAACGATCGAGCGCGCGACGCCCTCCGCGCCCGCCACGAGCTGATCCCCGAGGCTCTTCGTGTAGGTGTAGATGTTCGGCCAGCCCCAGCCCTGCGCCTTCTCGATGCCGAGGTCGCGGAGCCGGCTGCGGATCCACTCCTTCCGCTCGCGGGCGATGGCGAGTGACAGCGAACGCGCATCGTCCGGGTCGCGGCCTTCCTCGGCGAACCGCTTGCGGGCCGCTTCCTGGAAGGCGTCCGCCCGCGACTTGTCCTCGGCTTCGTCGCGCACCCGGGCGGCGAGGCGTTCGCAGTCCTCGATCTCCTTCTCCACCGAGAACTCCTGGTCCTCGCGGTCGCGGCGCGGGAAGTAGCCGATCAGCGGTTCGTCCTCGCGAACCTCTCCCGACCGCATCCCCGCGACGAAGCAGGTGCTGATGTGCACGAGCGCGGGGCGCTTCATCCTCCGGGCGAAGGCGATGGTGTTCCGGGTCCCGTGGACGTTCGTCTGGAGCGCCGCCTCGAGCGACGGGTTGAAGGTCACCCGGCCGGAACAGTTGAGAACCAGGTCGATATCGGCGGCGATCTCGGCGGCGCGGGCTTCGGTATAGCCGAGGTTGTCGCTCGTGATGTCCCCGCCGAGGACGACGATCTTCTCGTCCAGGAAATCGCGGAATCCGGCCCCGTGGCGCTCGCGCAGCGGCGAGAGCGCCGGGGAGTTCGCCATGATGTCCTCGAACCGCACCCGGCTCTCCGCCTCGCCGGCGGCCCGCACCATCAGGTAGACGCGCCGGATCTCGGGGAAGAACTCGAGCAGCATCCCGAGGCAGACCTTCCCGAGGAACCCGGTCCCGCCGAGCAGGAGGATGCTCCGCCCGGCGAAGGCTTCGCCGACATGAATCCGCGGGCGCGAAGTCTCGGGGGACACGGCGGCGTCAGGACACCTCGGGGATCATGATCGGCGGGACGTGGAGCATCGTGATCTCCGCGGAGCGGCCGTGGGTGCTGCGCGCCATCGCGATCGCCTCGGTCACCGTCTCCGCCGATTCCCAGCCGAGGATCTCGGGGACGTGCTGGTTCTTCGCCCCGGCCACGATGATCCGGCCCACGTGCTGGCGCCCGTTTTCCCCCCAGTACCACATGAAGAACGGATGCGCGCCGTGGTAGGCGTTTCCGTCCCGGTACATCTGCACGTAGGAGGGGTTGTGCGCGAATTCCTCCTCGTACTTGGTCCGCAGCACGAAGGGATCCCGGGTCTCCGGGAGCAGCCGGTGGAAGAACTCGATGTAGCTGGGGTGGAACAGGGGATCGAAGTCGTCGTAACAGGGATGGGCCAGGATCAGGGTTCCGCCCTTCTTGATCAGGGGCTTGCCCCGGTAGAGGTTGAACAGGTAGCCCGGACCCATCACCTGGACGAGGAGGGGGTTCAGGATCGAGTTCACGTTGTAGGGCGAGATGTAGGGGATCCCGGAGAGCAGGATGTCGCACTGTCCCTTCACGGGAACGGCGTACTGCTGGAAGGAACGCTCCAGCGTCTTCTCGTGAACGGGCTCCGTGCGTCCCGCATAGCAGCCGATCAGTTCGAAGGCGCCCGGGATGCGGTGCAGGAACTGCCGCTTCGCCGGCGCGGGCAGGCGGCTCAGCGACCAGCGCGTTCCCGCGAGCTTCAGCCGGTCGAGATCGCTGAACTCGTCCTCGTCCTTCCCGAGGAACGAGAGGGCGTCGGAGTACATCCGGTTGTTGAGCACGGTCTCCACGTGAAACACGTTCAGGTGCCGATCCACGATCTTTCCCATCCGGTCCACCTTGCGGCTCAGTTCGGACTTGGCGGGATCCATGTAGCCGTCGGAATCGCGGATGGTCTGCGGCTCGTGGTGGGGCCGCAGGCTCTCGTAGTCGCAAAGCCCCACCGTCACCGACTTGTGACCCCCGTCCATGGGCACCAGGTTGATGTTCAGGTAGATGATGAGGTCGCTCTCCGTCACCCGCCGGTTCACCCGGACCGGTTCGTGATGCCGGGTCTTCCCCAGCGCGACCATGCCGTTCGGATCCTCGGCGTCGTGGTTGTAGTAGCGGTTGGGGAAGAACGCCTTGTGGATGTCCGGCCCCACCATCCGGCGCATTTCCGACTCGGTCATCTTCCGGTGCAGCGAGTTCGCGATGACCAGGTGGACGTCGTCCACGCCGTGGTCGCCCAGCATTTCCAGCACGATCTCGAGCGCGGTCTGGCGGACGTCGGGGGTGGCCATCGGCGGCAGCGGCAGGCTGATGTCGTCGAGGGCGATCGTGACCCGCATGCCCGGGCGGAGCTGCGCGTAGAGCGGGTCGCAGCCCAGGGGGTGGTTGAGCGCGTGCCGGATGGCGCCGCGCGGGTTCGGCAGGCCCCGGATCGGGGGCGGCGGATAGACCACCCGGGTGCCCACCGGCAGGTGCTCCTCCAGAAAGTCCTCCCCGTAGTGCAGGACGCGGGCGGCCGAGTCGTTGTCGATGAAGACGATGCCGGGGTCGGTCTTGTGGCGCAGGGCGGGGGTCATGCGGTGGGCGTCCTTCCTGGGTCGCTCCTAGAGCGCGGGAGTGAGGTTTGGCTGGCTGAGATCGATGACCGGCCAATCGTGGTGCCGGGCCGTGCTCCGCAAGCGGACGTCCGGGTTGGCCGCGGTGGGATGTCCGACCACGCTCAGCATGGGGAGGTCGGACATGCTGTCGGCGTAGGCGTAACTGTCGTTCAACGAGAGCCCCTCGCGTTCCGCGTATTCCCGGATCCAGAGCGCCTTGCTGGCGCTCGCCATCACCGGCGGGGCCAATCGGCCGGTGGCGCGGCCGTCCGCGAACTCCAGGCGATTCGCGACGAACTCGGTGATGCCGAGGTCGTCGAGGAGGGGACGGACCGACACCTCGAGCGCCCCCGTCACGACCACCTGCCGCAGGCCGCTCCGGCGCGACTGCTCGATGAGCGCCCGGGTTCCGGGGAAGATGCCGGGACGGATGACGTCCCGGTAGAGATCCTCGGCGAGCGAGCGCAGCCGGTCGTAGGACTGGCCCCGGTACCACTTGAAGAAGAGATCGTTGAAGAGTTTGCGGCTGTAGAAATCGGTCGCCAGGAAGAGCGGGATCCCGGCAAGCGTCGAGGCGGTGGTCTTGAGACTCCGCAGCAGCCCCTGGTCGTTCCGGGCGTAATACCCAAGCACATGAACGAGATTCGTGCGGATCAGGGTGCCGTCGAGGTCGTAGAACGCCGCCGCTTTCGCCGGACGGTTCGCTGGTTCGCCGCGTGACATCGGGGTCAGATTATCGCCGCGCGCCCGTTGCGACGGTGGCGCGACGCGCGGTCGAGGCGCGTGTTGGCGTACCATCCACGGTCCGCTGCTGGTCCAGAACCCTCCAATTCGCCCAAAGGGGGCGAGAAGTTCGTGATTCAACTGCCTACCCCGAAAGAGCCCCCGCAAGCCGTCCGCCGCGTCGCGATCACGGCGGTCGGGGCCTACCTGCCGGACCGGGTGCTGTCGAACGACGATCTGGAACGGATGGTGGACACGTCCGACGAGTGGATCCGGGAGCGCACCGGCATCAGCGAGCGCCGGATCGTGGACAAGGGCACCGGTTGTTCCTTCCTGGCGTCCCGCGCGGCTCAGGACGCGCTGCGGCGGCGGGGCATCACGGCCGACGACATCGATCTCATCGTGGTCGCCACCGTGACCCCCGACATGAGCTTCCCGGCCACCGCGTGCCTGGTTCAGGACCAGATCGGCGCCAGCCGCGCCTGGGGATTCGACCTGTCGGCGGCGTGCAGCGGTTTCAACTTCGCCCTCGCGGCGGGGACGCAGTTCGTCGCCAGCGGCGCCGCGGAGCGGGCGCTGGTGATCGGGGCCGACGTGATGAGTTCCATCACCGACTACGAGGACCGCGCCACCTGCATCCTGTTCGGGGACGCCGGCGGGGCGGTGCTGCTCGAAGCCGCCCAGGACGGTGAGGGCATCCTCGGATTCAACAATCAGGTGGACGGGTCCGGGTGCGACCTGCTCAAGATGCCGGCCGGGGGCAGCATCCGCCCGCCCACGCATGAAACGGTGGAGCGCAAGGAGCACTACCTGCAGCAGCAGGGCAAGGCGGTCTTCCGCTTCGCCGTGCGCAACTCGGCCGACGCCGCCGAGAAACTGCTGGACGAGCTCGGCTATTCGCGCGACGACGTTTCTTTCCTGGTCTGCCACCAGGCGAACGCCCGGATCATCGACGCGGTGGCGCGGCGGCTCCAGGTTCCCCCGGAACGCGTGGTGAAGACGATCCACAAGTACGGCAACACGACCGCCGCCTCGATTCCCACCGCGCTCCGCGACGCGCTCGATCGCTCGCTGCTCGCGCCCGGCGACCTGGTGCTGTTCAGTTCGGTGGGCGCCGGACTGACCATCGGCACCGCCGCGATCCGCTGGGGCGGCGAGCGGACCGCTCCGGCGTCGGCCGGGACGAACTCCACCGGCCCCTGAGCCTCGAGGAGAACGCCGGCGATGCCGCGGCGGATGCTTCGGTCGGCGACGGAAACCAGCTAGCGCTCGAAACGAGTCCGTACCTCCTCCAGCATCGGGACAACCCGGTCCACTGGCGGCCGTGGGGACCGGCCGCGTTCGAGGAGGCCGCCCGGCGGGACCGCCCGGTGCTGCTCTCGGTCGGTTACTCCAGTTGCCACTGGTGCCACGTGATGGCGCACGAGTCCTTCGAGGACTCCGCCATCGGCCAGGTCATGAACGAGTCGTTCGTCCCGGTGAAAGTGGACCGGGAGGAGCGGCCCGACGTGGACGAGATCTACATGGCCTTCGTGCAGGCGACCACCGGAGCCGGCGGTTGGCCGCTCACCGTCTTCGTGGCTCCGGACCGGACTCCCTTCTTCGGCGGCACCTATTTCCCGCCGGAAGACCGCTGGGGACGCCCCGGGTTCCCCCGCATCCTCGCCGCCATCGCCGCCGTCTGGCAGGACCGGTCCCGGCGGACCGAGCTGCTCCAGAACGGCGCGCGGCTCCTCGACCGCCTCCGCCAGGCGGCGGAGCTCCCGGGGCAGCTCGCGGCCCGTGGAACGCTCATCACCTCCGACCCGGTCGGCCGCGCGGTGCGGCAGTTCCTCGGCTCCTACGACCGGGAGCACGGGGGTTTCGGAGCGGCGCCGAAATTCCCTCCCAGCCGCCAGCTCACGCTGCTGCTCCGCCACCACCTGGAGGAGGGAGGCGCGGAGTCTCTCGACGCGTCCCGCTTCACGCTCCGGCGGATGGCGGACGGGGGGCTCTTCGACCAGCTCGGCGGCGGGTTCCATCGCTATTCCACCGACGCGGAGTGGCTGGCCCCCCACTTCGAGAAGATGCTCTACGACAACGCGCTGCTCGCGCCGGTCTATCTCCTCGGCTACCGGATCACCGGGGATCCCCGACTCGCCGAGGACGCGCGCCGCGTTCTCGACTGGATGCAGGGCGAGATGCTGAACCCGGGCGGGGCGTTCCACGCGGCGCTCGACGCCGACTCCGAGGGAGAAGAGGGGCGCTACTACACCTGGACGTCTTCAGAGGTCGGGGAAGTCCTCGGGGAGAAAGCCGCGCTCTTCGGCGCCGCCTATGACGTCCGGGACGGGGGGAACTGGGAAGGCCGGACGATCCTGCGGCGGGTGATGGACGATGCCGCGCTCGAGGAGCGATTCGGTGTCCCTGCCGGCCGGGTCGGGTCGGAGCTCGCCGCCGCGCGGCGGCGGCTCCTGGCCAGGCGCGGGGAGCGGTTGCGGCCCGGACTTGACGACAAGGTCCTCCTCTCCTGGAACGCGCTCGCGGTGACGGCGTTCGCGCGGGCGCACCGGGCGCTCGGCGACGAGGGCCATCTGCGCGTGGCGCAGACCGCCGCCCGGTTCCTTCTCGACCATCTCCGCTCCAACGGCCGCTACTTCGCGGTGTGGAGCCGCGGGCAGGCGAAGGTGCCGGCGATGCTCGAAGACCACGCCTTCTGGCTCCAGGCGCTCCTCGATCTCTTCGAAAGCGATTTCGACGAAGACTGGCTCCGCGCGGCAGAGGAAGTCGCGGGCATTCTGGAGCTCCACTTCGCCGCCCCGGGAGGCGGCTTCTACACCACCGCGGACGACCACGAGGCGCTGCCCGTCCGGACCAGGAGCGGCTACGACGGCGCCCTGCCGTCCGGAAACGCGGTCGCGGCCGACGCGCTTCTGCGCCTCGCGACCCTCACCGGCTCGACAAGGCGCCGCGACGCCGCGCGCGCCACCATCACCGCCTTCTTCGCCCAGTCCGTCGAGAGTCCGGGCGGTTTCGCCACCCTGTTGACCGCGGTACAGCGTTATCTCGCCGAGCCGCGCCAGATCGTGGTCGTCGGACCGGGCGGAGCGAAGGAAACTCGTGAGGCGCTGCGGCGGCTCTGGTGCATGCCTGCCGAGCACGCCGTCGTCCTCCTCGCGGACGTTCGCGCGACCGCGGAAAGCGGCCTTCCGGCGGTGCGGGCCGCACAGGCGGCGGGGCCCGACGGCGGCGGGCTCTCCTTCCTGCCCTGCCGGGGCGGGGTCTGTTCGCTCCCGCTGGCGAACGTCGAGGAAGCCTGCGACCATCTTCGCTCGTGAATGTCCGGCGGCGAAGCGGGGTCCCGGCTGCGGACCGTGATCGCCTTTCGCGCTCCCGCGGCGCCCTGCTCTTCCTGCCGCTCCTCATGGGCTGCACGGGGGACCGGACGCCCGGAGTGGATCCGGCCCGCCGGCCCAACATCCTCTTCATCTCGGTCGACGACCTGAACGACTGGATCGAGCCGCTCGGCGGACATCCCCAGGCGCGGACGCCCAACCTTTCGCGCCTGGCCGGCGAGGGAGTGCTCTTCACCCGCGCCTACACCCCGTCGCCGTCGTGCAACCCGTCGCGGACCGCGCTCCTGACCGGACAACACACCACCACTTCGGGGATGTACTCCAACTACCAGTGGTGGCGGCAGGTGCTTCCCGATGCGGTGACGCTCCCCCGCTACTTCGGCGACCACGGGTACTGGGCGGGCGGCGCCGGAAAGATCTTCCACAACAACCAGCCCGACCCCGGGTCCTGGGACGACTACTTTCCCTCGCTCGAGCAGCACATGCCGTCGTCGCCCCGTCCCGAGGGGGAAGGCACGGTGAACATGCCGGCCTTCCCGGACATGTACGGCGCCTTCGACTGGGCGCCCCTCGACGTTCCCGACGAGGAGATGGGGGACTACCGGTCGGTGGCCTGGGCCATCGAACAACTCGAGCGGGAGCACGAGCGGCCGTTCTTCCTCGCGGTCGGCATCTACCGCCCCCACCTGCCCTGGTACGTCCCCCGGAAGTACTTCGAGATGTTTCCGCTCGCCGAGGTGCAACTCCCGCGGCTGTTCGAAGGCGACCTCGCCGACGTCCCCGAGCGCGCCGTCGAGATCGCGCGCCGCGGCGGGAACTACCACGAACACGTCCTCGCCGCGGATCAGTGGCGGGAGGGCGTCCAGGGGTATCTCGCCTCGATCGCCTACGCCGACGCGATGGTCGGCCGGCTCCTCGACGCGCTCGACGCCAGCCCCCACGCGGAGAACACCGTCGTCGTCCTCTGGTCCGACCACGGGTGGCAGCTCGGCGAAAAGGAACACTGGAGGAAGTTCGCGCTCTGGGACAACCTCACCCGCGTGGTCCTGATGTTCCGGGTGCCGGAGGGGACCGCCGCCCTTCCGGGGGGCACTCCTGCCGGGGCGCGTTCCGGCAGGACGGTCTCGCTCCTCGACCTCTATCCCACCCTCGTGGAGCTCGGCGGGCTATCCGAGAAGCAGGGGCTCGACGGCCGGAGCCTGGCGCCGCTGCTGCGTGACCCGGACGCGGCGTGGGATCGCCCCGTCATCAGCACCTACCAGTTCGGCGAGTACGCGATCCGGGACGAACGCTTCCACTACATCCGCTACATCGACGGGAGCGAGGAGCTGTACGACCTCGACGCGGACCCGGAAGAGTGGAACAACCTCGCCAGCGATTCCCGGTACGCCGCGGACAGGGCGCGGTTGAACGCTCTTCTACCGACCGATCCCGCGCCCTTCGTGGAAACGGACTATCCCCTCATGCCACACCACATCCCGCCGCTGCGCGGGCTCGACGACTACCGGGAGCGCAGGGCGGCCGGCGCGCGACGGTAACTCCGTCCTGGGGGGATGTCCCAGGACGCGGCGGGTCCCGAACTAAGGATCGTCCCCGTCCGACGCCAGATGGGCGATGAGGTATCCGAGCGAGACGAGTTCCAGCGTGACCCCCGCCCCGAGGAGCAACTTGGTGGGGGTTTCGAGTCCCTTCCGCTGGCCGTCGGCGTCATAGCACTTTACGTACTTCGTGTTCTCCGTGGCGTTCTTGCTGAAAGTGGTGCTTACGTTCCGGCAGGGCAGCCAGCGCCACAGCGCGGCGCCCGCGAACGCCGCCACCCCGCTGATCGCAAACGCCAGCGCGCTCCGCTTCTTGTCGCCCGGCCGGATGCGGCCGGTGGTGATCGTCGAGGTGTTCTGGGCGCGATAGGCACCGCTCGCCGCGGCGATCTCGGCAGCTTCGAGAAGCGAGGGCGGTGTCCCGCTCCGGGCCCCGGCCACCGGGAGGGCTCCCGCGTGGAGGGGTGCCGTTACGAGCCCGCAGCAGACGGCGATGGTGAGGGCCTTCTTCATGGCAGCGGCTAGGGTGACGAGGGCTGCGGGTCGTCTTCGCGGAGATGGCGCACCAGATAGAAGAGAGACACGAGCTCAAGGCCGACGCCGGCGCCGAACAGGGCCTTGGTGGGAGTGCTCCAACCCTTTCGCGAACCGTCCTCTTCGTAGCACTCGGTCTGCGTCTTGAGTCCTTCGCCGAAGTGCCGCGCGTCACCTCCATCGCGGCAAGTCAGGTTGCGCCAGAGCGCCGCGCCGGTGAAGGCCAGCACGCCGCTCAGGGCGAATGCGATCGCACTGCGCTTGTTGTCGTCCTCCCGGATCCGCCCGGTGGCGATTCCGGCGGTGTTCTGGGCGCGATAGACGCCGCTCGCCGCGGCGATTTCGGCCACTTCGAGCAGGGAGGGCGCGGCTCCGGTGGCCCGAACCGCCGCCGCGTGAGCGTGCATCGGGGCAACGGCAATGCCGAACACCAGGAACAGGGATGCGAGTGTCTTCATGCTGAACGTCCTTGGCGGGAAGGGCGGGATCGAGTGGTTCAGTTACGGATGCGGACTACTACATTGCCCGCGATCACGGTTTCGCCGCTTCGCTGGAGCCGGAGCCAGACGCGGTAGGTGCCCGGCAGCGAGAAGCGGTGACTGCCGAAGAAGAAGGTCTCGATTTCGGAGCCCTCTTCGTAGGGGTCGCAGTCGGGTTCGTACACGGATTCGGTGTCGTCGTCCCAGTCCCAGACCTCTTCCAGGCAGTAGTAGTCCTCGAGGTTCTCGGCGGTGTCCAGATCTTCGAGACGGGCGCTGACCTCGACATCGAGGGACGGCCGGCGCATCTCGCCCGGCATTCGGGGACGGAGGAACAACTGCCGGGGCGCCCGCAGCGTCAGCTTCGGTTCCGCCGCGGCCGATCCCGATTCGGAGACCTCGCCGACCACTTCCACCCGTGCGACGGTTCGAGGCTCGACCCGCTCGGACCCATCCCCGGCAAACGCCACTGGCAACACCGAACCGGCCACGACGAGCGCAGGCGCGACAAGGAGCCCGCGCGAAGCCCGAATGCGCATCCGGCGCATTCTACGACTGTGTGCCTGCTTCTGCCTCTGCCGCCCGGAGGCGGGCCTCGGCGCGCGCCACCGCCTGTTGCGCCTGTTCGACGTCGTAGGCGGCGCCGAACTCCTCGAGACGGGCCTTCGCCCGGTTCAGCGCGCTCTCGGCCCGCTCCAGGTCGATGTCCTGGGGACGCTCCGCGGTTTCGGCGAGCACCGTCACGGTGTCGTCCAGGACCTCGAGGAACCCCCAGTGCACGGCCAGGAAGTGCTCCTCTTCGCCCTGGCGGTACTGAAGCTGGCCGCTGCGGATCTGGTAGAGGAGCGGGGCGTGCCCGGGCAGGATGCCGACGTAACCGAAGACCGCCGGCGCCTCCACGTAGTCCACATCGTCGCGGAACACCACCCCGCCGGGGGTGATGACCTCGAGGCGCAGGCGCGAAGGAGCGCTCACTTTCGCCGGATCCCTCAGGCTGCCGCCAGCTCGCGGGCGTGCTTTTCGACGTCGTCGATCCCGCCCGCCATGAAGAAGGCCTGCTCCAGCAGGTCGTCCAGCTCACCGTCCACGATGCGCCGGAAGCCCTCGATGGTGTCCTTCAGTTCCACGTAACGGCCCTTGCGTCCGGTGAACTGCTCGGCGACGTGGAAGGGCTGCGAGAAGAACCGCTGCATCTTGCGGGCGCGCGACACCGTCACCTTGTCGTCCTCGCTGAGCTCGTCCATCCCGAGGATCGCGATGATGTCCTGCAGGTCCTTGTACCGCTGCAGGACTTCCTTCACCCGCCGGGCAACCTGGTAGTGCTCGTCGCCCAGCACCCGCGGGTCCATGATGCGGGAGGTGGACGCCAGCGGATCCACCGCGGGGTAGATCCCGAGTTCGGCGATCTGCCGCGAGAGGTTGGTGGTGGCGTCGAGGTGCGAGAAGGTGGTGGCGACCCCGGGGTCGGTGTAGTCGTCGGCAGGGACGTAGATGGCCTGGATCGAGGTGATCGAGCCCTTGTCGGTCGAGGTGATCCGCTCCTCGAGTTCCCCCAACTCCGAGGCCAGGGTGGGCTGGTAGCCGACCGCCGACGGCATCCGTCCCAGGAGTGCCGACACCTCCATCCCGGCCAGCGTGTACCGGTAGATGTTGTCCACGAAGAAGAGGACGTCCTGGCCGCGCTCGTCACGGAAGAACTCGGCCACGGTGAGACCGGTGAGGCCGACCCGGAGCCGCACTCCGGGGGGTTCGTTCATCTGGCCGTACACGAGCGACGTCTTCTTGAGGACGCCCGATTCCGTCATCTCCAGCCAGAGGTCGTTCCCCTCGCGCGTCCGCTCGCCGACGCCGGCGAACACCGAGAAACCGCCGTGCTGGGTGGCGATGTTGTTGATGAGCTCCATGATGATGACGGTCTTGCCGACCCCGGCGCCGCCGAAGAGGCCCACCTTGCCGCCCCGCATGTAGGGCTCGAGCAGGTCGATCACCTTGATGCCGGTCTCGAACATCTCGAGGCTGGTGCTCTGGGACACGAATTCGGGGGCCGCCCGGTGGATCGGACGCCGCTCCTCCGATTCGATCTCCCCCGCTTCGTCCACGGGATTCCCCAGCACGTTCATGACGCGGCCGAGGGTGGCTTCGCCGACCGGAACCGAAATCGGCGCTCCGGTGTCTTCCGCCAGCAGTCCGCGCACCACGCCGTCGGTCGGCTGCATGGCGACCGTGCGGACCCGGTTCTCGCCGAGGTGCTGCTGGACCTCGAGGACGATGTCCATGTCCACGGTGGAAAGGCCGCGGTCGTCCCGCAGCCGGACCGCGTTGTGGATCGGTGGAAGGTCTCCTTCGAAGACCACGTCCACCACGTTCCCGATGACCTGGACGACCCGTCCGGTGTTCTCAGCCACTTCGCTCCTTGCTCCTTCTGGTCGGTGTCTCTCAGTCGAGCGCTTCGGCGCCGCCTACGACCTCGAGAATCTCCTTCGTGATCGCCGCCTGACGGACCCGGTTCATGGTCAGGGTCAGATCGGCGATGAGTTCGCTCGCGTTCTTGGTTGCGTTGTCCATGGCGGTCATCCGCGCCGCCTGTTCGGCGGCCACCGATTCGAGCAGCGCCCGCCAGATCTGGTACTCGACGTGCCGCGGGAGGAGTTCCGCGAAGATCTCGGCCTCCGTCGGTTCATAGAAGAACTCCCGGGCGGTTCCGTCTTCGGAACCGGGCAGATCCAGCTTCTCGAGGGGCAGCAGCCTCTCGACCCGGACGTCCTGGCGCAGGATGTTCTTGAACTCGTTGAAGACCAGGTAGATCGCATCGAGGCCTTCCGGGTCCTCGGGGTCCTCGCGACGGTAGCGCTCCATCAGGGGCGCCGCGATCTCCCGGGCGTGCTCGTAGCCGAGTGCCCGGAAGATGTCTTCGAGCGGGTCCACGAGGCGCGCCCCGCGGCGGCGGAAGTGATCCTTGCCCTTCCGCCCGACCGCGCGGACTCCAACCTCCTGCTCGCTCAGGGACTTGAGGAGGATCTCGGCGCGCTTCAGGACGTTGGTGTTGAAGGACCCGCAGAGCCCGCGGTCCGACGTGATCACCACCACCTCGACGCGGCGCGGCGGCCGCTCGCGAAGCAGGGGGTGGCTGTCGGTCCTGGCGCCCACCACCACCGAATTCAGGACTTCCAGGATTCGCGCCGCGAAGGGCCGCGCCGAGACGATCGCCTCCTGCGCCCGGCGCAGGCGCGCCGTGGCGACCATCTTCATGGCGCGGGTGATCTGCTCGGTGTTCCGCACGCTGCGGGTGCGGCGGCGGAGTTCGAGGAGGGTCGGCATCGGACGCTATTGGTGGGTCCTACGCCGGGACCGGCTCCGGCGTCTCCGCGGCCGCGGCGACCGCCGCTCCGCTGCGGAAGGCGTCGCGCTTGAACTCGGCGATCGCGTCCCGGAGCGCGGCGGTCAGTGACTCGTCCAGCCTCCGCTCCTCGCGGACGCGAGCCAGCGTGTCCGGGTGGCGGGTCTCGAGGAACTCGTAGAGCCCCCTCTCGAAATCCCGGCAGTCGGCCGGCTCGAGGTCATCGAGGAAGCCCTCGTTCGCGGCGAAGATGACCGCCACCTGCTTCTCCACCGGCAGCGGCTCGTACTGGTCCTGCTTGAGGACTTCGGTCAGGCGCTCCCCCTTGGCCAACTGGGCCTGGGTTGCCTTGTCGAGGTCCGAGCCGAACTGGGCGAACGCCGCCATCTCCCGATACTGCGCGAGCTGCAGCCGCATGGTGCCGGCGACCTGCCGCATCGCGCGGATCTGCGCCGAACCTCCCACCCGGCTGACCGAGTTGCCGACGTTGATGGCGGGGCGGATGCCGGCGTTGAAGAGGTCTCCCTCCAGGTAGATCTGCCCGTCCGTAATCGAGATCACGTTCGTCGGCACGTAGGCCGACAGGTCGCCGGCCTGGGTCTCGATGAAGGGGAAGGCGGTGAGGGAGCCGCCTCCCCGCTTGTCGGACAGCTTGGCCGCACGCTCGAGCAGCCGCGAATGGAGGTAGAAGACGTCGCCGGGATAGGCCTCGCGGCCCGGCGGCCGCCGCAGGAGGAGCGAAATCTCGCGGTAGGCGGCGGCGTGCTTCGAGAGATCGTCATAGATGCAGAGGGCGTGGCCGCCGTGATCCATGAAGAACTCGCCCATCGCGCACCCGGAATAGGGCGCGAGGTACTGGAGCGGCGCCGGCTCGGACGCCGCCGCGGAAACGATGATGGTGTGGTCGAGCGCCCCATGGTCCTCGAGCGTCTGCACCACCTGGGCAACCGTCGACAGCTTCTGACCGACCGCGACATAGACGCAGACCACGCCGGTGTCCCGCTGGTTGATGATCGCGTCCACCGCGATCGCGGTCTTTCCGGTCTGGCGGTCGCCGATGATGAGCTCCCGCTGGCCGCGGCCGATGGGAATCATGGCGTCCACCGCCTTGACTCCGGTCTGGAGGGGCTCCTTCACCGGCTGCCGGGCGACGATGCCCGGAGCGATGCGTTCCACGGCGCCCGTTTCGGTCGTTTCGATCGGTCCCTTGCCGTCCAGCGGCCGGCCGAGCGCGTCCACCACGCGCCCTTTCATGGCCTCGCCCACGGGCACCTGCAGGATCCGCCGGGTGCGCTTCGCCGTGTCTCCCTCCCTGATCGAGGTCACGTCGCCGAAGAGGACGAGCCCCACGGACGACTCTTCGAGGTTCAGCGCGAGGCCGAACACGTCGTTGGGCAGTTCCACCAGTTCGCCGTACATGACCCCTTCCAGGCCATGTACGCGGGCGATCCCGTCCCCCGAAGAGACGACGGTTCCAACTTCCGCGACATCGACGCCGGTGTCGTGGCCGGCGATCTGTTCCCGCAGCAGGGCGGCGATTTCGTCTGCTCGAATACTCATGGGTCTTCCTGTAACTCGTTGATTCCAGTGCGTTTATAGCGAATCAGGCTCCGTATTTCTCCTCGAACCGGGAAAGCTGGCGGCTGACGCTCGCGTCGTAGATGCGGTTCCCGATGCGGATGACGAATCCGCCGAGCAGCTCCGGGTCCTCCCGGAAGCGCAGCCTGGGAGTGCCGGAAAAGGCGGACGCCATTGCCGCCCGGAGGCTCTCCCGGTCGCGCTCATCCAGTGGGCGCGCGGACAGCACCTCCGCTTCAACGATCCCCCGATGCTCGTCCAGCGCCGCCCGAAACGCTGCCGCCGTCTCCACCAGGTGTCCGGACCGCTCGCGGGCCACCATGACCGAGACGAACCTGCCGAGACCGGAGTCCGGCAGGATCCGGTCGGCGACGGCCTTCGCCGCCGCCGCGCGCCGCCCCCGTGCGATCGCCGGCGAGGTCAACGTCTTGAGGAACTCGGGGGAACTCTCGAGCGACACCGCGAACTCGTCGAGACCTCCTGCCAACGACTCCAGCTTCTCATCGTCGCCGGCGGCGACCACCGTGTCCAGGAGGACGCGCGCGTAGTGGCGGGCTACTTCGCTGGACATTGCCGGTGCGCCTTCCAATCAGTCGCGGCGGATCGCCGTCATCCCGGCGTCGATGAGGCGCCGATGGTCTTCCTCGGACATGGTGTCGCGGAGCCGCGTCCGCGCGACCTCGACGGCCGCCCGCGCCGCTCCGGCGGCCAGGCGGCGCTCCGCTACCCGCACTTCCTGGTTCAGTTCGGCCTGGGCCGCGGCGCCGATTTTCTTCGCCTGTTCCTCAGCGGCCGCCACGATGCGGCGGCCCTCGGCGGTCGCGGCTTCGGTGATCCGCTGCCGCGCCGCCTCCACCTCGTCGTCCAGTTCGCGAAACCGCGCCGTCGCGCGTTCGGCCGCCCGGGCGGCCTCCTCGCGATCTGCCCGCGCCGCGGCAAGCTGCTCCCGAATCTGGAGCGCCCGCGCCTCGAGATAGCCCGCGATCGGCTTGCGAAGAGCGAGGACCAGGATCGTCACGAGGATCGTGAAGTTGACGATCCTGGGGAGATACGAGGTCCCCTCCTCGGCAGCGAACGCCGGCGCCGCCATGGTGGCCAGAATGACGCCGGCGAGGGCCGCCACCGGGAGCGGCCGCAGTGTCAGCCTGGCTCCTGTTCCGGTGAACACGAGCCGCCGAAACCGCTTCATGAAGCGCGGCGCAGAATGCGAGCGGTCAAATCGTTCGCCAGGCTCTCGGCAGCCGTTTCGAGCTCGGAGGCCGCGCGCGCGGTCTGCTCCCGGAGCGAGTCCTTGCCCGCCTCGAGGGTTTGCGCCGCCGCTTCCCGGGCCGCCAGCAAGGTGGCGTCGGCGCGATCGCCCGCCTCGCGCCGGATCCGGTCCATCTCGCGGTAGCCCTCCTCGCGCACGGCGGCGACCGCGTCCGCAACCCGGGTCTCCGCGGCCTGGACTTCGGCTTCCGCCGCTTCGCGGGCCTCACGGGCGCCGCCGGCCTGCGTCTCCCTCGCCTCCATCGCGTGCGCCAGGGGCTCGAAGAACTGCCGCTTCAGGACGAGGGTCAGGCACACGACGATCACCGACACGATCAGGGCGGTCAAGTCAGGAATGATGGTCACGAAACCTACGGCCTATCGAGGGCAAGGAGACTCGGCCGCCCCACCAGAAAGCGGGAGGACACCAGTCGGGAAAACCGAGGGCGGCCGGATGCGCGCGGTCAGCGAACTGACCCGCCACGGACGGCGGGAAGGCTATCACCGGACACCGGCCTTGCCAACACGTCCGGGGGCCTGAAACGGCCGTCAGGCGCTGGCGCTTTGGGGTCCCTTCGCCGGTGGTGCCGGAGCCCGGTTGGCCGCCGCCTGGGACGGCGAGCGCTGGTAATCGCGGTGGACCCGGAAGTGCGCGCCGTCGGCGTCGCTCTTGGCTTCCAGGGTCAGATTGGCGGCCTGGACCGCAACGCCGGCAATGGACCCTCCGGAATGCACGATGACGTCCTGCGCCGCGATCTCGCCGCTTACCCGGCCTCCGCCCTCCACGACGACTCGCCGGGCGTAGATCCGGCCGTCGAAGTTCCCGGAGTTGCCCACCGAAACCTCATCCTCGGAGTGGATCTCTCCCACGAATTCCCCGTTCACGTTGAACGGGCCCGGCGCGTTCAGTCGGCCTGACAGACGCGACCCGGATCCGACATATCCGCTATGGGCGTCCCGCGATGGGTCTCGTGCCATCGTTCTATTCGCTCACTTCCCGTTCGCTGGTCAACAAGACGAAGATGCGGTGCAGGTCATCCTCGGAGAAAAATTGTATCTGGACGGCGCCGCCCTTGCCACGCCGCCGGATCTGGACGGGAAACCCGACCGACCGCTGCATGCGCTCCTGCGCGTCGCGGGTGTTTGGATCCAGACCGGACGGCCGGGACGCGCCTGCCGGCCCGGGCCCGCCCGCCTCCCGGGTCCGCTTGACCCGGCGTTCGACCTCCCGAACCGAAAGGTCGCCCCGAACGATTTCCTCGGCCAGCGCGGCCTGGGTTACGGCATCGAGCGGAACGAGCGCCCGGGCCGCCGCCGCCCGCAGCTTCCCCGTTTCCACCAGACGCCTGACGTGGGGCGTCAACTCCAACAGCCGCAGCGTGTTGGTCACCGCGGTGCGGCTGCGCCCGACCTCCGTGGCAATGGCGCCGTGGGTCATTCCTCCCGCATCGGCGAGCCGGCGAAAGGCCAGCGCCTCCTCGATCGGATTGAGATCCTCCCGTTGCAGGTTCTCGACCAGCGCCAGCAGCCCGACGTCCTCATCGGAGGCGTCGCGGACCACGACCGGCACGCGCTCAAGCCCCGCCAACTGCGCGGCGCGCCACCGGCGCTCCCCGGCGATGATCTGGAATCTCCCGGCCTGCGGCCGGACCACGATCGGTTCGATGACGCCGCGGGCAGCGATGGACGCGGCCAGTCCCTCCAGGTCCTCGGGCGCGATCTGCGAGCGCGGCTGCGCGGGATTCGGCACCAGCTCGCCGACCGGCGCCGAGCGCGATCCGTCGGCCGACACCGCCGACGGAAGCAGGGCATCGAGGCCGCGCCCCAGACCACGCCGCTTCACCGGGCAAGAACCTCCTGCGCGAGGTCGGCGTAGGCCACCGCCACCTTGGACCGCGGGTCGTAGATCTGCAGCGGGAGCCCGTAGGAGGGCGCTTCGGCGGCCCGGACCGATCGAGGAACGACGGAGTCGAAGACCCGGTCCCCCAGCTTGTCCCGAACCTCGGCGATCACGTCCCGTGCGAGGTTCGTGCGCCGATCAACCATGGTGAAGAGGACCCCCAGCAGATCGAGTCCCGGATTCCAGGAGCGCCCGATGCGACTCACGGTATCGAGCAGCCGGGAAAGTCCCTGCATCGCAAAGAACTCGCACTGCATGGGGACGACAACGGCATTGGCCGCGACGAGGGCGTTGACCGTGAGCAGTCCCAGGGACGGAGGACAGTCCAGCAGGACGAATTCGGCCCCCGGCTCGTCCCGGGCGAAATCCGAGAGCCCGTCGCGGAGCCGGAGCGCCCGGCGGTGGGGGTCCGGATCGTCCGCAGCGATCTGCAGGTCCGCGGCGGCCAGCGAAGGATCGGAAGGACACGCGCTCAGATTCGGAATGTCCGTATCCAGAACGGCACGACCGAGGGGCTCCCGGTCCACGAGCACGTCATAGATGCTGTATCCGTCCTCGGCGATCTGCATCCCGAGACTGGTGGTGAGGTTGCTCTGAGGATCCAGATCCACGACCAGGCAACGATGCCCGCTGATCGCCAGAGCCGCGCCCAGGTTCACCGTGGTGGTGGTCTTGCCAACCCCCCCCTTCTGGTTGACGACCGCCAGAATCCTCATCTGGAGGGACCCGAGACTACCACGACGATTCGACGAACCGTCGTGTGTTTCACGTGAAACAACCCGGCCCTCAAAGCGATCACTTGACGCGTCGTCCGACCCAGACAATCCCCCGGTCCGCGGGGACGAATTCCTCGCTGAAGAGGCCGCTCTCGAGCGCGGCGCGTTCCCGGGCGGCGCGAGAGGTTGGCCAGATCACCGGCGCCCCGGCGGACGTTCCCGCCGCCAGCATGGCCCATTCGCCGCGCTGCAGCTTGACCGCGCGCATCGTCACGGCCGAAACGCGCGCGAGCTCGGCACGTCCCGCCCCCGAGTTCAAGAACTCCTTGAGTCTTTGCCTGACGACGCGAACGCGCGCGCTGAGCCCGAGCTTGTCGGCGGCCATCTCCAGAAAGGCAGCCGAGACCTGCCGCGGCTCCAGCAGGAGCCAGTGTCCGCCACCGGCGATCGCGAGCGGCAGCGCCGGCGTTCCGCCGCCGCTCCCGATGTCCAGGAAAGGACCCTGCTCCGGCAGCAGGCGGACCAGGAGCAGCGCCTCCCGAAAGTAGTGGAGCGCGAGGTCCTCTTCCGACCGAAAACCCACGATCCCCGCGCCTCGCCAGTTGCCGAGCATCCGGAAGAGATGCGCCAACTGCTCGCGTGCCTCCGGGGGAATCGGCGGCTCGACGCCGGACAGGGCCTCGGCCAGAGGCCCGGCCGTCATTTCCCGGCCATCAGTCTTCGTCTCGAGCCGCCCTTGTTCCGTTTGCCCTTGCCCGCCACCTCGACGACGCTGACCTCCGCCTCCCGGCGGTCCATGATCCGGCTGGTCACCGCCTGTTGCCCCATGGAAATCACGTTGTTCGCGAACCAGTAGAGCACCAGGCCGGACGGCGCCCAGGCCATGATCAGGACGAAGACCACGGGCATGAACATCATGATCTTGGCCTGGATGCCCTCTGCCTGGGTCGCGGTCATCTTCTGCATGATGAGCTGACTCGCTCCCATCAGCAATGGCAGGATGAAGTAGGGATCCTCCCGGGACAGGTCCTGCACCCAGAACACGAACGGGGCATGCCGCAGCTCGACGGAAACCACCAGCAACCGGTAGAAGGCGAAGAAGAAGGGAATCATCAGCAGCATGGGCAGACAGCCGCCGATGGGTGAGACGTTGTGCTCCCGGTACAGGGCCACCATCTCCTGGTTCATTTCGCTGCGTTTCGGATCGGTCGGTTTCAGCGCCTTGTACTTGTCCTGAATCCGCTTCACCTGCGGGCTGATCTTCTGCATCCGCCGGATGGAGACGTAGCTGTAGTGCTTCAGCGGCGCGAGCAGCAGGCTGATCAGGATGGTCACCAGCACGATGGCCCATCCGTAGTTGCCCATCAGGTCGTAGGCCCAGAGCAGCCCCTGCCGAATCGGAACCACCAGGAACCGCAGCCAGGCGCCGAATTCCACGATGTCCACTCCGAGTTCGGTGAGCAGCTCCACCTGCTTCGGGCCCGTGAACAGCGTGAATTGGCTGGTCTCTGCGGATCTCAGGTGCGCGACCAGAACATTCCGGGAGCCGCTCGCGTCCTCGGGGACGAGTTCAAAGCTCTCCCAGGGAATCGCCAGCGCCTCCAGCCGCGCCTCGTAGCGCTGGCCGGGGTCGGCCACCAGGAGTCCCGCGAAGTAGTGCGACGCGACGCCCACCGCCTGGGCTGACAGGCTCGCCGCCTCTCCGCCGGCCGCTTCGGCGAAGGAGAAGAGCCGGCTCTCGCCCCCGGACTCGATGACGCCCTGCTCGGCGGTCTCGTATCTCCCGACGGAGCTTTCGTGCTCGATCCCGGGACCGAACAAGACCTCCTTCAACTGCTCCGCGCCTCCCCGGATTGCCGACACGGACACCCCCATCCGGTAGTCGCCGCCCTGAACCCGGACGGTCTTCGACACCTCGAGGCCGTCCGCCGACGCCCAGCGGAACTCGATCTCGCGGGTTTCCCCGTCCCTCAGTTCCAGCCGGACGGGCCCCGTCCGGACCTGCCCATCCACGGCGACCTCGTGCAGTGCGGTCGTCAGGCGGCCGGGCGCCGGATCGCCGGGGAGCACCACGTCGAGCGGGCGGACCGAGTCGACGAGATCGTCGCCCTGGGGCAGCGCCTCGAGCGGGGCGCCCCGGGAATCCGTGTGCTCGAGCAGCCGAAGGCTCAGAAGGCGTCCGCCGCGGTTGGAGAACTCGGCCACGTAGCGGCTCGTCTCCACCACCACCATCTGCTCGCGCTCCGCCTCCCGTGCCTCCGTGGGAGTGTCGGGAAGGGCGGTTTCGGCCGCGGGGACGGAGACGTCAGGGGCCGGGGGTGACGTGGGGCTTGCGGCGACCGGTGTTTCCTCCGCCGGAGGCGCCGGCGGCGCGCTCTCGGGCCCGAAAAAGCGGACGAAGAGGAGAAAGACGAAGAACGACAGCAGGAACGCGAGAAGTACGCGGCGTTCCATGATCAGCGCTCCGTGGGGGAACCGAAGTCAGCGCCGAGGCTGCCGCTCCGCCCGGGCGGCGCGGGCACCGCGTCGTATCCCGACCCGCCGAACGGATGACAGCGCAACAGCCGGCGGGCGGCGAGTACAGACCCGCGCCCGGGACCATGAAGCCGGATGGCTTCCTCGGCATAGTGCGAACACGACGGCTGGAACCGGCAGACTCCCGCGAACAGCGGACTGAGCGCCACTCGATACACCCAGATGAGGCTCAGGAAGAACCCGGCGAGAGCACGACTCAGGATTCCCGAATCCCGCTCGGCGAGCGTCATGGTCGCGCGGTTGACGGTCGCCATCTCAAGCCTGTCGTCCATGCCGGCGCCGGTCGCGTCCGCTTCCACCCGCCCTCCGGGTCGCGGTCCGGTAGGCGCGCTCCAGGTCCGGCCAGGAGGCGTCCTCGATTCCGCGACGGGCGATCAGGACGAGATCTCCGGCAGGACGTTCGCCCCGCCGGTACACCTCGCGCAGGAGACGCTTGGCCCGGGACCGCCGGACCGCCCCTCCGATCTTCCGGCTGGCCACCACGCCCAGGCGGGGAGGCGCCCCGCCGGTGTCTCCGGCCGGCCGGATGGCCACGAGGTAGGGGGAAACGCCGCGCGCTCCGGCCGCCATCACCGCACGGAACTCGGAGGACCGGACGATCCGCTGGTCCCGCGACAAAGACCCGTCCCGGCGGGCGTCCATCATCTACCGGCAGCTCAGCAGGCTACGCCGACAGCCTTCGACGGCCCCGGCGACGCCGGCGGGCGATGACCGCGCGGCCGCCGGGAGTGCTCATCCGTGCCCGGAAACCGTGCTTCCGCTTCCTCCGCCGCCTATTGGGCTGAAAGGTCCGTTTCACGGGATTGTCCTCTCCAAGTCATTGAATCTAAAGAAAAACCCGGCGGTCGAGGCCGCCGCCCCGCTCCGCCGAGCGCGACAGTATACCGCCATCGCACGTTTCGCGTAAAGTCAGTTTCGGTTTCCCGCCGAACGGACATGGGTCGTCCATGGCGCTGTAAGCGTTCCTCGGGCGGTGCCTGCCCGTGCGAATGCCGCGCGTCCGAAGCCGCGGTACTGGATTCCCCGCGAGCCAAGACCGGCCCAAAAGACCCCGCGCCGTTGGCCCTGTACCGCTTTTTCTCGGGAAATTCTTGGGATTGTCACGACCGGGTTGACGGGTCCCGAAGGGGCGTTGCTACACTCCGCCCCGGTCGTCGAGAACCGCGCCGCCGCGAGCCGGGCGGGCGGCTCTTTTCCCTTTTTCGTCCCAGCTACCGCTGCGCCTCCAGCCCCAATCTTTCGATCTTTTCTTGCACCGAACTTCGCGCCTGACAACAGCCATCGAAGCGCCCGAAACCGCCGAGGACCAGTGGAGGGAGGTGCTGTCCGCCATCAGGGCGAGCCTCTCTCCCCATGAATTCGACACCTGGTTCGCTCCCGCCCGGTTCGTGGGGGCCGAAAACGACATCGTCGTAATCCGGGTTCCCAACGCCATGTTCGCGAACCATCTCGAGGGCGAATACCGGGACCGGATCCTGAGCGCGTTCGCGGTAACCGGCAGCCCGATGGCCTCGATTCGGTGTTCGGTCTCCGCGGGTCCTTCCGCCGCCCCGGGGGAAGCCGCGTTCCTGGCCGAGCACGCCCGCGCCTCTCCGGGGACGGCGGGCGGCGTGTCGGCGGTGGACGATGTCCCGACCGGCGCCCGTCGCGCGGGGAACGGCGAGTCCCCGCGGCCGTCCTTGCGGAGCGACGCCGTTTCCACTTCCTTCTCCTTCGACTCCTTCGTCGTCGGCGCGAGCAACCGGTTCGCCCACTCGGCAGCTCTGGACGTGAGCAATCCGGGAGTCGAGAACTCGCCCTACAACCCCCTCCTGATCTATGGAGAGGCCGGGCTCGGCAAGACCCACCTCCTCCAGGCAATCGCCCGGCGGTTTCTGGAACAGAACCCGGGCCGAACGATCCTCCTGACCAGGGGGGACACCTTCAGCACGCATGTGGTCAGCGCCATCCGGTCGCACGATCTCTTCGGTTTTCGCCACGAGTGCGCCCAGCTCGACATGTTGCTGGTGGACAACATCCAGTTCATCACCGGTCTCGATAACTTCACCCGGGTTGCCCAGGAGTTCTTCTATGCCCTCACCGCGCTCTCGGACCGGGGCCGGCCGATTGTCCTGACGTCCGACCGCGACCCGCGGGATATCCCGAACCTGGACGGGCAGATCAGGAGCCGCCTGGAGAGCGGGCTGGCGACCGACATCGGCAGTCCCGACTGGGAAACGCGGGCGGCCATCGTGCGCAAGAAGGCCGCCACCCTGGGGCTGGAGCTGCCGGATGGGGTCGCGGAGACCATCGCCTCCCGCTACCAGCACGACGTCCGGAAACTCGAGGGCACGGTCAACAAACTGGCCTCCGAATCGCATGCCGACCGGGTCCGGATCACTCCCGCTCTCCTGGACCGGATCCTCTCGGAGCGCGCCTCCCGGCGAAGCCGGCAACCCTCCATCCAGGAGGTTCAGGTGGCCGTGGCGAAGGCCTTCGGCTTCGCGCCGCTGCGTCTCGTCGGGAAGCAGCGGTCCAACGTGCTCGTCCTTGCGCGCCACGTGGCGATGTACGTTTGCCGCCAGACAACGGGCCGGACTCTCGTGGAGATCGGGAAGGAGTTCCGACGGGACCACTCGACGGTGACCTACGGGATCCGTCGCATCGCCGCGGCGCGCAAGCGTGATCTGGGACTCAACAAGCTCCTCGAGCGACTCCTGGACCAGCTTTCCTGATCGGCCGGCCTGAGCGGGAGTCTGCTCCAGACCCCCGGGGCCCGACGACGACGCGAGATCCGGTCGGCGTTCCAGGCTCGGCCGGACGCGGAAACTCACGGTCCTCGGGCCCCTCGAAGAATGTGGAAAAGGTGCGGAAAACCTGTGGAAAACGTGTGGATTCCTGTGGAAAACCCGGTCCGCCCAGACCCGCCGGACACCGGTTGTGCGGTTTTGCACAGGACCCCACCATCAACCGGGCAGTTTCCCAACATTCAACAGACCTCACAAGTGGCCTTTTTTCAGTTACTTGGATGATTTATCCCCACTTTCCACACGCTCAATTAATGACTATAATTCCCCACCGACGGCTCCTCTGTTTCTATTGATCCGTTCGATCTCTGCGCTTCTCACGGTTTTGAATCGAGGCGTCTTTGATCCTGTCGATATCCGCGGGAGTCTCCCGTATTTCCGCGCCGCCAATTGCTGATTCAGAAAAGAGCGTTCCATGGAATTCACCACTGACCGAGAAGCCCTCCTGGCCGAACTGAACCTGTTCGCCGGCGTGGTCGAGAACCGGCCGTCAGACCCGCTCTCGATGTTCTCGAACGTCACCTTCCGGCCATCGGAAAACGGGTGCGAATTGACGGCGTCGGGTGGAGAGATCGGTCTCCGGTCCAGCATCGCTGCGGAAACCAGCGGCGAGGGACTGCTCAGTGTCCCCGTGAGCCTGCTGGCGCGCTGGCTCAAGGAAGGGCGCGCCGAGAGCGTTTCCTTCCACGAGACCGACCAGAACTGGATCCAGGTGCGCTGCGGCGGCAACGACACGCGCATCCCCGGCCGGGTCGGAGATCCCCCGACGCTCTCGGATCCCCCTGCCGATCCACTCTGCACGGTGCCGTCCGAGATGTTCGCGACCCTGCTGCGATCCGGCTCGTACGCCTTTCCGGCCGCGGTGGACGCCTCGGTCGCGACGGCCGGCGCACAGATTGAAGTCGAAGGCAGCAGCGTGCGGATCGTCTCGTCCGATCACTCGCGCCTGGCCTACTCGAGCGCCGCGCTGGGCGATGGCGACGGAGCCGCTGCCGGCGGCAAGCAGGCCTTCGGACTCGGAATGAAGGCGATTTCCGAGCTGACCCTGCTGGCGCGAAGCGGTGACTCCGGCATGCGCTTCTTCGAGGGGGAGAACCACCTCTTTCTCGAGTTCGGACACCGGCTGCTGGTGTGCGCCAAGCTCGCCGACCGGCTGCCCGAGTACGAGCACGTGATCCCGCGCGACTGCCCGATCCGGATCCGCACCAGCCGGGAGGGACTGCTGGGCGCCGTCCAGGCCGCCCTCCCGTTCTCGACGGGGGACTTCAACCGGGCCAAGCTCGATATCGGCGAGGAGTCCATTCGGATCGACGTCACGTCGGTGCGGGGAGAGGCGATCTCGGAGGTCGAGGTCCTGGAGGCATCGGGCACGCCGCTGACCCTTCACCTGAACCTCGTGCATCTGCGTGATTTCGCGAAGAGCTTCGACTGCGAGGCGGTCGCGCTGGAGTTCAACACTCCGGACACCGCCTTCATCCTGCGTCCGATGGACGAGGATGACGGCATCGAGCACTTCTGCGTCGGGATGCCGCTCGTTTGATCGGTCCGCGACCACCCACGGTGCGCTGACGATGGACAGCACCGTACTCACTCCGCCAAACCAGTACTCGGGCGGGGACATCAAGATCCTCGAGGGTCTCGAGGCCGTCCGGGTCCGGCCCGCGATGTACATCGGCTCCACGGGGGAGTCCGGGTTGCATCACCTCTTCCGGGAAGTGATGGACAACAGCATCGACGAGGCGATGGCGGGTCACTGCGGCCGCATCGAGGTGACCATCCACCAGGACGGCAGCCTGTCGGTGCGCGACGACGGCCGCGGCATCCCGGTGGACCCCGAGCCCAGCACCGGGCTCCCGGCGGTCGAGGTGGTGATGACCCGGCTGCACGCGGGCGGCAAGTTCGACGCCGACACCTACAAGTACTCCGCCGGTCTGCACGGCGTCGGCGTTTCGGTCGTGAACGCGCTCGCCACCTGGCTCCGGGTGGAGGTCCGCCGCAACGGGACGATCCACCAGCAGTCCTACCGCCGCGGCGAACGAACCGGTCCGCTCGAGACGATCGGCCGGACGGACCCGGAGGACACCGGAACCCTCGTTCACTTCCTTCCCGATCCGACCATCTTCGAAGAGACCACCGAGTTCGATTTCCACCAGATTGCCCACCGGGTACGGGAACTGGCGTTTCTGGTGCGGGGGGTCGAGATCGAGCTGGTGGACGAGCGCGACGGCCAGCGTTCCCGCTTTCACTACGAGGGTGGAATCTCCGAGTTCGTGGCGCACCTGAACCACAACGAGACGCCGATCCACCCCTCGGTCATCAGCTTCGAGGTGGAGTCTCCGGAGGTGGCGAACGGCGCCTCTTCCTCCGGCGCGCACTCCTGTGAAGTAGCGCTTCAGTGGAACGGCAGCTACCGGGAGGCGCTCCATTCCTTCGTGAACAACGTGAGCACTCCGGAGGGAGGCACGCATCTCAGCGGGATGCGCGCGGCGCTCACCCGGGCCATCAACGCGTACGCGCAGACTTCCCGCCTGGGGAAGGAACTCAAGGCCCGCATCCAGGGCGAGGACGCCCGGGTCGGCCTTGCCGCGGTCATCAGCGTCCGGGTTCCCGAGCCCCAGTTCGAGGGCCAGACCAAGACGAAGCTCGGCAACAGCAGCGTTCAGGGTTTCGTGGACTCGCTCGTCTACGAGGAGCTGGTGCGCTTCTTCGAGGAAAACCCGGGCGAGGCCCGAGCCATCGTCTCCAAGGTGGTCGACTCGTTCCAGGCCCGGGAGGCCGCCCGGAAGGCGCGCGACATGGCGCGGCGCAAGAGCGCGCTCGCCTCCACCTCGCTCCCCGGAAAACTCGCGGACTGCCAGGAGCGGGATCCCAGGGAGAGCGAGCTCTTCATCGTGGAGGGCGAATCGGCCGGCGGGTCGGCGAAGCAGGGCCGCGACCGCAAGTTCCAGGCGATCCTGCCGCTGCGCGGCAAGATCCTGAACGTCGAGAAGACCAAGGCGAACCGGATGCTGGAGAACGAGGAGATCAAGGCGCTGATCTCCGCGCTGGGCGCCGGGATCGACACGGAGCTCGACCTGACCTCGCTCAGGTATCACCGGGTCATCATCATGACCGACGCGGACGTGGACGGTTCCCACATCCGGACGCTGCTGCTCACCTTCTTCTATCGCCGGATGAAGGGACTGGTGGACGACGGGTATCTCTACATCGCCGAACCCCCGCTCTACCGGGTGGAGCACCCGAAATCGGAGCGCCAGCCGGACCAGTACTTCCTCCACGACCGGGGGCTCAACACCTACCTGCTGGAACGGTCGGTGGCCGGGCGAACGGTGTCCACGGGGGAGGCGGACTTCTCGGGAGACGAACTGCTCGCGAGCGTCCGGCGCCTGAGCCAGGTCCGGGAGCGTCTGGACGCATCGGAGCGCCGCGGCTATCCGCGGAATCTGGCGCTCTGGCTGCTCCGGAGCCGCAGTGGAAGCGAAATCACGGCTTCCCGCCGCGAGATGGACGAACTCGCCGAGCGGTTGACGGAAGCCGGCTCGCCGGCGCGGGTGGTGGCCGAAGCCGGCTCAACCCGGCGCTTCGCGATCGAACCCGTCCAGTCCGGCGATGGCCAGGCCTTCACCCGCCGCTTCGGCAGCCCGTTCTTCGAGCGCGGGGAGTACCACCGGCTGGTCGCGCTCTACGAGCAGATCCGCGGGTTCGACACGCGTCCCATCCGCGTCTTCGTGAACGGCGGCGGTCCCGGTACGGACGGCGGGAGCGGAGCGTCCGCCTCCAAGCTGGAGTGCGAACTCGAGTCGGCCGGCGCCCTGCTGGATCACCTGCTCGACAGCGCCCGCCGCCATCTCAAGATCCAGCGCTACAAGGGACTCGGCGAAATGGATGCCGACGAACTCTGGGAGACCACCATGGACCCCGACGTCCGCAGCCTGAAGCGGGTGCAGGTCGAGGACGACCTCGACGCGGCGGAGTTGTTCAGCACCCTGATGGGGGATCAGGTGGAGCCCCGGCGCGCGTTCATCGAAAAGAACGCGCTGAACGTTTCCAACCTGGATGTCTGACGCTTCCTTCACGGATCCGGAGGCCGCGGGCGACGCCAACGGAAACGGCGGTTCGATGAGCCGGGCGCGCTACCAGCGCGTCGAGCACATCGAGACCGAGATGACGCAGTCCTACATGGACTACGCCATGTCGGTGATCATCGGCCGCGCGCTGCCCGATGTCCGGGACGGACTGAAGCCGGTACAGCGCCGGGTGGTGTATGCGATGTTCCGGGAGGGCCTGCTGCCGTCCCGCTCCTACTCGAAGTGCGCGGGAATCGTCGGGGAGGTCCTCAAGAAGTACCACCCGCACGGGGACGCTTCGGTCTACGACACGCTGGTCCGGCTCGCCCAGGGCTGGGGCCAGCGCCACCCGCTGATCGACGGAAAGGGCAACTTCGGTTCGGTGGATGGGGATCCCCCGGCCGCCTACCGGTACACGGAGGCGCGGCTCACGCAGTTCGCCATCGCCATGATGGAGGACATCGACCGCGCCACGGTCAATTTCCAGCCCAACTTCGACGGCAAGACCGTCGAACCGGAGGTTCTTCCCACCGTCGTGCCCGGCCTGCTGGTGAACGGTTCGGACGGGATCGCGGTAGGGATGGCGACCAAGATCCCGCCGCACAACCTCCGTGAGGTGACCGCGGCCCTCGTGCACCTGATCGAGCACCCCGACGCCAGCGACGAACACCTGAATGCCGAACTCCTGGAACTGGTGCCCGGACCCGACTTCCCGACCGGCGGCCGGATCCACGGGCGGCGCGGCATCGTGGGTGGCTACTACGAGGGCCGCGGGATCATCCAGGTGCGGGCGGTCGCCGACTTCGAGACCGCCCGCGACGGCAGGGACCGCATCGTCGTCACCGAGATCCCCTACCAGGTCAACAAGGCCCGCCTCATCGAGAAGATCGCGGAGCTGGTCAAGGACAAGCGCCTGACCGGGATCTCGGACCTCCGCGACGAGTCGGACCGGCGCGGCATGCGGGTCGTCATCGAGCTGAAGCGCGGCGAGGAACCCCAGATCGTCCTGAACAACCTGTACCGGCACACGGCGATGCAGTCCTCGTTCGGGATGAACCTCCTCGCGATCTCGCAGAACCGGCCTCGCCTGTTCTCCCTGCTCGGGATGCTGCGCGAGTTCCTCCAGTTCCGGCGGCAGGTCGTCCGCCGGCGCACCCGCTTCGAACTCGACCGGGCGGAGCAGCGCATGCACATCCTCGAGGGGCTCGCCGCCGCGGTGGACCGCCTCGATGAAGTCATCGAGTGGATCCGGCGTTCGAAGGACCCGGCGAGCGCCCGGGCCCGGCTGATGCGCGAGTTCCAGCCGCGGCGTTTCGGCACCGACCGCGAACTCCTCGCCCGCGCCGGGAACGGCCGGGCGGCGCCGGACCAGGAGGGCCTTTCCGAAGCGCAGGCCCAGGCGATCCTGGATCTGCGGCTCCAGCGCCTGACCCAGATGGAGCGCGAGCGCATCGAGGCCGAGATGGCCGAACTCGGCGAGAAGATCCACGACCTCCGGGATCTCCTGCAGAGCCCCGAGCGGGTGGACGGGATCATTCGCGACGAGGCCCAGGCCGCCGCCCGGAAACACGGTAACGAGCGGCGTACCGAGATCGTCGAGGACGCGGGCGACCTGTCCATCGAGGAACTGATTCCGGTCGAGGACATCGTGATCTCGGTGACCCAGGCGGGCTACATCAAGCGGACTCCGCTCAGCGACTACCGGGCCCAGTCGCGGGGCGGGACCGGACACTCCGGAGCCGGGATCCGCGCTGGCGACGCGATCCACGACGTGCTGATCGGGAACACCCACAGCCGGTTCCTGTTCCTCACGGACGAGGGGATCGCGTACCGGCTCAAGGGTTACGAGATCCCCGAGGCGGGCAAGGCGGGCAGGGGCCGCGCCATCGTCAACCTCCTGAGCCTTCCGAAGGAGCGGCAGGTCGTCGCCATCGTGCCGCTTCCGGAAGACGACGAAGCCTCCGAATCCATCCATCTGTTCACCGCGAGCCGCTGCGGTCAGGTCAAGCGAACGGCGCTGTCCCAGTACCGGAACGTCCGGGCCGTTGGGTTGCGAGCCGTCCGGATCCCCGAGGGGGACGCTCTGCTGGCGGCGACGCTGACTAGCGGGGAGAGTCATGTCGTCCTCACGACGAGGAATGGGAAAGCGATTCGCTTCCGGGAGAGCGACGTCCGGTCCATGGGCCGGGGCACGGCTGGGGTAAGAGGTATCCGGCTTCGGGGCGACGATGAGGTGGTCAGCCTCGTTACCGTCGAGGACGAGCCGGACGGTGGCACCTCGCTTCTCACCGTGACCGAGCACGGCTACGGGAAGATGAGTTCACTTGACCACTATCCGCTAAAGGGCCGCAGCGGCCTCGGAGTGCTGAACATCAAGGCCTCCGAACGAAACGGGCATACCGTAGCGACTGTCGCCGTTCGCAGCGGCGAAGACGTAATCGCGATCACGGCGGCCGGAAAAGCCGTCCGAATCCCCGTCGAGGATTTCCGCGACCTCAAGCGCATCACCAAGGGCGTCCGGGCGATCCGCGTCGGGGAGGGCGACGAAGTCGTCGCCATCACCCGCATTCCGCCCGCCCCCCCGGAAGAAGATGCGGACGCCATGCCTGACGAAGAAGCGGTATCGTCGGACGACCCCCCGGGTACCCAGGAGCGATGAACGCGACCGCCCGCGACGCCCGCTTTGGCTTCCGCACCGCTTTCCCGGCGCTCGCGATCGTGGCGGCGTTCGGGGCCGGCTGTTCCTCCCCGCCCGAAGAAACGCTCCTGTCGCAGTTCTTTCGCGCTCTCGCGGCGGACGACCGGGTGAGTGCCGCCGGGCTCTCGATGGCCGGCTTCCCCGGGGGCGCGGTCGAGTCGTGGGAGATCCTCGAGAGCGGGGTGGTGACCGAGGGCCCGTACCGGGTGCCGGAGCTTCGCCAGGAGGAGACGGATGCGGAGGCCGCCCGGGACGAGCAGTTCAAGATCTTCTACGACTTTCGTCAGGGGAACCAGGACGCCCTCGGGAGGATCCTGGACCGCCGGGACGGAAACCCCGACGTCGCCATCGGGGGACGCCTGGGGGAGATCGCCGCCGAGTGGGACGCCCACGCGGCCGACCGGCGCCGGTTGGTGTCCTCGCTGAGCGAGGTGCAGATGGCGCTCGAGGAGGAACGCCGGCGCGCCCAGCGGAGCCTGCTTCGGGAGGCGCCCGTGGACTACCTCACGGGGAACATCTCGGAGCAGGAGGTGCTGGTGCGGACCGTGGAGGAAGGGGCGCCGCGCGAATACCGCTTGGCCCTCATCCGCTACAACCTCCAGAACCAGCATGGCGCCGAGGTGCCGGCGCGCTGGATCATCGCCGCCATCGAGCCAACCACGGAAGACGCCGCATCACGGTGAGCGGCGACCCCCGCCCCGCCCTGCTCGCCATCCTCCGCCGCGAGTCCGTCAGGTTCGGCGAGTTCCAACTGGCGCACGGCGGGACCTCCAGCGTGTACGTGGACGCCAGGCTCACGGTCATGCGTTCCGACGCGGCGGCGCTGGTCGGCCGGGTCCTGCTCGACACCATGGACCGCTCCGGCTTTCGGGCTTCCGCGGTGGGAGGGATGGCGGCCGGGGCAATCCCCCTGACGACGGCGGTCGTCATGGAGGCGGGCGCCGCCGGCCGGCAGTTCGCCGGGTTCTTCGTGCGCAAGGAGGCGAAAGACCACGGCCGCGGCCGGCGCATCGAGGGGGTGGAGCGCCCGCACGGGGCGGCCGTCATCCTCGAAGACACCGCCACCACCGGGAAATCCACCCTGGCGGCGGTGGAAGCCGCCCGCGAGGCGGGCTTCGAGGTCGTGGGAGCGGTGGCGCTCGTGGACCGCGGGATGGGGGCCGGTCCGCTGCTGGCCGGAGCTGGCGTCCCCTACGCGGCGGCGTTCGACCTGGACGACCTGACGGGTACCGGCAAGGGCTGATCCGGCCCGGCCGCAGTGGCGGCTAGACGCGTTCGAGACGCGCGAACTCCACGACCAGCCGCCGCCGGCCGTAGTAGCGGAACAGGACCGAGAGGCGCTTGCCGTCCGGGTCCACCGTCTCCACCCGGCCGACCCCGAACTTGGGGTGGCGCACGGAGTCGCCCTTTCGGAACGGTCCGGCGGCGGGAGCCGTCGCGATCGGGATCGTCCGGGCCTCGCCGCGCGGTGTCTCGAGCAGGTCCGGGGGGATCTCGCCCAGAAACCTGGAAACGCGTCCCCTCGACCGCAGGTAGGGCGCCCCGCCCGGCGCCGCCGAGAGCAGGAGGCGCTTCCGCGCCCGCGTCATCCCGACGTAGAAGAGGCGCCGTTCCTCTTCGAGCTGGACGTCCGATTCGAGCGAGAACGCATGCGGGAAGAGCCCCTCCCAGAGGCCGGCCAGGAAGACCGAGTCGAACTCGAGCCCCTTGGCGGCGTGGACGGTCATCACCATCACCGGCGGCACGCCGGGGTCGGCCCCTTCTTCAGGCATCAGGTCCTCCGCCGAGAGCAGGCTCACCTGGTCCAGAAAGGCGTCCACCACGCCCTCCGGGTTCGAGCGTTCGAATTCGCGGGCGGCGTTCTGCAGCGAGACGAGGTTCTCGAGACGCTCCCGGTCGTTCTCCTGGAAGAAGGGCCCGAGGCCGGTGTCCGCGATCGCCGAACGGACGACCTTCTCCGGTCCTCCGGGGATGGCGCGGCGAACCGCGGCGATGCCCTCAACGAAGGCGTGAAGACCGTTCAGCGCCCGGGCCGGCAGACCCCGCTCGGCGACGATCCGCTCCGCCGCCGCCAGCAGGGACGTTTTGTCCGCGCTCCCCTGCTCCTCGATCCGCCGTAGCGATTTCGGGCCCACGCCGCGCGGAATCGCCGCCAGGGCGCGCCGAAAGGCGGAGTCGTCGCCGGGATTGGCGGCCAGCCGGAGGCAGGCGAGCGCATCCAGCACTTCGCGCCGTTCGTAGAAGCGGAGCCCACCGACGATCACGTGCGGGATCCGGTGGGCGGCGAACGCTTCTTCGAACGCGCGGGTCTGGGCGCGGGTGCGGAGGAGCACGGCGGTGGAGCCGCGCCCCTCTCCCGCTGCCGCGATCTCGATCGCGATCGCCTGCGCCTCGCTCGTTTCGCTGGCGAACGAACGGAACCGGGCCCGCTCGCCCTGTTCTCCCAGCGGACGCAGAGTCTTGCCGTCACGCCGCCGGTTGCGGCGGATGACCGCGTTGGCGGCGTCCACGATGGCGGCGGTGGAGCGGTAGTTCTCCTCCAGCCGCAGCACCCGCGCGCCCGGGAAGTCCTCCCGGAAACGGAGGATGTTGCGGAAGTCGGCGCCCCGGAACGAGTAGATGGCCTGGTCGTCATCGCCGACCGCAAAGACGTCCCGGTGACCGGCGAGCCTCAGGACCAGGCGGTGCTGGGTGGGGCCGGTGTCCTGGTACTCGTCGATCAACAGGTGGCGGACGCGCCGCTTGACGAACGAGCGGGCTGCCTCGGAGGCGTCCAGCAGTTCGAGGGCGCGAATCAGCAGGTCGTCGAAGTCCACGCCCCCCAGCTCGGCGACCTTGCGCCGGTAGAGGGCGGTCGCCTCCCGCACGGACTCCCCCAGCCGGGGATCCCGCGGCCCATGGAAGGCGGCGCCGGAGGCCTCGGCGTTCCGGAGCCGGGAGATCAACTGGACGAGCCGCCCCAGGGGAAGCCGGTCGTCGTCGATCAGGAGTGCGCGGGCGACCTGCCGCACGAGGGCGCGGCTCTCGTCCGCCCCGAACACCGGGAACCCGGACGCCAGGCCGATGTCGCCGCCGAAGCGCCGCAGCAGGTTCAGCCCGAAGGCGTGGAACGTGGAGACCCAGGGCAGGGAGCCGGTGTCCCGCACCTCGGCGGCGAGGGCGTTCACGCGGGTGCGCATTTCCCGCGCCGCCTTGTTCGTGAAGGTGACGGCGAGGATGGACTCCGGCGGGGCCCCGTCCACGAGCACGCGCCAGCCGATCCGGTGCGTGATGACCCGGGTCTTTCCCGAGCCGGCTCCCGCGAGCACCAGGGTGGGTCCCTCGGGCGCCGAGACCGCCTCCTGCTGGGAGGCGTTCAACCCCGCGAGGACCGATTGCCCGGCGCGATCGTGAGTGCGGGAAGGATCAGTCGTCACGGACCGCCTTCTGGAGCCCCGCGGGGGCATCCACATCGCGGCCGAGCTGCCGTCCGGCGAAGAAGGCGAGCAGTTGCAGGACGGGCGCCACCGCGAAGGCCTGGAGTTCCGCGGGGACGCCGGAATCGCCGAACCGGAGCACCGGCGCGCCGGCGGCGCGGGCCGCGGCGACGGACCGCGCCTCGCTCCGGGAAAGAGGGTCGTTGGCGGACAGCAGCACGACGGGCGTGGTCGGCCCGAGCAGGGCGGCCGGTCCGTGGGCCAGCTCGCCGGCGGGGACCGGGATGGCCGGGAGCAGCGCGGTCTCCATCAGCTTGAGGGCGCCTTCGCGGGCGAGGGGACTGAAGATGCCGCTTCCCAGGAAGAACCACGGACCGCCGATTTCGATCTCGGCGATCCGCGTGGCGATCTCGGACTCCCGCGCCACGGCGTCGTCGAGGACGCTCGCCGGGTCGTGGCGCGCTCCGGGCCGGGGCGGCCGCCGGCCGAGCGCGGCGGCCCATTCGAGACCCAGGACCCGGAGCGCGACCAGGGCCGAAGTGAACGTCTTGGTCGCCGGAATCGCCTGTTCCCGTCCCGCCGCGGTAAGGAGCGCCAGCTCCGCGCTTCCCGCCGCCGGGCTTTCCGCCTCGTTGGTGACCACGATGCGAAAGATGCCGGCGGCCGCGGCCTGGTCGAGAAGCCGGAGCGTGCTGCGGGTGGCGCCGGACTGGGTGACGACCAGCAGGACCCCGCTCGCCGGCGGCCCGCCGACGCCGCTCGCCGAACGGACGCCGGCCGCGAGTTTCCAGCCCCGGAACCAGTCCGCGCCGATCTCGGCGGCGTAGCGGCTCGATCCGGCCCCGACGAGCAGGACCCTCGCCTGGCGGAGCGCGTCGGCGTCCCGAAGTGCCGCGGCCCGCCGCGCCGCGCCGGCCGCGAGCGCGTCCAGCGTGCGCCGCGCCGCGGCGGGCTGGTCGCGGATCTCGGCGAGGAGCGCCGGAGGCGCCTCCAGCTTCTGGGTCGGGCTCAGACCTCGTCGGCTCCTTCGAAGCGGCCCGCCGCCCGGCCCGGTTTCACCGCCTGACGGCCCCGGGCGATGGCGAGCGCGCCCTCGGGGACATCCTCGACGATCACGGACCCGGCGGCCACGAAGGCTCGCCGGCCGATGGTCACCGGCGCCACGAGGATGGCGTTGCTGCCCACGAACGCGCCCGCTTCCACCACGGTCCGGTACTTGCCGCGCCCGTCGTAGTTGCAGGTGATGGTCCCGGCCCCCAGGTTCGCGCGCACGCCGACGTCGGCGTCCCCGACGTAGGACAGGTGGGGCAACGCGGCGCGCCGCGCCAGTACGGCGTTCTTGGTCTCGACGAAGCTGCCCGCGAAGGACTCGGGCTCGAGCCGGGTGTTCGGGCGGATGTGGGCGAAGGGGCCCACCTTCGCGTCGCGCCCGATGGAACTGTCGAGCAGCACCGAATGGCTGAGGATGCGCGCTTCGGCTTCCACCTCGGTGTTCTCGAGCCGGCAGAAGCTCTGAACCTCGGCGCCGGCGGCGATCTTCGTGTTGCCGGTGAGCCGCACCGAGGCTCCGATCCGGGCGCCGGGCCCGGCTTCGCAGGCGGGATCGGCCCACAGGGTCTCCGGATCCTCCACCAGCACCCCGTTCTCGATGAATCGCCTGGCGGTGGCGCGCTGGGACTCGCGGATGGCCGCGGACCAGGTCGCGGCGTCCGTGACCCGGGTGTGTCCCGACACCGCGCCCGCCGGATCCTCCACCGCTTTCAGGGTGCTGGCGGTCTCGTCGAAACTCGGGCGTACGGCCGGGGCGAGAGCTTCGGCGGTCCCGGCGAGGGCGAGGATCTGGCCGGCGGCGTTCCGGAGACGCCGCGGTTCGTCCGCCGCCGCCACCAGGGCGCGGATGGCGCCGACCGGCGGGGCGACCACTCCCGGCGCGAGGATGGCGCCCCGGACGCCGCGGCGTTCGAGGGCCGCGCAGGCGCCTCCGTTCCCGTTCACGACGACGAGCTCGTCCGCCTGAAAGGAGGCTGCGGCGCCGGCCGCTGCCTCCGCGACGGTGGTGCCGAAGAACGGATAGCGGCCGATCTCGGACGATCCGGAATAGACGAGCAGGAAATCCATGGGCGGAAGGGAACTCAGTGCCCGGGAGGCCGGGCCGCGGTCGAAGAAACGGGCGGGCGGACAAGGCCCGCGATCAGCGTCACCCTGCCCCGGCCGGAATTCTACGTGGCGCCCCGCTTCCGGCGGCCCGCGGGGGCGACGACGATCGTCACCTCGCCGCGCGGCGGTTTCAGCCTTGCCCGCCGGGCGAGGTCGGGGAGCGGGCCGAACCAGTGCTCTTCGTGGATCTTCGTCATTTCCCGGGAGACGGAGGCCTCGCGGGGACCGAGGATCTGCGCCAGTTCATCCAGAAGTTCCACCGCGCGCCGGGCCGACTCGAAGAAGACCAGCGACCCGGGCGCCTCCGCCGACCGCTGCAGGAAGGCCCGCCGTTTCGCGCTTCGCCGCCCCGGCGGGAAGCCGAAGAACGTGAACATGTCGGTCGGGAGGCCCGAGACGGAGAGCGCCGAGGCGACGGCGGAGGGCCCGGGCACGGTGCGCACCGGGAGGTCCTCGGTTCGGGCGGCGCGGACGACCCGGTAGCCGGGGTCGGAGATCAGGGGCGTTCCGGCATCGCAGATGAGCGCCAGGTCCTCCCCGGACCGGAGCCGGCCGAGCAGGAACTCGACCTGTTGCGCTTCGTTGTGGTCGTGGTACGAGACGAGCCGCGCCGTCAGGCCGAAGTGCGTGCGGAGCCGCCGGGCGACGCGGGTGTCCTCGCAGGCGATCCAGGGGACGGCGCGCAGCACGGTGAGCGCCCGGGGCGAGAGGTCCTCGAGGTTTCCGATCGGGGTGGCCACCACGAAGAGGGTGCCCTGAGCGTCCGGTCCGGCTGCCGGTTTCATGCCGCGAACGGTAGCCCGGGGCCCCCGGCGGCGGGTTTTGCCGGACAATGGCCGCCGGAGCCCCGACATGGACGATTTCCCCGCCTGGAACGAGCGCCGGGTCCTCGTCACCGGTGCGGCGGGTTTCATCGGGCGCCGCCTCGCGACGCGTCTCGCGGCCGCCGCCGCCCGGGTCACGGGTTTCGACCGGCTCCGGCCGAGCGCTCAGGCAGCGGGCATCGAGTTTCGCCAGGCGGACCTGCGGGACACCGAAACGCTCGGCGACGCGGTCGCGGAAGCCGAAGTGGTCTTCCACCTGGCGGCGGCGAACGGGCACCGGGCCAGCATGGACGAGCCGCGGGCCGACTTCGCGGACAACGTGATGGGCACCGTCTCGCTGCTGGCGGCGGTGGCGCGGCGGGCGCCCCGGGCCCGCGTCGTGTTCGCGAGCACCCGCCAGCTCTACGGCCCGGCCGAGTCCCTCCCGGCCGGCGAGGGGCACACGGTCGCGCCGCCCGACGTCCACGCGACCCACAAGGAAACGGCCGAGCACCTGGTGCGCCACAGCGCGGAGCAGCGGGGCCTCCCCTTCTCGATCCTGCGGCTGACGAACACCTACGGTCCGGGGCAGCCGACCGCGGGCCCGGCGGCGGGGCTGACCGGCCGCTTCCTCGGCGACGCGCTCGCCGGCCGGGAGATCACGATCCTCGGCGACCCCGGCCTGCTGCGGGACTTCAACTACGTGGACGACGTGGTGGACGGCTTCCTGCGCGCCGGCGGGCGGGAGGCTCGCGCCGGGACCTGGAATCTGGGCGCCGCCCCCGTCCGCCTCGCGGATTTCGCGGCGGCGGTCTTCCGGGCGCTCGGCGAGGAACCGCGAGTGCGGACCGCGCCGCTCCCGCCGGGCTTCGAAGCGATCGCGATCGGTGACTTCCACTCCGACTGGTCGGCGATCCGGCGCGATCTCGGGTGGGAGCCCGCCTGGACCCTCGAATCCGGCCTCGCCGAGACGGTGCGCGCCATGCGTTCCGGTACGTCATGAGGATTCCGTTTCAGCGCCTCGCGGCCGACGCCGACCCCGGCGTCCAGCAGGCCGTCGAGCGGGTGCTGGCCTCGGGCCGCTTCGTCCTGGGCCCCGAAGTGGAGGCGTTCGAGCGGGCCTTCGCCGCCTCGATCGGCGTCGCGCACGCCGTGGGGGTGGCCTCGGGAACGGACGCGATCACGCTGGCGCTCGCCGCCGCCGGGATCGGCCCCGGCGACCGGGTCCTGACCGCCGCGTTTTCCACCGGCTACACGGCGATCGGCATCCAGCACGCCGGCGCCACCCCGGTCTTCGCCGACGTCGAGCCGGAGAGCCTGTGTCTCGACGCCGGCGCCGCGGCGCGGGCGCTCGCGGAGCAGGAGGTTCAGGCGATCGTTCCGGTGCATATCTTCGGCGGCGCGGGCGCCGGCTGGGGGAAGCTGCTGGAGCTCGCGCACCGCCACCGGATTCCCGTCATCGAGGACGCCTGCCAGGCGCACGGAGCGCGCTTTTCGGGTCGGGCGCTCGGCTCCTTCGGGAGGGCCGCCGCGTTCAGCTTCTATCCCACCAAGAACCTTGGCGCCCTTGGGGACGCCGGGCTCGTGGCCACCGCGGACGAAGGGCTCGCGGCGCGGGTGCGGAGCCTCCGTTCCGGCGCACAGGGGAAGCGCCACCACCACCTCGCGCCGGGCTGGAACAGCCGCCTCGACGAGATCCAGGCCGCGGTGCTCCGCCAGCGGCTTCCCGCGCTGCCGGAAGGGAACCGGCGGCGCGCCGCGTTGGCGCGTCGTTACCGGGACCTGCTCGACGGGTTGCCGCTGCGCTTCGTGACCCCGGGCCCGGGCGTGGAGGGATCCTCGCATCTCTTCGTGATCCGGACGGCGCGCCGGAACGCGCTCCGCGAACATCTGGAAGGAGCCGGGATCGACGCGCTCGTGCACTATCCGGCCGCGCTCACGGAACAGCCCGCTTTCGCCGGCGCTTCGGGGGCCGCTGGGACGTGTCCAGAGGCGAGGGCGGCAGCCCGGGAAGTGCTGAGCCTGCCTCTCCACCCCGGCCTCTCGGAACGCGAGGTCGAACGGGTCGCCGCCACCGTGCGGGCGTTCTTCGGGGGGCAGCGGCCCGACGGCGCGGTGTCAGAATAGGCCGCGTGGTGTTCGGTGCGAAGCGGCAGGGCGCGGTGCTCTGCCCCGGCTGCGGAAAACTCGTGGGAGTCAACGACCGGGAGTGTCTTTCCTGCGGCCGCCGGAACCCCGGGCTCTTCGGTTTCGCCGGGATCCTTCGTTTCGATACCGAAGGGGTCCTGAAGATCCTGCTCGCCGCCAACATCGGGCTCTTCCTGCTGGCCCTGGTGCTGAGCGTGGGCGCCATCGAGATGCGCGGGTTTCTGGGTTTCCTGAGCCCGGACGGCCGCATCCTCTACCGGCTCGGCGCCGCGGGCGCCATCCCGGTCTTCGGGGTCGGGAAATGGTCCGCCGTGCTGAGCGCCGGCTGGCTGCACGGCGGCCTGCTCCACATCCTCTTCAACATGTACTGGCTCTGGAACCTGTTCCCGGCGGTGGGGGAGATGTTCGGAACCAGCCGGGCGCTCGTGATCTACCAGGTTTCGGCGGTGACGGGCTTCGCGCTGTCCTCGTTCATGGGAGCGTCCGGCATCGCCATTCCGTTCCTCGGCGGGGCCCCCGGGATCACGGTCGGGGCCTCGGCGTCGCTGTGCGGCCTGATCGGGGCGCTCTTGTTCTTCGGGCGGCGCACCAGTTCGGACTTCGCCCGGCAGGTCTGGCGCTACGTCATCTTCATCGCCATCTTCGGCGCGCTCGTGCCGGGCATCGACAACGCCGCCCATCTGGGTGGGTTCCTTGGCGGCTATTTCGTGGCGTCGCGTTTCGGGGTCTACGCGCCCGAACGGGGCAAGCACGGCCTCTGGGCGCTGGCCCTGCTTGCCGCGAGCGCCCTCGCGATCCTGGCGTCCGCCGTGGGCGTGTCTCCCATCGCCTGAACTATCGTCCCCGACAATTCGTAGGAGAAGACAATGGCCAAGCTGGTTCGCCCTTCCCAGGGCCGGATGCTGCTGGGGGTCTGCGCCGGGCTCGCGGACTGGTGGAACATGGACCGGACGCTGCTGCGCGTTCTCTACGTGCTGGTGAGCGTGTGCTCGGCCGCCTTTCCCGGCATCCTCTGCTACATCGTCCTCGGGATCCTGATGCCGCCCGAGGAGTGAGCAGGGACTGGGAACGCCGGTCTTCAGACCGGCACAGCCCGCCCACAGGCGGGCGGAGGGCACAGAAGCCACCCGCCGTGACCGTGTTCTCTTTGGTGCCGTGACCTGCGGAACAGGAGTGCGTTCCCGGGTCGCGCAACCGGAAATCACCGACGCGCCGCTCCTCGTCCGGCAGGCCGGCCGCGCGGCTCCGGGGAATTTCCTCAGCCGTCTCACGCTTTCCCGGGCGGAGTCGCGCCGCGAGGGGCTGGCGCGGCTCGCCGCCTGGTCACGCGACGCCGGGGTTTCCGCGGTGGTCCTCGAGGAGGACGCCAGCGCGCTGATCCCGGATCTCCGCGCGCTCGGTTTCGACGACGCGGGGCCCCTGCCGCGCTACTCCTCTCCGGTGCGGCCCGGTTGGCTGCGCCGGACCGTGCCGGCGCTCCTCCTGCCGCGCGCCCGCAAGCTCACGGACGTGACGGTGGTGCCCGAGCCGCTGTCCGACCGCGAGGAAGGGAGTCTCCGGGAACGCCTCGCGCCCGATTTCGGCGCGGTTGCCGGGCTTCCGGCCGGCGTTCCGCTTCCGACCGCGGGCGTGCACCTGGTGCGGGCTGGCCGGCCGGTCGCGAGCTGCCGGTTCGAACCGGAGGCCGAGGGCGCGCTGGCGGCGCCCTGGTGGATCGCGCCGCCCCGGGAACCCGACCTCACCGCGCTGCTTGCCGGAGGGGCGCTTCGGGCCGCCGGTTCGGCCGCGTCCGTCTGGTTCGAGACGCCGCACCGGCTGCTGGCCCGGGGGCTCTTCCTGGCCCGTTTCCTCCCCCGCCGCTCGCGGGCCCGGGTGCTGGTACGGCAGCACGGGAACCGGGACCTCCCGGCGCCGTCCATCGCCGACTGGCACCTGTCCACAGCCACCGTCGTTCAAACGCCGTGACCGTGGGGGACGGTGCTATCATCGTCGGTCCCACGCCTGCGGGTGCCGCTATCGTCTAGGGGTTAGGACGGGTGGTTCTCAGCCATCAAACCGGGGTTCGAATCCCCGTAGCGGTACCAGGCGTGGTTTGGTGTTTCCGGTGAGTCGCGAGCCCCGGATTCAGTGCGACGTCGTCCGGGGAACCGGACCGGCCCTCCTGGTGCACGGCGGCGCGTGGGACATTCCTCCCGAGGAGCGGGAAGCGCATGAGACGGGGGCGCTCGCCGCTGCCCGGCTCGGCCTCGGTTCCCTGAGGGGCGGCGCCTCGGCGCTTGACACCGTGGAAGCGGTGGTCACGCTGCTCGAGGACGATCCGGCCCTGAACGCGGGAACCGGTTCGGTCCTGAATCGCCGGGGCGAGGCGGTGCTCGACGCGTCGATCATGGACGGCGAAGACCTCCGGGTCGGCGGCGTGGCGGCGGTGCGCACCATCCGCAATCCCGTCCGGGTCGCCCGCCGGGTGATCGAGGCCACGCGCCAGGTCCTGCTCGCCGGACCGGGCGCCGAGGAGTTCGCCCGGGAGCAGGGGTTCGAGGCGCTCCGTCCCGAAGAACTCGTGGTGCCCCGGGAGGTGGAGCGGCTCCGCGACCACCAGGCGCGCCGGCGGGCCGCCGTGCCGGGAGACACCGTCGGGGCGGTCGCGATCGACGGAGCAGGGCGGATTGCGGCAGCCGGGTCCACCGGCGGCACGCTGAACAAGCGTCCGGGGCGCGTGGGAGACACGCCCCTGCCCGGCGCCGGGCTCTACGCCGATTCCCGGGTCGGGGGGGTGGCCTGCACCGGTTGGGGCGAGGGGATCGCGCGCCTTTCCATGGCCCGGGCCGTGCTCGCCCGGATGGAAGGCGGCCAGGATCCGGCGGATGCCGCCCGCGAGCTGCTTGCCGCCTGCTGGTCGCGGCTCGGCGGCACCGCCGGGCTGCTGATCGTCACCCCGGACGCGCGCCTGGTGACCGCCTGGAGCACGCCCCGGATGGCCCGCGGCTGGGCCCACGGCGGCATGGAAACCCCCGCCGCCGCCGCCTGAGGCGCGCCATCGTCCACCGCCGAAACCTGCTAGATTGCCCGCCCCCGGGTCGCGAGCGCCCTTAGCTCAGTGGATAGAGCAACAGGCTACGAACCTGTAGGTCGGGGGTTCGAATCCCTCAGGGCGCGCCACCCAGGGGCGCTAGGCTTCTGGTAACGGGACAGACAGTCGAATGCTTGCGATGTTGAAGACGAACGCTTCGCGTCGGTTTGCGGCCAGGGCAGCGGTGTTGCTGAGCCTGCTGGCCCCCGCTGCCTTGCTGACCGGGTGTGGAATGCTGGAACGGGAGGGGCCTCGCTCCGCGGTCCCCGACGGGACCATCGACGACTGGCCGGCGATCCTGGAGCGCGGGGTGATCCGCTTCGCGCTCCGGGATTTCGACGAGTTCGAAACGCTGCCGTCGCAGGGTCTCTCGAAGGAGCGATACCGCTTCCTCGCCGAGCAGTTCGCCGAGCGCCACGGCCTGCGTGCGGAGTGGACTACCGAATCCAGTCCGCCGGGGCTGATGGATGCGCTCGATGAAGGGCGCACCGACGTGGCGGTCGCCACCCTGACGGTGACGGAGGCCCGCCAGCAGCGGGTCGCGTTCACCGTTCCGCTCACCATCTCGCGGGAATGGGTGGTCGGCGGCTCGGAAGGCGTCTTCGGTATACCTCCGGGGACTTCCTACGAGGAGAGCCTGCTGACCCACTACCCCGGCGCGTCCCGGGCGCCCGTCCCGCCGGAGGCGACTCCGTTCGACGTCCAGGCGCTCATCGAAGAGGGGGTGATCGATGCCACCATCCTCGACGAGGCGGCTGCCCGGATGGTGGTTCGTTCCAGCCCCGAGGTCAACAAGCTCCGGGAGCTTCCCGAGGCGCGGCGCATCGCGTGGGCGGTGCGGAAGGAAAACCCGGAACTCCGGGACGCTCTCGACGAATTTCTGACCGAGCACCACACCGTCGCCGACGAACCCGCGGAAATCCGCGATTGGGAGGCGATCCGGGCGTCGGGCCAGCTCCGGCTTCTCACCATCAGTTCGCCGGTGACCCACTACCTCTGGCGGGGCGAGCGGCTCGGGTTCGAGTACGAGCTGGTGAAACAGTTCGCGGACAGTCACGGGCTCGATCTGGCGGTGATCGTGGCCCGCGACCACCTGGAACTCGTGGAAGGGTTGCTGACCGGCCGCGGCGACCTGGTGGCGGCCGGCTGGGTGGAGACGCCCGCCCGCGCGGCGGAAGGCCTGCTCTTCACCCGTCACTACCTCGAGATCCACGAGACCTTCGTCACCGCCGGGGAACCCGTCACGGACCTGACGGACCTCGCCGGGCGCACGGTGACCGTGCCGGAGGCGACCAGCTATCTGGTCACCCTCGGCGGTCTCGAAGGGGACTTCGAAGTGGAGGCAACGGAACTCTCCAGCCACAACATCCTGGAGGCCGTGGCGGAGGGTGAGGTGGACGTCACCCTGGTGGACAGCCACCGCGCTGAACTCGCGGCGGCCTTCGAGCCGCGGCTGACCCTGGGGCTCGCGCTGGAACCCACGGTGCAACTCGTGTGGGCGGTGGGGCCGCTGCGCGCCGATCTGAAACGCGAACTGGACGCCTTCTTGAACGCCGGCTATCGCGGGTTCGAGTTCAACGCCCTCTACAACAAGTACTTCGTGAACCGGCGGCGCCAGGCGCGGCTGCGCGAGCATCGGGTCACCGGGGACGAACTCTCGCGGTACGACGCCCTGGTCAAGCCCGCCGCCGAGGCCGAGGACTTCGACTGGCGCCTGATCGTCGCGCAGATGTACCAGGAGAGCGGCTTCGATCCCGACACCGTCAGCTTCGCGGGGGCCCGCGGCCTGATGCAGGTGATGCCCCGCACCGCGGAGGAACTCGGCGTGGACCCCGCCGAACTCGCGGTTCCCGAGGTGGGTATCGACGCCGGCGTCCGCTATCTGGCCTGGGTCCGCGAACGGTTCCCCGACCTGCCGCCCGGCGAACAGCTCTGGTTCGCGCTGGCGGCCTACAACGCCGGCCCCGGGCACGTCCGCGACGGCCGCCGCCTCGCCCGCCAACTGGGGCTCGACGGGTCGCTCTGGTTCGGCCACGTCGAGGAGGCCATGAACCGGCTGAGCGATCCGGAGTACGCCAGCCGGGCGGCGTACGGGTACGTACGGGGTTCCGAGGTCACGCGCTACGTGCGGGATATCCGGGACCGCTACCGCGGCTACGTGGACCACTTCGTCCAGCTCGACGAAGCGGATCGCTGAGCGCCGGCCCCGCCGCGAATCTCTTCGCCCGTTTGGTGCGCCCCGGAGCGCCGTGGGAAGATTGAAGCCCTTTCGGGTTTCTCAACGGAGGTCGCGATGACCCGTCTTCCCACCCGGCCGGCGGCCGCAGTCCTCGCTTTCCTGCTGTTCCCGGCGCTCGCCGCCGCCCAGAACTGGACCTGCGAGCAGGTGATGGTCCCGATGCGGGACGGCACCCGCCTCGCGACCGACGTCTACCTCCCGCGCGGACAGGGGCCGGGACCGTTCCCGGTGATTCTCGAGCGCACCCCCTACAACAAGGGCGCCTGCGCCCGTTCCTCCGCGGAGTACTTCGCGGCCCGCGGCTACATCGCGATGGCGCAGGACGAACGCGGCCGCTACGAGTCCGAGGGCGAGTACTACTGGCTCATGGACGAGGGCTGGGGAGAGCGCCAGGACGGCTACGACACCATCGAGTGGGCGGCCCGGCACCCGATGTCCAGCGGGAAGGTGGGAACGCACGGGCTCTCGTTCACCTGTGCGAACCAGCTCCTCACCGCGCCCACGCAGCCGCCCCACCTCGAGGCGATGTTCTGTTCGCAGTACGCGTCGAACAGCTACCGGGACATCTTCTGGCAGGGCGGCGCGCTCCACATGGTGCTGCCGACCTGGCTGCTCACCCAGCGGGAGATGGTGAAGCCGCTCCGGATGAACGTCCCGGGCCACCGGGGTTACCTGGGCTCCGGCGACGCCTGGACCGACTGGTACGACGAACACCGCGAGGTGGGCGACTCGTTCACCGAGAGCATGTTCTCGGACATGTACAACGACCTGGTCGGGAACCCCTACTACAACGACTACTGGCGCCGTCTCGCGGTCGACGAGCAGTACGACAAGTTCGACGTCCCGATCTATCACCTCGGCGGCTGGTACGACCGGCACATCCACGGCACCGTCCAACACTTCAAGCGGGTGAACGAGGTCGGCGGCCCCCGGGGCCGGGGGCAGCAGAAGCTCATCGTCGGCCCGTGGATCCACGGCTGGCCGCCGACCGACGACCGCGTCGGCGACATGAACTTCCCCGGCTCCAGCATCGACCACCTGGCGCTCCGGCTCCGCTGGTTCGACCACCACCTGAAGGGCCACGACAACGGCATCATGGACGAGGCCCCGGTGCTCATCTACGTGATGGGAGACAACGTCTGGCGCGAGGAGAACGAGTTTCCGCTGGCCCGCCAGCAGGAGGAGGACTGGTACCTGCGCGCCGGTCCCGCCGGGAGCATCGATTCGCTGAACGACGGCCTGCTGTCCCGGGACGCGCCGCCGGACGCCGAGGCCCCGGATTCCTATGAGTACGACCCGCGGAAGCCGGCCCCGACCATCGGCGGCGACCTCTTCGTCGAGCCCCGCGGGGCGCAGGACCACCGGCCCGCCGACCGCGTGAGCCTCACCTACACCTCGGCGCCGCTCGACGCGCCGCTCGAGGTGACGGGCATCGTGCGGGTGGAGTTCTTCGCCGCGTCGTCCGCGGTCGACACCGACTGGGTGGTCACCATGAACGCGGTCCACGAGTCCGGCTACTCGCAACTGCTCCGCCAGATGATCCAGCGCGCCCGTTACCGGGAAGGGGACGAGGCGCCCGTGCTGCTGACTCCGGACGAGATCGTTCCCTACACCGTCGAGCTCTACCCGATGTCCAACGTCTTCCTGCCGGGTCAGCGGATCCGGCTGACGGTCACGAGTTCCAGCTTCCCGAAGTGGTACCCCAACGGGAACACCGGCCGGGAGATGATGGAGGACCGTCCCGGCGTCGTGGCGACGAACACCGTCTACCACGACGCCGAGCACCCCTCGAAGGTGGTCCTGCCGGTGATTCCCCGATGACCCCAGAGATGATTCCGACAAGGAGATTCCGACTCATGCCTTCGCGTGTCCGGCGCCGTTTCCGCGCCCTGTTCCTCGTTCTTCTGCTACCCGCCGCGCTCGCGGCCCAGGAGCGGGATCTGGACCTGGTGATCACCGGCGGCCGCGTCATCGACCCCGAGACCGGGCTCGACGCCGCGCGCGACGTCGGGGTGGTGCGGAACGAGATCGTGGCCATTTCCCGCGAAGTGCTCCAGAACCGGCTGAAGCAGGGCGGGGTGCTCCTGGACGCCGCCGGAAAGGTGGTGAGCCCGGGATTCATCGACCTCCACGCTCACGGGCAGTCGGAAGAAGCGAACAAGTACCAGGCGATGGACGGGGTAACGACAGCCCTCGAACTCGAGGGCGGCGTCCCCCGGATCGGACGGTTCCTCGAGAGCCGGGCCGGCGGCGCCCTCATCCACTACGGCGCCTCGGTATCCCACGGGGGCCTGCGCCTGCTCGGGATTCCCGGCGTCAGCGAGGTGGCGGAAGGGGTCCTCGATGCCGAGAGCACCGGCGCCGAACTGATCATTGAGCACGCGAACCTCCTCCGCGAAGCCAACTACGCCGCGGTGGAGGACGCCGAGACGGTGCACGAGGCGATCGCGGCCGAGATCCGGGCCGGCGGGCTGGGCATCGGCATGGCCCACCAGTACTACCCGGGCGCCACCCACACCGAGATCTTCCGGGTCTTCGAACTCGCGACCGCGCTGGACGTGCCCATCTACACCCACGTCCGGGACATGGCGGTCTCGGCGGTGCAGGAGGTACTCGCCAACGCCACGGCCACCGGGGCGGCGCTCCACATCGTGCACCTGAACAGCTCCAGCCTGCACCACCTGCCGGTCACTCTCGCGTTGATCAAGGGCGCCCGGGACGCTGGAGTGGACGTGACCACCGAGGCCTATCCCTACACGGCCGCGTCCACCGGGATTTCCTCGGCGATCTTCGACGAGGGCTGGCAGGAGAAGCTCGGGATGACCTACGAGGACATCCAGTGGCAGGACACCGGCGAGCGCCTCACCGAAGAGACGTTCAACTTCTTCCAGCAGGAGGGGGGCACGGTGATCATGCACATGATGGATCCGGAGATGATCGAGCTGGCGATGAGCACTCCCTTCGTGATGGTGGCGTCGGACGGGATGCCCTACGCCCCCGGCGCCCATCCCCGGTCGGCGGGCACGTTCTCCCGGGTCCTTGGCCGCTACGTCCGCGACCAGGGAGTGCTGTCGCTTCCCGAGGCGATCAAGAAGATCACGCTCCTGCCCGCCGAGCGGCTGCAGGAAGTCGCCCCCCTGATGCGGCGGAAGGGCCGGATCCAGATCGGCGCCATCGCCGACATCACCGTGTTCGACCCCGACACCATCATCGACACCGCGAACTTCGAGGACGACCTGACGTTCGCCGAGGGGGTCGCCCACGTGGTGGTGGACGGAGTCCCGGTAGTGCGGGACGGCGCGCTGGTGGAGGGCGTGTTCCCTGGGAAACCGCTGCTGAGCCGCTTCACGTCGGAGTAACGAGACCCGAGCCGGGCGGGCTGGGAGCGCCGGTCTTCAGACCGGCACGGCCCGCCGAAGGCGGGTGAGACATGGGTACCGCAGATCAGCCCCGCTTCCTGCTGCTCCAGGTGCGCGAGCCCGGAGATTCCATGGCGGCGAATGAGGCGTTCGCCTTCCGCCGGGCGCTCGGACTGCAACCCGATCAGCTTGAGGTGTTCGATCTTCTTGCTGGCTCGCCGGCCCTGCCGCTCCTCCAGTCCGCCGACGCGGTGCTCATCGGTGGAAGCGGCGACCACTCGGTGGTCCGGGGAGGGCCGTGGCTTCCCGGCGCGCTCGGGGCGATGGAGCTCCTCTACGAACACTCCGTCCCGACCTTCGCCTCCTGCTGGGGCTTCCAGGGCCTCGCGAAGGCGCTCGGCGGCCGGGTGGTCACCGATCACGGCCGCGCCGAGGTCGGCGTGCTGCCGCTCGACCTCACCGAAGCGGGGAAACGGGATCCCGTTTTCGGTCCCATCGGGTCGGGGTTTCCCGTGGTCATCGGTCACGAGGACATCGTGGACGAGCTGCCGGACGGGGCGGTGAGCCTCGCGTCGAGCCCCACCATCGAGAACGAGGCCCTCAAGTTCCTCGGGAAGCCGATCTACGCTACCCAGTTCCATCCGGAACTGGTCAAGGAGGACCTCATCCAGCGGATCGCGGCGTACCCGCCCTACCTCCCGCTCACCGGCGCCCGCTCGATCGACGAACTCCGCGCCAGGACCCCCGAGACCCCCGGCGCCGCCGGCCTCCTCCGGCGGTTCGTGGCGGAGGTGGTTGACCGGGCATAGCGCCCCCTACCCGTCCAGCCGCACCAGTTCCGGCAGCACCACGCCGATCTCGCCGCGCACCACCGCGTCGGCGATCCGGTCGAGCGGCGTCGGGTCCCGGTTGACGATGACCAGGCGCGCCCCCGCGAACCTGGCCACCCGGGGGATGGACGCGGCCGGCTCGACGACCAGCGACGACCCGACCGCGAGCATGAGATCGCACGCCTCGGCCGCCGCCACCGACTGCTCCAGGACGTCGTGCGGCATCGCCTGGCCGAAGGAGATCGTCGCCGGCTTGAGGAACCCGCCGCACTCGCGGCAGCGCGGCGCCTTCTCGCCGGCCTCGATCCGCCGGCAGGCCTCGTCCGAGGTGATGCGGTCGCCGCAGGTCAGGCACGCCGCCTCGGTCGTGGTGCCGTGCAGCTCGAAGACCTTCTCGGCGGGCACTCCGGAGCGCTGGTGCAGCCGTTCGATGTTCTGGGTGATCAGCGCGTCGAGCCGGCCCTGGCGGTGAAGCTCGAAGAAGGCGTGGTGGCCCGCATTCGGCTGCGCGTCGCGCATCGCGGGCCAGCCGATGCTCTTCTGCCGCCAGTACTCGATCCGTCCGGCCTCGCTGGAGACGAACTCCTGGAAGTCCACGATCCGGTTTTCGGCCCACACCCCTCCGGGGCTGCGGAAGTCCGGGACCCCCGATTCGGTCGAGATGCCGGCGCCGGTGAAGCCGACGATGCGCGACCCGCCGGCAACCAGTCGGCGCGCCGCCTCGACCGTCACCGCCGCTCCGCCGCCAGTTGCTCCTCGAAGAGCTTCTCGTAGTGCGCGACCAGCTTCCGGAAGCCCTCCGGATCCACGAACGTGTCCGGGCTGTAGGCATCCCCGGGCCGGTACTTGTCGTGGAGTCCGTACTGCGATGCGTGCGCCGCGACCCACACGTCCACTTCCATCGCCCTCTGGCGGCGGAAGGTCTCGGCGAAGTCGCCGGCGATCCCCGGATAGGTCGGGTCCTTCGCGAGCCGCAGTCCGGGGTTCATCGAGCCCATGTTGGCGATGGCGACCCGGTAGTCGCGGCCGTTCTCGGTCACCGTCATGGTGTAACCGACGCTCCCCGGAGTGTGTCCGGGCATTTCGACCACCGTGAGGCGGACTGCGCCGAGTTCGAGGACCTCTCCGTCACCGAGGATCCGGTCCACCGGGACCGGCGCGAAGGTGTATTCGCCCCGGAAGTGCGGATCGCTCGCCCCTCCGTCCTCGAGCAGCGGGGCGTCGGCCGCGGTCGCCCACATCTCCGCGCCGGTGGCCTTCTTGATCTCGGCGAGGGCGGCGGTGTGGTCGTAGTGCGCCTGCATCGTGAGCAGGACCCGGACGTCCTCGAGGCGGAAGCCGAGTGATTCGATGTTCTCCCGGATCAGCGGCGCCGACTCCGCGAGCCCGGTGTTGATGAGGATGTGACCCTCGTCGGACGTGATCAGGAAACAGGCCAGGTCGTAGGTTCCCACCGCGTAGAGGTTCCCGATGACGCGATGTCCCGGGAACGGTCTCGACCAGTCCGCGGGTTGGGCGGCCGCCGCGGCCGCCGTCAGGAGGACCGCGATTGCGGTGATCAGGCGATGCATGGGCGGGGAGTATCGCGCCGGCCGGCGGCGCCGGCCCCGCCCGGTATCATCGCCGCGCCCCATGGAACGTCCCGACTCCCGCTCCCCGTTTCCGTCGCCGCCCGGCCGGATGCTCGCCGCGGCCGGGCTCTCCCTGGCGTTCGCTCTGCCGGCGCCGGCGCTCGCCGTTCCGCCCCTCGACGAAGGTCCCGAAGAAGACGTGGAGCAAGCGGCTGAAACCCAGGCGCAGGAGCAGGAAGAGACCGACCGCCCCACCCACACCGAAACCGTGGTCGTCACCGCGACCCGCGGCGAAGAGGCGATCGTGGACTCCATCGCGCTGGTGACCGCGGTGGACAGCGAGGAGCTCTCGAACTCGCCGGGCACGCTCGTGGACGAGGCGCTGAGCCGGGTGCCGGGATTCGGCCTCTTCCGGCGGAACACCAGCTTCATCTCCCACCCGACCACCACCGGGGTTTCGCTACGGGGGATCGGGCCGAGCGGGGCGAGCCGCACGCTCGTCCTCTGGGACGGGATTCCGCTCAACGATCCCTTCGGCAACTGGGTCTACTGGAACCGGATGCCGACGCTCTTCCTCGACCGCATCGAGGTGGCGCGCGGCGCCGCCAGTCCCCTCTACGGGAGTTCGGCGCTCGGCGGCACGGTGCAGCTCTTCTCGCGGCGCCCGGAGCCGGGCCTCCTGCGGGCGCGGGCGCAACTGGGCAGCTTCGGGATCCAGGACGCGGAGGTGCTCGGGTCCCACGAGGCCGACGGGATTTCCGTCGTCGGCGCGGCCCGGATGCTGAACAGTGAGGGCTATCACCGCATCCGGGAAGCGGAGCGGGGGGCCGTGGACCAGCCGGCCGGGGTGGACTTCCGGTCCATGGTCGGCCGGGCCACGTCCGGGCCGGTGCATTTCTCGATCAACTACTACTCGGAGGACCGCCGGAACGGCACCCCGATCCAGATCAACAGTTCCCGGCTGGTGATGCTGGAGAGCGGGATCACCCAGGAGAACTGGGACCTCCGGGTGTTCGGCCAGGACTCCCGCCTGAACAGCGACTTCTCGCGGATCCTCGCCGGCCGCAACGAGGAGATCCCCACGGCGCAACAGATGTTCGAGTACTCCGGGGTGGGCGGCGTCTTCACCACCCGGATCGCGGAGGGCCTGCAGGCGGGCGCCGACTGGATGCGCTCCTCGTGGGGCGACCACTCCCAGAACCGGCTCGGCGCCTTCGTGCAGAAGCGGCTCGAGCTGATGCCGAGCCTCGAGGTGCTCGCCGACGGCCGGGTGGACGTCTGGCAGAACGCCGGCTCGAAGGCCAGCCTGAATCCCCGTCTCGGGGTTCGCTACCACGTCCTCGAGAGCACGACGCTCCGCGCTTCCGCCTACCGCGGTTTCCGGGCGCCCTCGCTGAACGAGCTCTATCGGCCGTTCCGGGTCGGGAACGTGCGGGTCGCCGCGAACGATCAGCTCGGCGAGGAGTCCCTCTACGGAGCGGAGGGGGGCCTCGATTTCTATCCGACCGAGAAGATGCTGGTGCGCGGGAACGCCTACTGGAACTGGATGCGCGACACGGTGGGGAACGTCACGCTGGAGGTCAACGACGAGGGCGTCTTCCGCCAGCGCCAGAACATCGGACGCTCCCGGGCGCGCGGGTTCGAGGCCGAGGTCTACGTGTACCCCGACGCGAACAGCGAGTTCTTCGCGGCGTACCTGTTCTCCGTCTCCAAGGTCGAGGAGACCGGCCTTCGCCTGCCGCAGGTCCCCTTCCACCAGGGCGTGGTGGGCGGCGCCTGGCACGGCCCCGTCTCGGTGCGCGCCGACCTGCGGTTCATGAGCGACCAGTTCGAGGACGACCGGAACCAGTTGCCCATGGAGGGGTTCGTCTCGGTGGGGCTCCGCGTCTCCTATCCGGTGAACGACCGGCTCCACGTCTTTCTCGCGGGCGAGAACCTCCTCGACGCCGAGATCATCTCGGCCCGCACCCCCATCGAGACGCTGGGCACCCCGCGCGCCGTCCACGTCGGCGTGGACATCGACTTCGCCAGGTAACGAGCCGCTTCGCGTCGGAGCGCCAGCCTCCGGCTGGCATCGCGCGGGAGCGCGAAACCCGCACTGACCGCGCTCCTCCCCGTGAACGGGGCCACGTTCCGCTCGTTGCGGGCGGCGCTGCTCCGTTACCGGCTGGGACCGCTCCCTGGGAATCGGTTGCGGCGCGCGTTTCGCGGCCTCCGGCCGCGATGCCGGCCGGAGGCCGGCGCTCCGAGACCGAGCCGTTTCTGCTGTTTCATGCCCGGCGGGGTGTGCAGGCGGACCCGATCAAGAGGGTTCCTCCCGGTGAGGGCTCCAAGCCGGCGGCGCCATCAAGGCCGTTGGCAGAAAGGCTCGCCACTCGCGCGGCTTCCACCTCCAGCGGTCAGCACCGCCACGCTTTCGCCATGACGCTTTCGTCGGCGAGGTCGAGACAGTCCCTGGTGGTGAGCGCCCGGATCTCCTCCTGCCGCGCTTCCTCTTGGACGACCTCGCGCAGCGCGCCGTGAATCGTGTCCTTGATCGACGAGGTTCCCAGAACGCGCTTCGCCTCGACGATCAGGCGCTCGTCAATCTCCACGGTGGTCTTCCTCATGACGGGTTTCGCTCCCATCCACCCATGGTATTCGGCACGCAGCACGCACTACATCCCTGCGAGACCTCAACGGACATCCAGGCGGATCCAACCGCCAGCCGGTACGATTGCCGGCTTGATCGGTAATCGCCCGTTCCCCGCCAGCGTCTCTTCGCGATGGATGAGCGGACTCGCCACTGCCCTCCTCCTGGCCGCCTGCGGCGGCGAAAGCAGCGAGGCACCCCCGGTTGAATCGCCCTACGAGGACCGTTCCGACTGGCCGGTCCGGGAGCTGCGGGACGAGCCCTTCGACGTGCTGCACTACCGCGTCGCGCTCGACCTGGACGAGACCACGAAGAGCATGGACGGACAGGTCCAGATCGAGTTGCAGGCCGAGGAGGACATCAGCGAGGTCGTGCTGGACGCCGAGACCTACGAGGTCCACGCGGTCCGCGCCGGCGGTGCGGAACTCGATTTCACGCACGAGAGCGGCGCTCTCGCAATCACATTGGCCGAGCCGCTCGCGACAGGCGAGATGCTCGTCCTCGAGATCGACTACGGCGGGTCCGGCATCGACGTGGACGCGACCCGGTACGGGATGGCGGCGAGCTACGACCTCGGACTCGACTTCAAGGACGAGACGGACGCCAACCCCCAGCTCATCAACACCCTGTCGTTCCCCGAGGGCGCCCGGCACTGGTATCCGTCGGTGGACCACCCGGCGGACCGGTCCACCTTCGAGTTGCTCGCCACGGTGCGGGAGGACTGGAAGGTGCTCTCGAACGGGGCGCTGATCGGCATCAGCGAGGGAGCCCGGCCTGGCACCCGGACGCACCACTGGCGGCTCGACCTGCCCCATCCGACCTACCTCTCGGTGCTGGTCGCGGGGCCGTACGAGGTCATCGAGGACTTCCACGGGGACATCCCGGTGAACTACTGGGTCTATCCGAAGGACGTCGAGGACGCCCACCGCAGCTTCCACAAGACGACGGCGATGATGGCCTTCTTCGACGAGGAGTTCGGCGTTCCCTATCCGTGGAACAAGTACGACCAGATCACCATTCCCGGGATCGGCGGCGGCGCCGAGAGCACCACCGCCACCGTGCTCGGGCAGAGCACGATCCACGACGAGCGCGCCGAGCAGGACTTCCCGAGCCACGGCCTCGTCGCCCACGAGGTGGCGCACCACTGGTGGGGCGACCTGACCACCTACCGCGACTGGGGCGAGACCTGGCTGACCGAGAGCTTCGGGACCTACTCGGAGTACCTCTGGCACGCCTACGAGCTCGGCCCCGACGAAGCCGGCGAGAACATGCGCCGGAAGCGCGAGTCCTACCTGCGCCAGGCGCAGACGGTGCTCCGGCCGGTGGTCACGAACCAGTGGCGGCGGCCGAACGACAACTTCGACGCCCACACCTACCCGAAGGGCGCGGCGCTGATCCGCCTGCTCCGCCACATCACGGGCGACGCCGAGTTCCGCGCGGGGATCAGGCACTTCCTGGAAAAGCACTCCTTCCAGCCGGTGGACACGGAGGATTTCATCACCGCCTTCGCCGAGGCCGCGGACCAGGACATCCGCTGGTTCATCGACATGTGGCTGCGCCGCCCGGGCCACCCGGTGCTCGAGATCGAGTCCGAATGGGACGGCGATTCCGTGGAGATGCACATCCGCCAGGTGCAGGGACCGGAGGCCAGCATGGGCACCGTGCCGGAGGCGTACCGCGCTCCGCTCTCGGTGCGGGTGGTGACGGGGTCCGGTTCCGAGGTTCATCCCTTCACGCTCGAGGGACGGGAACAGCACCTCAGCTTCCCGGCGGCCGAGGAACCCCGCTACGTCCGTTTCGACGCGGACGACGTGCTGGTGGCGGAACTGAGCATCACGAAGATGGCCGCCGAGTGGATGGCGCAGCTTCTGGATGATGACGCCGCGGGGCGGCGACGCGCCGCGGTTGCGCTTGGGGAGATGGGCGGTGACGAGGCCCGCGCCGCCCTGCGGAACGCGGCGGCCGGAGACGCGTTCTGGGCGGTCCGCCAGGCGGCGGTCGAGGGGCTGGATCCGGAGAATGCGGACGACGCCGAGTCGCTGCGGACGGCGGCGGTGGAGGACGCGAAGTCCGATGTCCGGACCTCCGCGATCGCCCGGCTGGGCGGCTCGGCGGGAGCGGAGTTCCTGATCGAACGGTTCCGGAACGACTCCAGCTACCGGGCGCAGGCAGCGGCGGTCACCGCGCTCGGCGACGTGGCCGGCGATGACGCGGTGGCCGTCATCGAAGAAGCCGCCGCGATGGCTTCGCCACGGGACGTCGTGGCGCGGGCGGCGCGGGCGGCGATGGGCACGGAGCAATAGGGAGCGCCGGTCTTCAGACCGGCACCGCCAGCGGTCAGCCGTCCAAGGGGACAGACCTGATCGGATCCAGTGGCCAGCGCCGGAACAGAAACTGCTCGTTGCCGCCTGCGGCCGCCGTGATGCAAAAAATACGTGCGATCACACAGCAAGTTATACTTGTAATCATTACGGCTCACGACAGCCGGAGGTGTGAGCGATGGCCACCGCACGTGAAAGGCTCGCCACTTCCCTGGAGGTCCTGGAGCGGCTACAACGGGACGGCCGGCGCGTCTTCCACACCGGAGAGCTGACCCGGGTCCACCGGGAGCGGCTGATCGCAAACGGCTACCTGCGGCGGGTGACGAACGGCTGGCTGATCTCGTCGGCTCCGGGGACTGCTCCGGACGATCCGACGCCCTGGTTTTCGGCCTTCCGGGAATTCTGCGCGCGTTACTGCGAGCGGCGGTTCGGGGCGCGCTGGTGGTTGTCCGCCGAGCTTTCCGCCCTGTGGCACGGTGGAAACACGGCCATCCCGGAGCCGGTCGTGCTGCACGCCCCCGAGGGCGGCAACAACCGCATCGAACTTCTCTTCGGCACGACTCTCTTCGATGTCCGGGACCGCCGGGAGCCGGGACCAGCGGAGGTTCTGGAGATGGATGGACTCCGGCTGCTCACTCCGGCCAGCGCTGCCGTCCGCGTGTCCGCGGCATTCTTTCGCGCCCATCCGGTGGAGGCGGAGGTCCTCCTGTCCACGGTCCGGGACGCTTCCCAGCTTCTGGTCCCGCTGCTGGATGGCGGCCGTTCCGTGGTGGCGGGCCGCCTCGCGGGCGCCTTTCGCCGCACCCACCGTCCCCACCTCGCCGACGAAATCCTCCGCGCCATGCGGGCGGCGGGTCAGGTGGTCCGAGAGACCGACCCGTTCGATTCCGGAGTCTCGACTTCACGGTTCTCGACCCTGGCTCCGGCAGCCCGGAGGCTGAGGGCGCAGTGGGACCAGTTCCGGGAACCGGTGTTGGATGTGTTTCCTCCGGCACCCGGGTTGTCGCGGAGCCCCGAGGCTGTGCTGCTCGAGGTGAACGACATCTACCGGACTGATGCGTACCACTCCCTTTCCATCGAGGGGTACCGGGTTTCGCCGGAGCTCGTGGAGCGGGTGCGGACCGGGAAATGGGACCCCGAGGGTGCAGATCGCGGGGAGCGGGACGCGCTGGCCGCCTTCGGCTACTGGGGCGCGTTCCGCCGCGTCCGCGACGCGGTGGCTCGGGTGCTTGCGGGAGAGGCGGCCGGGAAGCTCACCCGAGCCGAACACCAGGAGTGGCATCGGGAACTGTTCGCGCCGTCGGTCAGCGCGGGCATCCTCCCGGCCCACACACTCGCCGGGTACAGGACGCAGCCGGTGTACATCCGTGGCTCTCGGTACGTCCCCCCGAGAGCGGACGCAGTGGTGGATGCGATGGGGACGCTGCTCGATCTTCTGGAGGAGGAGCCGGAGCCGGCGGTCCGTGCGGTGCTGGGGCACTGGGCGCTCGGCGCCGTCCATCCCTGGCCCGACGGCAACGGCCGGCTGGCGCGCTTCCTGATGAACCTGATGCTGTGCTCGGGGGGGTATCCGTGGACGGTGATTCGGGTGGAACACCGGGCGGAATACATGGCGGCGCTGGATGCGGCCAGCAGCGGGCAGCGGATAGAGCCGTTTGCGTGGTTCCTGGCTGAGCGGGCGGGCCGCTGAGCTACTGGCGGTACGCGGTTCCGCTGCGCTGAGGCGCAGCGGGTGCCGGCTGTTTCGGAGCAGAGCGATAGCTCTGCGCAGACGCCTTGAGCACGAGGGATGGAAGTCGGCGCCAGCCGGCATCCATTCCTCGTAGCTCGAGAACCCGGCGTTCCAAGCCGTTTGCGAGACCTCCGCTCTTGAGCTCCCCGACGAGATGGGAGCCACCTTTTCCGGGTACGGTCACGAGGTGGGCGGTGCGGAGCACCGCGGTGCCGGTCTGGAGACCGGCGTTCCAAGCCGCTGCGCCATGCGGGCCGGGTGCCGGCCGAGCCTCCCCGGGGGGACTTGCGGCGTTCCCTTCGTTCCCTCACCCGGATACGATGGGCGGTCCGATGGAGCGTCTGCGGGTCTTCCTGGCGTTTGCCGCCGTGTGTCTCGTGCCGATGGCGGCGGGCGCCCAGGGCGGCGAGGACCGGTTCCAGTGGCCGTCGTTCCGGGGGCCGCTCGCTACCGGCGTCGCCGACGGCCAGCACCCGCCGACGCTGTGGAATGCGGCGACGGGCCACAACGTGCTCTGGAAGACCCCGATCCCGGGGCTCGGGCACTCGAGCCCGGTGATCTGGGACGACCGGATCTTCCTGACCACCGCGGTCAGCGACGATCCCGATCCGGTCTTCCGCTACGGGCCGGACGGGCGGATGGACCGCCGCTCCGACCGGGAGCGGAACACCTGGTTCGTGTACGCGATCGACCGCCGGGGCGGCGACGTGCTGTGGGTGCGCGAAGCGGTCGCCGAGGCCCCCGAGATCCAGCGCCACCCCAAGAACAGCTACGCCTCGGCCACGCCGGCCACCGACGGGAAACACGTCGCGGTGCTGATCGCCACCGGCAACCTGTTCCTCTACGACTTCGACGGCGAGTTGCAGTGGCAGGTGGATCTCGGCCCGCTCGACTCGGGCGCCTCCTACGACGACACCTACCAGTGGGGGGCCGCCAGCTCCCCGATCATCTGGGAGAACCTGGTGATCGTGCAGGCCGACCAGCAGGAAGGCTCCTTCATCGCCGCCTTCGACGTGGCCAGCGGCGAGGAAGTCTGGCGGACCGAGCGGGACCTGATCTCCGCGTTCTCGACACCGACCGTCCACGCGGGACCCGAGCGGACCGAACTCATCACGAACGGCGCCGGCACCATGTTCGGCTACGACCCCGCGACCGGCGAGGAACTCTGGCGGATGTCGGGCAGCTCGAACAACACCACCCCGACCCCGGTGGTGGACGGGGAGCTCATCTACCTGACGAGCGGCTACCGGATCCGGCCCATCTTCGCGATCCGGACCGGCGCCACCGGCGATATCTCGCTGGCGGAGGGGACGGACTCCAACGACCACGTCGCCTGGAGTTCGCCCCGCGACGGGCCGTACATGGCCTCGCCGCTCGTGTACCAGGGCTATCTCTACGTGGTCGCGACGAACGGGGTCCTCACCGTCTTCGACGCCACGACCGGCGAGCGGGTGTACCGGCGGCGGATCGGCCAGCGCGGCGGCGCCTACACCGCTTCGCCCGTCGCGGCCGACGGCCGCGTCTACCTGACCAGCGAGGACGGCGACGTCTTCGTCATCCGCGCCGGTCCCGAGTACGAAGAGCTCGCGATGAACTCCATGGACGAGGTGTGCCTCGCCACCCCGGCGATTTCCGAAGGACAGCTCATCATCCGGACGACGAACCACCTGGTGGCCCTCTCGGACGGCATCGCCCCGACCATGGCCGCGTCGAAGCCCTCCTCGACACCCTTCCCGGAGAACCTGGCCGCCGATCAGGTGCTGGCGTTCGATGACTTCGAAGACGGAGACCTCTTCGCCCACACCGGGGTCCGCTGGCACACGTTCACGAACGGCGTCTCGAGCGCCGACCTCTCGCTCATTGCCGGCGGCGCCGTCTCGACGCCGGCGGCCGCCCGCGTGGACGGCACCCTGGCCAGCGGCGCCGCGCGCGGCCCGCTTGCCCAGATGTACCAGCCCTTCGATCGCGGCGGGAACCCGGTCAGCCTGGAGAACCTGGGCGGCATCCGGTTCCACGCCCGGGGCAGTCACGCCTTCGAGCTGACCTTCCGCTGCAGCGGGGTCGGGTTCGGGAAGCGGGTGGAAGTGGCGGATGACTGGCGGCTGGTGGAACTCGGCGCCGACGACCTGAAACCGGTTGAGGTACCGGAAGGCGCCGCCCTTTGGGACGGAGCCCGCTGCACGGGGCTCTACCTCTCGCGCCGCGGCGAAGCGGAGCTGGGCGAGTTCTGGTTCGAGGTGGACGAATTCACCCTCTACGGCGAGGACGCCTGGGAATCGAGGCCCCGCTAGCGGATCGTTCCGGCGCCTTTGTCGACGGCAGGTTCCCGCATATCCTGAATACCGAAACTGAAAGCGAGTATCCATGTCGCCAACCTCTGCGCAAGCCACCTACCGGAAGATCACCTTCGACAAGGACGTGGGCTTCTATGCGACGCTGAAAAAGCGCGTGGATGAGCGTTTTCCCGGCATCAGGACCCGGGGGACGGGCGGCTGGCGCATGCTGCCCAAGACCGCCATCATCCTGACCGGGTTCGTCGTTTCGTACGTGTTCCTGGTCTTCTTCTCTCCGCACGTCCTCACCACGATCGTCGCCGCCTTCGCCCTGTCACAGGCGCTCGCGCTCATCGGTTTCAACCTGGTGCACGAAGGCGCCCACGGCAGCTACTCGAGCAACCGGACGATCAACTGGCTGGCCGGCTCCACCGCGAGCTTCATCGGGGCCAGCCAGATGATCTGGCAGCACAAGCACAACGTCCTCCACCACACCTACACGAACGTCGAGGAAATGGACACCGACATCCAGACCGGCGGCCTGCTGCGCTGGAGCCACCTGCAGGAGTGGCGGCCCTGGCACCGGTTTCAGCACCTGTATGCGTTCCCCATGTACAGCCTGCTGACCCTTCAGGTGATCTACAGCGACATCCGCCGGATCATCTCCCGGCGGATCGGCAACTACAGCCTGCCGAAGCCGAGTCCCTCGCAGCACGCCAACTTCTGGCTGACCAAGGCCTTCTACGTCGGCATCGCCCTGGTCCTTCCGCTCCTCTTCAACACCTGGTGGCACGTGCTGGTCGTGCTGGTGCTCATCAACTTGACCGTCAGCCTGACCCTGTCGCTGGTGTTCTCGCTGGCCCACACCGTGGAGGTCACCGCCTTTCCGTCACCCGATCCGGAATCGGGCGCGATGGAAAAGGAGTGGGCCGTTCACGAGGTGGAGACGACGGCGAACTTCGCGCCCCGAAGCAAACTGGCGGCCTGGTACCTGGGCGGCCTGAACAACCAGATCGAACACCACCTGTTCCCCAACGTCTGCCACCTCTACTACCCGCGCCTCCGGAAGATCGTCGAGGAAACGTGCCGCGACTTTTCGGTTCGTTATCACTCCTATCCGTCGTTTCTCGCGGCGCTGCAGTCCCACTACCGGCACCTGAAGACGCTGGGGAATCCCGCGTAGCGGCGCGGCCCGGGGCCCGAATCGCTACCGGGCGCGACCCAGATAGAGCGTGTTCGGCGCGTCGGACCGCCCGGCCACGATGTCGGGAACGCCGTCAGCGTTGACGTCCCCGATGGCGAGTCCGTACATGGCGCCCTCGGCGTCGCCGAAGGGGGTCCGGACGAAGGTTGCGGATCCGTCGTTCGTGAGGATGGCGCCGGGCGCCCCGCGGTTGCCGATCACGATGTCTGCATCCCTGTCCCCGTCGAGGTCCGCCACCGCCAGCGAGTAGGCGTTGTCGGCCGGGTTTCCGACCTGGCGGCGCGTCTCGAAGGAAGTGCCGTCCCGGCCCGGGTAGAGCCACACCCCGCCCGCGAGCTGGTCGCCCAGCACGATGTCGAGCGTGCCGTCGCCGTTCAGGTCGCCGAAGGTCACCGCCCGGGTTGCGGACTCGGGGGGACCGACCGCGTGGGTCTCGGAGAATCCGCCGCTGCCGTCGTTCACGTAGAGAAAGCTCTGGCCGCCGTCCCGGTGCGGCACGAACAGGTCCGTGAATCCGTCGCCGGTGAGGTCGGCGGCCCCGATTGTGGTGGCGGAGTTCCGCGACAGGACCGAGCAGTCCGGAAACGCCCCGGACCCGTCGTTGACGCAGACGTAGTTGGCGCTCCGGTTCTCCGGCCCACCCCGGTTCGCGACGACGATCTCGGGTCGGCCGTCACCGTTCAGATCGGCCACGGTGACGTTCCGGGTCGGCCAGTCGGGACTGCCGAACGTTCCGGCGAGGACGAAGGAGCCCGCACCGTCCCCGAGGTAGATGCGCTTGTCGTCGGGACGGTCGTTCCCGACCACCAGGTCGAGGTCGCCGTCGCCGTCCAGATCGGCGAGCGCCGCGGTGTAGGTGTTGTCCGCGGAGCCGGGGAGTTCGTGCCGCTCCTCGAATCCGCCCGCGCCGTCGTTCAGGAGGACCCAGTCCTTGAGGGGCCAGTGGCGGCCCTTGGCGAGGACGATGTCGAGATCGCCGTCGCCGTCGAGGTCCCCGAGGCTCGCGTTCGCGCTGGTCTCGGCGGTGTCCTCGAGGGGCACGGCGCGCATTTCCTGGGCGAAAACCGCCGGGGCGGCCAGCAGCAACCCGCAAGCTGCCGTACGGATCACGCCGGCGCCTCCGGAGCGAACCTGTCGGCGGCGGGAACCGCGGTGATCCGTTCTCCGAGCTCGTAACGAAGGTCTCCGGGATAGACCACGAAGAGGGCGTCGAGCGCGAGGTCCCGCAGTGCCGCGGTCATCGAAGGCGTGCGGCGCGGTGCGTCCACCCGCTTGATCTCCACGCCGATCCTCCGGCCCCGTGCGAAGAGCAGCAGGTCCAGTTCCGCGCCCGCGTGGGTTCCCCAGAAGTACGCCTGGTCCGGACTCGCTTCGACGAGCGTCTTTTCCAGAACGAAGCCCTCCCAGGACGCACCGAGCCGAGGGTTCGTGAGCAACTCCCCCATGGTCCCCGCTCCGATCAGATGGTGAAAGACGCCGGAATCCCGGAAATAGAGCTTCGGACGCTTGACCTGGCGCTTCTTGAGGTTCTCGTGCCACGGCCGAAGCTGGCGGATCAGGAACAGATGTTCCATCAGATCCAGGTAACGCCGGACGGTGGATTCACCGATTTCCAGGGCGGTCGCGAGCGCTCTCAGATTGGCGACCTGACCGTGGTAGTGGGCCAGCAGCAGGAGGAGCCGGTGAAGCGTTGACGCTCCGAGCTCCGCCCCGAAACGCGGCAGGTCGCGCTCGACGAACGTCTGGACGTAGGACTTCCTCCAGATCAGGCTGTCCTCGTCGCTCGTCGCGAGGAGCGACCGGGGAAACCCGCCGCGGAGCCAGAGCTCCGGCATCCGTGCGGCGCCGAGTTCGGCCACCTGGAATCCGGTGAGTTCCAGGTACTCGATGCGCCCGGCCAGCGATTCCGCGCTCTGGCGGAGCAGATCGGGCCCGGCGCTGCCCAGCACCAGGAACCGGGCCGGGTTTTCGTCGCGGTCGGCGAGAACCCGCAGAACGGGGAACAGATCGGGCCGGCGTTGCACCTCGTCAATGACCACCCGGCCGGACAGCGGGCCGAGCGCCGTCAGCGGCTCGTCCAGCCGCGCGAGGCTGAGGGGATCCTCGAGATCGAAGTAGTTCGGGGAACCCGCGGATACGAACCGCCGGGCAAGCGTCGTCTTGCCGCACTGCCTGGCGCCGATCAGCGCTGCGACAGGACTCCGCCGAAGGGCCCGCTCAACGAGAGGGGCCGCGGCGCGAGGGATATGTTGGGAGTTCAGACCTTGAAATTACACCAGCGAGACGTATTTTTTCAAGGTAAACGGCCCGATTCGCTATTCCTCGCGGCGGTTCGGGCCGATAGCGATCTCGGTAATGTGCAGGCTGAGTCCGGCTCCGGCGCGGAGCCCGATCGCACCGTCGAGCGGCAACCCGTCGGCCGGCAACTCCGCCACCTGAATGTCATTGACGTAGAACACGGCCCGGTCGCCGCGGACGTCCACGCCGAGGATGTTCTTCAGCGGTCCGGTGGCGTCGGCGGCCAGCGTCTCGACGGCGTCGTGCCCGGTCCAGGACACGAGGTCGTTCTCCTCTCCGCCGGAGTGCTCGGCGACGCGGAACTGCCCGTCGTTCCGGATCTCGAACGCCACGTAGCCGGGTGACGCACTCTCGATGTCACCTCCGGCGAGGAAGAGACCGAAGGAGCTGTCGAGGCGGGTGGAGCCGGACTGCTCGGGGTCGCCCTCCGGGAACAGGAAGATGGTGCTGCTGACCGCGTAGTTGCCCGAGGCGAAGCTCCCCGGGTCCCAGAACAGCCCGCCGGGGCCGGCGAATACGTGCCAGCCGGGACGCATCACCACGAAACGGCGCTCGGAAGCGCTGGCCCCGTCGTCGTAGCGCGCCTTCCAGTGGCCGGGACGCTCGAGGTTCATTCCCGACTGGGCCGGGGCGAGGGTCGCCAGCAGGACCAGGAACAGGCCCGCGGCCACCGCGGGTCGCCAGGGAGGGTGGGCAGCTCGCATACGGAATCTCCTCAAGGGGGTCGGAAGCGCCGTCAGGATACCCACCGCCGTGATGGCGCCGCCGGCTTGCCCGTGCCGGCTGAAGCCGCTATTCCGGTTGTCTAGGGGAAGCGGTCCTTCATCCACGCCTGCCAGGCCACCTCGTCGCGCGCGGCGGCTGCCGGGGCGCCGTCGCCGTAGAAGTAGACGCTGAGGACCACCGTCGCCCGCTCGGCGATCTTGTAGGCGCATGCCGCCGCGATTCCGGGCGCCGGCTCGCGGGTGCGGAAAAAGGCGGTCGGCTGGCGGGAGGTTGCGTGGACCTCTTCGAGGACACCGGCGAGGCTCGCCGCGCCCGAAGCGGAGAGCGTCCAGGGGTCGCTCGCCGCGAGTCCGCGCGCTTCGAGCGCGGCCAGCAGGGCCGTCCACGCCTCGTCCACCGAGCCGTCGAACGCGCCGTACGCCCGGAGGATCGAGGCGCGCCGATCGCGGAAATGGGTGAGGTAGAGCCGCAGGATGACGAGCGCCTGCGGCCAGCCGGCCTCGAAGTTCTCGAGCTGGTCGTCCCAGTCGTCGGTGCTCGCGAAGAGGCTGTGCACCACGCGCACGAGGCAGCGGCCGCCGGCGCGGGGCTCGATGGTCCACTCGGTGGCCGTCGGCGGCCCCTCCGGCCCGCAGTCCTTCCCCTCGTGGCGAAATCTCCGGGGCGGGTCCCAGGCGGTCACCTTCGCCGGAATGTGGTCCATCTCGGAACCCGTGTGGTAGCTGAGCGCGCCGCCGACGCGTTCCTCAACGTCCGTCGGGTAAAACCAGGAACCGATGCCGGGGCCGGTGGCGATGGCCTCCCAGACCTCCTCGGGCGTGCCGGGGACTTCGGCTTCGGCCTGGATGGACCGGCGGCCCGATGGATCGCGTTTGACGCTCATGGCGCCTCCCTGGCGGGAGCGCCCGCCGGCGTGGGGTAGGCGACGACCACCAGCCGGTGCCGGCGGCCGCCGGGGGCGGATTCGTCGTTGTAGCGCCGCGCCAGGTCACCGGCCGCGGCGAGGAGCTCGTTGCTGAACCGGGCCCGGGCCTCGGGGGAGGCGAAACGGATCTCGGTATCGATCGAGAGGGTGGCGAGCCGTTTGCCGGTCTCGCCCGCGCGCCGCAGCAACTGGCTCAGCTCGCGCACGGCGCGGGCGGCGAGCGCGATCAGGTAGCTGGCGGACAGCCGGTCGGCGGCGCGGTCCGGATCGCTGGCCAGCGGCCCTAGCGCCGCCGGGCTCACTACGTAGGAGCGGGCGGTCGCCACCAGCCGCCGTTCGGTCAGCCCGCCCCATTTGCGCTCGTCCGCGACGCGCACGAGGCCGTGCTTCTCGAGGGTCCGGAGGTGGTAGTTGACCTTCTGCCGGGGGAGCCCGACCCGGGTCGCCAGCGCCGCCGCCGACACCGGTTCGGCCATTTCGGCGAGCAGCCGGGCGCGCCTGGGGTCCAGAGTCACCACCGCCGCGGCCGGCTCTTCGATGACGGCGACATCGAGCATGTCCCCGGATCAGATCATTGACAACAATATTTGTCAAGACTCATGGGCGGGCGCTTTCTGCGGTGCGGTGACATCATCTACGCCCTCGTGCCGGGAGCGATTCCATGAAAGACCTGATCCCCGCAAACCGTCTGGCGGTGCTGATGCTCGCCGGCATCGCGACGGCGGCCGTCGCCCAGGACTCCGGAGAACCGGTCCGCCAGGAGGTCTGGCTGGGGGAGAACCTCGCCGTGAGCTACGCGGCGCGGACCGAAGGCGACTGGCTCGTCGTCGATGTCTGGCACGAGCCGGGCTGGCACACCTACGCGATGGACAACGTGCAGCGCGCCCGGGAGGTGACGGGGAAAGCCCGGCCGGACACCGAACTGCCGACGGTGATCACCCCCTCGCCCGGGATCGAACTCGCCGCGTCGTGGCGGCAGACGGTCCCCACCGAGCTCTCGCAACCCGAACTCCGCTGGTACACGTGGGGCTTCGCGGACCGCTCGTTCTTCGCGGCGCGCGTCCTGCGCGCGGATCCCGGGGGCTGGGTCCAGGTGGACGCCCAGGCCTGCACCGACCGGTTGTGCGCGATGGTGGACGGTCTGCGCGTCCCGGTGACGGAGAGCGCCGGGCGTTCCGTCGACCCCGAGTCTCTCGCGGCGGTACAAAGCTCGGAGGAGTGACTGCCATGCAACAACAGGAACACGTGAGACGCGGCGCTCCGCTGCTCGCCGCCGCCGGCCTGCTCGTCGGGCTGAGCGCTTCGGGACATTCGTCCGCGGCTGCCGGCCAGCCGTCCGAAGACGATACGCTCGAATGGCTCGGCAACTACGAAGAGGCGCTCGCGCTGGCGAAAGAGACGGGACGGCCGCTCCTGGTCGAGTTCCGCTGCTCCCCCTGAATCACCGGCCGACGATTCGACGCACAGGTTGTGCTGTCGCCGCGAGATTCCGAGAGGGGACGTCTGCTCGAACGCTTCGTCCGCGCCCGCATCACGCGGATGAACCGGATCGACGTCGGCCTCTTCGACTTCGACTGGCACCACTCGATCTACTTCTTCATCGTCAGTCCTGACGAGCAGATCTACCTGCGCTACGGCGGGCGCGACGCAGTCTCGGCGGACTCGTACCTGGATCTCGACAGCTTCGCGCTCGCGCTCCGGGCGGGCCTCGAGGAGCACGAGCGATGGCGCGCCGGCGAGTTGCCGGCGAGTCCGCGACCGCCGCCCTTCTTCGCCCGCGAACTGGAGCGCCTGCGCGTCCAGGAGCTGGAGCGCGGGCGCTGCGTCGAATGCCACATGATCGGGGACTACCGGGCCGCCGCGCGGGAGCGGGAGGGAACCCTCGACAAGCGGCGGGAGATGTTCCGCTCGCCCGACATCCGGGACCTCGGCATCCATCTCGACGTGCCGCGGGGCCTCGTGGTCGAGCGCGCCGAGGGAGCGGCCATGGCCGCCGGACTGCAGCCCGGCGACGCCATCGTGAACTTCGGGGGAAAGCGGGTTCTGACGTTCGGGGACCTGCTCTACGTCTACGACGGCCTGGACCGGACCGCTACGCAACTCCCCCTGACCGTCGAGCGGCCGGGGGCGGGGCCGGTGGATCTCGTGATCGAACTGCCGCTGCAGTGGTGGGTTTCCGACATCACCTACCGCTACTGGTCGATCGATCCGCAGACGCATCTGTCCACCGCTCCGCTCACCGAAGCGCGGAAGCGCGACCTGGGCCTCGATCCCGAAGGCTTTGCCTGCGAGGTCACCCGCGTCAACGCCCGCGCCGGGGTGCTCGAACTCCACGACCTGCGGCCCGGAGACGTCATCTACTCCGTGGACGGCGTCGAGGCGGACCCGGCGGTCCGGGACTGTCTCGTCTATCTGCGGCTGAACGTGTCCGCCGGGGAGGAGGTGGACCTCGGAGTCCTCCGCGACGGCGTCCGCACCCCGATGACCATCCGGACCCACCGCCAGCGCTTCCGCAAGCTCGGAACCCCCTGAGGGGTCAGGCGCCCGCGATCGGGGCGCCGCGGATTCCCCGGGTCGCCGGTCGGGTTATCCCGAGAGCCGCGCCGCTTCGGATGGGGTTCCGACCGTCATCCGCCCGTAGCGCAGGAACAGGGCCGGGACGACGAACATGTTGAGGATCGTGGAGGTCGTCAGGCCGCCGAGGACGACAACCGCGAGCGGCGCCTGGATTTCCTTGCCCGGCTCGCCGATCCCCAGCGCGAGGGGGATGAGGGCGAGGCCCGCGGTCAGCGCGGTCATGAGAATGGGACTGAGGCGCTCCACCGAGCCCTGCCGGATGCTCTCGGGAAGCGGCACTCCGGCCGTGCACAGGTCCTGGTACCGGCTCACGAGGAGCATCCCGTTCCGCACCGCGATCCCGAACAGCGTGATGAAGCCGACCAGGGTGGCGACGTTCACGGTGCCGCCGATCAACAGCACGGCGGCGACCCCGCCGGTCAGGGCCAGCGGCAGGTTCACCATGAGGAACATGGCGGTCCGGAAGCTCCCGAACGCCCGGAACATGATCATGAAGACGGCGCCGATCGAGAACAGCGAGAGGATGGTGATCCGGCGGCTGGCCGCCTCGCCGCTCTCGAACTGGCCTCCGTACTGGAGGAAGTACTCGGGGGGAAGGTCCAGCCCGGCCGCGACCCGCTCCTGGAGTTCGGTCACCGCCCCGATGACGTCGCGCTCCGCGACATTGGCGCTGACCACGATCTTCCGCTGGACGTTCTCCCGGGTGATCATGTTCGGCCCCATGGCCTGCACGATCGAGCCGAGCTGCGACAGCGGCACGATCGGCCCGGCGGGGGTCGCCATGAGGGCGCTGCCGATGGCTTCCGGATCGGTACGGTAGTCGTCGGCATAGCGCACCAGCAGATCGAACGTGCGCTCCCCTTCCCGCACGATGGACACGGCCTCGCCCTGGATGGCGACGCTGACGGCCTCCGCGAGGTGTCCCGGGGTGACGCCGTAGCGGGCCATCGCCCGGCGGTTCGCGCGGACCTGCAACTGCGGCACCTCGGCCTGCTGCTCCGCGGAGACGTCCACCAGACCCTGGACATCGTGGGCAATGGCCTCGATCTGGCTGGCGAGGTTGCGCAGCTCCCGGAGATCGGGACCGAAGACGCTGATCGCGATCGCCGCGCGCGTGCCGGAAAGCATGTGGTCGATGCGGTGGCCGATCGGCTGTCCCACGGTGATGCTCGTTCCGGGGATTCCTGCGAGCCGGTCCCGGACCTCGGCCATCAGGTCGGACATCTCGCGGGTGCTCAGGTCCAGGTGCGCTTCCACGTGCGAGACGTTCGCGCCCTGCGCTTCCTCGTCCAGCTCTGCCCGGCCGGTGCGCCGCGCGGTCGAGAGCACCCCCTCCACCTCGAGCAGGCGCCGCTCCACGCGCTTGCCGGTCTCGTCGGATTCTTCAAGCGAAGTGCCCGGCACCCCGATGAGCGCGATGGTCAGCGAGCCCTCCTGGAACTCCGGCAGGAACTCCCGGCCCAGGGTGGGAACGACCGCGAGGGTGGCCGCCAGCAGCAGCGCCGCCCCGATCAGCATCTGCCCGGAGCGGCGCAGCGCCCGGTCGAGCACCCCCCGGTAGAGGTACTCGAGGAGGCGGACCAGCCATGGCTCGCGCTGCCGCATGATGGAGCGGTCGTTCGGGAGCAGCAGGTAGCAAAGCGCCGGCGTCACGGTCACGGCAATGAAGAGCGAAGAGAGGATGCTGATGATGTAGGCCTCGCCGAGGGGCATCAGCATCCGGCCTTCCACGCCGGAGAGGAAGAACAGCGGCACGAAGACGATCGTGATGATCAGCGTGGCGTTGAGGATCGGGTCCCGGATCTCGCTCGCGGCGCTGCGGATGATGGCCAGGGGCGGGGCGCGCTCCGCCAGCGGACGCCGGCGGTTGTCGCGGAGCCGGCGGTGGACGTTCTCGGCGAAGATGATCGCGTCGTCCACGAGGGCGCCGATGGCGATCGCCATCCCGCCGAGCGTCATGGTGTTCACGGTGCCCCCGAGCGCGCGCATCACGATGATCGCGAGCGCCAGCGAGAGCGGAATGGCGACCACCGAGATCAGCGTGGTGCGCACGTTCCAGAGGAAGAACAGGAGCGTGACGATGACGAACAGGGCGCCGTCGCGCAGGGCGAGGACCACGTTGTCCACCGCGAGCGAAATGAAGTCCGCCTGCCGGAAGATCTCCCGCTCCATGGTGATCCCCTCGGGGAGGACGGCCTCGATCGCGTCGAGCTCGGCCTCCACCCGCTCGGTGAGCTCGAGGGTGTTGGCCCCCGCCTGTTTCTGGATCGAGAGGATGACGGCGGACTCCGCGTTCACCGATCCGGTCCCGTAGGTGATCTTGGGGCCGATCCGCACTTCGGCGAGGTCCTCGATCAGGACCGGGATCCCCTCCCGCGTCGTCACCACGGTCCGACCGATGTCCTCGACGTTGCCGGGACGGACGATCCCGCGGACCAGGATCTCCCGGCCGCTCGACCAGTAGAGGCCTCCGGACACGTTCTCGCTGGACCCGGCGGTGGCGGCGAGGACGTCCTCGAGCCCGACCTCGTAGGCCAGGAGCCGCTGCGGATCGATCAGGACCTGGTATTCGCGGACGTCGCCACCCTGGGCGATCACCTGCGAGACGCCCGGCACGGCGAGCAGCCGGCGGCGGACCACCCAGTCCGCGAGAGTGCGAGCCTCCATGAGTTGCGCCTCGGGCGCGCTCAGGCCGACCAGCATGATCTCGCCCATGATCGAGCTGATGGGCGCCAGCACCGGCGGGTTCACGCCTTCCGGCAGTTCCAGCGCCTGCGCCTGGAGCCTGGCGCTCACGATCTGCCGGGCGAGGAAGATGTCCGTGCCCCACTCGAAGTCCGCCCAGACGACGCTGATCCCGGTGCCCGATCGCGAGCGGACCCGCCGCACTCCCAGCGCGCCGTTCAGCGCCGTCTCGATCGGGAAGGTGATCGAGACCTCGACGTCCTCCGGGGCCAATCCCCGGGCATCGGTCACCACCGTGACGGTCGGCGCCGTCAGGTCCGGGAAGACGTCCACCGGGAACGTGGCGGCGATCCAGCTTCCGCCCACGAAGAGGCCCATCGCGAGGATGAGCGCGAGGAACGGGTTCTTGAGCGAGGCGCCGACGAAGTGGTCGAGGACGCCGCGCTGCTCGGTCCCGCCCGCGGCGGGTCCGTCAGTGGGCGTGGCCATGCGACGGTTCGACGGTTCCCAGCGCGGCGAGGTTCACCTGGTAGGCCCCTTCCGTGACCACCTGCTCCCCGGGCGCGATCCCGGAGGTGACCAGCGTCCACGCTCCGTCCGACGCCCCCACCGAGACGACCCGGCGCTCGAAACTGTCCCCGGTGACCTTGACGTAGATCACCGGCAGGCCGTCCTCGTCCTGGATCGCGGAGACCGGGACCGCGGTGCCCTGCTCGGGATCGCCGATGAGGATCTGGCCCTCCGCCAGCATCCCCACCTTCAGGGCGCGGTCGGCGTTCGGGACGGCGAAGCGGACTGGCAGCGTGCGGCTGTCCGGATCGATCATGCTGCCGACCGACAGCACCCGGCTTACCGTGTAGGGGCTCGGGTTGCCTTCCACCGTGAACCAGGTGCCGCGGATCCGGCCGGTCTCCGGCGCGTAGCGGGCCGGAACCCGGGCGACGAACCAGAGCGTTCCGGTGTTCACGATCGTGAAGGCGTGGTCCCCGACCGCGACCTGTTCGCCAAGCGCCACGTCCCGCTCCGCGATCATGCCGTCGATGGGGCTGTCCAGTTGGTAGAGGCCGCTGTCGGCGTCTTCGCCGGCGTTCCCCGGCGTGCCTCCCCGGATGGCTTCGAAGGCCGCCACCGCGACCTCGAGATTCCGGCGCGCCTCCTCGAGGCGGCGCGCGGGAATGGCTTCGGCCGCGAGCAGGCGTTCGGCCCGCTCGACCTCGCGTTCCGCGAGCGCCACGTCCACGCGGGTGCGCTCGTACGAGTTGTCCAGCCGGATCGGCGCGATCAGCGCCAGGAGCTGCCCGGTGCGGACGAAGTCGCCCGGCCCCAGCGAGGGTCCGTCCACCTGCACGAGCCCCGCCACCGGCGCGGATACGTGGACGAGGCCGCCCGGAGGGGCCACCAGCTCGCCCGCGGCGGAGAACGAAGCCGGGATTTCGCGTTCCTCGGCGGCGGAAACCGCGAAGGGAATCGACCACTGTTCTTCCACGGCCAGGGTGATCAGCCCCGCGCCCGGCTCCTCGTCGGCGGTATGGACGTGTCCGGCCTCCTCCTCGTGGTCATGGTCGTGCCCGGCGTGCGGGTCCACCTCTTCCTCGCTGCGGAACACCTCGAAGGGTCCGGCCGGAAGCGCGTGGTCCTGGCCTTCGACCGACAGCACGAACTCGGCGCGCCAGGTTCCGATGGTAGGCAGCACGGGCGCCGCGAGGTACACCCCCGGAACGTCGGACCTGGCGACGACTTCCTCCCGGGTCCGCCCGGGCCCGACCATCTGCAGCGTCACCCGGGCGCCCTCGACGGGCCGCCACTCCTCCACCGACGTGAGGTGGATCTCCCAGGGCTCCTCCCCCTCGCTGTTCGCGATCTGGTGCGGATACATGGCGAACAGCTCGAACCCGCCGGAAGACGCGGTGAACTGCCCTCCGCCCGGATGGGGATCGTGGGCCTCGGCCGCAACTTCGTCCTCGCCGCCGGCTCCTCCGCAGCCCAGCACACCGAGGCTCAGCAACAAAGCGACGACCCACGCGTGGACAAGCTCTCGGTTCATGGTCCTTCCTCCGGGCCCCTACCCATGGCGCGCAGCAGGTCGTAGTAGGCGATCCAGGCCTCCGACTGCAGCGACAGCGCCGTGAGCCGCGCGCCCTGGAACGCATCGGCCGCATCGAGCAGTTCCACGAGCGTCATCTCCTGTTCGGCATAGGCCGCGGTCGCGGACATAAGGAGCAGTTCACCGTCCGCCAACAGGTCCTCCACCACCGCTTCGACACGCGTGCGCCGGGCCGTGTAGCGGTCCGAGGCGCCCACCAGGTCGTACTCCGCCAGCCGCCGCCTCAGGTCGAGCCGATAGGCCGCCGCCGAGCTCCGGGCGGCCGCCTCCTCGCGAGTCCCGTATCCCCGATCGAACACCGGCAGCGGCACATCGAAGCCCAGGGCGACGCCGCCGAATCCGTCCAGGTGGTGCCGGTATCCAAGGCCGAAGGTCGGGGAGGGCCGCAGGGAGAAACCTGCAACCTCGACCTCGGCCCGGGCGGTGTCCAGCTGCCGCGCCGCGGCTTCCAGGTCCGGCCGCCCCGAAAGGGCGCCCAGCGCCGCCTCGCGGGTTACTTCCGGAGGGATTTCGTGAAGTCCCGTGGAGGGCCCGACCTCCTCCGTGCCGGATCCGGGGGAGATGAGCGCGGCGAGCCGCCGGCGGGCGTCGCGGGCCCCCAGTCCCGCGTCCACCATCTCCTGTTCGGCCCGCACCCGCTCCAGCCGCAGGCGGCGGGCTTCGTAGGCGGAGATGTCCCCCGCTTCCAGCCGGGCCTCGGCGTCCTCCGACACCCTCCGGATCACCGCCGCGGCCTCGCCCACCGCGCGTTCCGCTTCCTCCGCGAACCACGCCAGCGCGTAGGCCTCGCGGACCTCGAAGGCCAGGGGAACCGAATCGGCGCGCAGGCCGGCCGCGCTGGCGCTGATGGCGTGGGTGGCCGCCCGGCGCCGCGCGGAGGTGCGGGCGGGCCATTCGACCTCCTGAACGAACTGGATGGTCTGCTCCCAGAACCTCTCCGTCCCGGTCACGGGGTCGTCGTGGTGCAGGTCGTCGTGGCTGAAGGAAAGCGACGGGTTGGAGTAGACCCCCGACTGGCGCGCCGCTCCGGCGATCTCGGCGGCCTCGGACCGGGCGATCTTCAGGGCGAGGCTGTTCTCGGTGAACTCCTGCAGGGCTTCGCGCAGCGTGACGCGGCGAATCTCCTGACCGCCGGCCGCGTTCGCCAGGACGAGCACGCTGCCAAGCCCCAGCACCAGCAACGGCGTTCGCGGACCCGACGTTCGCATTGTCCCCTCCCCTGGCCGTCAAGGCGGATGCCTTGGCGGCCTCTCCGCCTACATACGCGCGGTCGCCAGCAGGTGGTCCACGTGGTGCGCTTCGAGGCAGCGGCCGGCCGTGGTTTCCACCTGGATCGTGATGTGCCGGATGTTGAATTCCTGGTAGGCGATCTCCCTGATCCGGTCGAGCATGGAGTCACGGCCGTCTCCCGATCCGTAGCCCGGCTCCACCAGGATGTGCGCGGTCATCGCGTCGTATCCGGGAGCCAGGGTCCAGCAGTGGACGTCGTGAATGAGCGTGACGCCCTCGAGCTGCTCGATCTGGTAACAGAGCGCGTAGACGTCGATGTGCTCCGGAGTGCCTTCCAGCAGCACCTGAACCACCTTGGACAGCAGGCGCCAGGTGCTCGAGAGGATCAGGGCGCCGATCAGCAGGCTCAGGACCGGATCCGAAACGTGCCAGCCGAAGGCCCAGACCAGCACCCCCGCCACGACGACGGCCACCGACCCCAGCAGGTCGGTGATCATGTGCTGGAAAACACCCTGGATGGTGGTGTTCCGCTGGGCCGATCCGTGCATGAGCCAGACGGCCGAGATGTTCACCACGAGACCGATCGATCCCACGGCCAGCAGCACGCCGCCCTGGACCTCGGGCGTGTCGGAAAGGCGGCGGTATCCCTCGAACAGCACGGCGAGGGCGATCGCCCACAGCACCAGCGCGTTCACCAGGGCGGCAAGGACTTCCGTGCGATGGAAGCCGTACGTCCGCTCCGCGGTGGCCGACCGGCCGGAGAAACGCACCGCCACGAGCCCGATCCCGATGGACACGGCGTCCGCGAGCATGTGCCCCGCGTGGGCGAGCAGGATCAGGCTGCCCGCCCAGAAGCCGGCGACGGCCTCCGCGAGCGTGAACCCGCCGACCAGCACCAGCCCGATCCACAGGCTCTTGCGGTCCGCGCCGGCCGCGTCCCCGGAATGGGCCGGTTCGGTTCCCGGTTGGCCGGCGTCGGGACTGCCTGGTTGCGTCAAGTTCGTTGCGCCCGTCGCGATTCACGAAGGCGAAGTGGCCCGAATGTAACAGACGACCGTCACATCTGTCACGAGACGCGGCCAGGAGAATCCGCAAGCCGGAAGGAAGTCGTTCAGGCCCGGTTCCGGAGCGCCGCGCGGACTCCGAGGATGTCCCGCGGGCGGGTCCGGCAGCAACCGCCGATCAGGGCCGCGCCCAGGCGCCGCCACTCCACGGCGAGCCGCGGCAGGTCCGCCGTCTCGGCGGGCGTCTCCCAGACCTTTCGCACCGGGTCCCAGCGGCCGTCCCCGTTCGGATAGGCGACCACCGGCTTGCCGGTCGCGGCCCCGATCTTCGGGATCAGCGCGGCGAGGTGTTTCGGGGCGGTGCAGTTCACGCCGATCCACGGGATGCGCGTGCAGCCGGCGAGATCGGCCGCGATCTCCTGCACCGGTGTTCCGTCCGAGAGGCGGGCTCCGTCCCGGCACGTGAAGGACAGCCACGCCGGCGGCGGGTCCTCGAGCCGTTCCAGCAGGCGCCGGAGCACGCGCCCCTCGCGGGCGGAGGGGATCGTTTCGATCGCCAGCAGGTCGGCGCCCGACCGGGCGAGGAGTTCGAGTCGCCGCCAGTGGAAGGCGGCCAGCGCGGCGTCATCGGCCCGGTAGTCGCCGGTGTATTCGGAGCCGTCGGCCAGGAACGCGCCGTACGGTCCGACGCTGGCGGCCACCAGCGGCCGCCGGCGTCCCTCCCGGTTGGCCGGATCGCGCCAGAACCGGTTCCGTTCCTCCGCGGCGAGCTCCACCGCGAAGCGGAACAGGCGTTCCGACTCCTTGTCCGGGAGTCCGTGGCGCAAGAGGCCGGGGAAGCTCGCCTGGTAGGTGGCCGAGATGATGCAGTCGGCCCCTGCCGCGAGAAAGCGGGCGTGGACGGCGCGGACCGCCTGCGGCGTTTCGATCAGCACCTTCGCCGACCAGAGCGGGTGGTTCAGGTCGAACCCGTCGGCTTCGAGTTCGGTGGCGAGTCCGCCGTCGAGGATGAGGGGGTCGGGGAACAGGCCGCCCTGGGAGGGTTGCGCGTCAGGCGGGTTCAGCATCGCGCGGTCGGCGTTCCCGGCCGTTGCCTCCTTCAGGCGGATTCAGCGTCGTGCGGTTCCGCTGGCCTGCGGCCAGCGCTTGCCGGTCTGAAGACCGGCGCTCCCACCTACCCGCCAAAGATTTCGCGGAAGTAGCGGAGCCAGTTCCCGCCCAGGATCTTCGCGATGTCCACCTCGGCGACGCCCCGCCGGTCGAGCGCGTGCGCGACGTTGCGGAACCGCTCGGGCTCGTCGAGACCCTCGATGAAGGGAGGCCAGCGCACGCGGTAGCTCGGCTTGAAGTTGCGGAGCCGGGGCTCGTACCAGTTCTCGCGGGTGGCCCAGGACCTCAGTCCGCGGATCGCGTGGTCGGTCGAGACCCCCACGTGCTCCATGCCGCCGACGTCCACCGCGTGCATGATGTGGTTCACGTAGTCTTCGAGGGAGCTGTCCGGGTCGGGGCCCACGAAGTAGCCGAGGCTCGCGATGCCGGTGATCCCGCCCTTGTCGGACATGGCGCGGATCTGCTCGTCGGTCTTGGCGCGCGGGTGGTCGTTGTAGATCGCCTCGCAGAACGTGTGGGTGAACGCCGCGGGACGCCGGGAGACCTCGATGCCGTCCATGGAGGTCTGCCGCCCGCAGTGGGAGAGGTCCACGATGATGCCGAGCTCGTTCATCCGCCCGACCACCTCGACGCCGAAGTCGGAGAGGCCGCCGTCCACCCGCTCGGTGCAGCCGCTGCCGAGCCGGTTCTGGGAGTTGTAGGTGAGCTGGATGCAGCGGGCGCCGAGCTCGTAGAGCGGGTCGAGGTTCTCGAGCACGCCTTCGAGCATGGTGGCGTTCTGGAAGCCGAAGACCACCGCCAACTTCCCCTCCGCCTTCGCCTGCTCGATGTGGGCCGCCTTCGTGGCGAGGAGCAGCTTGTCGGGGTTCTCGCGGATGCGGCGATGCCACTCGGCGAGAGCGCGCGCCGCGACCTGGAAGTTGCTGCTGGACAGCGTGGTCTGGATCCCCGTGTATCCGGACCGCTCGACGGCGTCGTACTCGACCTCGTCCCACTCGTACCCCACCGCCAGGGAATCGATGACGACCGACCGGTCGTAGAGGGCGTCGATCGCCGGGTTGCGGGGAGGCTGCTGCGCCGGTGAACGGCGGGCGGCGAGGGACGCGGCCATCAGGCCGAGGAAGGTGCGCCGTTCCATCTTCAGCCGCCAGCGCGGTCGGCCGCGGCGCGCTCGGCGGCCGCTTCCACCGCGGTCGCGGCATCGGGGAAGAAGAAGATGCCCTCTTCCGGCTTGAAGTCGGTGGCGTGCATGACCTCCGCCACCTCGGGCTGGACGCCCCAGAAGTAGCACGTGGTTCCGCTCCGCCGCAGGCTGCGGGCCAGGTCCATCAGCAGGAGGCACGCGGTCGGGTCGATGAAATACACGTTCCGCATCCCGAAGACGCAGCACGGCCGCTCATCGCCGGCCCGCGACAGCAGGTCGGAGAGGCTGCTCACCGTCCCGTAGAAGAGGGCCCCCCGGAAGGTGAACATCTCGACGCCTTCCGGCATCTCGAAGGGGAGAGGCCGCGTATGCACCATCTCCTCCGAATCAAAGAGCGCCGCGTCGCCGCGCCGGACTTCGAAGATCCCGGAGACGCGCTGGATGAAGATGACTGCCGCGAGCGCGAGCCCGACCGGAAGGACGAAGCGCAGGTCCCAGAAGAGCGTGGTCCCGAGCGTCCCGACCAGGATGATCCGGTCCCCGATTGGGGCGCGCCAGATGACTCGCATCCGGTCCATTTCGACCATCCTGCCGGCGACCACCAGCAGCACCGCGGCCAGCGAGGTCAGTGGAATGAACTCGAGGGCCCACGAGAAGAACAGGACGAAAAGGGCCACGAAGACCGCGTGGAACAGTCCGGCGAGCGGCGACCGCGCCCCCGACGCCAGACAGGTCGCGGTGCGCGCCACGCAGCCGCCGACCGGGAAGCCTCCCCAGATGGCGGTCGCGATGTTCCCGAGGCCGAGCGCGGTGAACTCGCGGTTGGGACGGCTGGGCGCGCCGCGGGAACGGCTCGCCATCGAGGCCGCGAGCAGGGACTCGGCGCTCGACAGGAAGGCGATCGCGACCGCGTAGGGCAGGAGGCTCGCCCACAGGTCGAGCGAGGGAATCAGGGGCAGCGGCAGCCGGTTGGGCAGCTCCCCGAAGGTGCCGCCGATGGTCGCGACGTCGAGCCCCAGCCCCCAGGTCGCGAGGGCGCCGACCGCGAGACCCATCACGTAGGACGGCAGCCTGGGGAGATACCGTTTGACCAGCACCACCGCGAACAGGGAGGCGGCGCCGACCGCGAACGTGGTGATGTCGAAGTTGCCGAGCCGGTCGAGGACGCCCTCGATGATGAAGAGGAACGAATGCGAGTGCTCGGCGCCGCCGTGGTCGTGGGCGTGCACCGAGCCGGCGAGCCCCAGGAAGGGCACGATCTGTCCGGTGAAGATGATCAGCCCCATCCCGGTCACGAATCCGGTGATGACCGCCTGCGGCATGGCCTCGATCAGGATCCCGACCCGGGTGATGGCCATCGCCAGCAGGAAGAGCCCGGCGAGCAGACTTGCCGTGAGGAGGCCCTCGTAGCCGAACATCTCGATGACCACCACCGCGATCAGGATGCAGGCCTCGGTGGGGCCGCCGATCTGGAAGCGGCTGGCGGTGAAGAGCGCGATGACGGCCCCGCCGATGATGATGCCGACGAGGCCCTTGTCCGGGCTCGCGCCGGCGGCGATCGCGACCACCAGGCCGAGCGGCAGGGCGACCACGGACACGGTCAGACCCGCCGAGAGGTCCGCGGAAAGATCCGACAGCGAGTACCCCTCGGGAACGACCCGCCGGAATTCCGAACGGAGCCCCCTCAGGTATCGGTTCAATTCGTTTCCATCCCCGGAGGCGGGAGTGTACGCGGGCCGGGCGGGGGCCGCAGCAAGGTCACCTGGTCGCGGGGAGAATCCGCGGGTCGGCGTTCGCACGCCCGACGGAACGATCGCGGCCCGCATCCGTTCGAGAAGGCGGGCCCCTCCCCAGGCCAAAGTACCGCAACCCGTAAACGATCCGAGGAAACCCATCATGCGCACCTTTGTTTCGATCCTGCTGACCACTGCTTTCGCGGCGCTTGCGAGCCCCGCGGACGCCGAGACGCGGCTGCTCCGCTTCCCCGACATCCACGGGGACCGGGTCGTCTTCACCTACGCCGGCGACCTGTGGTCGGCCCCGGTGTCCGGCGGGACCGCGGTGCGGCTGACCTCCCACCCGGGCCTCGAACTCTTCGCGCGGTTCTCGCCCGACGGGAGCCAGATCGCCTTCACCGGCCAGTACGACGGCGACGAGCAGGTCTACGTGATGCCGTCCGGAGGTGGCGTCCCGAAGCAGTTGACGTTCTATCCGGCGACGGGGCCGATGCCGACCCGCTGGGGCTTCGACAACATCGTCTACGACTGGTCGCCCGACGGCGAGCGCATCCTCTTCCGCTCGCTCCGGGACGGAAACGGCGTGGCCGAGGGGCGGCTGCACGAGGTGGCGCGGGGCGGGGGGCTGCCCACCGCGCTCCCGCTGCCGCGCGCCGGGGCCGGGGCCTGGTCTCCGGACGGCGGCAGCGTGGTCTATTCGCCGCTCTTCCGGGACTTCCGCGCCTGGAAGCGCTACGCGGGCGGCTGGGCGCAGGACCTCTACATCTTCGAGCTGGAGAGCCGGGAGCTGACGCAGATCACCGACGACCCGCGCTCCGACCGTGATCCCATGTGGATCGGGTCCCGGATCTTCTTCACTTCTGACCGCGGGGGAACGAACAACCTGTATTCCTACGACACCGAGAGCGGTGAGACCCGGAGCTGGACCGACTCGGACACCTGGGATCTCCGCTGGCCGGGCGCCGACGCGGCGGGACGGATCGTCTTCGAGCAGGCGGGCACGCTGCATCTGCTCGACACGAACGGCGACGGGACGCCGGTGCCCATCGAAATCACGGTCCCCACCGACGGCCTCCACAGCCGTCCCTCCCGCGTCTCGGCGGCGGGAAACGTCGAACACTTCGACATCTCCCCGACCGGGAAGCGCATGGTCTTCGCGGCGCGCGGCGAGCTCTTCTCGGCCCCGGTGGAGAAGGGCGCGACGCGCACCGTGGTGGCGAGTCCCGGCGCCCACGAGAAGTGGCCCGCCTGGTCTCCGGACGGGACCCGGATCGCCTACATCTCCGACGCGAGCGGCGAGGAGGAGATCTACGTCGTGCCCCAGGGCGGCGGCGAGGCGGAGCAGCTCACCGAGCGGGGCCGGGCGATGCGCTACAACCCGGTCTGGTCCCCGGACGGCGAGCGGATCGCCTTCAGCGACAAGGACGGCCGCGTCTTCGTGGTCACCGTCGCCGACAGGACCGTCGTCGAGGCCGCGAACGAACGCCACGGCCAGGTGAACGACTACGTCTGGTCGCCCCGGGGCGGGCACCTCGCCATGAGCCTGAACGACGCGGGCGGGTTCTCGTCGATCTACATCTGGTCGGCGGGCGACGGCGAGCTGCGCCGGGTCACGGGGCCCTACTTCAACGAGTTCTCGCCGGCGTGGGGCGCGGAGGGGAACTACCTCTTCTACATCAGCGACCGGATGTTCCAGCCGCAGATCGCGGACTTCGAGTGGAACTACGCGCTCGACCGGGAGAGCGGCATCTACGCGGTGGCGCTCCGTCCGGACGTGCCGCACCTCTTCCCCCCGGAGAGCGACGAGGAGCCCGCGCCGGCGGAGGAGGGTGCTGAGGATGGCGATGACGGAGAGGACGCCGCGGACGCGGAAGGCCCGGTCGGGATCGCCTTCGATGGCCTGCAGGACCGGGTCATGCGGGTGCCGGTGGACGAGGACAACTACCAGGGGCTCGCCGCGGTGGACGGCTTCCTGCTGTATGCGAAGACCTCCGCCTTCTTCTACGGGCGGAGCGCCCCGAGCCCGCCGGAACTGAGGGTCTTCGACCTCGCGGCGCGGACGTCGGGGACGCTGGCCACCGGGATTTCCGGCTACGCGGTGAGCGGCGACGGGAAGACCGTGGCGGTTCGGGAAGGCAGCGCGTTCAACCGCTACAACATCGCGACCGACACCGGGTCATCGAAGAAGACGGTCTCCACGGCCGGGCTCGAGGCGGACCGGGACCCGAAGGCCGAGTGGGTGCAGATCTTCGACGAGGTCTGGCGGCGGTTCCGCGACTTCTTCTACGTCGAGAACCTGCACGGGCACGACTGGGACGACCTGCGCGCCCGCTACCGGTCGCTGCTGCCCTACGTCGAGCACCGGTCCGACCTGAACTACGTGATCAACGAGATGATCGCCGAGCTCCAGGTCTCGCACGCCTACATCCAGGGCGGCGACATGGAGGTCCCGGAGCGGCCCGGCGCCGGCTTCCCGGGGGCCCGCTTCGCCTGGGACGCGGACGCCGGCCGCTACCGGATCGCGCGGATCTTCGAGGGCCACAACGAGGAGGCGCGCTACCGCTCGCCCCTCCGCGAGGTCGGCGTGAACGTCTCCGAGGGGGACTACCTGCTCGCCATCGACGGGGTGGAGCTCCGCGGGGACGAGAGCCCCTACCGGCAGCTCCTCCACAAGGCCGGCCGGCCGATCGAGTTCACCGTGAACGCCGAACCGGCGTTCGAGGGAGCCCGGAAGGTGACCTTCCAGCCGGTCGCCAACGAGGACCCGCTGATCTACCTGAACGAGATCGAGGCGAACCGCCGCCGCGTCGAGGAGGCCGCCGGGGGCCGGATCGGCTACATCCACATCCCCGACATGGGCGCGAACGGCATCCGCGAGTTCATCAAGTGGTACTATAGCCAGGTCCGCCGCGAGGGGATGATCGTGGACGTGCGCCGGAACGGCGGCGGCAACATCTCCCAGATGCTCATCGAGCGTTTCCGGCGGGAGATCCTCTCGCTCGGGTATTCACGGACGAACGAGGCGGCGAGCACCTACCCGGGCGTCGTTCCGCCGCCGCACCTCGTCTGCCTGCTCGACGAGAACTCGGGCTCGGACGGCGACATCTTCCCGGCGATGTTCAAGAAGGCGGGACTCGGCCCGCTGATCGGCAAGCGGAGCTGGGGGGGCGTGATCGGGATCACGAACCGCGGCACGCTGATGGACGGCGGCGGGGTGAACGTCCCCGAGTTCGGTTTCGCATCCGCGGAAGGCGAGTGGGTGATCGAGGGCTACGGCGTGGACCCCGACATCGAGGTCGAAAACGACCCGAAGTCAGTCATCGAGGGGGGCGACCCGCAACTCGAACGCGCCATCGCCGAGATCATGGCGGCGGTCGAGGCGGACCCGCGCCCGCTGCCGCCGCGCCCGGCAGACCCGATCCGCACCCGGTAGGGAGACACGACGGCTTGGAACGCCGGTCTCCAGACCGGCACCGCGGCGCGCCGCGCCGCGCCCGTCGTGACCTCACCCACCACAATCCCACGTCATGCCCAGCGTCGCCCCTCCCAAGGAACCGATCGCCTTCGAAGACCTCACCCGAATCGACATCCGCGTCGGGACCATCCTGGAGGTCTCCGACATCCCGAATTCCCGAAAGCTCGTCCGCCTGACCGTCGATCTCGGCTTTGCGGAGCGGACGGTCGTGGTGGGAATGAAACGGGAGCGGGAGAACCCGAGCGAGATCGAAGGCTTGCAGGCCCTCTTCGTCGTCAACCTGGCGCCCCGCAAGATGGCCGGAATCCTCTCGGAGGCGATGCTCTTCGACCTCGGGTATTCCGACGGGATCCCGCCGGCGCTCGCGATCCCGGAACGGCCGGTCCCCAACGGGACGCGGGTGGGCTGAAACAGGGAGAGTCCCCATACACTGACTCCATCGGCTCCATGCCCGACTCCCAGCCCCTGACCGGCCAGGTCGCCCTCGTCACCGGCGGCACCCGCGGCATCGGCCGCGCGGTCGCCGCCTTCCTGCTGGACGCGGGGATCCAGGTGGTGCTGACCGGGACGAACCGCCAGGCGGCGGAAGAAACCGCGGCGCAGCTCGGCGCGGAGTCGCCCAGCGGCGCCCTGGCGCACGGCGCGGCGTGCGACGTCACCGACGACGCGAGCGTCGCCGCGCTCGCCGGCTTCGTGCGCAACCGCTGCGGCCGCCTCGACGTCCTCGTGAACAACGCCGGGCTCGGGATCTACCACCCCACCCCCGAACTCTCGCTGGAGGACTTCCGGCGGGTCGTCGAGACGAACCTGACGGGCGTCTTCCGGGTGACGAAGGCCCTGCTGCCGCTCCTTCTCGAAGCCGCGGCGACCGCGGACAACGAGACATCCTCCGGCGCGACCGTCATCAACATCGGCAGCCTCGCGGGGCGGCACCCCTTCAAGGGCGGCGCCGCCTACAACGCGTCCAAGTTCGGGCTCGTCGGCCTCAGCGAGGCGATGATGCTGGATCTCCGGGAAGTGGGCGTCCGGGTCTCGACCGTCATGCCCGGCAGCACGGCGAGCGGTTTCGCGGGCCGTTCCGCGGACGACGGCACGGAGTGGAAGCTCTCGCCGGAGGACGTGGCGGAGGCGGTGCTTCAGGTCGTGCTGCAGCGCAGCCAGGCGCTCGCCAGCCGGATCGAGCTGCGGCCCAGCCGCCCGCCGGTGAAGCGGCCGGCGGACTGGCGCCTCCGCCAGAAGAGGTGAACGGGCCCGGGGAGTGATCTACGAGGCCCTCCTTTCCGCCGGTCTGCTGATCGTCTTCAGCAAGCTGCTCGAAGGGGTCCTGCGGCGCTTCCGGCTGAACGCCATCGTCGCCTACACCGCGGCGGGAATCGTGCTCGGCCCGGTCACCGGCGTCGTGGACCCATCCGGCGAGGTCCACGTGCTGCTGGGCGTGGGGATCTTCCTGTTCTTCTTCCTCATCGGGCTGGACGAACTCGACATCTCGGGTTTCCTGGCGGCCCTCCGCAGCCGGTGCTCCGTGGCCGCGGTGGTGTCCGTGGTCGTCTCCCTGCTGGCGGCGCTGGTGGTCACCTTCAACATCGGCTTCGACTTCGGACTGGGCCTCGGGTTCGCCGGCTCGCTCGCGGTTGCCGGCGTCCTGTCGCTCACCAGCCTCGGCGTCCTCGCCAAGGTTCTGATCGATGAGGGGAAGCTGCGGACCCCCATCGGCATCGAGATGTTCACCATGGCGCTCATGGCCGAACTGCTGGTGCTGCTGGTGGTGGGTTTCTCGGTAGGCGAGCACGCGGCCCATCCGACGCCCACCGGCATCCTCACCCTGGTGGGTCAGATCGCCGGCTTCGTGGTGGTGACCTGGCTGTTCGCGAGCCGGGTCCTGCCGCCGCTGATCGTCCTGTTCCGCCGGCTGCTCCGCGTTCCCCAGCTCTCGTTCGGGGTCATCCTGGGCCTCCTCTTCCTGGTCGTGGTCGGCGCCGAGGAGATCGGCCTCCACGGCTCCCTCGGCGCCCTGCTGTTCGGCGCGGCCGTGTCCCGGCTGCCGCATCAGGTCCGGCGGGAACTCGTCCCGGGGATGCGCAGCGCCGCTGACGGACTCTTCGTCCCGCTCTTCTTCAGTTCGGCGGGGCTCTACCTGAGCACGTCCTTCACGGCGCTCGCCCCGTGGACGATCGCGGCCCTGATCGCCATCCCCGCGGCGGGGAAGTTCGGCGGCGCCGCGCTCGGGGCCGCGGTCGCCCGCATCGAGCGGCCCCTGGTGGCCGGCGCCGGGTTGATGGCCAAGGGAGTCGCCGAAATCGCCCTCCTCCTCGTTCTGCGCGAGACCGGACTGATCGGAGCCGATCTCTTCTCGCTGCTCGTCCTCATCATGCTGGGTTACATCCTGCTGATGCCGCCCATCATCGGGCGCGCCGTGCAGGGCGCCGAAACGGCCGAACCCTCGGTCCCGGCCGCCGAACTGCCGCCGTCACTCCTCCGCTTCGCCCTCGACAACGTGACCGTCGGGGACGTCATCGATCCGGCGCGCTCCCATCCCGACCCCTCGGTCCCGGTGCGGACCTTCGTCGAAAACTGGGTGGTCCCGCACCAGCAGGGCTACGTGGTCGCGGAAGACGGGAAGCTGGTGGGGATCGTGTCCCTGGGAATGCTCCGTTACCTGCCCAAGCAGTCGTGGGCGGAGACTCCCCTCGGCAACGTGACCCGCGTCAACACCCCGAACACCTGGTCGGATGAGCCCGTGGAGGACGCCCTGCAGCAGATGACCGAGGCGTCCCTGACCGTGCTGCCCGTGCTGGACCGCGAGACGAAGCGTTTCGTCGGCGCCATCACGAGTCAGGAGATCGTGGAGCTGATCACCTCGGAGGCGCGGGGCGGGGAATAGCGGCCCGCGGTCGCCCGGGATCAGGTTGCGGCCACGAACTCCCCGAGCAGGTCGTTGAACCGCTCCGGGTACTCCCAGAACATGGCGTGGCCGCCGAAGACCTCGACCCGTGACTTCGGGCAGTGTTTCGCGAGGAATGCCTTCGCGGTCTCCGACCAGTGCTCGGCGACCACGAACAGCGACGGGACCTCCGCGTCCACCTGCTTCGCCTCCTCGAGGTAGTCGCCGAACGAGGCGTCGGCGAGCAGGTGGGCGGCCATGAGCGGCGGCGTGGCGAGCGACTGCTCGACGATCCACTTCGTGACCTCCGGGGACATCTCGCCCTCGATCATCACGTTGTCGGCGTACCAGGTGATGACGCCGCGCTGGCCCGCCGGCGTCTGAATGGCCTGGAAGAACCCGCGGAGTTCCGGGATCGAGCCCTCGACCCAGTCGCTCGGGTCCTCGCTCATCCCGAGCGGCGGCATGTCGATCGCGACGAGTCCGCGAATCCCTGCCGTCCCCTGGCTGCGGATGTAGTGCCAGGCGGTCATGGATCCCGTGGACCAGCCCACCAGGACGGGGTTTTCGACTTCCAGGTGCTCGAGGAGCTTCGCCAGGTCCGCGGCCTGCGTGGCGTAGTTGTTGCCGTCGGTGGTCACCGTCGAGCGCCCGTGGCTGCGGGGGTCGAACGAGATCACCCGGTGCGAGCCGGAGAACGCCGCGAACTGGTGGTCGAAGACCCTGGTCGTGAAGGTCCACCCCGGAACAAGGACCAGCGGGACGCCTTCACCCACGTCTTCGTAGTAGATGTCGACGCCGGGCGCGACCTCGAGATAGGAGCCGATGCGCTCGTTGGACATGGAGTTCTCCTTTGGGTAGCTCAGCCGCCTCCGTAGATGCTGGCGTAGGCGTTGATGGCGGGCACCCCGCCGAGGTGGGCGTAGAGGATGCGGGAACCGGCCCCGAAGTAACCCTTCCGGACCAGGTCGATAAGCCCCTGCATCGACTTCCCCTCGTAAACCGGGTCCGTCATCATGCCTTCCAGCCGGGCCACGAGGCGGATGGTCTCGTTCGTCTCGTCCGACGGCACGCCGTAGGCGGGATGGGCATAGCCGCCCATCAGGACGAGGTCGTCATCGGTGATCTCGCGCCCCAGCTCCACCAGGTCCGCCGTGTTGCGGGCGATGTTCATCACCTGGGCGCGGGTCCGCTCGAGCGTCGCGGAGGCGTCGATGCCAATCACCCGGCCGGCGCGGCCGTCCTTCGCGAAACCGACGAGCATCCCCGCATGGGTGGACCCCGTGACCGTGCAGACGACGATGTCGTCGAACCGGAACCCGAGTTCTTCCTCCTGCGCGCGGACCTCCTCGGCGAAGCCGACGAAGCCGAGCCCGCCGTACTTGTGGACCGAGGCGCCGGCGGGGATGGGGTAGGGCTTTCCGCCGTTCGCCTTCACGTCCTCGATGGCGCGCTCCCAGCTCTCGCGGATGCCGATATCGAATCCCTCGTCCACCGTTTCGATCTCCGCGCCCATCAGCCGGCTGAGCAGGATGTTGCCCACGCGGTCGTAAACGGGGTCCTCGAAGGGCGCCCAGTGTTCGTGCACCAACCGGCACTTCATGCCGAGCTTGGCGGCGGTTGCCGCGACCTGCCGGGTGTGGTTCGACTGGATCCCCCCGATGGTGACCAGCGTGTCGGCGCCGGAGGCGATGGCGTCCGGCACGATGTATTCGAGCTTGCGGAGCTTGTTGCCGCCGAAGGCGAGGCCCGAGTTGCAGTCCTCGCGCTTCGCGTAGATCTGGACCGCGCCGCCGAGGTGGGCGGACAGGCGGTCCAGCCGCTCGATGGGCGTCGGGCCGAAGGTCAGCGGATAGCGCTCGAATCGCTCCAGCATCACGGTCCTCCTTTTCTCGCGTGCGAAGTCGCCCCGGTCCCCCCCGGCGCTACCCTATGCGATGCAATGACGAAAGGAAGACAGAAAGAACGGTTGGACCATGAGGAGGCCATGCGGCGGGCCATCGCGCTCTCGCTCCGCGCGATCCGGACCAACAAGGGGTTCCCCTTCGGTGCGGTGGTCGTGAAGGACGGCGAGGTCGTCGGCGAGGCGCACAACACGGTGCTCTCCGAGAACGACCCGACCGCGCACGCGGAGGTGAACGCGATCCGCGCGGCGTGCGCGAGGCTCGGGGATTTCTCGCTGGAGGGTTGCGAGATCTACGCCTCGGGCGAGCCGTGCCCGATGTGCCTCGCCGCGATCTACTGGGCGCGGCTGGACCGGATCTACTACGCGAACCGCAAGGAAGACGCCCACCGCATCGGCTTCAGCGACGATTCCTTCTACTCCGAGATCCTGTTGCCCCCGAGCGCGCGCCGGGTCCCGATGAGCCGGGTGCTGGGGGATGAGGCCCACGCGGTGTTTGTCGAGTGGGACGCCCGCCCCGACAAAGTGACCTACTGAGGTCGGAGCGCTCGGAGCGCCGGCCTCCGGCCGGCATCGACCGCCGCGAGGCGGTCGAAACCGCGCCACGCCTCTTCGCGTCGGTCGCGGATTCGGTGCGCGACGCGTATCGTTGGCTCGGGGAGAACGGCCAACCGGCCGATTGCGATGACGGAGTTCGAATTCCACCGCCTGCTGGTCTGGGGGATGCTCGGGGTGGCCGCGGTGACGTTTGGGTCCCTGTTCCGCCGCACGGCGCCCTACGGACGACACTACGCGGGCTCCGGCTGGGGCCCCGATATCTCCAGCAAGGTGGGGTGGGTCGTCATGGAATGGCCCGCGGTCCTCTTCTTCCTGTCCGTCTACCTGCAGGGGGCAGCGGCCGCGAGCGTTGTGCCGCTCGTGTTCCTGACGATGTGGCAGGTCCACTACGTGCATCGGACCTTCATCTACCCGTTCCGCGCGCGCTCGGCCGCGAACATGCCACTTGTTGTCGTTATGTCGGGTCTCGCATTCAACCTGGTGAACGCCTACATCAACGCCAGGCTCGTTTCCGAACTCGCGGAGTACGGCGATTCGTGGCTGAGCGACCCGCGATTCGTGCTCGGAGCGACGATATTTGTCGGCGGATTGATCCTGAACATCCACTCGGACAACATCCTGTTCCACCTGCGAGGACACAGAACGACAAAATATGGCGTCCCTCACGGCGGAGCCTTCCAGTACGTCTCCTGTCCCAACTATCTCGGCGAGATCGTGGAGTGGACGGGCTGGGCCATCGCCACCTGGTCGCTCGCGGGTCTCTCCTTCGCCGTGTTGACGTTCGCCAATCTGGCGCCCCGGGCGGTCGCCAACCACCGCTGGTACCGCCAGAACTTCCCGAACTACCCGCCGGAGCGCCGCGCCCTCATCCCCGGGGTGTGGTGACAGATGACGCAACGGCTTGGAACGCCGGCTTCAGCCGGCACAGCGGCCCGGAGGGCCGTGGAGAGCGCTTCGCCACGCGCCCCGGGTGCGCTTAGCTGACCGTGGTCTCAAACTTCGCCGGCAGCACCACTTCCAGCATTTCAAGGTCATCGGACGGGTCTTGGATTCCCACGCTGACGTGAGGCGGTAGCACGAAGGCGTCGCCGGCAGCGACATCGCGGCGGGGATGCCCGTCAACCTCTAGTGACATCGACCCCTCCCGCACGAATCCGAACAGGATGTCGCCGTCGTGCAGGGCCGCGGGGACGGCAACTCCCTGAACGCGCCGCGCCACCTGAACACCCGCGATGCCCTTGGTGGCCTCCCCGATTCCGGTTTCCCTCGCCTCGAACCCCGGGATCCGCCACGGCTGCCAGGTCGCTTCCGCCTCGCGGTGCAGCACGAACTGCGTGCCCTGGAACTCCCGGTCGGGCCGGAAGTGCGGGGTCGGAAGCTCCATCTCGTGGTCGATGGTGGTGAGGTGTTCCGCGGGCACGCCGATCTCGATCACCTCGAATCCGGCGGACGACTCGAGCACCCGGTGGCGGATCTCGGGGGGCTGGATCACGCAGTCGCCGGCGCCGAGCACGAATGGCGGTCCCTGGTCCTCGTACACGAGCCGCACCCAGCCGCGGTGGCAGAAGATGAGCTGGAAGCCGACCGTGTGGTAGTGGACCATGTCGTCCACGGGACCCGCGTCGGCGATCCTGATGTGCGACGCGATGATGGCGCCGCCGAGCCGCTGCGGCAGGAGGTCCCGGTAGTGCATGCCGGCGCGGCCGATGACCCACGAATCGCTGTCCGCGAGCCGCCGCACCACGAAACGGTGGGCCGCCTCCGGTATGACGAGCGGCGGGTCGGCATCCTCCACCGTGATGCGGTGGCCACCGGGGGTCGTCAGTTCGGTCCCTCCGTCCGCGAACGCGTCCGGATCGTCCACGTAGAGCCGTAGCGCCACCGGAGCGGGGCTGGCGCTCCACTCGAGGAGGATCGCCGTCCCGTGTCCGGAGAGCGCCGCGAAGGCCGGCGCGTCGGCGGGCCAGATCCGGTCGAGGCGGAATCCGAGCGCGTCGATGAAGAACCGCATGTCGGCGTCGAAGTCAGGCGTGGGAACCCGGATCTCCGCGCGGCGGATCAAGCCCGGACGAGTCACGGGGGAGGCATCGTCCGGCATCGGTCTCGGGCGGCAGAGGCTATCGCGGGGTCACCGGAGGCCGTGAACGCCCGCCTCCGTGCGTTACCGTTCCGCGCCCACTGACCGGGGGAGCCAAGTACATGACGACCGAGCCCATTACCGTCGCCCTCTTCGACTTCCTGCGCGACCTGCGGGACAACAACGATCGGGAATGGTTCGCGGCCAACAAGGGCCGCTACGTCGCCGACGTGCGCGACCCGATGCTCGGGTTCATCGCGGATTTCGCGGCGCCGCTTGCCGAGATCAGTCCCCACTTCGTCGCCGATCCGCGGGCGAACGGCGGCTCCCTCTTCCGGATCTACCGGGACACCCGCTTCTCACGCGACAAGACGCCCTACAAGACGAACGTGGGCGCCCACTTCCGGCACGCCGCCGGCAAGGACGCTCACGCCCCGGGCTTCTACCTCCACCTGGAACCCGGGATGTGTTTTGCCGCGTGCGGGATCTGGCGGCCGGACAACCCGACCGTGACGAAGATCCGCGAAGCGATCCATGAAGGGCAGGACGAATGGACGCGGATCACGAGGGCTCGGGCGTTTGCCGAGACCTTCGAGTTCGAGGGCGAGTCGCTGAAGCGGCCGCCGCGGGGCTATGACGCGGACCACCCCCTGGTCGAGGACCTGAAGCGCAAGGACTTCGCGGCGCTTACCAGCTTCTCCGAGGAAGAGGCGCTGCGGGACGACCTGCTCGACTGGTTTGGCGGGATCGCCCGGCGAGGGGCGCCGTTCGTCGAGTTCCTGTCGAACGCGGTGGGGGTGGATTTCTGATCTGCGTGGAGCAACCGAAATGCGAAGTATCAAGTTCGAGGTGAGGGACGCATTGCCCCCGAAGAAGGACGGAGCCAACTCGATGTGGGGAAAGAACGAGACCGAGGCGAAGAGACTGATTGCCCTCAGGAAGGCGGCGGTCGAAGCGCTGGACTCGACACCCTTCACTGGGTTCGTTCGACTCACGCTGGGCATTCACGCCGGAAAACAGGCGGATGAGGTCAAGAATGCCGGCAGGCGGGGATGGGGAGATTTGGACAACTTCGTGTGTGGTGTTTGCGACGGCCTCATGGCCGCAGATCCGCGGGCGAACATCCATGATCTGTTCGCCAATGAGGACGAGCGGGTCCGTCCCAACAATGCAATCGCCTACCAGGACGACTCAAACATCATGGAGATCTGCGCCAGAAAAGCTGTGGAACGTGGCGAGTCCTGTTGGTACGAGGTGACGCTGGAGGAGTTGTCTTCCTGATCCGGGCGGTTCAGCGCGCCTCCCACCGGGCGACGACAGGTCCACCTGCCAGGACACCGAAGTGTCCTCCACCCATGGCCACCCGCGTGTGCGTGGAGAAGTTGAGCGGTTGACATGCAAGCGCCCGCTTGCATATAATGACCCCGGACATGCAAGGGAACACCCGTCTTAGACTGGCCTTGTGGACGTGTACCGCGCGATCGCCGACCCGACCCGGCGAGCCATTCTGGATGAGCTCGTCGATCGATCGGGTCAGTCGCTGTTCGAACTCTGCTCACGCCTGATCATGAAGCACGGCATCAATTCCTCACGCCAGGCGATCACCCAACACCTGGACGTGCTGGAGGCCGCCGGGCTGATTCGCACGCGGCGCGAGGGGCGGTGGAAGCTCCACTGGTTCGAGGGCGGCCCGCTGAAGGCCATCGGGGAGCGTTGGCCGATTTCAACCGATGAGAGGGAATTGAAAGAATGAGAATTCACCTTGCCGGCGTCCTGGTGGACGACCAGGAAAAGGCGCTTCGCTTCTACACGGAAACGCTTGGCTTCCAGGTGAAGCACAACATCCCCCTGGGACGTCACGCCTGGATCACGGTTGTATCGCCGGAAGCTCCAGAGGGGACGGAGTTGGTGCTCGAGCCCGACGAGCATCCCGCGGCCCGCCCGTTCAAGGAGGCGCTGGTGAAGGACGGCATTCCGTATACCTCCTTCGCGGTGGACGACGTCGCAGCCGAACACGAACGCCTCACCGCGAAGGGTGTGCGATTCGTTCAGCCGCCGACGGACCTCGGGCCCGTCATTACTGCGGTGTTCGACGATACGTGCGGCAACCTGATCCAGATCCAGGAGGAGAAACCTCAGCCGTAACGGCCCCGCCACCGCACCGACTCAGTCCGCAATCCCCACCCCGGAGGACAACCCATGCCCGCCAGCGTCACCCCCTTCCTCATGTTCGAGGGCCAGGCCGACGAGGCCATGAACTTCTACGTCAAGGTCATCCCGGACAGCGAGATCCTGAACGTCCAGCGTCACGGCCCGGACGGCCCCGGCCCGGAGGGCTCCATCTTCGTCGCCTCGTTCTCGCTCCGCGGCCAGCCGGTGATGGTGAGTGACAGCTACGTCAAGCACGACTTCACGTTCACGCCTTCCATCTCCCTCTTTGTCACCTGCGAGAGCGAGGAGGAGGTCGCGGAGCTCAGCACCGCCCTCGCCGAGGGCGGCCAGTACCTGATGCCGCTCGACAACTACGGCTTCAGCCGCCGTTTCGCGTGGGTGGTGGACCGCTTCGGCGTGTCCTGGCAGGTAAACCTGCCGTGACGCGCTTGGGACTCCCCTGGGGGGAGCGATGGCGGCCGGAGGCCGGCGCTCCGAGCCGTGGCGCCGTGAGGGTGAGTGGAGTTACGCCGTGCGCGGCGCGGAGCGCCGCGGTGCCGGTCTGGAGACCGGCGTTCCAAGCCGTGGGTGCGGTGAGGGGGATCGGGGTTACGCC
>JAJEFG010000010.1 GCA_022820545.1 Acidobacteriota bacterium | reverse complement strand
GTGCCGGTCTGGAGGCCCCCACCGGGAGAACTGGCCGGCGTTCCAAGGCGTCGCGTCTTGTGGTATATTTTGCACATAATATGAAGAACCGCGCACCGCATGCCGACGAGGCGGCCGAACGCCGGGCCCTCCTGCGCGCGGCGCTGCTCGAAGCCCGGGTGCGCAACCAGGCCGAACTCGTCGCCCATCTCGATGCCCACGGTCACGCAGTGACCCAGTCCTGCGTGAGCCGCGACCTCCGCGACATCGGCGCCCGGAAGATCGGCGGCCACTACCGGATCGCCCCCGACCGCCGCCCGGGCCTTCCCGGACTCGCGGGGCTCGTGGAGAGCTACGCCCCTGCCGGGCCGCACCTGGTGGTGGTGCGGACGCTGCCCGGGGGCGCCCAGCGGGTGGCGCACGCCATCGACACCGAGTCCTGGCCCGAGGCGGCGGGCTCGGTGGCGGGCGACGACACCATCTTCGTGGCCAGCCACACCAGGTCGGGGCAGCGCGGCATCCTCGACCGGCTGCGGGCCGCGGTCGGCTCGAACGGAGCGGGAGGGCTCGGATCGTGAGCGGCAACCGTACCGATCCGACCGGCGTCGTCGTGCTCGGCGCCTCCGGCTACGTGGCCGGCGAACTGCTCCGCTGGATCGCCGGGCATCCCGGCATGCGGCTGGCCGGCGCCGTCTCGGCGAGCCACGCGGGACTCCCCATCGCGGAGTCCTTCCCCAACCTGGCGGCCAGCTTCCCGGAGGAGACCTTCGTCGCGCCCGCCGACCTGCCCGAAACGCTCGCCGCCGCCGCCGGGGATCATTCCGGGCTCGCCGCGTTCTCCGCCGCGCCCCACAAGGCGTCGGCGCCGCAGGTGGCCGCCCTGCTCGCCGCCGCCGAGGCGGCCGGCTGTGATCTGCCGGTGGTGGACCTGTCGGCGGACTTCCGGCACTCCGACCCGGCGCGCTACCAGGAGATCTACGGGGTCCCCCATCCGGAGCCGGATCTCCTCGCCGAGTTCACCTGCGGCCTCCCGGAACTGGGGGGGGACCACACCGGCGGCGGACCCGGGCGGGTCGCGCATCCCGGGTGTTTTGCCACCGCGGCCGCGCTCGCCGCCGCGCCGCTCCGGCACTCCGGGCTCGTGGAACCCGAACTCCAGGTCTCCGCGGTCACCGGCAGCACCGGATCGGGCGGCATGCCCAAGGAGACGACCCACCATCCGCTCCGGCACGCGAACCTCTTCGCCTACAAGCCGCTCCAGCACCGGCACGCCCCCGAGATGGAAGACCTGCTGGCGGCGCCGGGCGAGCGCCCGGCGCGGGTCCGCTTCGTTCCGCACTCCGGTCCGTTCGCGCGCGGCATCCACGCCACGGTCTTCGCCCGGAGCCGGTCGCCGCTGACCGCCGGGGACCTCGACGCGGCGTTCCGCGACTTCTACGCCGGGGCCCCGCTGGTCCGCGTCGCCTCCGCGCCGCGGCTCAAGGAGACCGTCGGCTCGGCGATCACCGTCGTGGGCGCCGCCACCGACGGCGAGACCGTCGTCGCCTTCGCCGCGCTCGACAACCTCGGGAAGGGCGCCGCGAGCGGCGGCGTCCAGTGGATGAACCTCCTGCTCGGCTTCCCTGAAACCGAGGGGCTCACGGTCCCCACTCCCGCCTGGCTGTAGTCCCGATGTCCGCAGAATCCCCGGCGCTGTTCCCCGTCTACCCCCAGCTTCCCCTCGAGGTGGTCTCGGGGGAGGGCGTCGTGCTGAAGACGGCCGACGGCCGCGAGCTCATCGACTTCTACGGCGGGCACGCGGTCGCCGGGCTCGGCTACCGCCATCCGGCGATCCTCCGGTGCCTCGAGGAGACGGCCACCCGCCTCTTCTTCCAGACCACCGCGATCCCGAGTCCGGAACGCGCCGCCGCCGGCGAAGCGCTGGTGGACTTCGCCGGAGGCGGGCTCGACCGCGCCTTCCTCGTGAGCAGCGGCGCCGAGGCGAACGAGAACGCCCTGCGGCTGGCTTTCCGCGCCCTCCCGGGACGGGACACGGTGGTGGCGCTCACCGGCGGCTTCCACGGCCGCACCGCCGCGGCCTCGGCGGCGACCGACGGTTCCGCGAAGTGGTACGCCTTCCCCGAGACCCCGTTCCGGGTGCGGACGGTTCCGCGGGAGGACCCCGAGGCACTCGCCGCCGCGGTGGACTCCCGGGTCGCGGCGGTGATCATGGAGCCCGTTCTCGGGATGGCGGGCGCGGTGGACCTTTCGGACGGCTTCCTGCGGGCCGCGCGGGAGGCGTGCGACGCCGCCGGCGCGCTCCTCGTGTTCGACGAGGTGCAGTGCGGGATGGGCCGCAGCGGCAAGCCCTTCGCCTGCGAGTGGTCGGGGGTGCGCCCCGACCTGCTGACGACGGCGAAGGCGCTCGCCGGGGGTTTCCCGGCGGGGGCGGTGCTCGCCAGCGAGGAACTCGCGGGCGGCCTGCCGATGGGGTCCTTCGGGACCACCTTCGGGGGCGGGCCGGTCGCCAGCGCGCTGATCGCGACCGTCATCCGGGTGATCCGCGAGGAGGACCTCCTCGCCCGGGTGCGGCGGCTCTCGGACCGGATCCGGGCGGAGGCGGTGGTGGGACCGGTGCGGCGGATCCAGGGACGCGGGTTCCTGCTCGGGCTGGTCTGTTCCCGGCCGGCGAAGGAGGTGCGGAACGCGCTCCTCGAGCGGGGCATCTTCGCGGGGACCTCGACCGACCCGGCGGCGCTCCGGCTGATGCCGCCCCTGGTGCTCGAGGACGAACACGTGGACGCGCTGGTCGCGGCGCTTTCGGACATTCCCGCCTGAGAACCACCGCGATGCGCGAAGTCCACCGGCTCGAGGACCTGGGCGCGGGGGGGATCCGCGAGCTGGTCGCACTCGCCGGGCGGCTCCGGGAGCGGCCCGAGCCCCGGGCGCTCGAGGGGAAGGTGCTGGCGCTGCTGTTCCTGAATCCCTCGCTGCGCACCCAGGCGTCCTTCCAGGCGGCGATGTCCCGCCTCGGGGGCGGTTCGTTCGTGATCGCCCCGGACCGGTTCATCCACAAGCTGGAGTTCGATCCGGACGCGGTGATGGACGGGGAGACCGCCGAGAACATCGCCGAGGCGGCGCCGGTGCTCGCATCCTACGGGGACGCTCTGGGCGTCCGCATGTTCGCGGCCCAGCGCGACCTCGCCGAGGACCTCGCCGACGAGCGCTTCGAGCGGATCCGGGGGCTCTGCGGCAAGCCGTTCCTCAACATGGAGTCGGCGGCGCGCCACCCCTGCCAGTCGCTGGCCGACTGGCGGACGCTCGACGATCTCGGGATCCCGGCGTCCGGGGGCCGCCTCGTGCTCTCCTGGACCCAGCACCCGCATCCCCTGCCCCTCGCGGTGGCCTCCGACACCCTGCGGATGGCGGCGCTGCGGGGCATGGAGGTGACCGTGCTGCGGCCCGAGGGCTACGAGCTGCCGGAGAGCGTGATGGCGCGGGCGGGCCGGTTGGCGGCGGCGTCGGGGGGATCGGTGCGGGAGAGCGACGACCCCGCCGAGGCGATGGAGGGCGCCCACGCCGTCTACGCGAAGTCGTGGGCCTCGACGCGGCACTACGGCGACCCCGAGGCGGACCTCGCGCTGCGGGCCGGGCTCTCCGGCTGGACGGTGGATGAGGGCTGGTTCGCCGGCGCCCGGGACGACTGCCGGTTCCTCCACTGCCTGCCGGTGCGGCGGGGCGTGGTGGTGGCCGGAGCCGTGCTCGACGGGCCGCGGAGCGCGGTCGTGCAGCAGGCGGAGAACCGCATGTGGACGCAGATGGCGGCGCTCCACCGGATGCTGTCATGAGCAGATTGGAGCGGCGGTCTCCAGACCGGCATCGCAGCCCGGCAGGGCTGCGAAAAGACAATCAGATCCGGATCCGGGCGCTGAAGCACGCGGCTCCCTACCTGAAGCGCTTCCGGGGAAAGACCTTCGTCATCAAGACCGGCGGCGCGACGGTCGCGGCCCAAGCCAGCATCCACGACCTCGTGGAGCAGGTGGCCCTGCTGTTCGAACTGGGCATCCGGGTGGTGCTCGTCCACGGCGGCGGCCCACAGTCCACCGAGCTTTCCCGGAAGCTCGGGGTCCGCACGCGGTTCGTCGGGGGGCGCCGGGTCACCGACTCCGAGGCTCTCCGGGTCACCACCATGGTGCTGAACGGGGAGGTCAACACCCGCATCCTCGCCGCCTGCCGCGACTTCGACCTCCCCGCGATCGGGCTTTCCGGGGTGGACGCCGGGCTCATCCGCGCGCACCGCCGGCCGCCGGTGAAGGTGAAGGAGGGGGCCGCCGAGGAGACAGTGGACTACGGCTACGTCGGGGACATCGACGGGGTGGACAGCGGGCTGCTCGAGCGGCTGCTCGGCATCGGCGCGCTGCCGGTGGTGAGCCCGATCTCCGCGGACGAGGCGGGCACGCTGCTGAACATCAACGCGGACACCGTCGCCTCGGCGCTCGCGGTGGCGCTCGGCGCCGAGAAACTGATCCTGCTGGGCGAGGCGCCGGGCCTGCTGGCCGACCCGGAGGATCCCGAGAGCGTCGTGTCGTTCCTCGACCTCGCGGGGCTCGAAACAATGAAGGACTCCGGGGCGATCCGCACCGGGATGCTCCCGAAGGCCCTCTGCATCCGGAAGGCCCTCGAGGCCGGCGTGACCCGCGCCCACGTCCTGCCGGCGGGCATCCCCGACAGCGTCCTGCTCGAGGTCTTCACCCCCGAGGGCTGCGGCACACTGGTGGTCCCGGACCTCGACGGCCTGTCCGGAGCGGAACGCACGCTCCGCAGCGGGACGTAGTACGGGACCGCCGGCCAGTCCTCCCGGTGGGGGCCTCCAGACCGGCGCCGCGGGCCTCCGGCCTGCGACGGCGTACCGTCGCACGAGCGGGATCACCGACACGGGCTTCCAACGCCCTCCCCTCTACAATTTGCGGCGTGCCGGAACCGCGTTCTCTCACCGGGGTCATTCTGCAGGTCTGGGTCACCCCACGGTCCTCTCGGGAGCGGCTCACGCGACTGAAGGACGGGAGGATCAGGGCCTACGTCTCCCCTCCCCCCGAGCGCGGCAGGGCGAACGCCCGCCTGGTCACGCTCCTCGCCGGCTGGCTTGGGGTCCCGCGCGATGCGGTCCAGATCGTCGCCGGAACCTCCCATCCCAGGAAACTGGTTCGGGTCGGGGGCTGCACCGAGGCCGACGTCGAGGAGCGGATCCGGCCCTTGCCGTCGGGACCACCCGTCAGGCCGGGGGGTCGCCGCTGGCGTGATCGCCGCGGCTTGATCAGAAGACGGCGGAGGCGCGTGGCGCGATCGGGTTGATCGGGCGGGCGCCTGGAAACGGAGCGTGCCAGGCCGTATGCGCCGTGAGGATGAGTAGCGATGCGACGTGCGCGGTGCGGAGCACCGCGCGTGCCGGCTGAAGCCGCCGTTCCAAGCCGTTCCGTCGCAAGACGGGGGGCGGCGTGCGGTTTCGACCGCCTGTCGGCGGTCGATGCCGGCCGGAGGCCGGCGCTCCGGGGGGATCCCTGCCCTACGGCAAGTGTTCGCGGGTGAGGTTGCGGGGGCCGGTTTCGGTGACCAGGACGTTGTCCTCGATGCGGACGCCGCCGTAGGGGGCGAGGGCGTCCACGGCGTCCCAGTTGACGGCCGCGCGTCGCGCCTGTTTCCCGTGGCGCCAGCGGTCGAGCAGAATGTCGATCAAGTAGACGCCGGGTTCGACGGTCAGCACATGGCCGGGTTCCAGGGTGCGGGTGCTCCGCAACATCGGGTGCGCCTTGGGCGGCGGCGCGCGGCGGCCGTCCGGGTCGGCCAGATGGCCCCCCACGTCGTGCACCTGGATGCCCAGGAAGTGGCCGAGCCCGTGCGGGAAGAAGACCCGGCTGAGGCCGCTCTCGACGGCCTCCTCGGGAGACAGGTGGATGATGTTCTCGTCCTTCAGGACCCCCGAGAGCGCGAGATGCGCCTCGTGGTGGAGTTCCGCCCAGGGGCGGCCGGCCCGCACGTCTTCACAGAGCGCCTGTTGGGCGCCTTCCATCGCGACGATCAGGGAACGGAACCGGTCGTCCGCCGCGGAACCGGCGTAGGTTCTGGTGATGTCGGAGGCGTAGCCGCGGACGCGCGCGCCAGCGTCGATCAGGAGGCTGCGCCCGTTCCGGACATCCGGACGTTTGCCCTCGTAGTGGAGGACGGCGCCCTTCTCGTTGAGCCCGACGATCGTGGGATACGGGAGGTCCGCTTCCGATCCGCCGACGGCGGCAAGGAAGGCCCGGTGCACCTCCAGCTCGCTGCCCCCGTCCCGGAACGCGGCCTCCGCGGCGACGTGTCCCTCGGCGCCCACGCGGTTCGCCTCGCCGAGGCACTCCACTTCGTAGCCGGTCTTGATGGCGCGGCGCCAGTCGAGCCGGGTGAGCAGCCCGGGCGGGTTGTGGGCGAGCCCGAGGGTCTCGGAGACGCCCCCGCTCTCCGCAATGACGGCGCAGCGCCCTTTCGGGAGCCGCTTGGTGATTTCGGAGATCTGCCGCTTGCGGCTGCCGCACTCGGCGATCCTGAACCCTTCGGTCCAGAAGGCGTCCCCGATCCGCTGGGGCTCGTACCAGAAGTCGTCGGGGGAGAGGGTCGCCAGGAACGGCTTCTTCCCCGGGCGGATGAGCAGGAGGTGGCCGGGTCCCTCCAGGGGACAGAAATGGAGAAAGTGGGCGTTCGCACGGTAGGGGGCGGGCTGGTCGTCCCGGAAATAGAAGTGCTGCGGGCCCGAGGCCAGCACCAGCGCCGCGTAGCCGGTCTTGTGGAGGTCCTCGGCGATTCCCTCGAGGCGGATTTCGAGATGCTCGCGAAACGAGCGGGCAAGGTCGTCGGTCATGGTGCGCGGAGGATACGCCGCCACCGCCCGTGGGTCATGCCATGATTCGCGCCATGGCTGGCCGCGGGCGCACAACCGGGCTCCTGGTCTGGCCGTTCCTGCTGCTGCTCGCCGCGTGCGGCGGATCCGGCGGCAGCCCGGCGTCGGCCGCGGCCCCGCCCGAACCCGCGCCGGCCCCTGTCCCACCCCCGGAATCCCCTCCCCCGCCGGAGTCCGACCCGCCCGAAGTCTTCGGCTACCGGGTGGTCCGGGAGTTCCCGCACGACCCGCGGGCATTCACCCAGGGGCTCTTCTTTCACGACGGGTTCCTCTACGAGAGCACCGGACTCCGGGGTGAATCCACCCTGCGGCGCGTCGAACTCGAAACCGGCGAGGTCCTCGAGCAGCGCGCGTTGCTGCCGCAGTTTTTCGGGGAGGGGGCAGCCCTGGCAGGCGACTACATCTACCAACTGACCTGGGAGGCCGAAATCGGGTTCGTCTACACCCGGGAGCCGTTCCGTCTCGTGCGCGAGTTCCGCTACTCCGGGGAGGGCTGGGGGCTCACCTTCGACGGGGAGCACCTGGTGATGAGTAACGGCAGCGACGAGCTGCGCTTCCTGGATCCGGACACGTTGCGCCAGGTCCGGACGCTCCGGGTGACCGCCGCCGGGGAGGCGCTCCCGCTGTTGAACGAGCTGGAGTGGATCGACGGGGAGATCTGGGCCAACATCTGGACCCAGGACCGCATCGCCCGGATCCGGCCCGATACCGGGGAGGTCACCGCGTTCGTGGACCTGACCGGCATCCTGCCGCGCGCCCTCGCACTCCAGTATCCGGAAATGGACGTCCTGAACGGCATCGCCTGGGACCCGGAGAACGGCCGGATCTTCGTGACCGGCAAGAAGTGGCCCAAGCTCTTCGAGATCGAGCTGGTCGAGCCGTGAGTTCCGAGATGAGTTTCCAAAAGCGCCACCGGGTCGGTTTCTGGGTCGCTTTCGCGGTCCTCCTGCTGAGCATCTGGCCGCTCTACCCCTGGATCGCCGGCATCCGGCCCCTGGTGCTCGGGATGCCGTTCTCCATGTTCTGGCTGGTGCTGATGATCGCCGCGGTGTTCTTCACCTTCCTGACGCTCTTCACGAAGGACCGCAAGGACGACGAAGCCCTGGACCGCGAGTACCAGAAGTAGACCGTAGCCCCGATGGACGCCTGGGTCATCGTCTTCCTGACGACGATCGCCTACCTGCTGGTCACGCTGGCGATCGGGGTGGTCTCCGGGCGGAACGTCTCGAACACGCCGGAGGGCTACGTCGCGGGCGACCGCAGCCTGGGCTTCCTCGTCCTCTACTTCATCATGGGGGCGTCCATCTACAGCGCCTTCGCGTTCCTCGGGGCGCCGGGCTGGGCGTATTCCCGCGGCGCGGCCGCGTTCTACATCGTCTCCTACGGGACGGTGGGACTCCTGCCGTGGTACTTCCTCGGGCCGCGGATCGCGATGCTCGGCCGCCGGTTCGGATTCGTGACCCAGGCCGAGTTCTTCGCCCACCGGTTCGAGAGCCCCAGGGCGATTCCCGCGATCATGGCGGTGATGAGCGCGGCGGCGCTCGTCCCGTATCTCGTGATCCAGATGAAGGGGGCGGGCTACGTCTTCTCGGTGGTCACCGAGGGGCGTATGCCGGAATGGGCGGGCGCCGCGCTCGCCTACGGGGTGGTGCTCATCTACGTCGCCCGCAGCGGCGTCATGGGGGTCGGCTGGACGAACACCTTCCAGGGGATCCTGATGCTCAGCCTCGCCTGGGGCCTCGGGCTCTACCTGCCGTGGAAGCTCCACGGCGGCATCGGCCCGATGTTCGAGGAACTGGCGGCGAGCGCGCCCGAACTGCTGGTCGCGCCGGGGCTCGACGCCGCGGGATCGCCGTGGGGATTCGGGGCCTACTCGAGCGCGGTGCTCATCTCCGTCCTCGGCTTCTCGGTGTGGCCGCACTACTTCATGAAGATCTACGCGGCGCGGAGCGTCCGGACGCTGAAGCGGATGGTCGTCTTCTACCCGACCTTCCAGATCTTCCTGATCCCGGTCCTGTTCATCGGGTTCGCCGGCGTCATGACCTATCCGGGGGTGGAGCAGGCGGACACCATCCTGCCGACGATCCTGATGGACCTCGATCTCTCGGCCATCACCGTCGGCCTCTTCTGCGCCGGGGCGCTCGCCGCTTCGATGAGTTCGGGCGACGCGATCCTCCACGCCGGGGCGTCGGTGCTGGTCAAGGACCTCGAAGTGCCGCTCCGCGGGGTCCGCCGGACGCCCGCCGCCGAGACCCGGCTCATCCGCTGGACCGCGCTCGGGATGGGCTCGCTCGCCTACTACCTGGCGGTGGGCTCGGAGGCGTCGCTCGTCAGCCTCCTGCTCATGTCCTACGGGGCGATCGCCCAGTTCTTCCCGCTGATGATCGCCGCCATGTTCTGGCGGCGGGCGAGCCGCGAGGGCGCGATCTACGGCCTCCTCGCCGGCTGCGCGGTGACGCTGGCGCTGAACGTGTGGCCCGAGTTCCAGTTCCTCGGGATCCACCCGGGCATCTACGGGGCGGTCGCGAACGTCGTGGTGATGGTGCTCGTGTCGGTCCGCACCGCCCCCCCGGCACCGGACCGGATCGAGCCCTACATGATGCGCGCCGCGTCGCATCGGTGACGTCTCCCTGCCTCAGGGCCCTCCGGCGGCTGCTCGGCTGAGAGCGCTGGAGCGAGCGCTCACGGATGTCGATCCGAGTAGTACAATGAACCGTACAGATCCTTGGAAGACACTTCATGGACACCATCACCTATTCCGACGCCCGTGCGAACCTCGCCGAGACGATGAAGCGGGTGTGCGAAGACCGCGCGCCCATCACGATCACCCGGCGTAACGGGAAACCCGTAGTGTTGATTTCTCTGGACGACTACCAACAACTTGACGAGACCGCCTATCTCCTCCGCAGCCCGGAGAACGCCCGCCGCCTTCGTGAGGCGATGGTCGAGCTTGCTGCCGGAGGCGGAACAGAGCGAGATCTCCTTGAGTGAAGCTGGTATTCGCTGAACGAGCCTGGGAGGACTACCTCCACTGGCAGGCCACCGACCCGGACCGTCTGAAGCGCGTCAATCGTCTGATCAAGGACACCCTGAGGTCGCCGTTCGAGGGAATCGGCCATCCCGAACCGCTCCGTCACGAGCTTGCCGGACTCTGGTCGCGGCGCATAGACCGGGAGCACCGGCTGGTGTATTTCGTCCGCGACCGGGCGGTCCACATCGTCCAGGCGCGCTACCACTACGGCTGAGGGAACTCGCCAAGAGCGCCGGACGCGACCGGCTGACCCGGTCCAACAGGGACCGGTCCTGAGAGAATGCGGTAGCGCGATGCAGGCAAACAGGAAACACTCCGGGTTCGGACGGGTGGCGTCCGTTTGCATCGGCCTCGTTCTCGGACTTGACGGGTCGCCGGCGGCCCTTGGCCAGGGCGTCACCACCTCCGATCTCGAGACCGCGGCCGGGAACACCTCCGAGTGGCTCATGTACGGCCGGGACTACCACGCCCACCGCTACGTGGAACTGGACCAGATCACACCGGACAACGTGGGGCACCTCCACCCGGTCTGGGTGTTCGCCACCGGGGGCGCCAACCGGGGTCTCGAGGCCACGCCGCTGCTCCACGAGGGCGTGATCTACCTGTCCGCCGATGAGTCCCGCGTCTTCGCCGTCGACGCCCGCACCGGCGGGAAGCTGTGGGGCTACGACCCCGAGATCGGCGTCGAGGTGGAGCGCGTCTTCTGCTGCGGCTCCATCAACCGCGGCGTGGCGCTGTTCGGCGACCTCGTCTACGTCGGCACCATGGACGCCCGGCTGGTGGCGCTGGACAAGGACTCCGGCGAGGTGGTCTGGGAGGTCGAGGTCGCCGACTGGGAGCACGGCTACAGCATCACCGGGGCGCCGCTGGTGGTGAACGGGATGGTCCTCACCGGGATGGCCGGAGGCGAGTACGGGGTGCGTGGCTTCGTGAAGGCGTACGACGCCGCCACCGGGGAACCCCGCTGGACGACCTACACCATCCCGGGTCCGGGCGAGCCCGGAAACGAGACCTGGCCGGGCGACACCTGGAGGAACGGCGGCGGACCCACCTGGACCACCGGCGTCTTCGATCCCGAGCTGAACCTCGTCTACTGGAACACCGGAAACGCGGCCCCGTGGAACTGCCAGGTGCGGAAGGGCGACAACCAGTGGACCGCGGCGACCATCGCCATCGACGCCGACGACGGGAGCCTCCGCTGGGGCTTCCAGTACACCCCCTGGGACTGCTGGGACTACGACGCCGTCAGCACGCCGGTGCTGGCCGACGTGACGCT
>JAJEFG010000059.1 GCA_022820545.1 Acidobacteriota bacterium | reverse complement strand
GTCGAACCGGGACATTTTCAATGCCGATAACCGGGACATTTTCCGTGCCGGTTGACACTGAACGTCGCCGAACGTTCCCGGACTGTGGGCAATTGTCCACAGGTTGACGGGCCTTCGGAAGGGCTTTCAGCGTTCGGTCATGGACACGCTGGAAGAGTACGTCAGGTCGCGGATTAGCGCGTTCCTGGAGAGCACAGGGATCAGCCCGACGAGGTTCGGCAGGATGGCCGTGGGCGACCCGCACCTGGTGCGCCGGATCGAGGGCGGCCGCTCGCTGACGCTGCGGAGGGCGGACCGGGTTCTGGCGTTCATCGCCGACCACGAGCGGAGCTCGGGCGGCGCGCGCGATCCGCCTCTTCGTCCCCGGTGCCGGGAGTCGTCGAAAAAGCCGAGGAGAACGAAGAAGAGCGAAGCGGCCAAGGACCAGCCGAGGGATGAGAGAACGAGAGCGCCGACCCGGATTCTGCGATTGCCGGAGGTCATGGCCCGCACGGGCCTGTCACGGACGACAATCTACGAATGGCGCGTCGCGGGACGCTTCCCGCAGGCGATTCCGCTTGGAACGCGGAACGTGGGCTGGGTCGAGTCGGAGTTGGAGGCGTGGTTCCGCGAGCGGATGGCGGAACGCCCGGGCGGCGCTGGGATCGTCGCCTGCTGACCCCCTTGAGGAGAAAAGGAAAGAGACGATGAGAAAGTTGTTGACGACCGTGTCGGCCGCGCTGTGGCTGCTCACGCCCACTGTGCTGATGGCGCAGGGAACGAGTCCGTGGGTGGACGCGGTGGCTGAGCTTGAGCGGCAGTTCACGGGACCGATCGCGCGCGGGCTGTCGCTGATCGCGATCGTGGTGGGCGGTCTGATGTTCGCGTTCGGCGAGGGCGGGAGCAAGCGCACGCTGGCCGGGATCATCTTCGGGATCGGGATGGCGGTGGGCGCGGTGAACTTCCTGGCCTGGCTGTTCTGATGCGGGGGTTGAGGCGCTGGCCGGGCTACGCGGCGCTCAACCGTCCGCTGACGGTGCTGGGCGTGGAGCGGCGGCTGTTCCTGCTGGGCGCGACGCTCGCGCTCGCGGTATGGAACGCGACCGCCTCGCTCATGGCGGGCGGCGTGGTGTTCGCCGCCTGCTACGGGGCGGGCTGGCTCGCGGGCCGGAAGGACCCGGCCATGCTGGCGGTGCTCCGGGCGGCGGCACGCCATCCGGCGCGTTTCGATCCGGGCAAGTGGGCGGACGAGCCGTGGCACCTCAAGGTCCGGGCGGACGGCCGATGAGGGTCGCCGAGGAGCTTCGTGCCTACGAGGCGGCCGGTTCGCTGGCCGAGGAGCTGCCCTACTGGGGCTGGCTGGACGACGGCCACACCTGCCTGGCGCGCTCGGGCGAGCTGATTGCGGCGGGCCGGATCCGGCCCGCCGTGACGGACGGACGCACACCGGAGCAGATCGACCGCGTGCTGGGTCTCTGGCAGCGGCTCATGTCGGGGCTCGGTCCCGATGCGCGACTCTACTTCTACCTGCTGCGGCGGCCGGTCCATCCTCCTGATCCGGTGGGACGGAACGGTTCCAACATCGCGGCGGTGTCGGAGCGGAACCGCCATGCGTTTCTGGCTCGGCGCGTGCAGGCGCTCGAAGCCTACGTCGTCTGGTCGCTCGGGTCCGGCCTCCGTCCGGTGGCCGAGAGCACGCGGTCTGGACCGGTCGCCCGGGTGATTCGTAGGTGGGGACGCCGGAAGAAGAGCGCGCCCACCTACCTCGCCTCGGAGATCGAGGCGGCTGCCGGCCGTTTCCGGGCGGTGATCGACGCGGGCCGCTCGCTCGTCGCCGAGCACACGCCCGTCGAACTGCTCGGTGATCGTGACGGGTCGCGCCTCCTTTCCGAACTGACCAACCGGCCGGGGACGGTGTGGGACGGCGCGACCGGAAGCGGCATGAACTGGCGGCTCGCGCTCTCGGAACTCGAAGCCGAGCGCAGCCACCTCCGCCTCGACGGCGAGCCGGTGATCCTGTACTCGCTTCTGTCGCCGCCCGGCCAAACCCACGCGAACCTGCTGCGCGACCTGTACTGCCTGGACGCGGTCCTGACGGTTTCGCTCGAATGGCGGCCCTGGACGGCGGAGAAGGCGCGGCGGCGGATCCGTGGCGCGCAGCGGCACTACTTCTCGCGCCGCTACTCGATGATGGCGCACATGCGCGAGACCGAGGGCACGGCGGCGGCGATGGTCGATTCGGCCGCGGCGGCCGAGTCGGACCGGCTGGGCGGCGCGCTGATCGAGCTTGAGGCGGACGGCCTGGCCTACGGCGAGGCGTCGCTCACCGTGGCACTCCACGGCGAACTGGACGAGATCGAGCGGCTGGACGGCGACGTGCGCCGCCTCTTCGCCGCGCACGACGCGAAGGTGGTCCGGGAGGGCTTCGGCCAACTCCCGGTCTGGTTCTCGCGGCTCCCCGCCCAGCCGCGCAGGCGTCAGGTGCGGAGCGTCGTGGTCTCGGCCGGGCTGGCCGCGTGCCTCGCGCCCGTGTTCGGGCCGCCGAGGGGTTCGGTGCGGAGCAACCACCTCCGGCGCGAGTCGCTCGCGGTGCTGGAGACCCCGTGGCGCACCGCGTACCACTACGACCTGTTCGCGGGCGACGTGGGCCACACGCTGATCCTCGGCGCGACGGGCGCGGGCAAGAGCTTCGCACTCAACTTCCTGCTGGTCGAGGCGCTCAAGTACGGCCCCCGGGTGCTGATCCTGGATCTGGGCGGCTCCTACCGCTGGCTGACCCGGTTCCTCGGGGGTTCCTACCTGGAGCTCACGCCGGACGGGACGGAGTCCGGCCTCAAGCTTCAGCCGTTCGCACTGCCGCCCACCACGCGCACCTTCCAGTTCCTGACCGGCTGGATTCTCCGCCTGCTGAAGCTCGGCGGCTACGAGGCCAGCGGCGCGGACACGAGCGAGATCCGGGCACGGGTCGAGGACCTGTACGCCTTCGACCGGGAGCGCAGGACCCTCGGCGTGCTGGCGGGTTCGCTCCCGGCGGAGATGTGGCCCGCTCTGAGCCGCTGGACCGGCGACGGCGCCTGGGGACGGTACTTCGACAACGCGCCGGGCGGGACGGCGGACCTGGAGTTCCGGGACTGGCAGGTGATCGACCTGGCGGGCGCGGCGGAGCACGCGGACCTCTGCGAGGCCGCGCTCTCGTACCTGCTGGAGCGGATGCGGCTGGAGATCGAGGACCCCGCCGAGGCCGCGCGGCTCAAGCTGATGGTCGTGGACGAGGCATGGCGCTACCTGGCCGACCCGGCGGTGCTCGCCTACCTGGCCGAGGCTGCGAAGACGTGGCGGAAGAAGAACGCGGCGCTCGTGCTCGCCACCCAGTCGGCGGTGGACGTAACCGGGACGCCCGGCGCATCGGCGCTGCTGGAGTCGATCCCGACCAAGCTGTTCCTCGCCAATCCCGAGTTGCCCGAGGAGGTGGGGACGCTGTTTCGGCTGAACGAGTCGGAGGTAGCGCGGATCCGGGAACTCACGCCGAAGCGCGAACTGTACCTGCGCCGCCCGGACGAGGCGGCGGTGCTGCGACTCGAAGTCGATCCGGAGAGCTACTGGCTCTACACCTCGTCGCCACTGGACGCCGAGAGGCGCGCCGAGGCCGTGGCGAGGCACGGCCTGGTCCGAGCGCTGGAAGTGCTGGCGGGCCGGACACACACAACCTCACGACAAGAAAGGACGTGACACCATGAGAAATGCGACCATAGCGATCCTGCTCGGGATCATCGTAGTCCTAACGGCGCTGCTACTGGCGGCGGTCCCCGCCGACGCCGCCGCGCAGCAATCGAACGGGGACGCCGCCTACCTGCGGGTGCCGGTGCCGGGCGAGGGCGAGGAACTGATCCCGCGCCTTCGCGCGCGCGTGCGCCACACGACTTTAATCGTGCTTCCGGCCGGGGAGCGCATCCTCGACTTCGTGGTCGGCGACTCGGAGTACTGGCACCTGACCGGCGCGGCGAACGTCGCGTACCTGAAACCCCTGGCCGAGGACGGAGCGACGAACGTCGCGCTCGTATGCGAGTCGGGGCGCATCTATTCGTTCCTTGTATCGGAGCACGGCGAGAAGGCGCCACACCTTGTCGTCCGGGTCGATCCGGTCGCGGAGTCGGCGGGCACCGCCCCCGGCGCTCCCGGGTTCGTCGCCCGGAGCGAGGTCGTGGCCTACCGCCGGATGGCCGCCGAGGCGGCCGAGGTGGCGCGCAGGGCGCGCGACGAGGCCGAGGCCGGGATCGTCGAGGCCCGGCAGCGGGCCGAAGCGGACATCGAGGCGTTCCGCGCCGAGTATCCGGCACGGCTCCGGTTCGAGTACCGGCTGGACGGGGACGCGGTGAAGCGACCGTTCCTCGTGGACGCCATGTGGCACGACGGACGGTTCACCTACATCCGCTCGCGCGCGCAAGAAGCGCCCGCGCTCTACGAGCTTCGTGACGGCGAGCCGGCCCTGGTCGCGTTCGACCTCTCGCAGGACGGGCTCTACGTCGCCCGCCATGTGTTGGATGACGGGTGGCTCCAGATCGGCGACAGGCGGATGCGGTGGCGGTTCGAGCCCCGGGAGGAGGGCCGATGAGCCGCTGGAAGCAGTTGGTGAAGGAGCCGAAGGGCGCGCTGCCGGGCGGCATCGTCACGAAGGCGGGCGTCATCCTGATTGCCGTGCTCGTGGCCGGAATGCTGTTCTCGTGGTCGCTGACCGGTCCCGAAGCGGACCCCATGGCTACCGCCGCGCCGGAACCGCGCGCTGTGGACGACCGCGTGGGCCGTGCGCTTCAGGGGCGCCTGCGCGCGGAGGCCGAGCGCCAGGCCCAACAGGCGGCGGCCAACGAGGCCCGCACCGACTTGGAGAGGCGGCAGCACACCGCCGAAGACGAGGCCTCGGCCAACACACGGAATGCGGCTCCGGGTGGCGTCGGCGCCGGCATGGGCCAGGCGGAGGCCGAGCTTCGCGAGGCGCTCCGGCTCGAAGAGATCGAGCGGAGAACCCGGTCGCTCCGCTCGCTTCCGGTCGCCCGGTCGTACCGGGATCCGGGTGGGGTGCGTGGTGGCGCGGATGCTTCTCCGGCGGCACCCGGGCCGACCGATGCCGCGCTCGATGCGGCGCTGGCCTCCGTCGAGCGATCCGTCGCGGCGCTCGAAGGCGAGTTGGCGGTTGGGTTGACCGGACAGCCCCTCCCGGTTTCCCCCGGAGTTGCACCGCCAACCTCTCCCCACAGGCCCGGCACCGGGGAGCCGGGGCGCAGCGTCCGCCCGGAGGACCCGCCGGGCTGGGAGCGCATCCGCGAGGGCTCGTTCCTCGAAGCGGTGCTGCTGACGCAGCTCACGGGCGACTTCCCCGGCCCGGTGCTCGCGATGGTGTCGGTGCCGTTCCATTCGGCCGACCGCCAGCGGGTCCTGATTCCGAGCGGCGCGCGCGTCGTCGGGACCGTGCAAGCGGTTCAACACCGGGACCAGAGCCGCCTCGCCGTCTCCTTCCACCGGCTGCTGCTGCCCGACGGCGGCTGGATCGACATGGAGTTCTCGGGCCTCAACCAGGCGGGCGAGGCCGCGCTCAGGGACGAGGTGAACCGGCACTACTTCTCGACGTTCGCCGCCGCGGGCGCCATCGGAGCCCTGAGCGGGCTCACGCTGGCCGGGGCCTCGCCCTACGGACTCCAGGCCGGAGTCGGCCAGGGTCTCGGCGGCAGCGCGACCACGCTTCTCGACCGGTTCCTGAACCGGATGCCCACCGTCACGATCCGTGCCGGGCACCGGCTCCGGATCTGGCTCACCGCCGATGTCCTCGTTCCCAGACCCGGTACCACACCGATCAACTGACCCAAAAGGAGAACACCCTCATGCGCAACCGCATCCTGGCCCCCGCCCTCATGGTCCCGCTCCTGCTGTTCGGGAGCGCCGCTCCCGCCAGCGCCCAGTTCGACTTCGGCAGCTGGCTCCAGCGCGCCCAGATCATCGCGAACCAGATCACGCAGATCACCAACCAGGTCCGCCAGCTTCGGTCGATGGCCCGCCAGCTTTCCGAACTGGAAAACCAACTGGACCACCTTGAGCGTTCCGCCCGAGGCGAGATCGAAGCGCTTCTGCTGCCGTTCTCCGACCTCGCGGCCGACCCCTTCGGGCTCGTGCGCGACGGACTCGCCTGGCGTTCCGACTTCACCGGGCCAGGTGGCGAGATGGTCGGCGCGGTGCGGGACTTCGGAACCGGCAACTCTCTCACCGGCCTCTGGCGCACCGCCCGGAACGCGGCCGACCGGGTGAGCGAAGCCGACATCCTTGCGCTGTACGCGAACCATTCCCCCGAAGTGGCAACGCGCGCCGTGGAGGACTACCGCCGCGCCCGCGCGGCCGCCGACCGGCAGCGCGTGCTCGACTACGCCACGCTCGACGCGGCGGCCGCGCTGGCCGGAACCATCGAGAGCGCTCAGGGCTCGTTCGCCGATCTGACCGCGAACGGCAACTTGTCCAATACAGCACTGCAACAGGCCGGTGTCGCGGCCGCGCTGAGCCAGGGCCGGATCAACGCGGCGACGGCCCAGGTGCTCGCCCACCAGGCCGCCGAGCAGGCGAACCGGGCGCGGCTGGCCGAACTCGCGCGCCTGGAACGGCTGGCCGAGTGGCAAGAGAGCAGGATGCGCGCGAACGCGTTCGCCCGGACGATGCAGGACGCCGCGCTTCAGAACCGCGCCGCGCTGCGGGACGGACTCCTGTTCCGCATCCCGTCCTTCTACCGGTAGGGGCGCGACGGCCATGCAACTCCCCCCGCAGTCCATCGACCCTAACGTCCCGGCGCAGATCCCCGGCGACCAGCTTCAGGACTTCAAGAGCTTCCTGGACGTGGTGCTCGATACGGTGATCGGCGGCGCGGCGCCGGATGTCCACACGCTCGGACTTCAGCTCTGGGGCGGGCTCGCCGCCGTCATGGTCGCGTGGACCGGGCTCAAGATCGCCTACAGCGGCACGTTCCAGCCGTGGGCGCTCGTCAAGCTCGTGATCGGGATCGCGATCCCCCGCACGCTGCTCCACTACTACGTCGTCCCGATCCCCGGGGTGGGACTCACGTTCCCGGCCATGATCGCGTCGGGAGGGATCTGGCTCCAGAACCTGTTCCTGTCGGACGTGGTGTCCGCGGGCTACACCGAAATGACAGCGCTCGTGCAAGCATATTCCGCTCACCTGAGCGCCGCGTGGTCCACGGGCAATCTCCTGTCCATCGTGACCGCCGGGGTGACCGTGATCTTCTCGTCGCTCGTGACGCTGTGTTTGGGCGCGTCGCTCGTAGTCTGCCTGCTCCTGCTCTTCTGCATCACCTACGCGCAGGTGATCTGGGCGCAGGTCGCCATCGCCATCGTGATCCTGCTCGGTCCGGTGTTCATCGCGTTCCTGCTCTTCGAGCCGCTCGCGTTCCTGTTCTGGGGATGGTTCCGCACGATGATGGTCTACACGCTCTACGGCGTCGTTGCGGGTGCCGTGCTCCGGGTCTTCATGGGCGTGGGGCTCGGCTACATCACGACCTACGCCGGGGCGCTGATGGGCACCGGCACCGCCGATCCCGCCGAACTGTGGCTCTGGGCCGTGGTGCTGCTCCCGCTCGTCGTCTGCGGCCTCATGGCCAGCCTCAAGGTGGGCGAACTCGCCGCCATGCTCGTGTCCGGCTCCGGCAATGCCGGGTCCGGGTTCGTGGCCCTCATCATGCGCGGCGCCGGGGGAGCGGTCGCGCCCGCGGCCGGTGCCAAGCCACCCGTCTGACCCCCAAGGAGAAGCCGATGAAGAGAGACAGGAGCGCAGGCCGCGAGTACGCCGAGATATGGGGAGAGGCGGTGCAGGCGAACCGGAAGCTGCGGAGGATCGTGGTGCTGCTCTCGGCAAGCTGCGTGCTCGGCGTCGTGGTTCTGCTGCGGATCGCAGGCGCGGAGCCGCCCCGGCCCATCGTGATCCGGGTCGACGAGGTCGGCCGCGCCGAGGCGCTCGCCTACGAGGCTGCCACAGCCCAGGCCGATCCGCTCGATCCCACGACGAAGTACTTCCTCAACCGGTTCGTGGCCGACTTCCACTCGCGCCGACGGGCGACCGTCGAGGAGCACTGGACCCGGAGCCTCCGGTTCCTGAGCACGGACTTGGCGAACGCCGCGTTCCAGCGGGACGGCGGCGAGATCGCCGCCACGGCGGCCGGGACGGCGGAGACGGAAGCCCAGGTCGAGAACGTCGTGCTCCGCATCCACCCCTCCCCCGAGCCCCCCCACGGCGCGACCGCGGACTTCGATCTCGTGCACCTGACCGGCGCCCGGGAGGTCCGGCGCGAGCGCTGGTCGCTCACGCTCCGGTTCGAGTTCCTCGACTCCGTCCCGCCCGAGCTGGTCGTCCACAACCCGATGGGCATCCTCATCACCTAC
>JAJEFG010000069.1 GCA_022820545.1 Acidobacteriota bacterium | reverse complement strand
GCGTTCCTGCGGGGACCGTGTGGGGGACACGAAAGGAGCGGGAACGAGGGAGTCTGCGGCGTTCCGGTGAGGAACAGTATAGCACCGTAAGCCATTGAATAACGGTAGCCATAGCGGAACGTCAGGGCACTCTGCGGAACCTTGTGGAACCGGCAGACTGCGGCCCGCAGGGCCGCAACGGCCTACCGTTCCCCGGCCGGGTAGCGCTCCGGACGGGAGCGCCCCCCCGGCGCTGCGCCGCCCTCAGAAGTCGAAGAGGCGCGTGTACTTGATGATCAGCGACCGGCCCATCACGTTCGGCACCAGGAAGCCGGTCTCGTCGTCGAAGCGGTCGAAGTTCGCGGTGTTGCGCAGGTCGTTGTAGACGAGGAAGAGGCCGGTCCCGCTCCGGTCCAGCATCACGAGCCGGATGTTGGACGAAACCGAGGCGGTCTGGCTGTTGTACTGGATCAGCGCTTCGAGGCGCCGGAGCGGCGTGAACGAGTAGTTGACCCGGATGGGGATGAGGTTGGTGGTGAATTTGCCTACGGGAAGATCCACCACGTCGCGGTTCCAGCCGATGCTCGCCTGGACGGTGGCCCCGATGCGCCCGTTCAGGGTCGAGCTGATGCCCAGGTAGTCGCCGTCGTAGAACCCGCCGCTGCGGATGTAAGCGGTCGGATAGAGGCGGGCGCTGGCGTTCCCGATGTAGTTCACGCTCACTTGGGTCCAGTGGTAGAGGCCGGGCGGGATCACCACCCGGTGGCCGTCCACTCCCGAGTACACGGTGAAGTCGTGGAGCGGCCGGTCCCGGTGCCGGTCGATGAACAGGCCGAAGCGGCCTCCGCCATTGGGCTGGAATTCGATCGGGTGCCAGTGCCCGCGGCCGGACTGGACCTCGCCGTCGAAGCCGTAGTACGCGTTCCAGGTCACGTGCGGGGAGAAGCGGCGCACCCAGGACATGCCGGGGACCTGGGTCGGCTGCCAGTCCAGGTAGTAGCGCCACTGGTACTTGCGGAAGCCGCGGCGGGGCACGAACCCGACCTCGGGATTGAAGTCCTCGCCCACCTGGGTGAAGCCGGCGTGCCCCTGGTGGAGCTGGTCGGCATAGTTCAGGAAGGCCCGGCCCGCCATGGTGTCGGAGGCGCTCGCGTCCGGGTCCGAACCGTCGGAGGCGGTCTTGGCCAGGAAGGTGAAGAAGCGGGCGTGCTCGCCGAGCTGGATCGCGGCGTCGGCGCCGAAGGCCCGGTTGTAGTCGCCCTCTCCGGCCCATTCGCCGGTGGATTGCCGGTTCACCAGGATGCCGCCGAAGTTGGACCGCCCGACCTCGCGCTGCACCCTGGCGACGGTGTAGTTGTTGGCCGCCAGCGCCAGGGCGCCCGTCTCCGCGTCGAAGGCGTCGTCGGTCTGCATGTTCATGAGGCCGATGTTCGTGGAGCCCACCTTCCCGGAGAGCCGGGCGCCGCCGACGATCCCCACCGGCTGGCCGCCGTAGAGCCCGATGCGGCGGCTGAAGAAGAGGTCCACCTCCTGCGGCGCGCCGAACTGGAAGGTGGAAGCGTTCTCGAGGAAGAAGGGCCGCTTCTCGGGGAAGAAGAGCGGGAAGCGGGTCAGGTTGATCTGCTGGTCGTCGGCCTCCACCTGGGCGAAGTCGGTGTTCGCGGTGAGATCGACCGTGAGGTTCGGCGTGACTCCCCACTTGACGTCGAGCCCGATGTCGAGGCCCTCGGTCTCGCGGTTCTCGGCGCGGACCGCCAGCGGGTTCCGGTTGGCTTCGCCCAGTGCGAACGGCGTGACCTTGAGGTCGCGCCGGGAGGGGAGGTTCAGACCGGTGATCTTCCGCGCCAGCGAGACGCGGTAGATGTTGTAGCCGCGGGGGATCGGCGCCAGGAACGCCTGCTCGTTCTTGCGGCGGATGTTCCGCATGACATTGATGCCCCAGGTCCGGTCGGGGCCCGCCTCGTAGCGCAGCGTCCGCAGGGGGATCGCGAACTCGGTCTCCCAGCCGCGGCCGGTCCGCTGGGAGCGCACCACCCAGTCGCCGTCCCAGTTGGCGTTGAAACCGGCGATGCCGCCGCGCTGGGAACCCCGCTGGCCGGGGCGCGGGTTGTAGCCGCCGGTCGCGCCCTCGCCGGCGATCTGGCCGTCGTACTCGATGCCCTCCGGGTTGGTGCCGAAGAGAAAGGCGTTCTGGCTGTCGTTGAAGGTGTCGAGGATGATCTGGACGGAATCCGATTCGTTCAGGTCGCCGTCCCGGCGACTCTCGGACACGAGCACCCGCTCCGGCTCGCTGTCGAAGGCGATGACGCCCACGTAGAGGGTGGTGTCGGACAGGAGCAGGCGCACTTCGGTCCGCTCGGAGGCGGGAGCGCCGTTCTCCGGTTCTTGCTGGATGAACCCGGTGAAGGGTTCGACGGAGGCCCACTGTTCGTCGGTGACGAGGCCGTCCACGACCGGCCCCTCCATCCCGTCGCCGAGCGCCTGCACGACGCCGTCGTTCGGGGGGGCCGGCGCCGCCCCCGCGAGCGGCGCGAGCAGCAGCAGGCCGGACAAACTGACAGGAATTCGTCGCATGGGGCGGGCGTATCCTACGCGCCCACGAGCATGGCCGAAACCGCGATCCTTCCCAACTTCATCGGCGGGAGCTACCTGGCCCCGTCGGCCTCGGAAACGCTGCCGGTCTTCAACCCGGCAACCGGCGAAATCCTCTCCCGGATTCCGCTGTCGGGTCCCGAGGATGTGGGTCGGGCGGTGGCCAGCGCGAAGAGTGCGCTCGGCGACTGGCGCGAGACGCCGCCGACCGACCGGGTGCAGCCGCTCTTCCGGCTGAAGGCGCTTCTCGAGCGCGATTTCGAGGAGCTCTCGCGGTGCGTGACGACCGAATGCGGGAAGACCCTCGCCGAGTCCCGCGGCGAGATGCGGCGGGCCGTCGAGAACGTGGAAGTCGCCTGCGGGATCCCCTCCCTGATGCAGGGCCGGGTGCTCGAGGACATCGCGCGCGGCATCGACGAGTTCATGATCCGCCAGCCAGTGGGCGTGGTGGCGGTGATCGCCCCCTTCAACTTCCCGGCGATGATCCCGTTCTGGTTCCTGCCGTACGCCCTCGCCTGCGGCAACACGGTCGTCATGAAGCCGTCGGAGAAGACGCCGCTGACCATGCAGCGGGTCGCGGCGCTGATCGAGGAGGCGGGGTTCCCTGCCGGGGTGGTCCAGGTGACCCACGGCGGGCAGGCGGCCGTGGAGGCGCTCCTCGACCATCCGGACGTCGCCGCGGTCAGCTTCGTGGGTTCCTCGCCGGTGGCGCGCAGCGTCTATGCCCGGGCGGCGGGAAACGGAAAGCGGGTCCAGTGCCAGGGAGGGGCGAAGAACCCGGTGGTGGTGCTCGAGGACGCCGACGTCGACGCCGCCGTTTCCACGGTGGCCGAAAGCGCCTTCGGATGCGCGGGGCAACGGTGTCTCGCGGCCTCGCTGGCGATCACCGTCGGCGACGCCCACGCGCCGTTCCGCGAGCTTGTCAGTTCGGTGGCGGCAACCCGGGTGGTCGGTTCCGGGCTCGACGAGGCGGTGGACATGGGCCCGGTGATCCGGGACGCGAGCCGGGACCGGATCGAGAGGCTGATCGGGGTCGCGGTGGACGAGGAGAGCGCCCGCGCGGTGGTGGACGGCCGCGGCGTCCGGATCCCGGGCCACGAGGACGGGTTCTTCGTGCGGCCCACGGTGCTCGATGAGCTCCCCGCCGAGGGCGAGATCGCCCGTACCGAGATCTTCGGACCCGTGCTCGGCATCATCCGGGTGGACAGCGTCGAGGAGGCGATCGCCTTCGTGAACAGCGGGGATTACGGGAACATGGCCTGCGTCTTCACGAACGACGGCCGGGCGGCGCGCCGCTTCCGCCACGAGGTCCTGACCGGCAACGTGGGGATCAACGTCGGGGTGGCCGCGCCGATGGCGTTCTTCCCGTTCAGCGGCTGGCGGGGCAGCTTCTTCGGCGACCTGCACGCCCAGGGCGCCCACGCGATCGAGTTCTACACGCAGACCAAGGTCGTCGTGGAGCGCTGGCCCCGGGACGCCTCGAAGCGCTTTTGATGACTGACCCCCCGCGGAGGGGGATCCGGGGGCTCGTCCGCCGCTTCTGGCAGCCCGCGCTCTGGACCCTCTTCGTCCTGAACGTCCTCCTGATGCCGCTGATCTTCGGCGGGGCGGGGGACGAGCCGTTCGTGGCGCCCGAGTGGATTCCGACGAATCCGGCGGCGCTGGTCACCGTGCACGCCCTCGCGGTCGCGGTGGCGGTGCCGAACACCATCTTCTGCCTCGCCGCCGGGTTCCTGTTCGGGCTGGGCCCGGGGATGTTCTACGCAACCCTCGGCACCTTCCTCGGTTCGCTCGCGGCGTTCACCGTCGGCCGGCTCTTCCTCCGGCGCTGGCTCACGGGATGGCTCGGCCAGTTCCGCTCGGCTGCCCGGGTGCTCGCCGCCCTGGGCGACGCCGGCGTGCGCACCGTCTGCCTGACCCGCCTTTCGCCCCTGTTCCCCTTCGCCTTCCAGAACTTCGGCTGGGCGGCGACCCCGGTGCGCTTCCGGAACTACGCGCTCGGTTCGCTCCTTGCCGTACCGGTGGGAGCCTCCTTCTTCGCCCACCTCGGGGCCGCGGGAAAGGCCGGCGCCACGCTCGCCACCGAGAGCTTCTCCTGGTCCGCGACGCTCACCATCCTCGGCCTCCTCGCGACCTTCTACCTGATCCGCTGGATCTCCCGCGTCGCGAACGCCGCCCTCAAGGACGAACTCCCCACGGACTAGCGGACGGGAGTCCCCCCGGCCCCGGTGGCGCGCCGGCTTGGAACGCCGGTCTCCAGACCGGCACCCGCGGCCCTCCGGGCCGCGGAAGGGCGCAACGCCGATCCCTCCCGATGGCTGAGCCACCGCTACCGTTACGATCCCTTCAGCGGCGCTGTTCACAGCCTGATTCCAGACCGTCGAAACAACCATGGCTACCAGACGCTCCGAGGATGTGATCCCCATGACCGATCTCAAGACCAGTGCCGAGGAACCGGAATTCATGCGGGCGGTCGTCGCCGGTCTCGCGGACCTGGAGGCTGGCCGGGATCTGTCCCTGGCGGAAGTCTTGGAACGACTCGGCATCGGCTGACTTCCCGCCGAAGGAGTTCTCCCAAGGTTCCGGGTCGTCCAAACGGTGCGATGGCGTCGCCGGCTTGGAACGCCGTTCGCGCGACCCTGAGTGAGCAGGGTCACGACGGGCGCGGCGCGCCAGTTGCTGTGAAAGTGCAGCCGTGCGGGTATGGCCAGCAGTCGTGGTGGCGCCGCCTCGGAGCGCCGGCCTCCGGCCGGCATCGCGCGGGAGCGCGAAACCCGCGCTGATGGCGCTCCTCCTCCTGAAGGTGGGGCTCCGGCTCGTTCAGACGGCGCGCAGCCGTGCCCGGTTCGGATCGCGCCACTGGAACCAGCTGCCGCGTGCGTTTCGCGGCCTGCGGCCGCGATGCCGGCCAGAGGCCGGCGCTCCGAACTCGGACCGTTTCCGCCGTTTTCATGCCCGGCGGGGTGTGCAGGAGGACCGATCATGGGGGTTTCTCCCGGTGGGGGGCGCCGCGAGTACCGGTCTGGAGACCGGCGTTCCAAGCCGTACCGGCCGCACGGGCCGGATTGGAGACCGGCGGTCTCTTGCGCCCGGATGCCGGTAGGCTCCCGTTCCGTATGAGGAGGCCGTCATGCGCAGCATCGCTCTGCTGGCCGTCTGGCTCCTGACCGCGGTTCCGGCCGCCGCTCAGAAGGGCCCGGCGCCGGAGCCCATCACGCTGGCCGAGGTGCTGGCGGCCGGCCGCGCCGGGTCGCCGGCGATCGCCGCGGCGCGGTCCCGCGAGCGGGCGGCAGTTGCCGCCGCCGGGGTCGCCGGGCGCTGGACCAACCCCGCCGTTGAGTTCCGCAGCGAGAACTGGGGTGCGGACGTCCCGGGGCTGGGCCTCGACAGCTTCGCCACCGTCACCCAGACGCTCGAACTCGGCGGCAAGCGTGGGGCCCGGCGCGGCGCGGCCCTGGCCGGCGCCGAGATGGCCCGGGTGGACGCGTTCGCCACGACGCGGGACATCGAGGGGGAGCTGGCCGGGCGCTTCCTGGAGGCCGTCCGCCTGCGGGATCGGGTGGAGATCCTGGCGGCGCAGGGCGACGCGTTCGCCGAACTCGTTCGCGTCCTCGAGCGCCGGGTGGCCGAGGGTTTCGCGCCCGACGCCGAGCGCGCCCGCCTCGCCGCTGAACGGGCCGCTGTCGCCATCGCGCTGACCCGGGCGGAAGCGGCGGCCGAACGCGCCTTCCTGGAACTCCGCGCGCTTGCCGCCCTTCCGGATGGAGCGGCCGCGGCGGCCCTCGTCCGGCCCGATCCGCTCCCGCTGCCCACGGGAGATCCGGCGCAGCTCGCGGCCGGCGCCGCGCCCGGGCGTCCGGACGTCCGCGCCGCCGCCGCGCGGGTCGAGACCGCGGTACGAGCAGTCCGGCTCCAGAACTCGCTCCGGATCCCCGACCTGACGGTGAACACGGGCCTGAAGCGCACGCTCGACACGAACACGGGTGTTTTCGCCGTGGGATTCGGCCTTCCGGTCTTCGACCGCAACCAGGTCGCCGTGACGCTGGCCCGCGGCGAGGTCCGCGCCGCCGAACTCGAACGGGATCTCGTCACCCGGCGCGCCGAGGCGGACGCCAGCGCCGCGCTCCTGAACGCCCGCCGGCTGGCCGCGGCGGCCGCCGGTTCCGAAGCGCAACTCGTCGGGCCGGCGACCATCGCGCGCACCGCGATGCGATCCGCCTTCGATCTCGGGGCGGCGGATCTGCTCCTGCTGGTGGACGCGGAGCGCTCCTACGCTGACGCCCGCCTGCTCGCGAACGACATCGGGATCGAAGCCGTCGCCGCCGCCATCGCGGCCCGCCTGGCGCTCGGGGAGGCGCCGCTGCCATGAACCGAGCCACCCTGTTCGCGGTTCTCGTCTTCGGGATGGCCTGCGGCGGGCCCCCTGAAGACGCATCCGAGACCGCCGCCACCGCCGATCCCGCCGCCGGCATCGTCACGATGACCGAGGCGGGACGCGCGGCGGCCGGCATAACGACCGCTCCGGTCCGGGAGACCGTCCACACCGATGCGCTGGAAGCTCTCGGGGTGGTGAGTCTCGACGAGCGGCGCACCGCCCGCCTGGGCGCCATCGTGGACGGGGTCGTCGCCGACGTGCTGGTGCAGCCCGGGGACCGGGTCGAGGCGGGTGCGGTGCTGGCGCTCATCCTCAGCCACCACATCCACGATGTCTGGGCCGAGTACTTCTCGGCGCTCGCGCAGCGGCAGGAGGCCGAGGCCGAGTTCGACTACGCGCGGACCGCGGAGTCCCGCGCCGAGCGCCTGCTGAACGACAGGGCGCTCGCGGAACAGGAGTTCCAGCGGATCCGCGCCGACCGGGTCGCCGCCGAGGAGGCGCTCGCGGCTGCCCAAGCCGAAGTGCGGCGGACCGAACAGGACCTGCAGCACTACGGCCTCACTCCCGGCCCGGAGGCCGATCCGCGCGAGAACGAGCATGTGCCGGTTCGCGCGCCCTTCGCCGGCGCCGTGATCGAGCGGCTCGTCTCACCGGGCGAGGCCGTCACGCTGGGCGTTCCGCTGCTGGTGGTCGCCGACCTGTCGCGGGTCTGGATCACCGCCGAGGTCCCGGAGGCCGACCTCCACCGGCTGTCCGCTCCCGAACCCGTCGAGTTCTCGGTGACCGCGTGGCCGGACGACGTCTTCGCCGCCACCCTCACGACCATCGGCGACGTGATCAATCCGGCCACCCGGCGGGTCACCGTCCGTGCCGAAGCCGACAACGCCGACGGCCGTCTCAAGCCCGAGATGTTCGCGAACCTCACGGTCGCTTCCGGGACCCCGCGCGACGTGCTGCTGGTTCCCGCGGCGGCGGTGCAGGAACTGGCCGGCGAGCCGGTGGTGTTCGTCGAGGCCGGGCCCGGGGAGTTCCGCCGCCGCCGGGTGGCCATCGGAGCGACCTTCGATGGTGACGTCGAGATCCGCGAGGGTCTGGCGGCGGGAGAGCTGGTGGCGGTGGAGGGCGCCTTCCTGCTCAAGTCCGCCCTGGTCGGCCTCCCCGAGGAGGAATAGCCCGTGGGCCTCGTCGAACGCTTCGTCGGCGCCGCCACCGGGCAGCGCGCGCTCGTCCTGCTGTTCGTCGCCGCCCTCGCGGTGATCGGCGTCGCGGCGCTCTGGAACCTGCCGGTCGAGGCGTTCCCCGACCTGACGAACAACCAGGTCGTGGTCATCACCGAGGCCCCGAGCCTCGGCGCCCCGGAGGTCGAGCAGCAGGTCTCCTACCCGATCGAGACCGCCCTGATGGGGGTGCCCGACGCCGAGGAGGTCCGCTCGGTCTCCAAGTTCGGGCTCTCCCTCGTCACCGTGGTCTTCGACGACGCGGTGCCCATGTATCTGGCCCGGCAGCTCGTGACGGAGCGCCTGACCGAGGTCCGCGGGCAGATGCCCGCCGGGCTCGAGCCCACGCTCGGCCCTCCGGCCACCGCGTTCGGGGAGATCTACCAGTACGTCGTCACCGGCGACGACCCGATGGCGAACAAGACGGTCCACGACTGGGAGGTGCGCACCCGGCTGCGCTCGGTGCCGGGGGTGAGCGAGGTCAACTCGTGGGGCGGCCTGACCCAACAGTTCGAGGTGGTCGTCCGGCCGGAGGCGCTCGAGGAGTACGACCTCACCCTCCGCGACGTCTTCCACGCCATCGGCGACAGCAACCGCGCGTTCAGCGGCGGGTTCATCGAGGCCCGCGACGAGCGCTTCACCGTGCGCGGGATCGGGCTCCTCACGGGTGTGGAAGACCTCGAGCGGGTGGTGGTGCGCGCCGACGAGGGCGTTCCGGTGCTCCTCGCCGACGTCGCCGAGGTCGGACTGGGGGCGATGCAGCGGAGCGGCGCCGTCACCGCCAGCGGCCGGGGGGAGGTCGCGAGCGGCATGGTGGTCATGCTGAAGGGCGAGAACGCGCTCGAGGTCTCCGACCTGGTCAAGGAGCGGATGGCGGAGATCCTGCCCGGCCTGCCGCCGGACATGGGCATCGAACCCTTCTACGACCAGAGCGAGGTCATCGACCGCACCTCGGCGACCGTCCGCCGCAACCTGATCGAGGGCTGCCTGCTGGTCATCCTGGTGCTGTTCATCTTCCTGCGCGACGTCCGGGCGGCGCTCATCGTCGCCGCCGTCATCCCGCTCTCGATGCTGGTGGGTTTCACCGGCATGCGCGCCTTCGGCATCTCGGCCAACCTGATGTCGCTCGGCGCCATCGACTTCGGGCTCATCGTGGACGGCGCGGTGGTGATGATGGAGAGCTTCGTCCGGCGGCGGGCCGCCTCCGGGGAGGGCGGCGGGCGCGTCGCGCAGATCCGCGGCGCGGCGATGGAGGTCGCCCGCCCGGTGCTCTTCGGGGTGCTGATCATCATCGCCGTCTACCTGCCGATCCTCACCCTCGAAGGCCTCGAGGGAAAGATGTTCCGGCCGATGGCCATCACGGTCTGCTCGGCGCTCTTCGGTTCGCTGCTTCTCTCGCTCACCGGCGTTCCCGTCGTCTCCTCGTTCCTGCTGAAGTTCAAGGGCGTCCACCGGGAAGCGTCCTGGTTCCTGCGGCTCCGGGAGCGGTACCTCGCGGTGCTGCGGGTCGCCATGACGCGGAAGGCCGCAACGGTCGGGATCGCGACGGTCATCATCCTGACCGCGATCGGTTCCGTTCCGTTCCTCGGCACCGAGTTCATGCCGCGCCTCGACGAGGGCTCGATCCTGATCGAGACCCGGAAGCTGCCGTCGGTGTCGCTCGAGGAGTCGGTCGAGATCTCGACGCGCGTCGAGCGGAAGCTGCTCGCCGAGTTCGACGAGATCTCGGACATCGTCACCAAGATGGGCCGGCCGGACCTCGCGACCGAGGCGATGGGCATCTACCAGGGGGACGTGTACGTGCTGCTGCACCCCGAGGACGACTGGGAGAGCGGACGGTCCAAGGAGGAGCTGATCGATGCGCTCGCGGCGTCGCTGGCGGAGATTCCCGGCCTGTCGGTGAACTTCACCCAGCCGATGGCCATGCGCCTCGATGAGGTCGTCTCCGGGATCAAGGCGGACGTGGCGGTGAAGATCTTCGGCCCCGACGCCGCCGTGCTCGAACGCCTGGGAGTGGAGGTGCTCCGGGTCGTCGAGGCCGTCCCCGGCGCCGCCGACGCCCAGGTGGAGGTGCTCTCCGGAGCGGCGCAGCTCGAGGTCCGTCTCGACCGGGAGGCCCTCGCGCGCTACGGGCTCCACGTGGGAGACGTACAGGAGTTCGTCGAGACCGCGGTCGCCGGCAGCGTGGTCACCCAGCTCATCGACGGCGCCCGCCGGTTCCCGGTGGTGGTCCGCTTCCCGCCCGCGAGCCGCGCCGACGCCGCGGCGCTGGCGTCATTGCCCATCGTCGCCCCCGGCGGCGAGCGGATCCCGCTGGGCCGGATCGCGGAGATCGGCGTCGCGCCCACCCCGGAGGCGATCAACCACGAGAACGGGGAGCGCCGGCTGGTGGTCCAGACCAACGTCCGGGGCCGGGACGTGGGCAGCTTCGTCGCCGAGGCGGAGGACCGCATCGCGGAGGCGGTTGCGCTGCCTTCCGGCTACTACCTGACCTGGGGCGGCCAGTTCGAGAACCAGCAGCGCGCCATGTCCCGGCTCACGCTCGTGGTGCCGCTCTCCATCGCCATCATCTTCGGCCTGCTCTACGTCACCTTCCGGCGGGTGCGCTGGGCGCTCCTGATCCTCCTGAACGTCCCGTTCGCCGCGGTGGGCGGGATCGCCGCGCTCTGGATCCGCGGCCTCACGCTCAACCTGTCGGCCTCCGTGGGCCTGATCGCGCTCTTCGGCATCGCCACGCTCAACGGCATCGTGATGCTCGCCGCGATCCGGGCGCTCCGCGAGGACGAGGGGCTCGGGCTCCGCGAGGCGATCGTCACCGGCGCCGGCTCCCGGCTGAAGCCGGTGCTGATGACCGCCACCGTGGCGTCCATCGGCTTCCTGCCGATGGCGCTCTCGCAGGGGGCCGGCGCCGAGGTGCAGCGTCCGCTGGCCACCGTCGTGATCGGGGGCATCGTCACCTCCACGCTGCTCACGCTCGTGGTGCTGCCGACGCTCTACGAGCGGATGGAGCAGTGGGTGGCGGCGCGGACCACGTAGTTCCGTTCGATGGCGCGCCGGCATGGAACGCCGACCTCCGGTCGGCACCGCCCGCCTCCGGCGGGCGAATGCGTACCTGCCGCAGGGGGATGGGGCGCCGGCGTCTGGCAGCGTCATCTCGCGCGGAGAGGACTTCGTCGCGACCCTTGGGCCGCCTAACCCAGGCTCCGGGCTCGGTGAACGCCTCGGCGCTGGCTACCTGATCCGCATCGTCCCGGACGATGAGCCGAACGAGGACACCGGTGTCAAGGGCGCGGATGCCGACGCCGCAGATGGATCTCGATCCCCGCGTCCATCTCCTCGACGGTCTTCGCCCCGGGCGAGGAAGAGAAGACGGCCCGATGGATGTCCAGCGACGAGTACTTCGTCGCCCGACGCACCAGCACCTCGGAACCCCGCTCGCACCATTCGACCGTCGAGCCCGGCGTCAAACCCAGCTTGCGGCGAATCCGCGCCGGAATGGACACCTGGCCCCGGGAGGAAATCCGGGACTGAATGCCCTCCGTCTGGTGATCTGCCGGGTTGCGTCCCGCGCCACTGGCGCTCTCATCACCCGGGTAACTCAACTTGCCGGCGCTCCCCCCTACCGGTCGCTGACGTCGTAGGCGACCAGCACGTCCTGGTCGCGCAGGTAGAGGAGCCCGTTCGCAACCACCGGGTGGCTCCAGGTGTTCTCCCCGGAGCGGTCCCGCGGGCGGAGCTCGAAGCGGCCGCGCTCCCGGTAGCCGGCGCGCGACGGTTCCACGAGGGCCACGTCCCCGCGTTCGCTGAACACGTAGAGCCGGTTGTCGGCGAAGGTGAGCGAACCCTTCCGGATGGAGCGGTCGCGCCAGAAGAGCGCGCCGGTCTCGATGTCGAGCGCGCTGAAGATGGACCCGGAGAAGCCGTAGAGCACCCCTTCGTGCAGGACCGGGGTCGCGTGGTGGGCCCGCATGTTCCGGGTGAAGTACTTCTCGGTGGCGGTGACTCCGCCGGCGCCGTCGGCCTGCAGCTCGAGCAGGGCGCCGCCGGTGCCGTAGTCCGAGGACAGGAAGACCTCCGCGGCGCCCCCGTGGTTCGAGACCAGGACCGGCGTCGCGATGTTGGCCGTGCGGTTCGAGGCGCGGCGGTAGCTCCAGAGCAGGGCCCCGTCGTCGGCGCGGACGCCGGCGGCGCGCTCGCCGCTGAAATAGACGATGTGCGGCGCGCCCGCGAGATCCACCGGCAGCGGTGAGGAATAGCCCGCCTCGTCGCCCGCGGTTCCCCACAGGAACTCGCCGGACTCCCGGTCGAAGGCGGCGAACCCGACCTGCCGGCTGCCGGGCGAGACCAGCACCCGGTCGTCGAGCACGAGCGGCGATTCGCTGATGCCCCAACTGATGTTCCTCCCCCGGAAGCGCTCGAGGACGTTGAGGGTCCAGAGGACCTGGCCGCTGGCGGCGTCGAGGGCGGTGAGCTGTCCCCGGGCGCCAAGGGCGTACACCGTCCCGTCCACCACCGTCGGGACGCCGCGGGGGCCGTCGCCCCGGCCGTCCCGATAGGCGTCGGCGTGCGGCGTCGCCCAGAGCTGGGCGCCGGTCGCGGCGTCCAGCGTGACGATCCACTCCCGGCCCGAGAACATGCCCTGGGTGTGGATACGGCCGTCGGCCACCGCCACCGTCGAGTACCCGGCGCCGAGGCCGTCGGCCCGGAAGATGAGCGGCGGGCCGCCGTCGGGCCAGCTCTGCCGGAGGCCGGTTTCGAGGGAGATGCCGTCCCGGTTCGGCCCCCGCCACTGCGGCCAGTCCTCGCCGGCGGCAGCGGGCAGGGGGAGGAGGAGCAGGGCAGCGAGGGCGGCGAACTTCACTCCGAACCCTCCCGGCTGTCCAGCCAGTGCCGGGCGGCGGGAAGCGCGGCCGCCCGGAGGTCTTCGAGATGGTCCTGGAGACGGCGCCCCGCGTCGCCGGCCTCGAGATCGCCCGGCGCCACGCTCTCGGGTCCGGGGATTTCGGCCATGAAGGCGTAAACGAGCGCCCGGCCGGCAGGTTCCCCGGGAACCGCGTAGTACCCCGAGAGCACGCGGGTGATGGGGTTCGAGTTGAGCGAGCCGCCCTTGTAGAAGTGGCGGCCGTCCCCGGTGTCCTCGAGGAAGAGGATGTCCCGCATCGCCGCGTGGGTCTCGGCCGAGACCCCGGGGACATCGCCCCGGGCGATGGCGGCGAGGACCGCGGCGAGCGAGCCGGCCGTCGCGGTGTTGTCCCCGGTCACGTCACGCGCCGCGAGCATGTAGCGGCGCGAGTCGATGCCGGCGAAGTCCGGGTGGCGGACCTGGATGCGGGCCGTCAGGTCCGGCGGTCCACCGAGAAAGGCGGTGACCAGGTTCGCCGCCGCGTTGTAGACCGGGTTCGAGACTCCCGTCCCGCGGATCATGTGGCGGCCCACCGTCCGCGCGTCCGCAGTTTCCAGGTGTTCCTTGATCTCGGCCTGGGTGTCGGCGTCGAAGTGGACGATGGCGGGATGATCGGGATTGCCGACGACGTCCACCGCCCCCGGGACGGGTTCGTCGAGCGTCTCGGCGCGGTCCGAGAAGAACTCGACCAGGTAGGCGGTCTTGATCGAGCTGGCCGCGGGGCGGGGGACATCGGGCGCCTCGTCGTAGAGCGTCGCGCCGTCCGCCGTTCCGATCCAGATGCTGCGGCCGAGCTCGGTGAACTCCGAAGCGTCCACGCCGTCGAGAGCGGCGGCGATCGCCTGGCGTCCGTCGACGGGAGCAGGGGCCGGAGCGGCCCCGTTGCACCCGATCGCCCACGCCGGGGCCAGCGCCAGCCCGGCCGCTAGGGGAGCGGATGCGGTTAGGGTGTTCCGAAGCAGGGCGAACATGGCTTTGGTGAGCATATTCCGTGTCGATTGAGCCGTCATGTGGGTGACCCGGCCACTCGCGCGGGGCTTCGATCCCGACCGGATCGGGGATCCCGAACGCTCGGGGAAGGTGGACTGGGCGCTCTTCAACGCCAACTTCGAGCGGTTCCTGAACACCCCCTGGTGGCGCGTCAACCAGGGACACCGCGGGCCGGCGTGGCTCCGTCCTCTCCGCCTCGGCATGGCGTACGCGCAAAAACGGCGGGACGCAGTCCACGATTTCGCGGGCAAGGCGGCGGCGCTCTCCCGGCTCCGCGTCCCACCCGACCCCAGCATCGTGTTCTTCGGAGCCGAGGCGGGCTGGGAGGCCGCGATCCTCCAGGCGCTCTCCGGAGCGGGCGGCGAAGTGGTTCTGATCGACGAGGACCCGGCGGCCCACGACCGCTTCCTCCGCGCCCCGCGGAGCGTGCGCGTCCGGGCGCCCCGCGGTTCGGACCGGCCCGAACTGCTCGTGAAGCGCGACCTCGACGGCTGGCTCTACCTGCGCCAGAACTTCTTCGACGTGGCCCCCGAGCCCCGCTTCGACGTCGGCATCGACTGGGGCCTCATCGAACACTTCCCCGACCCCGGAAAGGCGAAGCTCATCGCCCACTTCCGGAAGTTCCTCAAGCCCGGAGCACTCCAGATCTCCAGCAGCCCCCGGGACCGCCTGGCCGTCCGCCTCTTCTACCGCGCCTTCGCCGACGAACTGAACACCGGCTACCGCGAGCTGATGACGCTCCGTGAACTGACGGAGCGCATCGAACGCGCAGGGGGCGTAATCGAGAACCAGCTCACCCTCCCGGCGCACAACATCGTCGCGTACCGGTGACGCTCGGAGCGCCGGCCTCCGGCCGGCATCGACCGCCGACAGGCGGTCGAAACCGCACCACGCCACCCATCCTCACGGCAGCCCCGGCCGGGACCGCCGGTCTTCAGACCGGCAGCGGCCCGCAGGGCCGCAGAGCGCGCGGCGCTGATCCGCGCAGGTGACGCACCCGGCTTGGAACGCCGGCTTCAGCCGGCACGGACGGCGCCGCGCCCGCGCAGATCGGCGGGCTCGTCTGCCTACAGCGCTACCCCAAGCTGGAAAGTGCCGCGGTAGCCCGCGCCGGGATCGCCGGAGAGGGATGCCAGTTGCAGCGAGACGCCGTCCCGGAAGATCCCGTCGCTGGCGTTCGTCGTGGGATTGCGGCCATGTGGCGCGTAGACGCCCGTGGCGTGGACCGCCGCGCTGACTTCGTCGGGAAACGCGATCTGGGACGTCTTGAGCGTGCGGCCTTCCAGCGACACCTCCACATGGATGTGGGTCGCCCGTCCCTGATACCACCCCGGATACACCGTGGTGAACTCGACCTTGCCCTCCGCGTCCGTCGTCTGGACCCCACGCAGAAAGGTCTCACTCCTTGCGGATCCGTACTGGGAGTAATCCCCGGCCGCGTCGCACTGCCAGATCGAAACCGCGGCTCCGGATACCGGGGCGCAGTTGTCGCTTGCGTCCACCACGGTGATCTCGAGGCGGAGTTCGGTCCCTTCGCTCCCACCCCGTACGTCGCTTCTGACGAAGTCACCGATCGAGGGGAAGGGCCCGCCCGTCTCCTCCGGCGTAATCGCGCACTGGGATCCGGTTGGTGTGCTCGTCGTCGGCGTTGCGGGCGCCGACGGGGTGGCGGGAGTCGTGGGAGTCGGCGTCGTATCGCCGTCACAACCGGCCGACAGTCCGGCCGCCGCTCCGAGCAGCCCGATGAGTCCCCGCCGACTCAGTGGGACCGGCTCTCCAGATCCGGCTTCCATCGTGTTCGCATGTGTTTTCTCCATCGACGGCTTACTCCTGATGATCACTCGTGGCGATTGAACCCGGGTCCGAGCTGTTCGGATCCGGTGCCCTCCGCGCTGACCCGAACGGCCCGCGCACGGACGGCGACGCGCTCAACGCAAGCTCCGTACCGCAGCGACCTGGATGGGCAGCGCGGAAACCAGGCATCGCTGACCAGCGCGGGTGACGCGACGGCTTGGAGCGCTGGCTTCAGCCGGCACGCGCTGCGCTCGGTGCGGCGCACGTCGCAACCCCGATCCACCGCCACGACCCGACGGCTGCGACCGCGAATCTCCGGCCGCCCGGACGGCGCGACTGCTTGGAACGCCGGTCTCCAGACCGGCATCGCGGCGCTCCGCGCCGCGCACGGAGTAACTCCATGCATCCTCACGGAGCGCCAGCCGAAAACGCCGACCCCGATATCGCCCCAGGCTCGAATCGTCCGACCCCGATATCGCCCCAGGCTCGAACCGTCCGACTCCGATATCGCCCCAGGCTCGAATTCCACCGGCTCCGATATCGCCCCAGGCTCCGAAAAAGGGACCGAGAGGGCTCCGGTCGATATCCGGCGTCTCGGCCCCCAGCTCCGGTCGATAGCCGTGGAGGTCCGGTCGATATCTGGTGTCCCGGACTCTGAGGTCCGGTCGATAACGGCGAGGTCCGGTCGATATCCGAGGTCTCGGATTTCGAGGTCCGGTCGATACCGGCACGGGGTCCGGTCGATATCGAGGATCGATGGCGGAGTTGCCGATAGGATGAGGGCGCGATGCCCCGCCGATTGACCGCAATCGTTGAACGGGAGGCCGACCGATATGTCGCCGTGTGCCCAGAAGTAGATGTCGCGAGCCAGGGAGACACCGGTGCCGAAGCACGCGCGAACCTGGCGGAAGCGCTGACCCTATTCTTCGAGACGGCCTCGCCGGAGGAAATCGACCGGCGCCTTCGTGGAGAGATCTACGTGACGCATTCCAGCTCCGGTCGATAACGTGGGGGGTCCGGATTCCGAGGTCCGGTCGATAACGCCAGTCGGCGGAGACAGCTCCGGTCGATAACGCCAGTCGGCAGAGACAGCTCCGGTCGATAACGCCAGCCGGCGGAGACAGTTCCGGTCGATAACGCCAGTCGGCGGGGACGGCTCCGGTCCATAACGCCAGCCGGCGGAGGGGGTCCGGTCGATATCACCGGCCTGCGGGAGGAGGGTCCGGTCGATAACACCGGTCGGCGGGAGGGGGTCCGGTCGATATCGCCGGCCTGCGGGAGGAGGGTCAGGTCGATAACACCGGTCGGCGGAAGGGGGTCCGGTCGATATCGCCGATCTGCGGGAGGAGGGTCCGGTCGATAACGCCGGTCGGCGGGAGGGGGTCCGGTCGATATCGCCGGCCTGCGGGAGGAGGGTCCGGTCGATAACGCCGGTCGGCGGGAGGGGGTCCGGTCGATAACACCGATCGGCGGAAGG
>JAJEFG010000066.1 GCA_022820545.1 Acidobacteriota bacterium | reverse complement strand
CCTACCGACTCTCCGCGAGATTCGTCGAGACCATACGGGAACCCGGATGGTACGGCGACGGCCGCGGCTCCGGAGGTTTGTCCCTCCGGGTGAAGCGCACCGCACGCGGCCACCTCGCCAAGTCCTGGGGCCAGCGCATCACCGTCGACGGACGGCCCCGCAACCTCGGACTCGGCTCCTGGCCCCACGTCAGCCTCGCCGAGGCCCGACAGAAGTGCGTCCTGAACCTCCTGGCGCGGCAGCGCGGTGAACTGGTCACCGGCCGGGAGCGGACCGTCCCCACCTTCGCCGAGGCCGTGGAGAAGGTCCTTGCGGTCCATCGGGCCGGCTGGAAGGACGGCGGCCGGTCCGAGAAGCTGTGGCGCTCGAGCCTGCGGGACTACGTGATGCCGAGGCTCGGCGGGCAGCCGGTGAACCGGATCCGCACCTCGGACGTGATGGCGGTCCTGCAGCCGATCTGGAACGGGAAGCGGGAGACGGCGCGGCGGGTGCGGCGTCGGATCTCGGCGGTGATGCGGTGGGCGGAGGCCCAGGGCTACCGGGAGGACGACCCTGCCGGGGGGGCCATCGGCGCGGCGCTGCCGCGGAACGGAGTTCGGCCCAGACACCATGCCGCCCTGCCGTATGCCGAGGTGGCCGGCGCCATCGAGGCGGTGCGGCGGTCCGGGGCGCATCTGCCGACGGTGTTGGCGTTCGAGTTCCTGGTGCTGACGGCGTGCCGGAGCGGCGAGGTCCGGGGCGCGCGGTGGAAGGAGATGGACCTTGCGGGCCGGGAATGGCGCATCCCGCCCGAGCGGATGAAGACGGGGCGGGAGCACCGGGTTCCACTCTCCACACGCGCGCTCGCGGTGCTTCGCGAGGCGCGAGAGTCCGCCAACGGCTCGGAGACGGTCTTCCCTTCGCCGCGGGGCCGCCCGCTCAACCAGGGGGCGCTCGCGAAGACGCTCCGCGAGCTGAAGATCGGCGCGGTGCCGCACGGGTTCCGGTCGAGCTTCCGGGACTGGGCGGCGGAGTGCTCCGACGCCCCTCGGGAGGTCTGCGAGCTGGCGCTGGCGCACGTGAACACGAACCGCATCGAGGCGGCGTACCGGCGCACGGACCTGTTCGAGCGGCGGCGGGCGCTCATGGAGCAATGGGCCGCGTTCCTGGCGGCGTAGACTTGCCCCTCGATCCCGCCGTTCCGGACCGGCGATTCCGGGTTCCTCCGGGCGCTGGCGCGGCGGCTGGCTCCGCTGCTAAGGCAGCTAGGCCAGCCTACACAGTGTTAAACACTGTGAACTGGCGAGGGGATGCTGCGCCCCCCTTCGAACCCCCGGCCTCTCGCGCCGCTGCCGGAGCACCGGACGACCGGGGGCGCAGCCCCCGAACCCCCACGCCAGTGCGCGCACGGCGTAGCGGCGCACCGCTGTGGCCGTCCACCTCGCCCAGGCGGAGCGGGTCGCCTTCGACCGGGCGGCGGAGGCCCTCCGGCTCCCCAATGCCGGGGAGCGGGCCTCAGAGGCCACGAGCGGCGTCCGCGAGCCGTCGCCCGATCTCCGCGTCCGCATCGAGGACCGCGCCGCCCACGGAGGCTCCGCCGCCCGCCGCCTGGACCCGCCGCAGGCGGGCCGGACGCCTTCCCGCAGGGATTCATCGCGCCGCAGGCGCGGGCTGCAAGCGACCCCCGACCGGTAGCAGAAGTGGTAGCACGACTGCGGGTGTCGGGACCGTAGATCCGTGGATCGGAGGGGGGTCGCTTGCAGCCCCGCTCTACGCCCCAAAGGCGAAGAGCGGAGTCGCCGGCAGGCGACCAACCGCAACGGCGCCAACGGCTCTCGTGAACCACGTTGACGATCGCGGGGTAGCGGAAGTCGTAGCGGAAGGGGGGGTTGACTTCCGCTACTCCAACCGTGGCCCCGAAGATGGCCCCGCAGCCCTGCATCGCTCGCGGGGGTCGGGCCGGTGTCGCGCTTGGCCCGGGACTCCCGGCGGTACGGCGATCCTGGTCGGCGGCGCTCGGCTGACGGGCGGTGATCGTCGAGGCCGGCCAGCTCGTCCGCGTCACGGCGGTGGTCGGCCAGGACGCGGTGCGCCGGGCAGCGGTCTCGAGGTGTTGTACGTTCCTGCCGCTGCTCCCCCCAGTGCGGATCGCGGTACCGTACACTGCGGCCCACGTCGCTCGAAGGCGTGCCGGATTCCTGCCGTTTCCCGATCAGACTCGGGGCTGCCGGCCGGTTCAGGATGTGCCGCCCCAAGTGCCATCCGTTTTCGGAAGTCTCGTATAACTGATCGCTATAACAACGACTTACGAGGAATGTGTGGCTGCGCTCCGCGCCGCGCCCGTCTTGACCTCGCCCAGCCTCAGGGCTTGCATATCGGTCCGCACCGCCCCTTCAGGGCGTTGCCGCCGGGAGCGCCAGGACCCGGTCCACCTCCGCTTCGAGCACTGCGAAGGGCTGGTCCGTGTCAAACGACAGGTAAAGATCGGTCTTAAACGACACGAACTTTGTCACCCGTTTGTGTCGTTGGCAAAGTCGTCGGTTCTCGTATCGGGAGGACCGGCGTGGCACTCAGCAAGGAAGTTCGGATGACGATCAGGACCTTG
>JAJEFG010000038.1 GCA_022820545.1 Acidobacteriota bacterium | reverse complement strand
CGGAGCGAAGCGGAGGAGGCGCGCAGCGCCTTGCCGCTGGGCGGAACGCAAGGGCTACGCTGCCTGGTGATGGCCTCGGGCCGGCTCCTGCCAGACCCGATCTCACCCCTTGCAAAAAGGTAGAGAGTCCAAGCCGGCGCGTCATGCGGGCGCGCGGGGACTATCGGAGCGGCAGCGTCCAGGCTCTCCCGCCCGGTTACGATTCCGGGATGGCCGAGGCAGGGGCGCGGGCGGGCGCCCGACAGCAACCCCGGGCCGGCAGCCGCGAGGAGTCCAACCCGTTGCTGTACTGCGCCCTGGGGCTCGTGGTCCCCGGGCTTGGGCACATCGCTCTGGGCCGGCGGGGCACGGGCGGGGTGTTCCTGGTCAGCATCGGGCTGCTGTTCGTGTTCGGCATCGGGATGGAGGGGGAGCTCTTCCCCTTCGAGGCCGCCGCCCCGCTGACGCTGCTCGCCGGAGTCGCCGAGATGGGGGCCGGGGCCTTCTACGTGGCGGCCCGCATGCTGGGGCTCGGCGCCGGGAATCCCGAGGCGCCCACCTACGAGTACGGGTACGCCTTCCTCATCGTGGCGGGTCTCCTGAACATGCTCGTGGTCCTCGACGCCTGGGACATCGCGACGGGAGCCAAGGAGACCGCGGAAGACGCGGCAGCGGCCGGCGAAGCCTCGAGCCCCGCGCGATGAGTCATTTCGGCGCGCTCCTCCTCTTCGCCGCGCTGGTCTCGCCCGCCTTCGCCTGTCTCATGCGCGAGGGATGGGCAGCGCGGCTCCGGTTCACCGCCTGGGCCTTCCTCAGCTTTGTGGGGTTCGCGGTGGGAATCGGCTGGATCATGTATCTGGCGGGCGGCTGATCGACCCACCGTCCTTCGAACCATGGCGGGACTCCCGGTCCTCGGGATTGCGGTCCTGATCGGGATCGCCTGGGCCATCTCGACCGACCGGCGCCGTTTCCCCTGGCGGGTGGTCGCCTGGTCGCTGGCGATCCAGGTGGCGTTCGCGCTGCTCGTCCTCAAGACCTCGGCCGGCGCCGCGGTGCTCTCGACCGTCGCGAACGGAGTGGATCTCGCGCTCCAGCAGGCGAACGCCGGCATCGAGCTCCTCTTCGGGCCGCTCGCCGACCGGGAGCAGTTCGGCGTCATCCTCGCGATCTCGGCGCTTCCCGCCATCGTCTACGTGGCGTCGGTGTTCTCGGTCCTCTACTACCTGGGCATCCTGCAGCTCGCCGTGGTCGGAATGGCCAAGGTGATGGTGCGCACCTTCGGAACCAGCGGCGCGGAGACGCTCGCCGCCGCCGGCAACGTGTTCATGGGCCAGACGGAGGCCCCGCTGCTGGTAGCCCCGTATCTCGAGCGGATGACGCGCTCCGAACTCCACGCGGTCATGGTCTCGGGAATGGCGACGGTGTCCGGCGGGATGCTCGCCGCCTACATCGCGCTGGGCGTGGACGCCCGCTTCCTGCTCGCGGCGAGCCTCGTGAACGCTCCCGCGGCGCTCATGATGGCCAAGATCATCGTTCCCGAGACCGGGAAGCCCGAGACCGCCGGACGCGTCGAATACCGGGTCGAACGCGCCGAGGTGAACCTCATCGATGCGGCGGCGACGGGCGCCTCCGCCGGCATGAAGCTGGTGCTGAACGTGGTGGCGATGCTGATCGCGTTCCTCAGCATCGTGGCGCTCATCAACCTGCCGCTCGGCGCGGTGGGCCTGTCGCTCTCGGACATCCTGGGATGGGTCTTCGCCCCCATCGCCTTCCTGGTGGGCGTCCCGGCCGGCGAAGTCGGTACCGTCGCCGCCATGCTCGGGAAGAAAGTGATCCTCAACGAGTTCGTCGCCTACCTCGACCTGACCGCGCTCAAGGCGGCGGGAACCCTGTCCGCGAAGAGCGAGGTCATCGCGACCTTCGCGCTCTGCGGGTTCGCAAATCTCGGGTCGGTCGGCATCCAGATCGGCGGCATCGGAGCGATCGCGCCGGGGCGCAAGAAAGACCTGGCCCGCCTGGGCCTGCGGGCCCTCGCCGGGGGAACGCTCGCGACCCTGATCACCGCCGCGATCGCGGGGATGCTCGCGGGGACGGCATGAAGACCGAAACGGCCGCCCGGCTCCGGGAGGCGGCCGGAACCGTGCGCCGGTGGTGGGGAGAGGGCCGGCGCTTTCCCGAAGTCGGGGTCGTCCTCGGTTCCGGGCTCGCCGGAGCGGTGGACGCGGTCCTCGACGCCCGCTCCCTGCCCTACCGGGAGATCCCGGGGCTCCGGGAATGTTCGGCGCCGGGACACCGCAGCCGCCTCGTGGCCGGCGAGCTGGACGGCGGTTCCGGAACGCGGCCAGCGGTCGCGATGCTGCTCGGGCGGCACCATCTCTACGAGGGCTGGACGCCGGACGAGGCGGTCTTCGGGGTGCGGCTCCTGGGAGTGCTCGGGGTCCGGCGCCTGGTGCTCACCGCGGCGGTGGGGGCGATCCATCCGGGACTCCGGGTCGGGGAGTTCCTGCGGATCGAAGACCACCTCAACCTGACCGGGGCGAGTCCGCTCGAAGGCCCGGAACCCGGACCGGAGCCGCGGTTCCCCGACCTGACGCGGGCCTGGGACGAGGAACTGGGAGCGGCGCTGACCCGGGCGGCCGGCCGGCTCGGGATGCCGCTGCTCTCGGGGGTCTACGCCGGCGTGCGGGGCCCGCAGTTCGAGACCCCGGCCGAGATCCGGATGCTGCGGACGCTGGGGGCCGACGTGGTGGGCATGTCCGTCGTGCACGAGGCCATCGCCGCCCGGCACCTCGGCATCCGGCTCGCGGGACTGGCGTTCGCGTCGAACCTGGCCGCCGGGATCGGGGACGGGCCACTCGATGCGGCGCACGTGAACGAGGCCGCGGCCCGGGCGGTGCCGGACCTGGTGCGGCTGCTCGGCGCGGCGGCGGGCGAGCCCGAGTTCCGGGACGCCTGACGGGGCGCGGTTTCGACCGCCTCTCGGCGGTCGATGCCGGCCGGAGGCCGGCGCTCCGAGTCCTACAGCGCGCCGACGTAGGGGAGATGGCGGTAGCGGCCGGCGTAGTCGAGGCCGTAACCGACGAGGAACTTGTCGGGCACGATGAAGCCGGTGAAGTCGGCCTGGATGGTGACCCGGCGGCGGGACGGCTTCGAGAGCAGCGCCGCGGTACAGACCGAGCGGGGCGCCGCCGACTTCACCGCCCCCAGCAGCGCTTCCAGTGCGATCCCCGTGTCCACGATGTCCTCCACGATCATCACGTCGCGGTCGGTGAGGGTCTCCGGGTGATACAGCTCGACCGCGGGAGTCCCGGGCTCGGTGCCGTCCCCGTAGGACGCCACCCGGCAGAAGTCCACCGTCACCTCGGTTCCACGGGCGTGGAGTTCGCGAACCAGATCCGCCGCAAAGACGAAGGCTCCGCGCAGCACCACCAGCAGGTGCAGTTTCCGGCCGGCGTGCGCCGCCGCGATCTCCTCCGCGAGGGACTTCACGCGGGCGGCGATTGCGCCTGCCGAAAGGACCTCGGGCGGATTCGGCGCCGCCTCGACGCCCGGGGGAGCCAATGCCGGTCGGGAGTTACCCGGTCGGGAAGAGGCCGAAGGTCACACTGATGACCCCGATCGCCTCGACCGGCTTGCCGTCCTTGAGCGCCGGCTTCCAGCGGTAGAGGCGCGCGTGCTGGCGCGCCGTTTCGACACAGACACGGCATCCGGACTTGATGACTCCCAGCACCTCGGTCGTCCCGTCCAGCTTGACGAGCACCTGGAGCATCACCTCGCCGGTGATCTTGCGGCGGCGGGCCGACTCGGGATACGGCGGCTCCGGCGGTTCGTAGAGGAGAGTTGGCTCCACGTCGTAGCCGCCCGGACTGTAGGCGCCGCCGCCCGATCCCCCTCCGTACCCGGGGCCGACCCCCCATCCCTGCCCTTCCCCGGTGCCGATGCCCTCGCCGCCGCCGATCCCTCCGCCGGTCCCGGCGCTGGGCGCCGTGTCCCGGCCCCCGTAATCGCCGAAGTCGTCGAGCGAGAGCCCGGGAAAGTCCTGCGCCTGCGGCGAGAACACCCCGCCGAGGACGATATCCGTCAGGTCCGGCTCGTCGGCGAGGTTCTCGAGGTCTTCGAACCGGAGCGGCCGCGGCTTCCGCGGCGCGATCGGCGCCTCGCGCGGCGTCTCCGGCTCGGGCTGCGGGGTCGCCTGCTCCACGCGCACCGGGATGTAGGCGCTGATGCGTTCCCCGCGGCTGCCCCCGCCTCCGCCGCCGCCCCCGGCGCCTTCACCGCCGGCCACGCGGAACTGGAAGATGGGATTGCCCGTCATCCGCTCGTCCGAACCGTCGAAGATCCCGAATCCGGGGAAGAACAGCAAGGCGCCGAGCGCCAGGTGAAGCCCGGCCGAGGCGAGCGCCGACTTCTGCTTCCAGATCGGCACCGAGGACCCGTACGCCGCTCCGCCCGAGGCGAGGCCGGCGAGCCAGCCTGCCGAGCGGCGCACCGGGGGCGCTGCTCCGGTGCCTTCTGCGGTTTCCATGGCGCCCTCTCTACCTCACCCCAACCGATCAATGCTAGCAGCCGGCGAAGACCGGCGGCCGCCGCCGCGTCAGTCGGTCCCGCCGGAACCGCCGATGGCGTCCAGCACGTCCTCGGTGTGTTCGCCCCTGAGCGGCGGCGGAAGGGTCGCGGTGTGGTTTTCCCCGTCGAACTGGACCGGGCTGCCGACCAGGCGCAGCGGCCCGATGCTCGGATGCTCGCGGTCTACCACCATGCCCCGCGCCTTGAGCTGGGGGCTGTTCAGGATCTCGGCGACGCTCCGCACGCGCCCGACCGGGATCCCCGCCTCGTCGAGCGCCCGTTCCCAGTCGGCGACTCCCCGGGATCCGAAGACCGCCTCCAGCAGGCCGCGCAGCTCGGCCCGGTGGCGGACCCGGTCCGGGTTCTTCTCGAACTCGGGACGGTCCAGCTCCGGCGCCGCCACCTCGCAGAAGCGTTTCCAGAGCGCGTCGTTCCCGACCGCCACGATGACGTGCCCGTCGGCGGCCTCGAAGCTCTCGTAGGGCGTCAGGGAGGGATGGTTGTTGCCGCTGCGGACCGGCTCCTCCCCCGTCAGCAGGTATCCCTGCGCCTGGTAGCAGAGCGTCGCCACCACGGAGTCGAAGAGCGCCACGTCCACCCGCCGGCCGCGGCCGTCCCGCTCCCGCGCGAAGAGCGCCGCGAGGATCCCGGAACTGGCCATCATCCCGGCGCAGATGTCGGCAAGCGACGCTCCCAGCTTGGTGGGCGGCCCCTCCGGTGGCCCGGTGAGGCCCATCCAGCCGGCCTCCCCCTGCATGACGGCGTCGTAGCCGGGCTTCGACGACAACGGCCCGTACTGCCCGTAGGCGGAGACCGAGCACCAGATCAGCCGGGGGTGACGCCCCTGGACCTCCGCGGGAGCGAACCCGAGGCGGGCCAGGGTCCCGGGCCGGAAGTTCTCAACCAGCACGTCGCTCGACCCGATGAGCCGGGCAAGCGCTCGGGAGCCCTCCTCCGTCTTGAGGTTCAGAACGACGCTCTTCTTGCCCCGGTTGACCGCGAGGAAATAGGCGGCCTCCCCGCCGCCGAAGGGAGGCCCCCAGGTACGGGTGTCGTCGCCGCCGGGCGGCTCGATCTTGATCACCTCCACGCCCAGGTCGGCGAGGAAGCGTCCGCACATCTGACCCTTGCGGTCCGTGAGGTCAAGCGCCCGGTATCCCTCCAGCAGCCGGGGGGCGCCGTTGGTGTTCTCAGGTTCGTTCTTCGGCATGCGAGTTCCTGCTGCCAGCGGCCTTTCCAGGCCGACAGTGAGACGCGGATAGGGGCGGGTTTGAACCCCCCCTATGACTTCTTCGCGTCGGGTTTCTCGTAGCCCACGTTGCCGCCGCCCTTCTGCGACTGCAGGTAGCCCTCCACGTCGTTCAGCGGGTTGGTGTACACGCGCATGCGGTGGGAGATGATCTCGTCCACCAGGAGGCCCCGGCTGTTGTCCAGGTCCATGGACGTGTAGGCGGCGATCTTGGCGTGCTCCAGGGTCGCCGGGTGGCGTGTCGCGATGGTGGCGGCGAACTCCCGCACGAACGGGATCAGCTCCTTCTCCGGCACCGTCTTGGACACCAGCCCCAGGCGCTCGGCCTCGGCCCCGTCCAGGTTCTCTCCGGTGAGCTGGATGTAGAAGGCCTTCTTGAAGGGGATGCCGCTGCGGAAGAGGGTGGGCGTGGCGGTGGCGCCGTAGCTCCCGCGGATGATCTCCGGCATGCCGAACTGCGCCGTGTCCGCGCTGATGGCCAGGTCATGGCCGTTCACCAGCACGAGGCCGCCGCCCAAGGCCCAGCCGTTGACCGCGGCCACGGTGACCTGGGGCGCCTGGCGCAGCAGCGTCACGATCTCCCGCGCCGACCCGCCTTCGTAGAGCCGGCGCTTGCCCTGCCACAACGCGCGCAGGTCATACAGGTCCAGGCCCGAGCTGTAGGCGTTGCCCGCCCCCGTGG
>JAJEFG010000067.1 GCA_022820545.1 Acidobacteriota bacterium | reverse complement strand
CCTACGATGGTTGATGAATGCACCGACGAGAAATCAACAGGTTATCGGTAGTTCCATGCGCGGGCATCTTGCCCGCTTGAACAACTACGGGCCTCCGGCGGGTCGTCCACTACGGGCCTCCGGCCCGGGCGGGCAGGATGCCCGCGCTCCCGGGAAAGGCATCACATGCCTCGTCGGTCTCGGGCGCAGCCTCGCCGGTCAGTGCGCGGGGAGAGTGCTCTCGACGTGGGCGCCGTGGTTGCGCGCGCGGGTGACGGCAAAGTCCAACCCGAACTCGGGGCCGAACCGGGCCTCCGCCTCCGCCTTCAGGCGGCACGCCGCCGGCGCGCTGGGACAGACCGCGAAGCCGGTGGGACCCCAGGAGCTCTGCCCGACGGCCTTCATGCCGCGCGAGTCCAGCCACTCCAGCACCCGGCTCACCCCCGGACTCGCGAAGCGCCCGCCCTGCACACCGGCGAAGTGATCGCCCACCCGCGCCTGGACCCGGCCGACCGCCTCCCCGAAGGCATCCAGGTCGGTCTGCACCACACCGGGCAGGGCGCACATCAACACGAGGCGGCAGAGCTCCGCCGCGTCGGCCTCCGGAAACTCGAGGAGCGCGGCGAACTTCTCGATCTCCGCCTCTCCGTACGGCCCCTGCCGGCTGCGATCGAACACGAGCAGCAGGCGCCACTCGGGGGGGAACGGCTGCCTGGCGATGACCGGCGGCGGAACACCGTCGCCGGCCGATCCGCCGTCGACCACAAAGCCACCGTGGTCGAACAGCCCGATTCCGAGACCGGAGCGGGTGCCCCGATCGAGGGCGGCCGCGATCTCGACGGTGGGCACGTGGAGATCGAACAGCTTCGCCAGACCCGTGCCGACCGCCAGGGCGAGCTGGGTCCCGGAGCCCAGCCCGGCGTGCGGCGGGATGGCCTCCTCCACGTCGATTCGCACCCCTTCGCGGAGGTCGAAGCGCTCTGCCAGCGACGTGGCGTAGCGGGCCGCGCGGGCCGCGTCCGGCCCTTCGGCGGCGACTCCGGAATCACGGCTCAGGCGCACGCGGGTGAACGGTTCGTCCAGCGCGAGCCCGAGGCTTCCGTACCGGCGACCCTCGCCGCCGTGGAGATCGACGAAGCCCATGTGCAGCCTGGCGGGCGCCCGAACGGAGACATGGCGGTCGGCGCGAATCGGCATGCGGGCGCCGAAACGGCTACTCGAACAGGCCGTGCAGGTAGATCTTTCCCTTGCCCAGCTTGCCGCCGTAGTTGGCGGTATGGATCTGCTTCACTCCGTCGATCGAAGTGGCCGCCTCGATACCGACCCGCATGCCCTCGCGGACTTCCTCCAGGCGGGGCGCGCTGACGATGATCTCGTAGACGCACCGGACCGAATCCGGAAGCGCGCTGTCGGCGTCGCCGGCGAGGAGCGGACAGTAGTGATGATTGGTGGTGGCGACCATGTCCCGGTAGTTCCTGGCGCCCACCTTGGAGCCGCTCGCCGCGTTCTTGACCACCACCAGCGGAATCTGCGACACCGCTTCCAGCGACGCCTCCGCCGCGGCGAGCGCGATCTCGTCGGACTCGGCGAGGATCAGGAACATGCCCCCGGTGACGGCCTGGCCGACGACGCCGAAGCTGCGCTCGACGTGGAACGCTCCGTCCATCTTCGGCACGCGGTAGAGCTTGCGGCCGAACGCCTCGACCGCCTCCTCGTAGCCGTCCCCGAAGCGCTGGATGATGGTGCCTTCGATATCGATCGACTCCTCGGCCAGCTCCGGCGGCAGAGCGTCGAACACGCTGGTCTTCGGATTCGGGATGGCCCCCTTGCGAATCCGGAGCACCAGGCACTGGGTGAGCTGCTCGAGCTTGCGGTCCATCATCTGGATGATGAATCCCGGCCGGCCGTCGGGGGTCTCGTCCGGCCCCACCTCCCGCTCCAGGGTCGCCTCGCACGGCGGCGACGTGGCCGAGCGCCCCAGCCCCTTGGTCTCCATGGCCGCTTCCAGCGCCCATCGCCGGTTGACGCTCGTCACCAGGATCCGCGCGAGACGGCCGCTGAAGGTCTCGGAGTAGTCGTCCTGGATGGAGACGCCGTTGATTTCGAGCTCCGCCATGGAATCCCTCACATTCTGCGTGCGCGGCAGGACACCCCTGCGGACGATACCCCCATGGCCCCCCATTCGCCAATCCGGGAGCCGTCGCTGGCCACGACCTGTCGCAACGTAGCTGCCCGCCGTCGTCATCTGCCGCTTGGGGCAATCCCGACGGATTCCCGCATCCGTGCACGCGTGGTCGGTTAATGACTGTGCGCCGCACAATTCATAACAAAATCAATGAATTCCCGCGACGGCGGGAATGACGACCTGGACGCTGGCGTTGGCGTGTCCGGCGCCCCGTCATGCGCGAGCGGCGAACGCCGATGGATTCCCGCCTTCGCGGGAATGACGAACAAGCGTTATCGCCGTCATTCCCGCGTAAGCGGGAATCCATCGGTGGTCGCCGAGTCCGCGTGACCGAACCCCGGACACGCCAAACGCTCATGGTCCGGTGCCGGCCCACCCCGAAGGCATGAAAGTGGTCCTGCGCAGCGAAGGGGCCTTTCCTGGGAGCGCGGGCATCTTGCCCGCCCGGGCCGAAGGCCCGTAATG
>JAJEFG010000017.1 GCA_022820545.1 Acidobacteriota bacterium | reverse complement strand
CCGAGAGTTCCCAGCGCGCCTGATTGAGGGCGTACCCCTCGAAATCCTCGGGGATGACCCCGGCGACCTCACGGTCGAGGGCCACCGAGATGCCTACGCCCAACGGGTGTCAGTCGGTGTTCGCGAAAGCGGGGTGGTACGCCAGCTCCCCGGCTTCGACGCGCATGGGCAGCCGGTTCTGCGACGGGGGCGTGGGACAGGTGGTGAAGGCGTTGAAACCGCAGGGCGGGTTCACCGCGCGGTTGAAGTCCACCACGGCGCGCCCGTCCTCGGGCGGCGGCGCGGTCAGGAAACGCGCCGCGCGATAGGTCTCCGCTCCGCTCGTGCCGTCCGACATGACGAAGAACAGGTTGCCGTTCGCACGCGTGAAGGCCATCATCCGGACCTCCTGCCCCTCCCAGTCGAAGACGAACTCCCCGTCGGAGACGTACTCCTCGATGTCCCCCCGGATGTTGATCGCCTCCACGTGGCGCCGCTCGGGGAAACGCTCGAAGGCGCCGGTTACGCGGAACCGCGGATCGAGCGGGAACCACTTCCGGCCGGTGAAGTTCGCGCGCAACGGGTTGTCGAGGTCGCGCAGCCGCAGGGCGCGGCGCTCACCGCTGTAGTGAAGCCAGAACCAGAGGCGGTCATCGAGGTGGAGCGCACCGTCCTCGCCCAGCACGAGTTCGCCTTCGGTGAACGGCTCGCCTCCCACGGTCGCGGTCACTCCCTCGGCCACGCGGGCGATCGCCTTGCCCTCCGCCGTCCAGGAAACCGTCACCGCCACCTCGGGGAACCGGTCGGGCAGGCGCAGGTCGGCGTCCTCACCGCTACCGACAACGTGATCGCGGACGGTGAGGAAGTGCAGATCGGCCACCGTCAACCAGCTCCCGTCCGCCGTCAGTTGCTCCTCGACCCGCTGGCGGTAGGCCTCCTCCCCTTCGCGCCACGCCGCTTCGTCGAACGGCGCGGGACCGCTCGTACAGGCGGTCCCGGCGAGCAGCAGGATGGCGAGCAGGGAACCGGAACCGAGGTAAGTACGCATGGCGAGATTGTAAGTTCGCGGAGCGCACCCAGGACAAATCGGACTCCTGCGACCGTGAACAAGGCAAGGAAGCTGTCGGCAGCGAACTCAGTTCGCTGCCCGCAGTTTCGGGGGAATGCGTGAAAGGGGGTTACCCCCTTTCACAAGAAAGTAACGACAAATCGGAACTCGCCGAAGCGCGCCCCTGCGCGCGAGAGAGTTTCGATTTGCGGCGCGAAGCGCCGGGCGGTTCGGGAGCGGGGGACCGGCGCTACGAGCCTGGACGGCGGGAACCTGGACCGTCACGCGCCCCCGCTCCCGAACCGCTCGACGTCGATGATGCGGCAAGGGTCAGGCCGGCCTTGATGAAGCCGTCGAGGTCGCCGTTCATCACCCGGTCCACGTCGCCCACCTGGTGGTTGGTGCGGTGGTCCTTCACCATGCGGTAAGGCTGGAACACGTAGGACCGGATCTGGTTCCCCCAGGTGTTGTCCCCGAGGCTCTCCTTCTCCGCTTCCTCCCGGGCCTTGCGCTCGCGCACCGCCCGGTCGTGGAGACGCGCCCGCAGGACCTTCATGGCGCTGTCCCGGTTCCGGTGCTGGGAGCGCTCGTTCTGGCAGGAGACCACGATTCCCGTCGGCAGGTGGGTGATGCGGACGGCGGAGTCGGTGACGTTCACGTGCTGGCCGCCCTTCCCGCTCGCCCGGAAGGTATCGATGCGGAGGTCGCCCTCCTCGATCTCGATCTCGATCCGGTCGTCGAGGTCGGGAAAGGCGGCCACCGAGGCGAACGACGTGTGACGGCGGTGCTGGGTATCGAACGGGGACATCCGGACGAGGCGGTGGACTCCCGACTCGACGCGCAGGCGGCCGTAGGCGTGATCGCCCTTGACCTCGAAGGTGGCGCCCTTGATGCCCGCTTCCTCCGCGGGTTGGCGGTCCAGAAGCTCGATCTCGAACCCCCGGCCCCTGGCCCAGCGGATGTACATGCCCAGGAGCATCTCCGCCCAGTCCTGGGCGTCGGTTCCGCCGGCGCCGGGGTTGATGGTGACGATCGCGTCCTCGGCATCGTGCTCGCCGGCGAACAGCCGTCGCAGTTCGAACTCGTCGAGCTGGTTCTCGAGGCGGTCCAGATGCTCTCGGAAGTCCTCCTCGACGTCTTCACCCTCGCGGGTCCATTCGGCCAGCGTCTCGACCTCCTCCACCGACCGCTCGAAGGCGTTGCTCCGCTCCAGCTCGGCGAGCGCGCTCGCGCGGCGCCGGGACAGCGCCTCGCCGTCCCCCGAAGCCGACCACACCGCCGGATCGCTCAGGCGCTCGTCGAGCTGGCCGATCTCCTCGCTCAGGCGATCCCGGTCAAAGAAACCCCCGGGCGACGACGGCGCGACCGCACAGGTCCTGGTAACGGTCGAGCAGTTCCTGACTCATGAGTGGTTCTCCGCCGGCGGGAAGGCTCGAATTCTAGTGCGGCCAGCGGTGTCCGGAGACTCCCGGACGCCGTCGCTACCGGCTCGTGACCAGGGTCGCGAACTGCTCGCTTTCGAGCCGCGCCGCGACCGCCCGGGCCGCTTCCCGGCTTTCGAACTGGCCGACGCGCACCCGGAAGATCCCCGCGGGAGTGCCCTCCAGGTACCCCTCGATTCCCCGCGCGGCGAGCTGCTCCAGCATCCGCTCGGCCGCGGCGCGGTCGCGGAAAGCGGCGACCTGGATGGTGAACTTCCCGGCGGCGGCCGCCTGCGGTGGGTCGGCCGCCCGTGCCGGCGCCGGGTTCGCGGCGCGCGGTTCGGGAGCCGCGAGGGTCCGGTTCGCGAGCTGCTCGGGGCTCGTGGAGGCCGTGCGGGCCGGAGGCCGCGCCGCCGGAGTCGCTCGTGCCGGGGCCGAAGTCGCGGGCCGGGCAGCCCGGGCCTGCTGATTCCGGGCCGTCGTCTCCGGGGCCGGAGCACGGGCCGCGGTCCTCGCGGCAGGTTGCGGCTCGGAGCGGATCGGCAGGCGGAGGGTGTCTTCCCTGGGCGCCTCGGCGACGGAGGCGGGGGCCGCCTTCGCGGCCGGGGGAACCGGGGCCGGGCTCGTGCGGCGGGCCATCATCGCCTCCGCCGCATCCGGAGCCATGCCGCGTCCGATGACGATCCCCCCGACGAAGACGCCCACCACGATCACGATGAGCAGGCCGAACAACATGACGAGTTGCCGCGTCGTGAACTGGACGTCGTAGTGGTCGCTGTCGTGGTGGCCGTGCATGGAAACCTCCCGGAGGATGGCGGGTCAGGGCGCTCCGTGCGCAGCGCTTCCCCGCACCTTTGTCATGACACTAACAGAAGTTACGGAGAATTTCTAAAGCGTTACTTGAAGGTACTTGGTCCGGCGGACGCCCGCGGGATCAAACCGGGGCCGTCAGTCCTTCGAGGAGTCCTTGCCCGTGCGCAACTCGAGGAAGGGTTTCACCAGGTCGAGCGGGAGGGGGAAGATGATGGTCGAGTTCTTCTCCGTGGCGATCTCGGTCAGCGTCTGCAGGTAACGAAGCTGGGCGCCCAGCGGATGCGTGCCCACGACTTCGGCGGCTCGGGCAAGCTGCGCGGAGGCCTGGAACTCGCCCTCGGCGTGGATGACCTTGGCGCGCTTCTCGCGCTCGGCTTCCGCCTGGCGCGCCAGCGCCCGGGTCATCTCTCCGGGGAGGTCCACGTGCTTGACCTCGACGGACGCCACCTTGATCCCCCAGGGATCGGTGCTCTTGTCGAGGATGCCCTGCAACTGGACGTTCAGTGAGTCGCGCTGCGAGAGCAGGTCGTCGAGGTCCACCTGACCGAGGACGCTGCGGAGGGTGGTCTGCGCGAGCTGCGATGTCGCATAGAGGTAGTCCTCGACCTCGACGACCGCCTTCGTCGGGTTTACCACCCGGAAGAAGACCACCGCGTTCACCTTCACGGACACGTTGTCGCGGGTGATGATGTCCTGTGGCGGGACGTCGAAGGCCACGAGCCGCAGGCTGATGCGGACGAGCCGATCGATGGGGGCGAAGACCAGCACCAGTCCCGGACCCCGGGGTGCGGGCAACAGCTTGCCGAACCGGAAGATCACCCCGCGCTCGTATTCGTTCAGGACCTTGATCCAGTTGAGAACGAAGATCACCGCGAAAGCGATGGCTACCAGGGCTCCCAGGGGAAGTCCGAAAGTCATGAGTCAGCTCCTTGCTTGTGGAGAGGGTCTTCGGAGGCCGGGCCGACGCGGAGGATCAGCCCCTCCACCTCCAGCACCTTCACGCGCTCGCCGGCGCTCACCGGCGCCGCGGCGACGGCGTCCCAGAACTCGCCGTGGACGAACACCTTGCCCTCGCCGCCCGGCGGAATGTCGCTGCGGACGGTGGCGACGAGACCGATCATCCCCTCCCGCCCGGTCACCGCGGGGCGGCGCTGGGCGCGAACCACCAGTTGACCGAGGAAGAACACCAGCACCACGAATACCAGGACGGACGGAAGGACGAGTCCCCAGGTCAGCGTCAGCGCGGGCGTGGGCAGGGATTGCTCCTCGAAGAAGAAAAGAAGGCCGATCACCAGCGCCACCGCTCCCGACAGCCCCATTATGCCGAACGACGGCGTGAGCGCCTCGGCGGTCAGGAGACCGATACCGGCGAGCAGCAGCAGCACTCCGAGAAGACTGACCGGCAGGAAGTTGAGGCCGAAGGCGGCCAGCAGGAGGGCGATGCCTCCGAGAATGCCCGGAAAGAGCAGGCCGGGGTTCGAGAACTCGAGGTAGAGCCCGAGCAGGCCGATCATCCCCAGCAGCACCGCCAGATTCGGGTTGGCGATCACCGAAAGCGCCCGGTCCCGGAAGCTCATCTCGGTCTCGACGATCAGCGCGCCGGCGGTATCGAGCGTGACCTCGGCGCCGTCGATCCGGGTCACGGTCCGGCCGTGGACGGCGGCCAGGAAGTCCTCGGTGTCGTCGGCCACGAGATCGATGAGGCCGGCCTCCAGCGCTTCCGTGGCCGTCCAGCTGCGCGCCTCCGTGACGCCCTGCTCGGCGAGGGCGACGTCGCGCCCCCGGCGCTCGGCGATGGACCTCAGATAGGCTGCGGCATCGGACTCGACCTTCCGGCTCAGGGTCTCGGGCATCTCGCCGCCGGTCCCGGCGACGGGGGTCGCGGCGCCCATGTTGGTCCCCGGCGCCATCCCCGAGACGTCGGCCGCCAGGGTGATCAGGTAGCCGGCGGAGGCGGCCCGGGAGCCCGAGGGACCCACGAAGACGGCAACCGGCACCGCGCTGTTCAGGATCGCCTCGATGATCTCCCGCATCGCGGTGTCGAGGCCTCCCGGAGTGTCGAGCCGGATCAGGACGAGCCCGGCGCCGGCCTCCTCCGCCGCCGAGATCGTGGTCAGCACCCGGCGGGCGGACACCGAGTGGATGATGTCCACCACGTCCACCTGGTGGACGTCCGGAGCGGCCGTCGCGACCGACGGCGGTCCCGCGACCGCGAGAGCGAGCCCGACCGCGGTGATGGCCCGGCGGCGTCGGTGTGGCGGTCTCAAGAGGAATCCCGGTCGTGGATCGTGCGGAGTTCGCGGATCTCGAACTCGCGCTCGCCGAGCGGCGTGTGCACGCTCACCTCATCTCCCACGCGCGCTCCCATGAGCGCTCTCCCGATGGGGGAGCCGGTGGATACCTTGCCCGCCGCGGCGTCCACGTCCTCGCTGACCACCAGTTCGTACCGGAACTCCTCGTCGGTGTCCAGGTCCACGACCGCGACCTGGCTGCCGAGCGACACCCGGTCCGCCGGAATGTTGTCCATGCTCACCATGGACAGGTCGGCGAGCCGGCCCTTGAGTTGCGCGAGGCGGACGGCGACGTAGTTCTGCCGTTCCTTCGCGGCTTCGTACTCCGCGTTCTCCGACAGGTCGCCGTGCTCGCGGGCCTCCTTGATCTGTTTGGGAAGCCGCAGGTGCAGCTCTTCCTCGAGTTCGCGCACTTCCGCCTCGAGGCGGGCGCGGAAGGACAGTGTCACGGGTAGCTGAAGGCCTTTCTGGAACGAGAACCGATCAAAATCAGAATAGCACCGCCGGGTCCCGGTTCGCGCGGCCGAGAGGCCCGGAGCCGCGCCGCGGGAACCGCCACTCTTGCGGCGGGCACGGCCAGCGGGCATGATCCGCACTCCGAACCAGATGGTGCAACCGAGGGAGGTTCTCCATGAAACACATCAAGCGCCGCCGACTGTCCGGCCTCCTGGCCGTCGGGCTCGTGGCCGGGCTGGCCGCGGTCACGGGCATTCCTGACGCCATGGCGCAGGACGTCTCGCTCAGGGTGGGAGACAAGGCGCCCATGTTCCCGAATCCGCTGCCTTCAAGTGCGGGCGAATCGCCGGGCGCAACGAAACTCGATCTGACGGCTGCCCTGGGCAAGAAGAACATCGTCCTGGCCTTCTACGTGGCCGACTGGACGGGTGGTTGAACGCTCCAGTTTTCGTCCTACAAGGACGACATCCAGAAGTTTCTGGATGCGGACACCCAGGTCTTCGGAATCAGCGTGGACACCCCCTTCTCCCAGTGGAACTGGCTCCAGAACATGGGCGAGGAATCCGGAATGATGGTGGCGCCGGCCGCCGAGGGTGAGCTGCCGGGACTCGTTCTGCTGTCGGACCGCCAGGCGGAAGTGGTGGGCGCCTACGGCGTGACGCCGCTCGAGATCAACGGGGCGACCTACGCGTCGCGCGCGACCTTCGTGATCGACCGTGAGGGCATCCTTCAGTACGTCAACTACGACTACCAGATCCGTGAGGACTACGAACCGCTGATGGAAGTCCTGGCCGGGCTCGAGTAGCGGCCCGCCAGGCCAGTCCGGCTCCCCCGGCCCGTGTCGTCCGCGCCGTCGGCCCTCGTCGTCGCGATGCGCCACGGGCCGGCGAACGCCCTCGATCCGGTGCTGGTCGCCAGGCTGGGGGCGAGCCTCGATGAGGCGGAACGGAGCGGCCGGCCGCTGGTCCTGACCGGGCACGACCGTTTCTTCTCAGCGGGTCTCGACCTTGCGGGACTGCCGGAGCGCCGGGACGAAATGGGTGAGTTCGTCGACGCCTTCGACGAACTCGTCCGCCGGCTCTTCCTCTTCCCCTGCCCCACCGTCGCCGCGGTGAACGGCCATGCGGTGGCGGGCGGCGCGATCCTGGCAACCGCCTGCGACGTCCGCATCGGAGCCACCGGCGCCTACCGGATCGGCGTCTCCGAAGTGCAGCTCGGGGTCGTCTTCCCGGCGGCGGCTTTCGAGGTCCTGCGGGCGGCCGTTCCGCCGGAGCGGACCGCGGAGGTGCTCCTGCGCGGCCGGCTCACGGGACCCGAGGACGCCCTCGCGAACGGCTTCCTCCACGAACTGGCCGAACCGGACGCGCTGGCGGCGCAGGCGGCCGAGCGGGCCGAAGAGCTGGGCGCCCTGCCTCGCGAGGCCTACGCCCACACCAAGCGGGAGCTTCGCGGCGGGTTTGCCGAGCGGGCCCTGAGCCAGGCCGCCGGGAAGCGCGAGCGGTTCCTGGACACCTGGTTCTCAAGGGAATCGAAGGCGCGCCGCGCCGCGATCCTGGGTAGCAGGAAGAGGTAGCGGTAGAGGGAGAGCGCTTCGGGCTGACGCTTCAGGCGCCTGCCGCGGGGTGACGAACGGGGTGGGGATGGCGATGAAGGCAGGCGACGGCCTGAACCCCAACGGCGCAGGACATCGCCCAGGAAGGGGCGAGCGCGGCTCGCTCAGGGCGTCGCGCCGAAGAGGCGAAGGATCTCGCCGGCGGTCATGTCGCCCACCGGCCGCGCCAACCCGGCCTCGCGGACGGAGGCGACCGCCTGCTCGAAGCGGCGCCTTTCGCCCTCGGCGAGACGGATGAACTCGACGCCGGCTGCCTCGGCCATCCGCAGGGCCTCGGCGCCGGCGCGTCCGTACGCCTCGGCCCCGGCCACGGACAGGGAGGCGTCGGCGGCCTCATCGATCCACCGCTGCTGCTCGGGAGCCAGGGACGCGTACACACCCCGATTCATCAGCAGCACGAACGGCAACCCGGACGCGGGAAGCCAGTCGGTCAGGTAGTTGGCCGGTTCGTGCAACTGGAAGGTGCTGATCCCCGAGGGAGAGATGGCGACGCCGTCGATGACCCCGGTGGTCAGGCTCTGGTGGACCACCGTACCCGGCTGCATGACGGCGCTGGCGCCGAGCGCCTCGATGAACGGGATAAGGCTCCGTGAGGAGACCCGGATCTTGAGCCCGCGCATGTCTTCGAGGGTCCGCACCGGGGTGTCGCGGGTGAGCAGCACCGGGGCGTCATTGGACCAGATCCCCAGGACCTTCGCGTCGTACTCCCGCTCGAGGACCGGCAGGGCGCGGTGGAGAGCTTCGGTGCAGTCCCTCGTGGTCTTGCAGATGCCCGGCGTGCCGATCAGGTCGGTCTTCGGAAAGAGGTCGGCGGTGTAGGAAGGCACCGCGAGGGCGATGTCGGCCACCCCGCTGACCAGAATCGAGTACTGCGCCGCGGGCGACGAGTTCAGGGCGCCCGCGGGGAACTGCCGAACCGTCAGTCTGCCGTCCGAAAGCTCGGCGAGCTCCTGGGCCAGGGGCGTGAACACGGCCTCGTTCAGGGGGTGATCCGCGGCCAGGAAGTGCGCCAGCGAAAGCTCCCTGGTATCCGGCGCTCCTCCGCATCCGGAGGCGGCGAGCCATCCGGCCGCAAGCACGAGAATCCGCCCCACGGGCGCCGCTTCAGGACGCACGCGGCGAGGTGGCCGAGACACGGAGAGTGAGGACGTCCGTGTTGTGAAACTGCTGGTGTCGCACCGAGGACGCGAAGTGCCGGAGCAGCCGCAGGGAGATCTCCTGATCCAGACGTTCCGCCCTGGTCGGCGTGCCCAGCCAGGCGAGGCGGTCCTGAAGATTGAGCTCGTCGCCGCTTGCCGTCCCGACCCTGAACTCCAGAACCGCTTCGCCGTCCTCCCGGCGGGCGGTCACCAGCAGTTCGCGTCCCCCGCCGTCTGCCGTTTCCTCTGTTTCCTCCGAGTCCCGGCGGGACTGCAGGAGCGTCAGCAGCGCCTCCTCGGTGGCGGCTTCCAGCCGTCCCCGCGCCGCCTCCAGGCCGTTCGAGGCGGCGAACCCCCGAACGAACTCGGTGATCCTGGGCAACTCGGAACCGTCGAGCCGGCCCCTGAGCCGGGTCTTCCGGCGCACCGTCAGCACCGTGAGCCCGAACGCGACCAGGCCGCCGGTGATCAGCCCGTTGCTCAGCAAGCCGCCAGCGAACACCGCGAAGAACTCGGGAAAGATCATGTCGAACTCGAACGCGACACCGGTCCAGAACGAGAGGCCCGCGATCAGGCCGTTGCGCGTGTTCGTCCCCATGCTCGTCACGACTTCCCGCATCCCGACCGTGAACAGGGTCGCCATGACCACGGCGATGGCGGCGGCCACGACGGCGCCGGGGATCGCGAGCACGAGAGCGAGCGCCTTCGGCAGGAACGCCAGGACAACGAAAGCCGATCCGGCCACCACGCCGATGCTGCGCGCTCCGGCGCCCGTGACTTCGACGGCGGCCACCGCGCCCGGATACTGCGTGGCGGGCATCGTTCCCGCCACGCCCGCCAGGAGGTTGCCGGCGCCTTCCGCGGTGAGGGCGCGCTGCACGGCCCGGTAGTCGACCGCGCGGGGCCGGCGCCACGCCACCCGCTGGGCGCCGACCGCGACGGCGACCGACTTGGTCGAGCCGACCAGCGTCACGAACAGGAACGCCGGCAGCAGTCCCCAGAACGCGGGCCCGAAGTCGAGGTCCAGGCCGGGGAGCCGGACGGCCGGAAGGCCGATCCAGGCGGCATTCGCGACCCGTCCCGTGTCGTAGATGCCGAACCAGGCGCCGACGAGCGAACCGGCGACGATGCCGGTCGCCGGGGCCCAGAGGCGCAGCGCTCCCCTCCCCCGGAGCGTCAGCCCCACGGTGGCGCAGATCGTCACGCCGGCGCTCAGCGGCGCGGCCAGCGGGGGCGCGCCGGCGGGCAGCTCGTTCAGCATGCCGAAGAGAATCGGCATGACGGTCACGGGGAGGAGCATGAGAACTGTACCCGTGACGGCGGGGGTGAAGAGCCGGTGGAGCAGCGAGAGCCGCGCGGAGACCACCGCCTGGACAACCGCACAAACGACGACCAGCGTGGCGAGCAGCCCCGGCCCTCCCCGGATCAGAGCCTCCGCGCAGACGGCGACGAAGATCGCCGAGCTGACGTGCGTCAGCGCGTAACCCGCCCCGACCCGGCCCACCCGCAGCGCCTGCACGATCGCGGAGACGCCGCAGACGAATACCGAGACGCAGACCGCCCAGGACACGAGCGCCTCGGCGCCGCCGGCGCGAAACGCGATCGTCGGCAGGAGCACGGTCCCGTTCACGCACAGGGCCGCGAACTGCAGACCGAGCGCCAGCGCGATGGGCCAGGGAGGCCGGTCGTGGACCTCGTAGCGGAGGTCCTCGCCGGGGCCCGCCGTCACTCCGCTATCCCCATCCCGGCCCGTTCCGTGCGGGAACGGGACTCACGTGCGCCCATCCTCACCCCCCGTCCGGACGCCGTGCCCATCGGGATGGGACGGCCTGCTGTCGGGACTCCCCATTATGGAGCACCGCATTCCGAGGGGAGCCTCCGCTCACCCGTACATGGCGTTCGGCAGGTCGGTGGCCAGTCCGGGCAGCAGCGCGATCAGAATCAGCGCCGCGAGCAGCGCGAGCCAGAACGGCGCGATGCCGCGAAACATCGTACGGACCGGCACGTCGGGGGCGACGCCCTTGACGACGAAGATGTTCAGGCCGACCGGCGGCGAGATCAGGCCCATCTCGAGGGTGACGACGATCATCACCCCGAACCAGATCATGTCGACGCCCAGCGACTCGAGAATCGGCTGCACCAGGGGAACGGTCAGCACGAGCATCGCGAAGCCGTCGAGGAAGGTGCCGAGCACGATGAACATGACGAGCACCAGCGCGACGACCTGAGCGCCCGAAAACCCCTGCTGGCCGACCCAGTCCGAGGCGGCGAACGCGATTCCGCTGAGTCCGAGGAAGACCTTGAACACGAACGCGCCGGCCAGCACCAGAAAGGCGGTGCCGCTCGCCTTCAGGGTGGAGCCGACCACCTCGACCACGGTCTTCCGGTTCAGCGCTCGCCGCACGGCGGCCGCGACCAGCGTCAGCATCGCTCCCACGCCCGCCGCCTCGATGGCGGAGAAGACGCCGGCGTAGATCCCGCCGATGGTCACGATGACGATCCCCAGGATCCACAGCGCCCTCCCGGTGGCCCGGAGACGGTCCCGCCACGAAACGGGCGCCCGGGAGTACGGCGCCTTGCCGGGGTCGCGCCTGACGACGATCCAGACGGCGAGGACGAACAGGAGGGTGAGCAGAATCCCGGGCAGCACCCCCGCCATGAACAGGCGTCCGATGCTCTCCTCGGTGATGATTCCGTAGATGACGAGTCCCGCCGAGGGCGGGATCAGGATGCCGAGCGTTCCGCCGGCCGCGATGGCCCCCGTCGCCAGGGAGTCGTCGTAGCGGAACCGCCGCATTTCGGGGAGCGACACGCGGCCCATGGTCAGGGCGGCGGCCAGCGACGAGCCCGAGAGAGCCGAGAACCCGGCGCACGCGATGATCGACGCGGACGCGAGGCTGCCCCGGACGCGGCTGAGCCAGCCATGCGCGGCCCGGTACAGGTCGTGGCTCATCCCGGAGACGACGGCCAGGTTGCCCATCAACATGAACAGCGGCAGGATGGTGAGCGGATACCGCGAAGACACCGCGAACATCTCTCCCGCCACCACCGGCACGACGGCGCCCGGCCGGATCCCGGCGATTCCCGCCAGGCCCACCATCAGCATCGCGAGCCCCACGGGTACGCGGATCAGGAGCAGGACGAGGAGCGCGGCGAAGCCCAGGAGGGCGATTTCGGTTCCGCCCATCACTCGGCCGGTTCGTTGGGGTCTTCCGCGTTCCAGGCGGCGAGCCCCAGCAACAGCTGGGACGCGAGCAGCAACCCGTAGATGGCCACCGACGCGCCCAGCGCGTAGTAGAACGGCGGGTGCGGTATCGACACGCTGCCGGTCACCGCGCCGCAGGGAAGGCCGCAACTGCCGTGGACGAACAGGGCATAAGCCGCGATCGCGGTGACCGCCACGCCGAGCAGCCGGGCGACGGCGTCCGTGATCCGCGTGACCCGCCGGCCCGTGAAACGCCCGATGAGGTTGACGCACACGTGCGAACCCTCACGCGCCCCGTGGGCGATCGCCGCGGCCACCACGACCGCGAGCGACATCGTGGAAACGTCCTCGATCCAGAGCAGGGAATCGTTCAGGACGTAGCGCCAGAAGACCTCGGCCACGGTGATCCCGAGCAGCACCGCGAGCGCGACGCCGCCCAGGACCGCGGGCGCCACCGTCAGCCGGCGACAGAACGACTCAGCGCGAGCGAAGCGGTCCCGGTGCCTCTCGAAGAAGGTCATTGCCGCACGCAAGGCCCGATGCCCCCACCAGGAGAAACCGTCATGATCGGTCCTCCGGCACACCCCGCCGGGCATGAAAACGGCGGGAACGGCTCGAGCTCGGAGCGCCGGCCTCCGGCCGGCATCGCGGCCGCAGGCCGCGAAACGCACCCGGCAGCCGAATCCCATGGCGTGAGCCCAACCGGGAACGGCAGCGCGCCGCCCGAAACGAGCCGGAGGTGGGCTCCACCTTCAGGGGGAGGAGCGCCATTAGCGCGGGTTTCGCGCTCCCGCGCGATGCCGGCCGGAGGCCGGCGCTCCGAGGTGGCGCCACCTGGGCCGGCTTCAGCCGGCACAGCCCGCCGAAGGCGGGCGGCGAGACGGACCTCATTCGCCAGGATGGCGCACGAGCGGAGCGCCATCGCGCCGGTCGGCGTCGCGCCGTGCGCTGCGCTCTTGCGCAGCGCGTGCCGGCGTTCCAAGCCGGCGTTGCGCTAGTTCGTCGTGTGGGAGGCGATCGCTGCCTTGATCGCCTTCACCGTCACCTCGGAGCGGTGCCGGAAGAGGCGCAGGCCCCAGGCGATGGTCTCGTCCAGCGGATCGAGATCCACGCCGTTGATCCGGAAGAGGCCGGCCTGGCGCCGCTCCGAGGGGCGGATGGAGTTCGGATCCACCGCCGCCATCATCGCCGCCATCGCGAACTCGTCGTGGATTCCCTCCGGCTCCTCGTTGATGCCGTTGTCGGCGAGCCAGGTCCGGAGACCCATCACGTCGTAGAACTCGGGAATGAAGTGAACGCCGGGAGATCCGTTCCACTTGGCGTGCATTTCTTCTGCGACCGCCTGCATCCCGGCCTGGTTGCCGCCGCTGTCACCGAGGAAGATGATGTGGTCGAAGCCGCTGGCCCTGAGGCTCGAAGCCACGTCGCGGAGCACCGCCCGGAACGTCTCCTCGCTGAGGCCCACGGTCCCCGGATAGCGCATGTGACCCGTCGGCGGATCGAAGTCGCCCTCGGGCACCAGCTTGAGAATCGGAGCCACCAGCGCGTTCCCGAGGTCCCGGGCGATCGCTTCGGTCACGCCCCTGAGCAGCACGTTGTGCTTGCCGGTGACCAGGTAGGGACCGTTCTGCTCGACGCCGCCGCTCGCGACGATGGCGGTGTGCTTGCCGCCCGCGATCAGGTCGCGCACTTCCATCCAGGTGAGGTCCTCGATGAAGACGCTGTCCCGGATCGGGATCGGGCGTGGCTTGTCGGGGTCCGGACTCTGGGCGAGTCCCAGAACCGGCATCCCCACGGAAAGGATGAGTGCGGTGAGAAGGGTGCGCATGACCTGAAATCTCCTTCGATGGTGCGTCGGGCGGTTAAACGCTCAGCCCGGGATTGATGACCTTATCGCGATAGTCCTCGCCGGGCATCGGAACGACCCGGCAGGCCTCGTGCAGCAGCGAAACCCCGCGTACGGTGATCTGGTCGGCAAGGGTCGATTGTTGGGCCGCCTCCAGCGGAAACGCCGTCGTACAGATCAGGAAGCCGTTCCCCTGGATGCATCGGTTCAGGATGTAGAGGAACCGCTCCTGCACCCGCTTGTCCCATCCGGTGTCCGCCCCGAGCTGGTCGAGGACCACGATCTCGGCGCGCGTGACCTCCGCCAACCGGCGTTCGTCGATCAGCAGGGGATCGTTCCACACCCGCTGAACCTCCCGGAGCAGCCGCGGCACGTATTCGAAGCGCGCGTTCACCGAGATCCCCCGCTCGAGGATGATGTGGCGGAGCAGCGACACCGCGAGGTGGGTCTTGCCGACTCCGGCCGGCCCGTGCAGCAGGAGCCCCCCCTTGACGTCCGGGAAGGAGTCGGCCCACTTGTAGACGACCCCCTTGGCGCGTTCCAAGGGGCGAGAGACGTTGAAGAACCGGTCGAAACGCGCCCGCTCCGCTTCGTTCCGGGGCACCCCGATGTCCTCGAGACGGACCGGAGCGGGCGCGCCATCCCGGCACGCGCAGGCCGCCACGGCGGGTGACCCGTCCGGCCGGGACGTCCGCTTCCACCCCGTGTCGCCGCAGTCGGGGCAGGTCTGAACCGCCGGCAAGGGTCGTTTCCTACGAACTTGCGGAACGGGACGGAACGGCGTCGCCCGCGGGTTCGGCGTCCGCGCCGGAACCGGCCGGGACGATGTCCTTCCGCGGAAGCCGCACCAGCGCGTTCTTGGCGCGCTCGCTCAACGCGTTTTCCTCCCGCGACAGTTCCCGGTGAATGAAGTCGGTGAACTGGGTGATCTCCTCCTGCATGCGCTGCATCTTCACGCGCATGTTCAGGATGATGTCCACCCCGGCGAGATTCACTCCGAGTTCCCGCAGGTTGAGGATGGTCTGCAACTGTTCGAGATCCTCGTCGGTATAGACCCGGGTATTCCCCTCGGTGCGGGACGGCTCGAGCAGACCCTCGCGCTCGTAGAGCCGCAGGGTCTGCGGGTGGATTCCGAACAGCTCGGCCACCGCGCTGATCATGTAGACGCCCTTCCGGCGCTCGGCACTCATCAGGACAGGCTCCTAGGAGCGAAGCTTCTCACGGAGCGCGTCGCGAGGCGACTCCGGGTAACGCTCCTCGAGCTCCCTGACCAGGTCCCGCGAACGGTCGTCGCGGATCTCCGGGATGTGGATCCGCACCTCGAGGAAGAGATCGCCGCGGCCGTCCCCGCGGATCGAAGGGACACCGCGCCCGGCGAGCCGCAGCCGGGTGCCCGGCTGGACTCCGGGCGGCAACCGCACCGCAACGTTCCCGGAAAGCGTGGGGACCTCGATGCGCCCCCCGAGCGTGGCTTCCGCGAGCGTCAGCGGCAAGGGACAGACGAGGTTGTCGCCGCGGCGCTCGAGGACCGGATGGGGAGTCACTTCCACGTGCAGCCGGAGGTTTCCAGCCGGCTCGCCCGGGCGCCGCTCGTGCCCCTGTCCGTCCACCACCACCGTCGCTCCGTCGGAGACCCCGGCGGGCACCCGCGCGACCACCCGGACCGGCCGCGTCCGGCTGCCGCGCCCCCCGCAGGAGGAACAGGCGGTGTGGAACAGCGTCCCCTGGCCGCCGCAACGCCGGCACGGACGGGAGAACACCATGTGCCCGTAGCGCCGGAGGCGGCGGCCGGCTCCGCTGCAGGCGGCGCACTCGATTCCCTGGGGAGCCGCCTGTCCGACGGGGCGTTCTCCCCGTCCCCCGCAGGGGCCGCAGATCTCGCGGCGGTTCACGCGCAGCCGCACCTGCTTCCCCTCCAGCGATTCGATGAAGGAGATCCGTTCCCGGGCGTGGATGTCGGGATCGGCCGGGGCCGGTTCGGACTCGGAGCCCTCGGACCCACCGAAGATCTCGTGGAGCGCCCACTCCTCCTTCGCGGGCTCCTCGCCGAAGTCGAACCCGGCGAATCCGTAGTGCACCCGCTGCACCCGGGCGGGAGCCGGTTCCGCCCCGCCGCGCCGGTCGTACTCGGCGCGGCGGTCGGGATCGCCGAGGATCTCGAAGGCCCGCTGGATCTGCCGGAAACGCTCCTCGACGACGCGGTCGTTGGGGTTCAGGTCCGGATGCAGGCGCCGGGCGAGGCGCCGATACGCCTGCCGGATCCGCGGGACGTCCGCGTCGCGCCCGACCCCGAGGACCGCGTAGTAGTCGGCGGGAGGGGGCACGGGGGACTGGAACTCCTAGCTTTGGCGATCGGGTGAGTCTTCGCCCACGACCTCCGCATCGATGATGTCGTCGTCGGCCGCGCCGTTGCCCTTGCGCTTGCTTCCGCCCGGCGGCGGGGGCGGCGGGGGGGCGGCGGGATCCTGGGCCTGGGCGGCGCCGTCGCCATCGGAGGACTTCTTGTACATGACCTCCGCCAGCCGGTGGCTCGCCTTCTCCACTTCGGAACGCGCGCTCCGGATCCGTTCCATGTCGCCGTCGGCGAGCGCGGCGCGGACCGTGGCCAGCGACTTCTCGATCTCCTCGGCGTCCGAGCTCTCGATCTTGTCGCGGTTCTCGTTCAGCATCTTCTCGACCTGATGCGCCAGGGAATCGGTCTCGTTGCGGAACTCGACCTCTTCCTTCCGCTGCTTGTCCGCCTCCTCGTTGGAGGCGGCCTCCGCCTTCATGGTCTCGATCTCGTCCTTCGAGAGCCCGCTCGAGGCCGTGATGGTGATCGCCTGTTCGCGGCCGGTGGCCCGGTCCTTCGCCGAGACGTTGACGATGCCGTTCGCGTCGATGTCGAAGGAGACCTCGATCTGTGGAACCCCGCGCGGGGCCGGCGGGATGCCGACCAGGTTGAATTTCCCGAGGGTCCGGTTGTCGGCGGCCATGGAGCGCTCACCCTGGAGGACGTGCACCTCGACCTGCGTCTGGTTGTCGCTCGCCGTGGAGAAGACGTCGCTCGCCCGGTGCGGAATCGTGGTGTTGCGCTTGATGAGGGGGGTGAACACCCCGCCCAGCGTCTCGATCCCGAGGGACAGCGGCGTCACGTCCAGCAGCAGCAGGTCCTTGACGTCGCCGCCGAGCACTCCGGCCTGGATCGCGGCGCCGAGCGCGACCACCTCGTCCGGGTTCACGCCCTGGTGCGGTTCCGCCCCGAAGATCTCCTTCGCGAGTTCCTGGACCCGGGGAATCCGGGTCGAGCCGCCGACCAGCACGACTTCGTCGATGCCCCCTTCCGAAAGGCCGGCATCCTCCAGCGCCTGGAGGCAGGGCTTGCGGGTGCGCTCGAGGAGGTCCCCGATCAGCGCCTCGAGCTTCGCCCGCGACAGGGTCAGCGCCAGGTGTTTCGGCCCGGAGGCATCGGCGGTGATGAACGGGAGGTTGATCTCGGTCTCGTGGGTGGTCGAGAGTTCGATCTTGGCCTTTTCGGCGGCGTCCTTGAGGCGCTGCAGCGCCATCCGGTCGTTCGCGAGGTCGATCCCGTCGGACTTCCGGAACTCGGCGACGATCCAGTCCATGACCCGCTTGTCGAGGTCGTCGCCGCCGAGATAGGTGTCTCCGTTCGTGGAACGGACCTCGACCACCCCCTCGCCGACCTCGAGGATGGAGATATCGAAGGTCCCGCCTCCAAAGTCGTAGACCGCGATCTTCTCGCTCTTCTGCTTGTCGAGCCCGTAGGCGAGCGCGGCCGCGGTCGGTTCGTTGACGATGCGCACCACCTCCAGCCCGGCGATCTCGCCGGCGTCCTTGGTGGCCTGCCGCTGCGAGTCGTTGAAGTAGGCGGGCACCGTGATGACCGCCCGCTCGACGGTCTCGCCGAGGTAGGCCTCGGCCGAGGCCTTCATCTTCTGGAGCACCATGGCCGAGATCTGCGGCGGCGTGTACCTGTTGTCGCCGAGCAGCGCTTCGATGCCGCCGTCGTCCTTCCGGAGGACCTGATACGGCGCGGAGTCCCGCTCGTCGGCAGCCTCGTCGAAGCGGCGGCCCATGAACCGCTTGATCGAGAACACCGTGTTCGCGGCGTTGGTGATCGCCTGCCGCTTCGCGACTTCGCCCACCAGGCGCTCGCCGGACTTCGAAACGCCGACGACGGAGGCGGTGGTGCGGCCGCCTTCGGCGTTCGGGATGATGGTGGGCTGTCCGCCCTCCATCACGGCGACCACCGAGTTGGTGGTCCCCAGATCAATACCGATGATCTTGCTCATGGACCTTCAAGACTCCTGCTGAAAATGGAACGAAGACGCCGGGCAACACGCGCCCTTAGTTAGCCCGAAGTATAAGATGTGAGTGATTTCTTGTCAAGGCACCACGCACAGCCGCCGCCACCGATTCCGGCGGCAGGTGGCCCCGTCAGCGGGGCGCCCGCGCCCCTTACGGAAGAAGTTCGCGGATGGCCGGCTCGAGCGTCTCCCGCTCCTGGAAGTTCACGAAATGGCGGACGATGGTCCCGTCGCGCCCCGCGAGGAACAGGGTCGGGAAGATGTTGACGTTCCCGAGTTCCGCCCGATCCTCTTCGGTCAGGTGGAGGTTCTCGAAGGTGACGCCGCCCTTGTCCTGGTGAGCGGCGCGGTCCGCGTCGGTATAGGGCAGCTTCAGGACCCGGTCGGCGTTCAGTCCGACGATCGTGAGGCCCTGATCGCCGAGATCCTGGTGGAGCGCCTGCAGCACCGGCGCGATCTGGACGCAGGGCGGGCAGTTCGTGAACCACACGTAGACGAGCGTCGCGTCGTCCATCAGGCCGGCGAGCGTCGCGTTCCCGCCGAGGAGCCGCTCTCCGGCGACCTCCGGAAGCGTGCGCCCCTCCCAGCCGGTCAGGCTCCGGTCCACGGCGACCGCGAACCGCTCGTCGGCGCGGATCATGTCCTCGTCGATGGACACGAGGTTCCCGTCACCGTCGCGGACCAGGAACTTGGGAACGCGCGGATCGGATTCCATGATCCGCAGCACGATGTCGGCAGCCTCCTCGCCGTAGAGCGAGAACTGCCCCGTGATCTCCGACAGGGTCGGCAGGCGTCCTTCACGGCCCTCGAACTCGGCGATGAAGAGCGGCATCCGGAAGAAGACGTCGTTGAGCCGTCCCAGCGCCCGCTGCTCGTCGGGGGCCTCGAAGCGCTCCACGAGCGCCGAGAGCAGCAGCCGCTCGCCGGGTTGCAGCGTGTCCCGGACGTGTTCGAGGATGCGCCGTTCGGCATCCTGGACCTGGGAAGCCGCCGGGGCCGGAGCCCCAACGAGGAGAACGAGGGAAAGGAGGAGGAAGCGCATCGGCGCATTGTAGTTTTGTGCCGGAAGCGCCGCTGAGGGGTGCCGGCCGGGCCACCTGATGGATAGACTCGGCGGCGTGTTGCGGGTAGCGGAATCCGGTGGCCGAGTTCTTGGTCGGGCCGCGTTCTGGATCGGTTCGTTGTGCCTGGGCGCGGGTTGCGCCAGCACGCCCCTACCCGAAATCCCGGTGGTTCCGCTGGACGAATGGGCCTACGTGGAGGACCAGGCTCCGGTTCCCGGGCCGGATCTCCCCGAAGGGGCGGCACGGGCACTGAGCGAGAGCTGGGATTTCATCGTTGCGGGACGCCTCGGCGAAGCCGACCTGCAGCTCGCGCCGCTCCGGACGCTGGCCCCCGGCGATCCGGGGGTCCTCGCGGCGGCCGGTTTCCTCACCCTCCGGAGCGGAGACCGGCCGGGGGCGGGGGCACTCTTCGAGCGCGCCCTCGATGCCGCGCCCGACGACGTGCTGGCGTCGCTCGGGGCCCTCCTCCTGGTGCTCGAGAGCGAGGACCAGGAACTGCTCTTCACGAAGCTGAGGCGCCTGTCCGAGCTCGATCCGGACGCTTCCGTGGTAGCCGAGCGGCTGCCGGGACTGGCGCTCGAGGTAGCGGAGAACCGCCTCTCGCGGGCCCGCGAAGTGGCGCGCGCCGGCGAATCGGGTCCGTCGGTCGCGGAGGCGTACCGGGCGGCGCTGGAAGCCATGCCGGATTCGGCGGACCTGTTCCTCGAAGCGGCCGAGGCGGCCTTCGCCGCCGGGGACCGGCACAGCGCGCGCGAATGGTTCGAGACCGTCGCCCGAAGCCCCGCGGCGAGCAGGCGCCAGGCGCTGCAGTCCGGGCTGGCCGCCGCCGAACTGCTGGCCGACGGGCGCCGCTTCGCCGAGAGCCTGACGCGTCTCGACGGCATCCTCCGGGACCCCGCGCTGCGCGGCTTCGCGGACCTGGTCGAACGCGCCGAAGGACTGGAACGGCGACTCGAGGTCGCGAGACTCTCGGAGCGTTACACGACGATTCGGGAAGCGGAGCGCATCACCCGCGAGCAGCTCGCCGCACTCCTCGCGGCCGAGATCGGAGAACCGGACGACGACCGCAACACGGACCCGGTGATCGCCATCGATCTCGAACGGAGCTGGGCGGCGAGCCTGATCCAGACGGCCGTCGGCGCCGGCTATCTCCGCCTGTTCCCCGACCACACCTTCAAACCGCGGGGCCTCGTCACCCGCGGCGAACTCGCGGAGTCCCTGGCCGCCGTGTTCGGGAAGTTCGACCCGGAGGCTCTCCGGACCGCCGCGGCCGACTCGTCGGAGCTGGACCTGAGCGACGTGCCGCCCGACCACCGGTATCGGGAAGCGGTCGCCGTCACGGCGCAACTCGGTCTGCTGCGGGTCTCGGCCGCGGGAACCTTCCGGCCGCTCGCGTTCGCCTCCGGCGCGGAGGCGGTGCGCGCGGTCACGACGCTCCGGGACCTGCTGGGCCGGTCGTAGGGAACGCCGGGCAGTTCTCCCGGTCGGGTCCTACGGCTTGGAACGCCGGTCTCCAGACCGGCACCGCGGCGCTCCGCGCCGCGCACGGAGCAACTCCACCCCGCCCGACGGCTCGCGCAGGACGCCACCAGGCGCCCGGCGCTTCCGAAGAAACCGGCTACCCCCGGTCCGAGACGTAGCGCCGTCCGGCTTTCATCAGCCGGACGAAGGCCTCCTCGTCGTCGTCGTGGATGACGGCCGCGAGGCGGGAGACCGCGGCGGCAAGACTATGGATGGCCGCCGGCCCGTGCGGGTTCCGTTGCTGGATCTCGTAGTAGAGGTGCGGGTTCTCCCGCGCGACGGCCGCCGACACCCGTAACTGCCGGTCGAACGTCACGCTCGACAGGCGGGCGAGGCGGGGCGCCTGCTCTCCGCTCTCCTGGAGCGCGGTCAGAAAGGCCAGGTTCAGCGCGTGGGACAGCCCGAGGACGTAGGCGATCAGGGGATCGTGCTCCGCCAGGGGCATTCGCAGGATCTCGGCCATCGTCCCCCCGAACACCGAAGCCGCCTCCTCGGCGGCCTCGGGGTGGCCCACGTCCATGACCAGCACGTGGCAGCCGTGGAGCACGTGGGTGTCCGGCCCGAACATGGGGTGCACCGAGGCGACCCGGCAGCCGCTTTCGGCCAGCGCCCGAAGCCCGGGGGCGAGCGGCGCCTTCACGGACCCGATGTCGAAGATCAGGCCCTGCCTCCGCTCCGCGGCGATTCCCTCCAGCATTCCGGCGCTGATGTGGAGCGGCGCCGCCACCACGGTCAGTGCGAACTCGTCCCGGGTCTCCCGCCAGTCCGCGGCGGCGGCGACGCCCGGCGGCCCCCCCGCGGGGTCGGCCACCCGGACCTCATAGCCCTGGGCGGTCAGGAACCGGCAGAACCAGCGCCCCATGTTCCCTCCGCCCCCGATGACCAGCGCGGGCCGGCCCGCCCCCTGCCCCTCGGCCCGCAACCGGACGTCTTCCTGCCGGGCGAGTGCGGAGTGCATCAGCAGACCCACCAGCTCGGCGGCAAGGTCTCCGGGAATGCCCCGGGCGGCGGCGTGAACGCGGGCGCGCTCCACGACGCGCGCCTCCTGTTCGGGGTCGTGGATCGCCTGCCCGGCGGACTGTTTCACCCGGCCGATGGCGGTCGTGATCGCGTCGCGCCGCGCCCAGGCGTCCAGGATTTCCTGGTCCACCGCTTCGAGGGCGGCGCGGAGCGCGTCGAGGTCCATGTTCCGAAGTTTAGGAGCCTCGGCATCCGACACAGCCCGGTAGACTCGAAACAGACGACGCGTGAGTATGGATTCGGGTGGCTCTCCAACCGGGCAACACGTCCGCTACGAACCGAACGACCGGCCCCCGCTGCCGGTCACCATCGGGCTCGGGTTCCAGTACGCGCTGATCTCGGTGGCCGGCGTGGTGCTGGCGCCGACCATCATGATCAGCCTCGCCGGAGGCAGCGATGCCTACCTCTCCTGGGCCGTGTGCGCGGCGCTGTTGATCAGCGGCGTCACCACCGCGATCCAGGCCCGCCGGGTCGGACGCATCGGCGCGGGGTACATCCTG
>JAJEFG010000077.1 GCA_022820545.1 Acidobacteriota bacterium | reverse complement strand
AATGAGGAAGCGCCGGCGTCCTCGTGTGGCGCCGGTCCCGACGACCTCCGCTCACGCTACATCCCTGCCGCGGACGCGCCGAAGCGACAGACGGCCCAGTGCCAGTACGCCGCCCGGAAGCGCCGCATGCCGTCCTCGAGGAGGAGGTCCCACAGCCAGAGATCGGCGAGTTTCCGCTCGGTCTCTCCCGAGGCGCCGAGCCTCCGCTGCCGGAGCAGGGTGTAGTAGGCGTCGTGCGCCAGGGCCGCGCGGCGAGCGCTCACCATGTCGATGGTGAGTCCGGAGGCGCCGTATCGAGGCATTGGAGAAGGCTCCGCTCCGAGCGAGACGCTCGTACACCTCCGAACCGACGCTGCCCACCCGATCACGACGACGGCCCGGACCGCCCGGCAGGTGCCGCGAAAACGCCGTCCCGCCCGAGGACGGGGACGGCCCGCAGCGCCGGTCTGAACCCCGGCGCTCCCGGTCGCCGCGGTCAGAAAGCCGGGTCGTCGAGACGGGCGAGGAAGTCGGCGACGCTGTCGGCGGCGGACGCGGCGTCGAGGAGCTGTTCCTCGGACGCGGCGCGGAGGGCGTCCAGGTCACGCCTGCCGAGACCCCCGGGGAAGTCCGGCGGAACGGGAACGCCCCGGCGCCGGAGCAGCGCCCGGGCCATCCTGCCGACACCTTCGGCGACGCCCGCGGCCCGCTGCTGGCGGCCGTACGGACCCAGCAGGACGTCGTCCTCCGGACCGGTCCCCTCCCGTTCCCCGAGCGCCCGGCCCACCCGCGACAGCACTGCGGAAGTCTCCTCGGAGACCGCCCACTCGTTCAGCGCCCGGTGGATCTCCGCCGCCCGCCACCCGGGCAACGCCCGGCTCTCGTCGGACAGCGCATACCGGCCCGCCGCCAGCAGATAGATCTGCAGCCCGGAGCGCAACCCCGCCGGGCGGCCCCGCGCCTCCGCGTCCGGAACCTCCACCCACAGTTCCGGAAAACCCCACTCCTCGTACAGATGCAGCCGGTTCCGACGCACGTCGGTCGCGCTGTCCACCTCCACCACCACGTCCGGAACCGGGTCTGCTCCGACATCCAGATACCGGGAGATCTTCCCCTCGGTCCGGTCCGGATGCAGGAACACCATCTGGTCGGGGTGGATGGAGCGATGTTCCCGGGACCCGGACTCCGTCCCCCGGATCTCGGTCTGGCCGAGGCCCTTGATCGGTGATCCACGCACCTGGGCGATTCGGGCCAGAAGATCCACCAGTCGGTACCGGGGCTCCTCGTGCGGCGCGTGCGCCGGCTCCCGGACCATCCAGGCGATCTCCGCGCGGGAGTCGAAGAACTCGACCCGACCCTCGTGCGCCTCGTATTGGGCGCGGGTCATCGGCCGCGCGGTGCAGCCGGGAAACTCCAGCGCGGAGCGGGGGGTTCCGCGACCCCGTGACTCCCGGCGGACGCCGCCCGCCCGGTGCGGCACAGCGTCGGACTGCCGTTCGGCCAGCCCGGTCCCCTTCACTGCCAGCCGTTTCACGCCGGCAATTCTAGGGGACGGCGCCGGCGCGCCTTGCGGCCCTCGGGGCCGCGTGCCGGCTTAGAGGCCGGCGTTCCCGGGCCGTACAAGGAAGAACCCCGGGGCCGGATGGCCCCGGGGTTCCGATTCGTTTCCGAAGAATCAGATCAGAGACGAACTCCTACTTGATCGTGCACTTGGCGAAGGCGCCGATCCAGCCACCTGTCCGGTTGCCGTCCGTCGTCTCCCCCTGAACAAGATTGAGACCGGCACTTGGCCCGGACGCGGTAGCAGCCGCCACCCAGGTTTGGTGATCGTCCGCCCGGTAGCGGCCCAGCTCGCCGTCGGCGTCCCATTCGCAGCTGACGGTCACCATGCGCTTGGTCGTGCAGCCGAAGAGGCCGTCCGCGAACAGAACCTCGTAGTCCTCGGACCACATGGCGTCACATCCGTCGCCGCCGTCGTCGTCGGTGCAGGCGTTGGCGTCATCGGTCGTGACGTAGTTGTCGGCCTTGCCGTCCGAGTTGCCCGTGACAACTCGTTCGTCTACGTCCGTGGTGGCCGTATTGTCGGTGCTGCGCACCAGGTCAACCTTGCCGAAGTCGCCCATGGTGGGGTCGTTGTCCTTGTCACGGAGCAGCTTCCAGATGACATCCAAGTTGTTGTCAGCGCCAGTGTCCTGGAAGGCGGCACCGACCGTGGCGACCCCGGCCAGATCGTAGAGGTCATTCGGTCCGCCCATCCCGGGAGTCGTGTCGCCGGTCGCCCGAATCTTCCCGTCCAGATCGTCGTCGAACCAGAGGGTCTTGAAGCGGTCCATGCTGGCGCCGCGGACGCTCGCCCGCCACATCTCGACGTTCCCCTCGTTGGCACCGGCGCCGCCGATCACGACTTGCGCCTGTCCCCGCTCGGAACTCGCGACAGAGCCGTCTCCATCGAGGTCCTCATTGCCCCAGCCGCCGGCGAGAGCCTGATCCACCTCGTCCTCGAACAGGTCGCAGACGCTCATTGCCATCGCGTCAGTGGCCATGAAGTCCATGGACTCGCACGTGAGATCCTCGAACGGGTCGTCCTCCCATTCCACCTTGCCCCACGCGACGGCGGAATCCTTGGCCGCAACCTCGATGCTGTAGCCGTCGAGATAGTTGGCGCCGTCAGCAACGACACGGAAGCAGTTGTCCGGCCGGTGGTTCTGGCCGATCGTCTCGCTGTAGTCGTTGGCCGCGTAGCAGGCGCTCGGGTTGGCGGTGTTGCCGATCGGGTTCGTCCCACCATTGGCCGCGGTCGCTACGTTGTCGTCCAGTCGGATCTGGATGCCGGCGCCATAGCCCTCGTTGTCGTTCCAAGTGGTGTCCGTAGCCGTAACCTTGTCCAGCTTCAGCGCCCTGTCGGAACCGTTGGCGGCATCCGGACCCGGGACGTCGTAGTTCGTTCCGTCATCAACGCCGGAGAACTTGTGCTTCACGGTCATCGCGGCGGTGGAACTGGTCACCCAGCCGGCGTCGATTCCGTCGGTCGCCGTGGGATCCGTCGCGTCGACGCCGTCGAGGTCAAAAACGTCGTTGTCGACAAGGCCCACATTCAGCATCGCTTCCGGCATCCAGCCCGCGCACACCGGGGAGTCAGCGATCGAGATCGGCGGCGCCTCGGCACTTTCGGCGCACGCGAACGGACCGCAGGTCACATGCACTGGAGTCCCGATCTGCATCGGCACCTGGTTGGCCCCGATCAGCACCGGAGTGGCCAGGAACTGAGCACCGGTGGTTACCACCGTGCTCTGCATGGCCGCCCAGGTGACGTGGCTGAAGGGCACGTTCGCGCCCTCGATCAGCACCACATGGTTGGCCCCCTCAACGAACAGCGGGAGCAGGGTGGCCGTCATGTTCACCTCAACCTCCATGTCGGAGTTGACGTGCGCCATGGCCGTGGCCTCGTCGTCGTCATCGTCCGGGACCATCGGGAACTCGCCCTCCGGGATATGGAATTGCACCATGAACGGAGTCGGCTCGGGCTCGGGCTCTGGCTCCGGTTCCGGCTCGGGTTCCGGCTCAGGTTCAGGGGCCGGCGGCGGTGGCGGCGGCGGCGCCGGGGCCGGCGTCGTCGTCGTGTCGTCGTCGCCACAACCCGTGAGCACGAGACCGGCGCCCAGGGTCACGGTAAGAAGGAGAAGTACGCCACGAGCCAGGATCGCCGAACGCAATCACCGCGCACGGGGCGTTGAAGGCGGGGTCTGGGTGCGAATGAGTTGCCGGTGGCGGCCGCTTTCCGGGGAGCGGCGTACACGAAAAAGCGGGGGCGGCCGAAGCCGCCCCCGCTGCCGTTTCGTTACGGGTGAGCGCTAGTTCGAAGTCTGCTGTCTGACCGTATAGGAAGTCATAACCCAGGGTCCGGCACCTGTAGCCGCATCCATTGCCTGGACACAGAGGTAAGCCCTCCGGTTCCCGGTTCTTTCCGCAGCCGTGGTGGCATCGGTGTAGGCAGGCGGCCGGTCGAACGCCGCCGGAGTGATCACGATTCCCGCGCCGTCATCGGTGGCGATTCCCGACAGATCGCTACTCCGGTTGTACTTCGAGTCCGGACTGGCTATTCCGCAGGTTGCGGCTGTGGGAGCGGTGATGGCCACGGTCCCGGTGCTTGCGGTATTCGCTTCCCTTTCCAGATGGTGCATGGTGCGAATGGTGTAGCCGCCGTTCAGTCTCGGTACGTCAGCGCGGCCCCGCGTGGCGACTCGCCAAACCACGGTGGTCGTGGCCGCCATCTCGTCCACAAGGGATGTGTACACCGTCGGGCTGGGGGGCCTGGCCGGCCGCGTGTAGTTCTCGGCGTTGCTGGCCGGCACGGCCCAGCCGGACATGCCGGCACTGTTGCTGTAGCGCGCGCAAAGGAGATATCCGGTAAAGGTCTTCAGGCCCGAGTCCATGACGATGTTGTTGTCGGTGAAGCCCACATCGCTCTCGCCGTCGTGGAGGAGGGTGCCGGCGTCGCAGGCGGCCTGCACGTCATCATCCATGGTCGCCGCAACGATCTCGTTGTCTCCGTGCGGGTCAGCCGCCACCCGGTACGTATAGTTGAAACCGGCATGGACAGCGAAACCCTGCCAAAGCAGCGCGGTCGTCATGTCATCTACCTCGTCCTTGTCCGTGTCCCTGGCCCTGGTGGCGGCGGTGGTATTCACCGCAGGGACGGCGGGAGTCGCCGCAGCCCACGCGAAGGACAGGTTTTCGGAGGGGTTGTCCGGGTTGTTGGTGCGAACGCAGAGCAGAGCGACCTGGCCCCGTGTCACCGTAAGCGGGTAAGACGTCGCCGATGAGGCAGTGCCTTGGCCGTAGTCCGCACCCTCGCACGGATTGGCATTGTCGTTGTATCCGGCGGCAACCACTTCGGCGTCGATGTCGTACGTTGCGTCCGGCATCCGGTCCCATATCCAGGTGATCGAAGGATCGTCAGCGGTGCCGTTTCCGTCGGTGTCCGCCGTTGAGGTCCAGCGCACGTTCAGGTTCCCCATGCCGCCACCAACCGGCGCCGTCGGCTCGGCGGGCGCCGTCCCTTCGGTGCGGGTCTCCGCGATGTCGCTCCAGGCCCCCACCAAGTGCGCGTCGTCGTCGTCGGCCGGAACACCCCGGACCCGGAAGTCGTAGTCGGTCCCGGAATCGAGGTCGGTCGCCACGCACTCTTCTTCGTCCACCACGTTGCCCCCGTCGTCACCGCAACTCGCGTCGCCCCAGTCGTCGCCCGGTTCGCGCTGCTCGACCTCGTAGGTGGCGGCGTCGTCAACCGAGTCCCATTCGAGGGTGATCGACTCTTCGCTCCGGTCGGTGCTGCGGACGTTATCCGGCGCGTCGAGCGCCGTAGCCGCGGGCGGCGGGGCCGTCGTCCCTGACACCCCCTCGCTCCACTCGCTGTAGGTCAGGTCGTTCAGCGAGGTCCCCACTCCGGAACGGACCCGGAAATGTCCCGTCATGTTGCCCGACAGGTTGGAGACCGTGTGGGAGGTCAGCGGCGCGAGGATGAAGATCGGCGTAGGCACGTCCGTGAACGTGCCATCCGCGCTGAACCGGCCCTCATAGCCGAGCACGCCCTCGACTGCGTCCCACGTCCAGGTGATCGAGTTGGAGGTCCTCGCCGTCACCCGGAGGTTCTCCGGCGTCGCGGGGCCGGTCGGCTCCGGAGTCGGCTCGGGCGCCGGTGGCGGCGCCGGCGGCGGCGTCGGGGTGGTCGGAGCCGGCACTTCTTCGTCCCCGCAGGCCGAAATGAACATGCCGGCGCCGAGCAGCAGCGCAAGCAAGAGAGCCCACCCGCGAACGGATGTGAACTTGCCAGTGAGCGACTTCATACCACCTACCTCCCGGTGCGGTGCTGGGGGATCAAGTAATGCTTGAACCTTCGGACATAAATCCTTCGGCAGCCTAACACACTTTGAGGGCCGACTTCTACCGCAACGCCAGCCGGAGCCGGCGGGTTCGGGAGGGGCGCGGCCCAGCGTCTCCATCTCCCGTAGGACCGCCATTGTATGCCTACTTGGGGAGCAATTGCGGTACTGAATTCGAAGCGGAAACGACCCGTCCTCCGCCAGCGGGACGGTGCGGTGTGGAGGCTGCGCCCGGTCCCCGGACTCCCGGTGCGGTGACGGCGGCTTGCGCGAACCCGGGCCCGGCGGCACGCTATGGAACGGAGGATCCAGCCAGGAACGCCGCCCACTCTTCCATGAGTTCGCGCCGCCGCTCGAACAGGTCGCTGCGGCGGTAGGCCGCCTCGACGGCGTTCGTGTTCACGTGCGCGAGCGCCAGCTCGCACACCTCCCGCGGCGCGTCCGTGCACTCCGCCGCCCAGTCCCGGAAGCTCGACCGGAATCCGTGCGGCACCGCCCCGATACCGAGGTGCTGGACCATCCTGGAGATGACCGCCCGAGAGTGCAGCCGGCCCGTCGGGGACGGAAACACGAGTCCCGACGGACCCGTCAAGGCGCTTGCCTCGGCGAGCACCGCGAGCGCCCGCGTGGACAGCGGGACCCGATGCTCACGGTTCGTCTTCATCCGCTTCGCCGGAATCCGCCACTCGCGCTCGTCGAGGTCCATCTCCTCCCACCGCGCGCCGCGCACCTCGCCGCTCCGGCACGCCGTCAGCACCAGGAACTCGAACGCCAGCACCGTCGCGGGGTGGGCCCCGGACCCGCGCACCGTGGCGATGGCCCCGGCGACCTTCGCGTAGGGGAGCGCCGCGAGGTGCCGCGGCCGGACGCCCTGCTTCGGCAGCGCCGCGCCGATGGCGTCGCCCGCGGGGTTGTCCTCCCGGTAGCCCTGCGCCACCGCCCACCGCATCACCGCCCCGATGCGCTGCCGCACCTTCCGCGCCGTGACCCGCTTCTCGTTCCAGATCGGAACGAGGACCGCCATCACGTCCGCGGCGCTGATCCGGTCCACCCGCCGCTGTCCGAGTTTCGGTATCGCGTAGTTGGCGAGCGTCCACCGCCAGTCCTTCTCGGACCGGCCCCCGTCCTTCCACCCCGCCGCGTGGATGGCGATGACCGTCTCGGCCGCCTGCTCGAAGGTGGGAACGGTCCGCTCGCGGCCCGTGACCAGTTCGCCCCGGCTGCGGGCCACGAGGTTCAGGACGCACTTCTGGCGCGCCTCGGCCAGGCTGACGTGGGGCCAGACGCCGAGACCGAGATTGCGGGCGCGCCCATCCACCTGGATGCGCTGTGCCCAGGACTTGGCGAGATCGCCGCGGGCAGTGCGCTTGACCAGCAGGGAAAGCCCTCCGGACCCGCGTCCGTCGCCGTAGCGGCCCGGCTCCCGGACGGTGGCGACGAAGCGGGCGGAGAGGCGGTACGGGCGGGTGGTCATGGTGCGTTCTGGACGCCGGTTCTCAATGTTAGATGGGTATCAGATGCCGGGCTGGGACGGTCGGGAGTCGGCGATCCGGTGGGGAACGGGATCGCACCGTAACGGGCTGACAACAGGCGAGTAACGGGGCAACGCGGCGGGACGGAGATCTGCAGGAACAGCCGGTCACCGCACCGGGAGGTAGGTGATATGAAGTCGCTCACTGGCAAGTTCACATCCGTTCGCGGGTGGGCTCTGTTGCTTGCGCTGCTGCTCGGCGCCGGCATGATGATCTCGGCCTGCGGGGACGAAGAGGTTCCGGCTCCGACCACTCCGACGCCGCCGCCGGCACCGCCGCCGGCGCCGGAGCCCGAGCCGACCGGTCCGGCAACCCCCGAGAACGTCCGGGTGACCGGGGCTACTTCCAGCTCCATCACCTGGTCGTGGAATGCGGTCGAGGGCGTGCTGGGCTACCAGGGCCAGTTCAGCCCCGACACGACCTTCACGGCAGCCGACGCGACGTTCCTCATCGTGGCCCCGGCAACCTCCCACACGGTGTCCAACCTGTCGGGCGATACGACCGGGCATTTCCGGGTCCGTTCCGGAACGGGAACCTCGCTCACGAATCTGACCTTCAGCGAGTGGAGCGACGGAGTCTCGGGTTCGACCGACGCCGCGCCGGCCCCACCGCCGGCGGTGCCCCTTGATGCTCCTGCCGGGGTGCGGGCGTCCGACCCCACGAGGACGACGATCACCGTGACGTGGAACGATGTCGAGGGCGCCGAGCTCTATGAGGTCCAGCAGATTGCGGCAGGCGGGAGCTGGGCCGATGCGCGTTGTGACGACGGTAACCACCAGGTGGACGACACATCCTGCGAGGCGGGCGGCCTCACCTCAGGCTCCGATTACCGTTTCCGCGTCCGCGCCGTGCCGGCGAGTTCCGACGAGACAAGGGGTCCGAGTGGCTGGACTGAGACGGCCGCGGCCCTCAGCACCGCGGGCCGGGCCCCCACGCCGACGAATCCAGGCCTTGAGGACGATCTTGGTGTCACATGGACGGCCAAGACCGATGAGATTTCCTGGGAATGGACGCCGGTGGCTAATCGAAGAACCCAGTATCAAGCCTATACATATGTACTCGACACGACTACGAATGCTCCTCGGGTGACTGACGACCATCCGTGCGAACTGAATCCGGCGCACCCCAAGTGGACGACGAGCGGTACCGAGACCACTGTGTACAGCACCAACTTGGCAACGGGCGCGCCCGGATCTCGTTTCACACGCTCCGGCTTTACCGCCGGAAATGAAGATGTGGTGCTGTTCTGCCTGCAATCGTACACTCCGTCGGAAGACGACTCGGAGCAGGGCCAGTTCGGCAATCTGTCCTGGGCGTGGGCGACCACCGCTCCGCAACCGCCCGCCAGGGCGGAAGATGGCGATGTGACAGACAACAGCGGTACCCGAAAAACCACGGAACTCAAGTGGCGCAATCTCGCCTTCATCTCCGGCTTCAAGTACGACCTGAGGCTGGCCTCGGCCAAGGGCCGTGACAGATCGGCCACCGATTTCACCGACGAACCACAGGAGGTGTGTGAAGGGGGGACAAGGCTAGAAGCCGGGAAAGAGGCACCATCAACCACCACCACTACTGCAACGTACACCGTCGTGACGGGGCTGCAAACAGACACTGACTACCGTTTGTGCTATCGCGCGCAGAACGACTATGGCGAGTCTCAGTGGACTATGGCGACCGCTACGCTCCAAACGCTTCCGAGCGCCCCGAACACCCCCGGGAGGCCTGCGTGGGACACCACCATCCCAACTTGGGTCGTAAGTCACAAGGCCGGGCAGGTATTTAACACTGCCAACTATGACGCCACCTTTGTCACCTACGCCAATAACGCCACCACACCGAAACAAGACGCGGCTACATGCGACGGGGCCGCCTCGCTGGACTTGACAGCCGAGGAGCGTAGCGACGGAGACAAGATCGTAATTACGACGCCTGCCAGCGGGCGCGCCCTCACGGCGAGCACCACGGGGACCGGGGCGGTGACCCAGTACGTCTTTGTTTGCCTGCGCGCCAAGCTGGGCACAAGAGTCGGTCCTTGGGCGATCAGCAAGGTGGCGACCGTGCCTTCTTCTTAAGAGCCCGGAACGAAGATGTTGAGAAGAACGAACAGGACAGAGTTGGCATGGTCTTCCTAAACGCGGAGCGACGTATGTTCAGAGTCACATCGAGTGAACCGTCACAAAACCGATGGAGTAGTGGAGCCAGGGGCTTCGCCTTTCTTGCCCTGGCCACCGTCCTCGCCGGGGCCTGCGGCGACGATGGCGGGTCGGCGCCGACCACACCTCCACCTCCGGCTCCGGCCCCGGCGCCAACCCCGCCACCGGCGCCAACACCCCCCGAACCCCCGACCTGTACGGCCGGCATGGTGTTACAGCTCGGTGAGCGGTGCACCTACCCGGGTTCGACGCAGACGTTCACTGTCAATGCGGATGGCTCGGCGACCTTTGGTCCTTTCACGAGCGGCACCTCGATCAACATAACCAGCGCTAACCTGACTCTGGTCGCGAACCGGCAGAGCGACGGAAGCTGGTTGCTTGGGAGGGTCGGCGCCGATTCGACGCCGACGCCGAACCCTGAGCCAACTCCTGACGACGGAGTCTGTCGGGAAGGCCTGATTCTGAGGCCGGGCGACAGTTGCACTTATCCCGGCACGAGCACCGAACTGACCATCACGACCGACAACCGGGCCCGCTTCGGTTTCGTAACCGCGGGGACGGGCATCTCCCTGATCAACACCACCATCAACGGAGTTCGCTACACCTTGGTCGTGACCAAGCAGCCCGACGGAACGTGGCTCATCGAGAGGATCGGTAGCTGACGCACACCGCGGGGTCCAAACGGTTCCTACCCTTTCCTCGATCACCGGGGAGGCCGGCGCTTCCCGGCCCGCCGGTCACCTCCCGGCTCCGCCGGCGCCTGTTTGCCGCGCGGCCTGCAAGTCCCGGGTCCTCGAGGAAACGGACCGGTTGCTGGAGCCCGGACAGATCGGCGCCTGCCTGCGCCGTAGGGCACCGCGTCGCGACGACGTTCAACCCGGGACACGGGGAGACGCCGCCGTCCGGGATGCAGCACCCGCACGTCGGCGCCGAGGCTGGCGTTCACCCCGCCGCCGGGAACGAAACGCACCGCCACGGTTTCGGGTCCTCCGTCGAACTGGTTGTCGCCCAACGCTGCGAGTTGGAGGAGCGACTCGCCGGAGACCCCCTGTCCCGCGGGGATCTCGACGCTGGCCTCGGCGAGTTCAAAGTCGTCGACCGACGCGGTCGCCGACAGATTCGAAACGGACAGGGTCTCGGTCCAATCGAACACCACCGACAGTAATCATTCGGCGGATCACTCGCGGCGGCGGGAACGGCCAACTCCTGGCGAATTGCCACGACTACGGCGCTGGCCGCCGCCGTGTCAGTGACGTCCCGAGCACTACATGGAATCCCTTATGATCGGGTTCTCGACTCGACCATCACAGGAAGGTGTCACGAGGATGGTTCGGAGGCTCAGGATTGGGAGTGGGCAGCGTCTCGCGAAGGTTCGGGGGTTCAGGACACCTGCCGTCAGGTTGGCGATCTTCGGCGTGGCGCTACTCCTTCCGGCTCTTCAGGTTTCCGCGCAAGGCAGCCGGACTCCTTCGGCGGAACAGTTCCGGAATCCCTACGCGTGGCCGTCACTCGACAGCCTGGTAGCGCGTTCCGACACCATCGTGGCCGGTGAGGTGCTCGACATGCGGTCCGCGTGGACCGCGGACCGGCGCGAGATCTCGCACTCATGTTTCACGGTGAAAGATGCGATGCCATGGATCTGGCCTGTTCTTCTCAGGACTGCCGGCTGAACACCGTCAACTGATCCGTCACATGCCTCGGAGCGCCGGTCGGTTCTCGCGGTAGCGGCCTTCCGTCCGGGGACGTCGCGTGGCATCGTCCAACCCGACTTGTACGGCTTCGGCGGCCCCCGCTTGTACTCGCGATAATCCGCGGGTTGATGTCCCCTTCCCGCCGAGTCGCTCTCGTCGGCGCGGCGTTCCTCGCCCTCGGACTCGGCGCCTCCGCACAGGACCGTCGGCCGCCGTCCGGGGACGCGTTCGACAACCCCTACGCGTGGCCGTCGCTCGAACGTCTGGTCGCGCGTTCCGACAGCATCGTGGCCGGTGAGGTGCTGGACATGCGGTCCGCCTGGACCGCGGAACGGCGCGGGATCTTCACCACCGTGACACTTCGTCCGGACCGGCGCTTCAGGGGTGGCGAACGGAGCCTGATCCGGTTCCGGATTCCCGGCGGGACGGTCGGCGACACCCGCCTGGAGGTCATGCACTCGCCTGCGTTTGGGGTCGGGGAGCGGGTGCTCGTCTTCCTGACCGGCGAAAGCGGGCTGCCGCGGGTGGTCGCCGGCGAGGCGGGAAAGCGCCACCTCCGCACCGGTGAGGACGGCGAAGCCACGATCCTGCCGGGGTTCCAGCGTCCCGGGGCCGCGTCCGACGGGACCGTCGGACTCGACACTCTGGACGATCTCGCCAGAGCCATGCCCGCCCTTCTCGCGGGAACGCGGTCCCGGCAGTGACGCGGCGGCGCCTCCCGCGGAGCGCGATCGCCGCGGCGGCGCTCGGCGCGGTGGTCGGTCTGGGATCCGAAACCGGCTGGGGGTACCGCTTCTACCGCTCGTTCGACGGGGACTCCCTCGCCCCGCCGAGTGACTCCGCGCAGCGCTGGGCGTCGGCGGTGTGGGGACCGGGCGACACCCTGGCCTGGCACGTGGTGGATGACCCCTTGTGGCAACCCCATTTCCCGGGGCCGGAGGAGGTAACTCCCCTCGTCGAAGAGGCCCTGGACACGTGGGCGCGGGTTCCGGGCGCGGACGTCCGCTGGCGCGTTGACGGGATCGTCTCCGGCGAGCAGGCCCATGGTGACGGCCGCAACACCCTGTCAATGGAAGAAACGGAGGACTGGCTCGGGCAGGCGCGGCGACTCAGCAGGAGGCGGCGTGGCGGCCCCTGGGAAACGATCGAGTGCGACGTCGTGCTCACGCCCCGCTACGTCGAGCGATTGGCGGGAACCCGCGACAACCGCCTCAACACCCTCCTCCACGAGTTCGGGCACTGTCTCGGCCTGCGACACGCCGCGACAACGCCCACGATCCGGTGGGACTCATGGGAGTGGACCGCTTCGTCCGTCTGGCGAAAGGACCCGCAGATGTCCTACGGCTGGGACATCGACAACGCCCTGGCCGAGGACGACGTGGTCGGCGCCTCGCTGTTGCGTCCGGCCGGCGGCTGGATCCGGACCGTGGGGAGCCTCTCCGGCAGCGTGACGCTGGATGGTCGGCCGGCTCGCTTCGTGTCCGTGGAGGTCCTCCGAAACGACGGCGGGCGGGCGCGCCCGAGCGTTCAGGTGTTCACGAACGAGGACGGAGAGTTTCTCGCCGAGGGGCTCGCTCCGGGCGAATACGTGCTGTGGATCCACCCGATGTTCAGTCAGCGTGCCCACTCCGCCCTGTTGAGCGCTGGCGCCGCGACGGACCCCCGGGACCTCGTGCGGGCCCGGCGGCACCGCGTCCGCGCGGGACAGGAAACGCCCGCGGGCGAGTTCGCGCTTACCAGGGGCCGGGACCAGCGATGAAGCTCCTCCGTAGGCTGCTCGCCGCGCTGGGGACCTTGGCCGTTGCGGCTTGCGGCGGTGATTCAGGCGCACCCGCACCCACGGTCGCCGCGCCACCGCCCCCCGCCGTCGTCGTGACCTTCGCGTCGGACGCGGTCGCCCTCACCGAGGGCGAGACCGTGGACATCACCGTGCGGTACCGGATCAACAGCCTCCCGGCGCCGCTCTCCCTGACGGTCTCTCCGCTCGACCGGGGAGCCGGTGCGGCAGACTACGAGCTGTCCGCGACCACCTTCGACATCCCCGCCGGGGAGGGCGTCGCCGGAACCGCCGCCATCTCGCTCGCGGCGCTCGTGGACAACCAGATCGCCGAAGGGGACGAAGCGGTCGGACTGCGCCTGGTCCCCCCCGGCGGTATCCGGGCGGAACTCGACCAGGATCTCGAGGTCACGATCGCCGACGGCGGGGCGTTCCCGTGCGTGGGCGTTCAGGTGGTGGCGACGCCCGTCGAGTCCCTCGACGCCGCTCCGGACTACCGCCGGACGACGCTCGAACTCGCGCAGGGAACGCAGGCGGGAGCGGTGTGGTTCGACTGGGACGGGCCGTATCTCCACGACGAATACTGCGACGACGACGAAGACTGTCTGACGTTCTGGGAAGAGCGCGTCCCGATCGTCGAGGTGAATCTCGTCGAATGGCGGATGGAGTCCTCCCCGGACGGGGCGTCGGACCTTCTCGACCTCGAATGGCACGAGTCCACTCCGCTCCGCTTCGCGTTCCACTCCGCCGAGGGGACGTGCGAGGGAGCACCGGCCGTCACTTGCACCACGGCCGGCTGCGAACTCGACCCGTAGCCGAACGCCCGGACCCAACCAGCAGCAGAAACGGCTTGGAACGCCGGTCTCCAACCGGCCTACGTATTCCCACTCCGCCCACGCTCCCGCTCCCAGCCGAAAAAGTGTCAAGTTTTCAAATCCCATTTCTGTCCACTTTCGGGATCCCATTGACAGATCCGGCCGATCAGGGCCCGCGGCAACAAGCGGGAGGACGCCTGGAGCGCTATCTCGATGGTCACCTCTACGCCGAGGCGAACGAAGACACCTGGCGCCGCGCGGCGAGGACCTGGTTCGAGTTGCGGCGAACCGGCAAGACGGTACGCAGTCCCATTGACTGCTGCATCGGTGAGATCGCCGTGGCGCATGACGCGCAACTGCTGCACCGCTACCGGGATTTCTCCTTCATCGCGACCGGTCGGCCGCTATCGCAGCACTGGCTCGATCTGTAACCCGACAGACCGCCGGGGCGGTCAGTGGGCGCGTGCCGGAGGCCGGCGAGGGCGTGAGGCGGTGTCCGAAACGACCCTTGCGCCGCGTAGACGCCAGCGATGCGGAGCGGTGGGGCGTACGTAGTCTGGGTCACGCCCGGCAGCAGGAACGGTGAGTTTTCTTGGCGGATTGCCGCGATCACGCATCTGTAACTGACATTGGCGAGTGACAACCCAAGCGTCACGGACAAACCCTTATGATGGCTTCCTTGAACTCCCAACCGAAGGAAGGTGTCACGCGGATGGTTCGGAAGCTCAGGATCGGGAGTGGGAGGAGTCTCGCGAGGGTTCGCAGATTGGGTACGCCTTTCGTTGCAGCGGCTCTCTTCGGAGCGGCGTTCCTCGTGCTGCCTCTTCAGGTTTCCGCGCAAGGCAGCCGGACGCCTTCGGCGGAAGAGTTCCGGAACCCCTATGCGTGGCCGTCACTCGACAGCCTGGTAGCGCGTTCCGACACCATCGTGGCCGGTGAGGTGCTCGACATGCGGTCTTCGTGGACCGCGGACCGGCGCGAGATATTCACCACCGTGACGCTTCGTCCGGACCGGCGGTTCAAGGGCGGCGAACGGAGCCTGATCCGGTTCCGGATTCCCGGCGGGACGGTCGGTGACACCCGTCTGGAGGTCACCCACTCGCCCGTTTTTCGGGTCGGGGAGCAGGCGCTTGTCTTCCTGGCTGGAGACAGCGGCCGGTTGCCGCGGGTGGTGGCCGGCGAGGCGGGCAAGCGCCACATCCGCATCGGCGAGGACGGCGAAGCGACGATCCTGCCGGGGTTCGCGCTTCCCGAGGCCGTGTCCGATGCGAATCCCGGACTCGGGACCCTGGACGATCTGGCCAGGGCCATGCCCGCCCTCCTCGTGGCAACCGAGTCCCGGTAGTGATGCGGCCGCGCTTCCGACGGAGCGTGATGGCCGCGACGGCGCTCTGCGGGTTGGTCGGTCTGGGATCCGAAACCGGCTGGGGGTACCGCTTCTACCGCTCGTTTGACGGGGATTCCCTCACTCCACCCAGTGACTCTGCGCGGCGCTGGCAGTCGGCCGTGTGGGGACGGGGAGACACCCTGGTCTGGCACGTGTTGGACGATCCCTTGTGGCAACCTCATTCTTCGGAGTCCGGGGAAGTACTTCCCAGCGTCGAAGAGTCGCTCGACACGTGGGCGCGGATTCCGAGTGCGGACGGACGGTGGCGCGTCGACGGGATCCTCCCGCGGGAGCAGGCATCGGGCGATGACCGCAATACCGTGTCGGTGGAGGAAACGGAGGACTGGGGCGGGCAGGCGCGGCGGCGGAGTAGAAGCCGGGGCGGCGGCCCCTGGGAAACGGTGGAGTGCGACGTCGTGCTCAGCGCCAGCCGGAGGCGCACTCCACCCAGCTGCGTGAATGTGGGTGTCTCTGACAGTTCCGGGAGTTCATCTGCACCATGACAACATGTCCGTGATCTCGAAGCGGCTGCGCCCGGGCGTTGTGGGATCGGTCATGATCCTGACATGGCTCCTGCCCGGCGCCTGGACAACGAGTGATGCGTACCGGCTCACCTCGTACCATCGTTCCGTCGTGGTCCCGAGCGCGGCCGGGGCGGTGGGATGGTCGCGCGCGGTGTGGCCCCCGGGCGGAACCCTCGACTTCCATGTCGCCGACAGCCCGCTGTGGGAACTCGGGCTGCCCGATGCCGACGCCGCGGTTCGCGTCGTCGAGCGGGCGCTCGACCTCTGGAGCAGTATCCCGACCGCGGATATTCGGTGGCGGGTGGTCGGACCTACCCGGTTGCGCCTGCGCAACGGCGAGCCGACGGACGACGGGATCAGTTCGATCGTCGTGGCGCCTGGTGACGGTGGCGGTTCATATGCAAGGCGCTGGCGGGTGGGCGGTACCGACCGCGTGAGGGGAGGCATGGTGGAGTGCGACATCGTTATCTCTCAGGACCGGGCCAGCCAGATCGCCGACGAAGCCTCGGGCTACCTCGGATTCGACACGATCGTTCACGAGCTCGGCCACTGCCTCGGGCTCAGGCACTCGGGGCCCCACCCCGGAATCCGCCGCGACCGCGGGATCAGCCGCGAGGACTTCGGCTTCGCCGGACCAGGGGTGTGGGGCATTGATCCGGTCATGGCTTACGGGAAGCGCTACAACCGGATCGCCACGGATGATGCGGTCGGCGCTTCGCTGATGCGTCCGGCGGACGGCTTCCTGGAGAGCACCGGATCCATCCGGGGGCGGGTCGTGGCCTCGCGGCGGCCCGTTCCGTTCGCGCACGTGCTCGCGATGCCGCTCCGGGACGGCGAGATCACGGATGACACAGTCGGCAGTTTCGCCGACGACGAGGGAGATTTCCTCATCGAGGGGCTGCCACCTGGCCGCTACGTCCTCCTTGTCCACCCGATCAACTGGTTCGGAGGGCTCGGGAGCCTTCTCGACGACGTCGTGCCGATACCTTTCGCGGAGACCGTGCTGCCGGTTCCGGTCCGGGTCGTGGCCCGAGCCGAGACGCCGGAGGTCGTGATCGAGGTCGTTCCGGCAGGCGACGACGAAGCGCGGCCTCCCCTACCCGCTCACGGTCTGCATCTTACGTTGCACCTCAACCCCAACGTATTGAACCCTCCGGTACTGACGCTCCACGCGGGTCAGTGGGTGCGGGCGCGGACGAACTATGGCCAAGCCCCGAATCGGAATAAGGTCGTGGCCGATTGGACGTCCTCGAAACCGTCGGTAGCGAGAGTGCATGTCGGGCTCGGGCGCGACGGTCCGCTTCGGGACCCGGAAGACATCTCCATCGAGGCGGTCGCTCCCGGCGAGGCAATGCTCACGGCGACCTACGAAGGTGCGACGAGGCAGGTGGAAGTGATCGTTGCGGCCCGGCCGTAACCGAGGGGAGTCCATGGTGCCGCGCTCCTTCGCTCTGTTGCCAATGGGTCGGCCTCGCGGCCGCCTGCCCCTTCGTCCCGAGGCTCATCCGGGAGGCTCGGTGTCCAACGCCGTCCGGGCGGACGGACCGTACCGAGGAGCCGGGTGGCGCGATGGGCGCCCCATCGGTCGGAGGTCTGCAGTAATCCGGGTGGCTGCCTGGGGCCACGTTGTTGCTCTCGGCATCGGGGTTCTCCTTGCCGGTTGCGGCGACGGAGGCACCACGACCGCCCCTGGCTCGACCCCGACCGCGCCAGCACAACCGCAGCCGCCCTCGCAGGCGGCCAGGCCAGTCGCGGAACTGATGTTCGCTACGCCGGAGGTACGGCTCCGAGAAGGTGCGACGGCCCAGGTCGAGATCCGCTATTCGATTCGGGAACTGGCCGAGCCGGTATCGATCCGCCTCGCTACGGGGCCTGGTTCGACGGCCGCCCGCGACGATCTCTCGTTGCCGGAGATCGCCGGAGAGCTTCCGGCGGGCGCCGGCCTTGAAGGAAACCTGACGTTTCCCATCGAGGCGATACCGGATCCCTTTTTCGCCGAGGGAGACGAGTTGATCCGGTTGGACTTCGTGCGCCCTGATACCCGGGAATGGGCCCTCGGGCCGGGCCTCAGCGTGCTCATCGAAGACGCGCCGGCCACACCTTGTCCCGGATTCCAGGTCATCGCGACCCCACCGGTGGCTACCGGGGAGCAGGAGCTGACCGGCGTCACGAAGTTGTCGGTCACCTCCGACGCCACCATGCCGGACCTGCGCTTCGCCTTTCGGAGTTACATGACCGGCGTGTGGCCCGATTACTGGGCCGAGCCGGATCCGCTCAACGCGAACGTCACCGCGTGGACGGTTCAGGAAACCGCGGGCGGGATCGGCCACGAGATGGACGTGGAATGGTGGCTCGGCGGCTTCACGGCAGACCGGCTCGACGTCTTCGCCGACAACCACCTCCGCCTGGCGTTCGCGGGCGGGGCGTGTGGCGCCGCCACCACCGCCGTGTGTACGCTCGACGGCTGCGCGGTCGGCGACCAACTCCCGTCCCGATCAGGCGCCTCCCGATAGCGCGACGGCGCGACCGCGCCCACAGAGTGGCCCGGAGGTCGGCGTTCCAGGCTTGCGCCCCCATCACGGCTTCTTGGGGCCGACCCCAGGGACTCCACCCTCACAGCAACGGGACACCCTTGGGAACCTGTGTAACCGTTCGGTCGTGCCGGCAATCCACGCCGGGAAGACCTTCGGCGGTTCTGGAGTCCGCCAGGAGTCTCCGCCGAGGAACTCCAGCGCGACCTGGCGCTTGAACTCGATGCTGTAGGTCCGCTGTCTCCGCACGGTGTGCCCTCCGAAGGCCGGCCAGCCCTGTCAGAGTCGCGGTCTGAGATTGTCCACTCCCAGGGGCGCACTCCACCCAACTGCGTAGAAGTTCGTGTCTCTTGACAGCGCGGTCGATATTCGCGGTCTCGGATTCCGAGGTCCGGTCGATAACGCCGAGGTCCGGTCGATACGCGGGGTCTCGGATTCCGAGGTCCGGTCGATACGCGGAGGTCCGGTCGATATCGGGTGTCTCGGATGCCCAGCTCCGGTCGATATTGCCGAGGTCCGGTCGATACGCGGGGTCTCGGATTCCGAGGTCCGGTCGATAACCGTCGAGGTCCGGTCGATATTCGCGGTCTCGGATTCCGAGGTCCGGTCGATAACGCCGAGGTCCGGTCGATATCGGGCGTCTCGAATGCCGAGGTCCGGTCGAGAACGCGAAGGTCCGGTCGATACGCGGGGTCTCCGAGCACGAGGTCCGGTCGATAGCCGTGGAGGTCCGGTCGATACGCCGGGGCCGGCTTGAAGGCCGGCGCGTCGTTCCGTGGGGCTTGGAGGCTGGTGTTGCACGCCGTGTGCGCGGTCAGGACGGGTGGAGTTACGACGTGCGCGGCGCGCCAGTTGCTGTGAAAATGCAGCCGTGCGGGTTGGCCAGCAGCCGTGGTGGCGCCGCCTCGGAGCGCCGGCCTCCGGCCGGCATCGCGCGGGAGCGCGAAACCCGCGCTGATGGCGCTCCTCCCCCTGAGGGTGGGGCCGACGTCCGGCTCGTTTCAGGCGGCGCGCAGCCGTTCCCGGTCGGGATCACGCCACTGGAATCAGCTGCGGCGTGCGTTTCGCGGCCTCCGGCCGCGATGCCGGCCGGAGGCCGGCGCTCCGAGCTCGAGCCGTTCCCGCCGGGCATGAAAACGGAGCACCACCGCGCCGCTCGCCGTGGCGCCGTGCGCTGCGCTGTCGCGCAGCGCGTGCCGGTCTGAAGACCGGCGGTCCCAGCCGGCGCGTCATCCCGTCGGTCCAGCGAGCCGCGGTCGGCGGGCGGCCGGGCGCGCGCTACTCGCTGCCGGACGGCGGGTGGTGAGCCCCGGGCGGAAAGCGCGTGGACCGGTAGGCCTGCTTCGGGTGGTTGATCCGTTCGGGAATCGTGCGTTGGACGGCGCCCTCCTCGACGAGCGGGCTGAGATGGCGCTTCACGAGATTGTCGGGATCCATCTCCAGCAGCAGTCCCAGGTCGTCGGACGTGCTCGCGCCGCGCTCGTTCAGGATCCGCCAGATGGTGTATCGCAGCATCGCCTTCCGGGGACGCTTGCCCAGCCTGAGGACCTGTCCGCGCAGGTCTTGTGACAGCTTCGCGAGAGCCTCGGCCCGCGGGCCAGGGGGCAGGCCGGGGACGGGGGAGAGTTCGGCCGGCGCGGGTTCTGCGGAACCGACGGCCGGCGGGTCTTCTTCGGACGGCTCCGGTTCGGACGGTTCTGGCTGGGGCGAATCCGCTTGAGGCGGTTCCGGTCGGGGAACCTCGGTAGCCGGCGACCGCGCCGGACTGGAGGGAGCGGGAGGATGGCCGCCCGCGGGACCAGCAGAATCGGCGGGTTCGTCCCGGACCGCCGGGCCGGCGCCACTCGATGCACCCGGTTCGTCCGGCGCCGGGCGACCGGATGTTTCGGCGGGCGGCCCTGACCCGGCGCCGGGGGGAGGCATCTCGGGTTTGGGCCGCCGCTTGCCGGGAACACGCCCGTCCGGAAACACCCTGGTGATGCGGTCGGCTTCGCGGCCAATGCCCACGAGCAGGAGCGCGGAGCGGAGCAGCAGGCGGCTGCCGTCGGCCAGATGCGCGGCCACCGCGCGGCCCCGGCTCCCGGGTGGGAAGGTCCGTTCCAATCGCACCCTCAAGCGTTCGGCGGCCCCGCGCAGTGCCTGGGCAGCCCTTGCCGTCTTGCGGAGCGTCTCGGCCGAGCGGCGGAGCGCCGGGCCGCTGTTCGCGCGCAGCCAGCCGTATCCCTCCCGGACGCCCTTCGCCAGGTAAGGCACCCAGAGCCAGAGGCGACGGAGCCGGGGGCGCGGCTTCTTGAGCCAGCCGCGGATGAGGTCGAGGCCGAGGGGCTCTTCGGGCGGCGGCTCTTCGGCGGGAGCCCGATCGCCGGGGAGATTGAGTCCTGCCATGAGGGGCGAGCGTACCCTGCCATCGGTTTACCGTCGGTTTATCTCAATTTGTTGAGTGACTTATCCGTAACTTACATTCATGAAGTACGGCCGTACCGACAACCGGGCCACCCTGCCGGGTCATGGAGCGTTGCCGAAGTCAGGAGCCCGAACCCGGGTCGTCGAGACGGGTCAGGAAGTCGGCGACGCTGTCGGCGGCGGACGCGGCGGCGACGACCCGTTCCGCGGACGCGGCGCGCAGGGCGTCGAGGTGCGGCGGGGCGAGACCTTCGGGGAAGTCCGGCGGGACGGTAACGCCCCGCTGGCCGAGGAGCGCCGGGATCAGGTCGGCGCGTCCCGCGGCGCGCTGCTCGCGGAGCAGGGGGTCATCGTCGGGACCCGTGCCCTCCCGCTCACCGAGCGCCCGGCCTACCCGCGACAGCACCGCCGATGTCCCCTCCGAGAGGGCCGGCTCGTTCAGCGCCCGGTGGATCTCCACCGCCCGCCAGCCTGGGAAGGCCCGGCTCTCCTCGGACAGTACATACCGGCCCGCCTCCAGCACATGGATCCGCAGGCCGGAACGCAACCCCGCCGGGCGGCCCGGCGCATACGCGTCCGGAACCTCCACCCACAGCTCCGGAAACCCCCACTCCTCGTACAGCTTCAGCCGGTTTCGCCGCACGTCGGTCGTGCTGTCCACCTCCAGCACCACGTCCGGATACGGGTCCTCCCCAACTTCGAGATACTGGGAGATCTTTCCCTCGGTCCGGCCCGGATGCAGGAACAGCATCTGGTCGGGGTGGATGGAGCGATGTTCCCCGGACCGGGCCTCCATCCACCGGATCCGGGTCTCGCCGAGGCCCTTGACCGGTGATCCCCGCAGTTGGGCGATTCGCGCCAGAAGCTCCACCAGCCGGTACCGGGGCTCCTCGTGCGGCGCGTGCGTCGGCTCGCGGACCATCCAGGCGATCTCCACGCGGGAGTCGAAGAACTCGACCCGGCCCTCGTGCGCCTCGTATTGGGCGCGGGTCATCGGCCGGGCGTAGCAGCCGGGGAACTCGAGGACTGATCGGGTTGCTGCCAGCCGCATCACGCGGGCGAGTCTAGCCGGGGGCCGCGCCCGCCCAACGCGGCCGTGGGAGGAGGAACCCGCAGCGTGGCTCCCCGGCGTTGACGCCGTGAGGGTGAGTGCCGTTGCGACGTGCGCGGCGCCGAGCGCCGCGCGTGCCGGTCGGAGGCCCCCACCGGGAGGACTGGCCGGCGTTCCAAGCCGTACGCGCCATGCTCGCGCTCCAGGCGGGTGCGCAGTACAGAGGAAAACCCCGGGGCCGGTTGGCCCCGGGGTTCCCGTTTGATCTAGATCAGACGTTTCAGGAGACGCAGGTCCTTACTTCGCCGTGCACTTGAGGAAGTGCCCCTTGTTGCTGTCCGTGCCGTTGCCGTCGAAGGCATCCGGCAGGGCGTTCCGGCCCTGGGCCATCCCGCCGTCGGCGTCCCACGTGCAGGAGACTGTGATCTCACGCGTCGTGGTGCAACCGAAGGTGCCGTCCGCGAACAGGATCTCAACGTCCATCTCCCATTCCGCGTCGCACTCGGAGCCGTCGGCGTCGTCGCCGCCGTCATCCTCGGTGCAGGCCCGGAAGTCGTCGAACCCGGTGCGCGTGGTGCCGTCAGTCTCGAAGACCGGATAGTTGTCCGCGTTCCCGTCAGGATGCGTCGCCCTCGCGGCGGTGTCCAGAACGGTCGCGGCGGTGCCAGCAGTACCGCAACCGGAATTGGCCGCCGTGGTGCCCTTGATCCACGAGACTCCCGCCGCACACGCTTCAACCCCGATCGTGGTCTCGTTGTCGGCTGTCTGGTAGTTGTCCGAATCGCTCAGCAGGTCGGCCTTGCCGAGGTCGCCGGCGGTCAGGTCGCCGTCAGCGTCGGTGAGGAGCTCCCAGATCTTGGTGATGTTGCTGGTGCGTGCGTTCTGCGCGTAGAGGTCGTGCAACCCGTTGGTGGGAGGCGCGTCGGTGACGCCGGATGCGGCGAGGGCGGTCACCCGGGCCCTCTGGGCGGCGCTCTTGGCGTCGTCCTTGATCTTGCCGTTCAGGTTGTCGTCGAACCACAGCGTCTTGAACATCCGCTCCTGGCCAGTGGCAGGAGTGGCGCCCGCGGACCACATGATGACCCGGTTGTTCTCGCCGAACACCACGTCAGGCTTCCAGCCCTTGCCGGTGGCCATGTCGACCTCGGTGTCGAACATGTCGCAGACGTCCACATGGTCGGCCACCATGATCGGGTCCATGGTCTCGCACTTGAGATCCTTGAACGGGTTCTCCTCCCAGTCCACGTCGCCCCAGCCCACGTCGGCGCCCTTCGGCGTCAACTCGATGCTCCAACCGCCCAGGTAGTCGGGACCACCCGACTTGGTACTGGCCCGCCCCATGGCGCCGGGGCCGATCAGCCGGAAGCAGCCCGCGGGCCGGTCGGCCTTGGCGCTGACATCCTCCGGCTCGTAGGTGTTGTCACAGACCTCCGACTCGTCGATTCCGGCGGTTCCGGTGTCGTCCTCGTCAGCATCAATCGTGATCACGCCGGAAACGGCCTTCATTGCGAGGGTCTTGTCGCTGCCCTTGGCGGCATCGACGCTCGTCTCGGAGTTCGTTCCTTCGGAAACGCCGGAGAAGATGTGCTTGACGCTCATCTCGAGGCTCGAGCTGGTCACGATGCCGAGGTCGATACCGTCGTTCGTGTTGACGCCGTCGGTGGCCTCTTCACCCGTGTCGGGATCGATCACGTCGTTGTCCACCTTGCCGACCTGGATCTCCACTTCGGGGTCCCAGTCGGTGCACATCTTGGAGTTGGCGATCGAGAGCATCGGCGCCACGGGGCCTTCCATGCACTCGAACGGGCCGCAGGTCACGAGCGTCGCGTCGCCGATCGGCAGCGGAACCTGGTTGGCCCCGATCTCGACCGGCTGCACTGCGAAGGTGACGCCGGTGCTGACCACCATGGTCTGCATGGCTTCCCAGGTCACGTACGCGAACGGCGCGTTGGGGCCCGGGATCAGACCGATGGGAGCCGCGTTCTCGACGAAGGTCGCGGTCACGATGGCCGGCATGTTGACCGTAACCATCATCTCGTTGTTGACGTGCGCCATGGCCGTAGCCTCGTCGTCGTCATCGTCCGGAACCAGCGGATAGTCGGACTTGGCGTCGTCCGGCACCGAGAACATGACCAGGAAAGGAGTCGGCTCGGGCTCCGGCTCCGGCTCGGGCTCAGGCTCGGGTTCCGGCTCAGGCTCCGGCTCAGGAGCTGGCGGCGGTGGCGGCGGCGGCGCCGGTGCGGGCGTCGTCGTCGTCTCGTCATCGCCACAGCCTGTGAGCACGAGACCGGCACCCAGGAACATGGCAAGAAGGAGAAGAGCGCCACCCCGCCGAAAAGGGCCCAAAACGCCCTCCAGAGCCCCGAAAACCGTGTATAGTTGCGGTTCTCTTTCGTCCGCCGTCATTCGGTGATCCCTGGTTCCTGGGGAGTGTGTTGGAGTCCGATTTATCGGCGGATTATCAACTGCTTAGTGTGTCCAAGAGTGCCAGAGCGTTCCTGCTCAGGCCCGTGGATGCATCGGCGTAAAGTGATATATAAATGGCCCGTGTTACGCTCCATTCACCATGAAGCGCCGACCCTACCGACTCTCCGCCCGGTTCGTCGCCACCGTCAAGCAGCCGGGCCGCTACGGCGACGGCCGCGGCTCCGGCGGACTGTCGCTCCTGGTCCGGAAAACCACAGGGGGCGACCTGTCCAAGTCCTGGGCGCAGCGCATCATCGTGGACGGACGGGCCCGCAACCTCGGGCTCGGCACCTGGCCCCACGTCAGCCTGTCCCAGGCCCGAGAGAAGTGCGTTCTGAACCGGGTGGCCCGCCGCCGCGGCGATCTGGTCCTGGCCGGCCGCAAGCGGACCGTCCCCACCTTCGGTGAAGCTCTCGACCGGGTGATCGCGATCCACGCGGTGGGTTGGACGGACGACGGCAGGTCGGAGAAGCAGTGGCGGGCGAGCCTCCGGGACTACGCCATGTGGAGGCTCGAAGAGCTGCCGGTGAACCGGATCGGGACGGCGGACGTGATGGCGGTCCTGTTGCCGATCTGGGGGGAGAAGCGGGAGACGGCGCGGCGGGTGCGGCAGCGGATCTCGGCGGTGATGCGCTGGGCGGTGGCGCAGGGTTACCGGGAAGACAACCCGGCCGGGGAGGCCATCGGGGCGGCGCTCCCGAAGACCGGGGTCCGGACCCGGCATCAGCCGGCGCTGCCGTATCCGGAGGTCCGGGGAGCGATGGAGCGGGTTCGGGCGTCGAGGGCCTACCCCACGACGGTGCTGGCCTTCGAGTTCCTGGTGTTCACGGCGTGCCGTAGCGGTGAGGTTCGCGGCGCGCGGTGGGAGGAGATGGACGTCGAGGCGCGGGAGTGGCGGATCCCGGGGGAGCGGATGAAGGCGAATCGGGAGCACCGGGTTCCGTTGTCCACGGGGGCGCTGTCGGTGCTGCGGGAGGCGCGGAGCGTCGTCGAGGGTTCGGAGCTGGTGTTCCCGTCAGTGCGAGGCCGTCGGCTCTCCGACGCGACGATCTCGAAGATGGTCCGCGAACTCGGGATCGGAGCGGTGCCGCACGGTTTCCGGTCGAGCTTCCGTGACTGGGCGGCGGAATGTTCCGACGCCCCCCGCGAGGTGTGCGAGCTGGCCCTGGCTCACGTGAACTCGGATCGGGTGGAGGCCGCCTACCGGCGGACGGACCTGTTCGAGCGGCGGCGGGAACTCATGGAGGAGTGGGCGGCGTTCCTAGACCGATCTTCGCAGTCGCCCGGCTGACCGGCCGTACAGTACCGGCACGGTTCGCGAGGCGTGAAGTTCGTGCGTATAGACTGTGTCGCAGAGCGGAAGCGAGAGACACCCTGTTGGGTGGCTCCGGGTTTGCGCTCGCGAAAGGCGAGATCATGAGCGACAGCGACACTCCCACCCCGCGGCGTCCTGTCACGCTGGAGGCCCTTCTCTTGGTGGCTCTGGTCACCGCCGTCTTCGGGGTCTACTGGCAAATGGGGGACCTCCGCGCCGAGATGGGGGGACTCCGGGGCGAAATGGGCGGTCTCCAGGCGGAGATGCTCGACCGGTTCCTGGTCGTCGAACAGCGCTTGGGTGAAATCGGCGAACGCTTGGCCGCACTAGAAGCCAAGATCGACATTCAGCACGTCCCGGCTCAGTCTGGCAACGGAGACCAGTAGAGGGCTGGAACGCCACCGAGGCGCTTCAGCGGCTCGGGCCGTAGTCCCGGTCACGCGTCGGGCTGCGCTGGCGCATCACCTCCAGAGTTCGTTCAAAGTGTCGACGAGCGTCTTGTAGTCCTGGGCCAAGCCTGTCACTCGCTCGTCGAGCCGCTCGGACTGCCGCCGCAAGGTCGCGCTCTCCACGGTCAGTCGCTCGACGCGCTGCCGCAAGGCTTCGTTGTCCGCGGTCTGCCGCTCGACAAGCTGCCGCAAGGCTTCGAGCTCCTCGGAGTCCCGCCGCCGCTCCTCGGCGTGCTGCCGCTGTTCCCTCTCGAACTGCGCGGACAACCTCCGCAAGGCGGTCATCAACTGAGTTTCTAGTTCGGTCATAGAGTTCCCTCACTCGCTCGACAGCTTCAAGGCAGGCCGCCCGCCCACGATCCAGGGCGGATGGTCCATCGTCCCCGCCGGCAGCACCACGAACCGGTCCCCGTCGATCTCCAACAGCGTCACGCCCCACGTCGTCTCCTCGATCCCGGCGAGGGTTTCGCGTGCGTCCTCGATCTGAACGTCCAGCGCCGCCAGGGTCTCGATCCGGCTCTGGATGCCCGCCGAGAGCCATTGCATCAGCCCCCAGCTCCCGCCGCTGATTCCGAGGAAGACGGCCACCCCGACCACCAGGGGACGCAGCCACGCGTTCAGCAGCATCATCCGCACCCGTGCGACCGTCACCGCCGTATCGGCTTCGGTGGTACGCAGCGCGCCGTTCACGACGGCGCGCAACCTCTCGCCAAGCCGCCGCTGCTCGCTCGCCATCGTCTCCTCGATCTGACGGCGGTCGGCTTCCGTCCGGCTCCGCAGCCGGGCGCTCAAGTCGTTCGGGTTGGAAGTCGTGCTCATACAGCGCTCCTCTCAGCCGCCACCGCTTCCCGCTGTCCGGATCGCGGGCGGTCAGGTAGTCCTTGCCCTGGCGGGGCACCTCGAAGCCGGCCTCCTCCAGGGAGGCGACCACATCGGCGCGGCTCCGCACCGCGCCGTGCTCGACGCGCTGCAGGAGGTAGTCGCGGATCAGCTCGCGC
>JAJEFG010000014.1 GCA_022820545.1 Acidobacteriota bacterium | reverse complement strand
GGAAGGGGGCATCGGCGAGGCGAAGGCGGCGGGGAACTATTCGGCCAGCTACTACGGGATGAAGGAAGCGCGGGAGCACGGCTGCGACAACGTGCTCTGGCTCGACTCGAAGGAACACCGGTTCATCGAGGAGTGCGGCACGATGAACATGATGTTCGTCATCGGCGACCGGGTGGTGACGCCGCCTCTCGGAGGGACGATCCTGCCGGGCGTGACCCGCGACAGTGCGATCCGCCTGCTGCGCGATCAGATGGGGACCGGGGTGGACGAACGGCCCGTCTCCATCGAGGAAGTCGCCGAAGCGTCGGCGGACGGCAGCCTTCGCGAGTGTTTCGGGGTGGGCACCGCCGCGGTGGTGACCCCGGTGGCGCGGCTCACCGGGGACGGCGTCGAAGTCCGGCTGCCGGAAGACACCCCGGTCCAGGACGAGTTGCGCGAGCGGCTGACCAGCATCCGTCTGGGGCGGAGTCCCGACCCGTACGGCTGGGTCGACCGGCTCCTCTGAGCGTACGAGCGGATTGAGCGGCGCCCCCCGCGCCCGGGCGTTCCTGCTGGGGTGCGCGGTGCTCTCGTCCTGCGGTCCGGCGGGGGACGACCCGCTCCCGCCGGCAATCCTGCCCGGCCTCGACCGGCTCGTCGCCGAGGGCCCGGGGGATCTCCTCGGGAAGCGGGTGGGACTTCTCACCAACCACACCGGCCGCACCATCGGCGGACAGGCGGCGGCCACCGCCCTGATCGAGGCCGGGGTGGAGGTGGCATTGCTCTTCGGTCCGGAGCACGGAGTCACGGGGTCGGCCGCCGCCGGCGAGGAGGTCGCCTCGGGCCGCGATCCGGAGACCGGCCTGCCGGTGGTCAGCCTCTACGGGGAGCGGCGCAGTCCGGACGGGACGTCGCTCGCCGGCCTGGACGCGCTCGTCTTCGACATCCAGGACATCGGGGTCCGGTACTACACCTACATCTCCACGCTGCGGAACGCGCTCGTCGCCGCGAACCGGGCGGGGATCGAGTTCTGGGTGCTCGACCGGCCCAACCCGAACGGCGGCGACCGGGTCGAAGGCCCGATGCTCGATCCGGAATTCCGCTCGTTCGTGGGCACGGACCGGCTCCCGCTCCTCCACGGGATGACGGTCGGCGAACTGGCGCGGCTGTTCGCGGCTCGCGAGGGGGCGGCGGTCCGGGTGGTGCCCGTGAAGGGGCTCACCCGCGGCACGCGCTGGGGAGAGACGCAGCTCCCGTGGCGCCCGCCGTCGCCCAACATCCCGACGCTCGAGAGCGCGCTGGTGTATCCGGGGTTCGGCCTGTTCGAGGGGGTGATCCTCTCCGAAGGCCGCGGAACGGAGACTCCTTTCGAGGTGGTGGGGGCGCCCTGGGTGGATGCCGCCGCGTGGATCCGGGAGCTTGGGGGAGGCGCGGCGCTTCCCGGAGTCGGATTCACCGAGGCGCGTTTCACCCCCCGGCCGGTGCCTGCGGCGCCGAATCCGCGCTTCGCCGATGAGCCGAGCAGCGGGCTGCGGGTCGAGATCACCGACCTGTCGGCCTTCCGGCCGGTGCGCACCGGCCTCCTGGCGATCGAGGCGGTCCGCCGGGCGCATCCCGCCGATTTCGGCTGGCGGGTAAGCGGGGAGCGTTACTGGCTGGACCTGCTCCTGGGGACCGACCGCGTGCGCCGGGGGATCGATGCCGGGGTCCCGGTGGACGACCTGATGACGGCTGAAGCTGCCGCGGTCGCCGAGTTTCTCGAGGAACGAAGCCCATACCTCCTCTATCCGGATCGATGAACGGCGCCCGGGAACTCCCCGTACCTCCGGGGGCCTTGCCGGAAGCCGGGCAACGCCGGCCGGAGCCGGCGGCGCGGGGAGCCCGGCGTTTCCTGCTTCCCGCGGCGCTCTTCGTCGCCACGGTCGGCACCACGCTCTGGGTGGGCGGCGCGCTCGGCATCGCCGCCGAGGCGCCCGAACTTTTCCGGGCGCCCGGCGAAGCGCGTTCCGGGTTCGCGTGGACGCTGCTGTGGATCCGCTACGGGATCCCGTATTCGTTCTCGCTGCTCTTCATCCTCCTGTGCCACGAGTTCGGGCACTACCTCACGGCCCGCTACTACCGGGTGGACGCCAGCCTTCCCTACTTCCTGCCGATGCCGTTCACGATCGTGGGAACGCTCGGCGCCTTCATCCGGATCCGGTCGCCGTTCCCGAACCGCCGGGCTCTCATCGACGTAGGGCTGGCCGGCCCCATCGCCGGTTTCCTGGTGTGTCTGCCGCTCCTGGCGGCCGGGGTCGCCTCCTCGCGCCCGGGCCCGCTGGCAGCGGGTGGCATCCAGTTCGGAGAACCGATCCTCTTCCAGTGGTTCGCGGCGCTCTTCGGGCCCGCGGTGCCCGACGGACAGGTCCTGTACCTGAGCCCCATGGGACTTGCCGCCTGGTTCGGCCTGCTGGTCACGGCGATCAATCTGCTGCCGATCGGCCAGCTCGACGGCGGGCACGCGCTCTACGCGGTGCTCCGGGGGCGCGCCGCACGGTTCTCCCGGACGGTGCACCTGCTCATGTTCCCGCTGGCCGTGTGGTCGCCGACCTGGCTGGTGTGGGGTCTGCTCTGCCTCCTGCTCGGCGCCCGGCGGCCGCACCCGCCGACGCTCGACGACGCCGTCCCTCTCGGGAGGAGCCGCCAGCTCCTGGCCGCCGCGGGCGTCGCCACCTTCGCCCTCTGCTTCACCCCCGAACCGGTGGTGATGGACTGGAGCATGTTCTTCGGTTCCTGATTGGTGGCGCGGCCGCCCGTGGCGTCCGCGTTGACACCGACCCGCCCGGGGTCTACCGTTGCGAAAGCGGCATCCCGGCAGCCAACTGCGGCTCGCCGGGTTCTTTTTCTTGCGCGCTGGAACGGCCGCGGTTCCCGTGCTTTCCGGGGAAACCCACCATGACCTCCACCCCTCAATCGGACCGCGTCCTGATCTTCGACACGACGCTCCGGGACGGCGAACAGTCACCGGGCTGCAGCATGGGTCTCGAAGGCAAGCTTCGGATGGCCCGGCAGCTCGCGCGACTTAGGGTGGACATCGTGGAAGCGGGGTTTCCGGCGGTGTCCGAAGGCGACCACGAGGCGGTGCGCGCCATCGCCCGCGAGGTGGAAGGGCCACGGATCGCGGCGCTTGCCCGCTGCGTGCCGGGGGACATCGAGGCGGCGTGGGACGCCCTCCGGGATGCCCCCCGGCCCCGGCTCCACGTCTTCCTGGCCACCAGCGCCCTGCACCGGGAGTTCAAGCTCCGGATGGCGAAGCGCGAGATCGTGCGGCGGACGGCCGAGTCGGTCGCGGCGGCGCGGGAGCTGACCGAGGACGTCGAGTTCTCTCCCGAGGACGGATCGCGGACCGAGCCGGACTTTCTCGCCGAGGTCGTGGAAACGGCCATCGAGGCCGGCGCCGGCACGGTCAATATCCCGGACACGGTGGGCTACACGATGCCCGCCGAGTTCAGCGCCCTGATCGGCCACCTGCGCCGGACGGTCCTGGGCATCAACCGCGCGGTGATCAGCGTGCACTGCCACAACGATCTGGGGATGGCGGTGGCGAACAGCCTCGCCGCCATCGGCGCGGGCGCCCGCCAGGTCGAATGCACGGTGAACGGCATCGGCGAGCGCGCCGGCAACGCCTCGCTCGAGGAAGTGGTGATGAGCCTCCGCACCCGGGAGGACCTCTACGGGGTGACCACCGGCATCGACACCCGCGAGCTCTATCCCTCGAGCCGCCTGCTCTGCGAGATCACCGGCATGGTGGTGCAGCGGAACAAGGCGGTCGTCGGGGCGAACGCCTTCGCCCACGAGGCCGGGATTCACCAGCACGGGGTCATGCGGAACCGCGCCACCTACGAGATCATGCGTCCGCAGGACGTCGGGGTGCCGGGCAACGTGCTGGTGCTCGGCAAGCACAGCGGCCGCCACGCGCTCCGGGCCCGGCTCGGCGAACTCGGCTTCGCCCCGGCGGAGAGCGAGATGGACGCGATCTTCCGCGACTTCAAGCGTCTCGCGGACCGCATCCGGGAGGTCGACGACGCCGATCTGACCGCGCTCATGGGACAGCGGGAGGTCGGCCGGCCGGCGCCCCGGGGGGAGGCCCGGGCGACCTGAGGCGGCAGCGGGCGGTCAGCGGATCCGTGCCCGAGGGCCTGCTCCGGGACCGCTGGAGTCGTGTAGGCTCCGCGCCCCTTGCCCCCGAAAAAGCCGCCCGGCCCGCGCGCCTCGCTCGCGAAACGCCCGCTGAAGGTCCTGTCGCGACTCGCCCGACTGGACGATCCCGGGGAACTGCCGGGGCTGCTGGGTCCCCTGGTCGCCAAGCGGCATTCCTTCGCCGCCTACCGGAAGGCCGCCCGTGCACTCGTCGCCGAACGGGCCGAGGCGCGCGCCCGGCGTCTCGGGGAGCCGACGCTCTCCGATGCCGAGCGGCAGGCGCTCGGGAGGGCGGGCAGCCGGCTGCTGGGGCTCGTGGACGGGGGCTCGCCGCTGGCCGGGTTTTCGGACGAGGCGCTCGAGGCCGTGCGGACCGAGCGCGATCCGGGCCGGCTCGCCGAGCGGCTCGGGGAGCTCGACCCCGCTGGCGGCTGGGAAGAGGTGCCCCGCATGGGACTGCTGAACGGCCTGGTCCTAGTGGCGGTTTCCTCCGAGGCGGAGCGCCGCTGGCGGCTCAAGGACGCGGAGAACCGGGCGCGTACCCGGCGCGCCCGCGGAGACGGAGAAGCCACGTGACGGCCGAGAGCCCGCGCACGCTCTTCGACAAGATCTGGGACGCCCACGAGGCCGTTCCGGCCGGACCGGACCATCCCGCGGTCATCTACGTGGACACCCACCTGATCCACGAGGTGACCTCGCCGCAGGCGTTCGCCCTGCTCCGGGAACGGGGACTGCGGGTCCGGCGCCCGGACCGGACCTGGGCTACCGTGGACCACTCGATTCCGACGCGTTTCGTGGAGGGCCGGCCCGCGTTCCTCAACCGGGCCACCCGGAACCAGGTGGAGACCCTGGAGCGGAACTGCGAGGAGCACGGGATCCCGCTCTACCGGATGGGCGATCCCGGGCAGGGGATCGTCCACGTCATCGGTCCGGAACTCGGCCTCACCCAGCCCGGACGCACCATCGTCTGCGGCGACAGCCACACGAGCACCCACGGCGCCTTCGGCGCCTGGGCGTTCGGGATCGGCACGACGGAGGTCGCCCAGGTACTCGCCACCCAGTGTCTGCTGCAGGAGCGCCCCCGAACCTTGGGCATCGAGATCTCGGGGCGGCTCGGGGCGGGTGTGTCGGCCAAGGACCTGATCCTCGGGGTGATCCGGAGGTTCGGCGTCGCGGCCGGCAGGGGACACGTCATCGAATACCGGGGCGCAGCGGTAAGGGCGCTCGACATGGAAGCGCGCCTGACGCTTTGCAACATGTCGATCGAGGCGGGAGCGCGCGCCGGCCTGATCGCCCCGGACGAGACGACCTTCGAATACCTCGAAGGGAAGGAACACGTCCCGTCCGGGGACGGTTTCGCCGACCTCGTCGCCCGCTGGAGCCGGCTGCCCACGGACGAGGACGCCGCGTTCGATCGGTTGCTGTCCTTCGACGCCGGTTCCCTCGAGCCCATGGTCACCTGGGGTACGAATCCGGGGATGTCGTGCGGGATCTCGGAAGCGGTCCCGGCGCCCGCCGATGCCGGCGAGCGGGCGGCGCTCGACTACATGGGGATCGAGGCGGGGCGGCCGCTCCTGGGCCGGCCGGCCGACGTGGTCTTCATCGGGAGCTGTACCAACGCCCGGATCTCCGACCTGCGGGCCGCCGCGCGGGTGCTGGCCGGGCGCCGGACGAATCCCGCCACCCAACTCCTGGTGGTGCCGGGGTCGGCGAAAGTCCGGCGCCAGGCGGAGGCGGAGGGGCTCGACGAGGTGTTCCGGAGCGCCGGGGCGGAATGGCGGGCGCCCGGCTGCTCGATGTGCATCGCCATGAACGGAGACCGGCTGTCGCCGAAGGAGCTCGCCGTTTCGACGTCGAACCGGAACTTCGAGGGCCGGCAGGGACCCGGAGGGCGGACGGTGCTTGCCTCCCCCGTGACCGCCGCCGCCTCGGCGCTCGCCGGAGCGGTGGCCGATCCCCGGCCCTTCCTCCAGGACTGAGCGAGAAACTCCATGGAGCCCGTCGTTCGCATCGCCTCCCGCACGGTGGTACTGCCCGCCGACAACGTGGACACCGACCAGATCATTCCGGCGCGGTTCCTGACCGGCACCCGCACGGACGGGCTGGGAGATTCGCTGTTCGCCGACTGGCGCCGCGACGGGGCCGGGGAGCTCCGCCCCGATTTCCCGCTCAACCGGCCGGAGGCGCAGGGGGCGCGCATCCTGGTCGCCGGCGCCAACTTCGGCTGCGGCTCCTCGCGCGAGCACGCCCCGTGGGCGCTCACCGACTACGGCTTCGCCGCCGTGGTGAGTCCCTCGATCGCGGACATCTTCAAGGGGAATGCGGTGCGGAACGGCCTCGTCCCGGTGGAGATCGCCCCGTCGGCCCACCGCGAGCTCCTCGCCCGCCCGGGAACGGAGATCGTGATCGACGTGGAGGCCGGGACGGTGTCGCTCCCGGACGGGGGTTCGGCCCGGTTCGAACTGCCGCCGTTCGCGCGCCGCTGCCTGCTCACCGGGCGAGGCCCGCTGGACTTCCTGCTCGAGCGGGAGCCGGCGATCCTGCGCTACGAGCAGGGGCATGACGACGTCGCCGCAGCGCGGTGAGTGAACGGCGGCGCTGCGGGTGGGCCGAGGGGACCTTCCCGGACTACGTCCGCTACCACGACGAGGAGTGGGGCGTCCCGGTGCGCGACGACCGCACGCAGTTCGAGTTCCTCGTGCTGGAGTCCGCCCAGGCGGGACTCAGTTGGGCCACCATCCTGAAGCGGCGCGAGGGGTATCGAAAGGCGTTCGCCGGCTTCGACCCCGAGAGGGTCTCCCGGTTCCGGAAGCCGCGGGTCGAGCGGCTGCTCGCGAACCCCGCCATCATCCGCAACCGCGCGAAGGTGGAGGCCGCGGTCAACAACGCCCGGCGGTTCCTCGAGGTGGCGCGGGAGTTCGGAAGCTTCAGCGACTACATCTGGGGTTTCGTGGGCGGGGCGCCGCTCGTGAACCGGTGGCGGCGCGACGACGAGGTCCCCGCGGCCTCGGAGCAGTCGGTGGCGCTGGCCCGGGACCTCAAGGCCCGTGGCTTCCGCTTCGTGGGCAGCACGATCCTGTATGCCCACATGCAGGCGACCGGCCTCGTGAACGACCACCTGGTGTCGTGCTTTCGGCACCGGGAAGTCCAGCAGAAGTGAGAACCTCCGGGCCGGACCCGAGAAGCGGACGCGGATGACCCGGAACCGGTGGGCCGCGCCCCTGATGCTCCTCGGTCTCGCATGCGGCGGGGGGGAGGGCAACCAGACCCCGGTCACCCCGGGGGCGCCCCGGGTTTCCGCGAAGGAGCTGCGGGGCCTCGAGGTCACCCTGGCGCGGAACGATCTCCGGGTTGGCCAGGCGACCGGTCCGGCGCTCGCCTACGGCCGCTACGACGACGGCACGACGGGAGTCGTGGAAGCGGCCTGGACGTCCTCGGACCCCTCGGTCGTGGAGGTGGCGGAAGACGGAACGCTGACCGGCGTCGCCGTGGGCCGCGCCACCGTCTCGGCGTCGTTCGAGGAATTCGGCGACTCGCTGGACCTCGAGGTGCTGGCGCCCAACCCGCGGCACGACCGGGACCAGCCGGACGACCTCTCCGGTCCGCAAATCCATGTCGTCTACGCGCTCCCGGGCGACGCCGAGGACGGGAATCTGGATCGCTACGGCGACGTCGAGAGGTCCTTCGACGCCATCCAGCACTGGCTGGAGGGCGAGACCGGACAGCGCCTCCGGCTCGACACCGCCGGAGGCAGGCTCGACGTGACGTTCCTGCGGCTGTCCTTCACGGCCCCGGAGGGGGAAGAGCGGGGCGACGCGCTGCTCCAGGACCTCGAGGGCGCGATCCGGGGCTCGTTCGGAGGCTTGCCCGACAGGGCGTACGCGGTCTACTACGCCGGACGGTCCGGAGATCTCTGCGGCACCGCCAGCGCGGAGGGACGGATCGCCGTCGCCTTCGTGCACCCCGAGGGGTGCAGTCCGCGGGCGGTGGGAGCCGATCGGGAGACGGCCTCGACCTACGAAGCCGTGATGGTGCACCAACTGCTGCACGTCTTCGGCGCGGTGCCCGAGTGCGCCTCCGACCGGCTGGAGACCAGCGCGCACGTCGGAACGAGCGCCGGGGACCTCATGTATGCCGGACCCGAGTGGAGCGGGCACGACGAGGTGGTCATCGATGCGGGGCGCGACGACTACTTCGGACACGGACGGCCCGACTGTTCCGACACCGCGGCCAACGGCTTCTGGGAACCGGCCGGCGCGGCCGAGCCCCGCCCCCCCGGCGCGGGGGCTCCGCGTCCGGCCATTCCGTCCGAAGACTGGCCGGTGCGCTGCGGGCTGCTGCCGCGCCCGGCGGAGACGGACGAGCCCGACACCCCCGAAGAGCCGGCGGCGAAACCATCCTGAGCGCCCGGCGGGGGAGATGCCTTCCCTCTCGAACGCCACGGGGGTTCGCCACCGGCTCCTGACCCTGAAACGGACGTCGGGGGCCCCGTCGCGAGGCCTCTTTGTGCACGTTTGCTTCGACTTTTCCACATTTGGGCCCGAAACGGGAATTTTTCGGCCCGTTTTACGTCTGATGAAGTGTGCCCCGTTTCGTCAGCTGGAGACGCCCGCACCACGGGGTCGGAGTTGATCTCGGGCATTCCGGCGTCAAGGTGGTGGCCCTCTCCGCGGACGGCGGAGAGCTGACGCTTCTGGGGGCCGGGCTCGAGCCGGTCCCGCCGGGGGCCCTGTGGGACGGTGCGGTACGCGACGCGGACGCCGTCGGCGCCGCACTCGGCCGGCTGCTCGCCCGGCTCCGGGTGCGGTGCCGGTTGCTGGCGCTCGCCATCGGGGGCGGTTCGGTCCTCGTGAAACGGTTTTCCCTGCCGCCCGACGCGGTGGCGCCGGGAACGGCGCCTGACGGCCTGCGCGAGGCGGTCGCCCGGGAAGCCGCCCGCCACATCCCGTTTCACCTCGAATCTCTCGAGTTCGACTATGAGGGCCCGTCCTCCTCCACCCCGGAGGCGGCGCCGGGAGACCCGGAGGGCAGGAGCCCTCGGGCTGTCGTGTTCGGCGCCGCGCCGCGGGAGATCGTCCTCGAACACTGCCGGGCCGCCGCGGCGGCGGGCCGGGAGGCGACCCGGGTCGAACTCGAGCCGTACGCACTCCACGCGGCGGTGGCGTTGGCCGACCGCCTCGCGGGGGCGGATCCGGAGCCCGGCGCCCTCGCGATCGTGGAGATCGGGGCCTCGCGTTCCGCAGTCCATGTCTTCGGAGACGTGCCTCGGAACGGTCCCGCCAGCGGCGCGGCCGGCCGGGCGTCAGGTCCCTCCCCGCCGGCGGGCGTTCCGGGCGACCTGCTCGCGAGCGTCCCCGCGCCCGGAGCCGGCCGGCTGGCGGAGGACGGACCGCCGGCCGGCGCCGCATCGGGAGTCGAGCCGGCCCGCTCCGGCAGCGGCCGGGCGACCGGGCCGCCGGGGAGCCGGGAGGTGGGCGCGGAGGTGTTCGAGGACCGGATCGGGGCGGTGGTGCGGGAGGCCTTCCGGGAGGCCGGGTTGCGCCCCGGGATCCGCCTGCTCGTGAGCGGTGGCGGAGCGCGTTCACCGGCGGCGCGCGCTTGCCTCCGGGACTTCGGCTGCGGAGACCCGGTGGTGCTCGATCCGCTGGCGGGACTCGGTCCGCCGGATTACGGGCCCGCCTATTCGGTGGCGGCCGGGCTCGCCTACCAGGCGGTCCTCGATCGGTCGCGGCCGGAAACGGGATTCCGCTCATGAATCTCCTCCCCGCCGACGCCCCGCGGTCCCGGGGGAGGGCCGGGCGCACCGGCGTCCGGGGGCGGGTGACGCTGGCGGGGAGCGTCTTCCTGGCCGGCCTGACGCTTGCGGCCATCGGATTGGACATCCGTTCCCTCACCACGCGGCTCGAGACCGCGCGCACCGAGCGGGCCCGTCTGCGGGTGCTGGCCGCCGAGCGTCAGGACCTGGAGGAGCGTCTGGTTCGAGATCGCGACCGGCTTCACCGGCTGCGGGTCGAGGAAGCCCGCCTCGCCCGCTGGGACGAGGAGCGGTTCCTGGTCCCGGAACTGCTCCGGGCCCTGTCGGCCGCAATCCCGGACGCCGCCGTCCTGGAAGCGGTCCGCCGCGACGGCCCCGATCTTCGGGTCACCGGGCGGGCCCGTTCCGCGGCGGTCGTCGCAGCGACCCTGGCTGCTTTCCTGAAAACCGGGCGGCTGCAGGAACTGGAGTTGCTCTGGGTCGAAGCGGCCGGCGAAGCGGCGGACCTCGAGGAAGCGCGGTTCGCGTTCGCCGGGTCGCTTCGCTACGCGTCCCGGGAACCGGAACCCTTCGAGCGGGTCGAACTGCTGCCCGGGAAAGGGGATGGTTCCCGGTGAGGCGCCCTCGGTTCCGGTGGGCCGGCGCCGGGTCGTTTCTGGTCGTGGTTGCCCTGGTCTACGCCGTTTTCCGCCTGGCGGCGCGGCCGGGGATGGTCGGGGAGGCCCGGCGGGTCGAGGAGGAGGTGGCGCGGTTGAGCACGCCGGCGAACGCGGATCGCACCGGGCCCTCCGGCTCGGGCGCCGGGGAGGCGGCGGAACTTGTCAGGGAGCTGAGCGGTGTCGAGGAACGCGTCGCGGCGCTCCGGGGGATCCTCGCGACGTCGGGCGAGTCGGAAGCGGTCCTGCAGGCGCTCGGGACGACCGCCTCGGCAACGGGAATCCGGTTCCTGCGCTTTGCGCCCGAGCCCGCATACCAACTGGACGGATACCTGGCGAGCGGGGTCTCGATCGTCGCGGAGGGCGCCTTCGTCGATTTCCTTCGCTTCTTCGAACGGGTCTCGCTCTCGCCGCACCTGGTCCTGATGGAAGAGGTGGCGCTCGAACGGATGCCCGGCGACCTCCTCCAGGGTCGCTTCGTTGCGGTCACCGTCCGAGCCGCCGAGGAAACCGTCGTGGGAGGGCCCGGAGCGGCGGAGCCGGCGTCCGGGCGTGCGGAGCGATGATGCGTGGGAACGCGTGGATCGTGCTGTTCCTCCTGACGGCCGGCGTCGTCGGGCTCGGGAGGGGGGACGGGACGGGCGGTCCCCTTCGCTCGTTGGTCCAGCCGGGAAGGCGGGCGCAGCTACGCGATCCATTCCACGCGCCGGAGGCCGGATCCACCGCGCCGCGGCCGGCGGGGCTTGCCGGTGTCGGGGTGACGGAAGCCGTGATTCGAGGGATCGTCCGCCGGCGGGTCCCGCCGGGCGCCGACGTCCGGCCCGGCGCCTCCGGCTGGGCGATTCTCGAGTCCCGCTCCGGAGAGGGGTTCGTCGTGGCTCCGGGCGACCGCCTGCTGGACGGGGTCGTGGGGGAGATCGAGGCGGGCGCGGTCGTTTTCTGGCTGGATGGGGATCCCGACCGCCCCGTCCACAGGCCGCTGGCGCGGCCGGAGAGTCCCGAGGAAGAGCAATGAAGAAGAATCGACAGAACCCGGCAGGGTCCAGGATGGCTTGCGGTGGAGTCCTGCTTGTCCTCGCGGTTTTCGCAATCCGGCCGGGCGCCGCGTCCGAATCCCAGCCCCCGCAGGTCCTGGTGACCGCGTCCCGGCCGGCGGTCACCGGGCTGGAGGTCGATCCGGGCCCCGGGGCGACCGTCCTCCGGCTGATCACGGACGGGGAACTGCGCGCCCCGGCGGGCGCGCCGCTCTCGGACCGGTTCCAGGTGTTGATGCCCGGAGTGGACCTCTCGGCGGTGGCCGGGTCCTGGGGGACGGGAAGCGCGGAAGTCCTGGAGGTGCGGGTTTCCCCCGACGAGAGCGAGGGAATCACGGTGGTCGCCGCCCCCGGCGTCACTTGCACTCCGTCGCTGTTCGACGGCGGTCTCGAGATCGCCTGCCGGACCCCGCCGGAACCACCCCGGGAAGCCGGGCTAGCCGCGGCCGCTCCCGCCGGACACGCGGCCGAACCACGAGTCAGCCTGGATTTTCGGGATGCGGACCTCCGGGACGTCCTCCGCGTGCTCAGCGAGGTGAGCGGGCTCGACTTCGTGCTGCAGCCCGGGGTCGCCGGCCGCGTCTCGCTGCGGCTGCGCGAGATTCCCTGGGAACAGGCGCTCGAGCTTGTCCTGCGTTCCCAGAGACTCGGGCACGTGCTCGACAACGGCGTGCTGCGGGTGGGTCCGGCGGCCGAACTGGCGGCCGAGGGCGAGGAGCGGCGCCGGCAGCGGGAGGCGCGGGAGCTCGCCGGCGATGTGATGACCTTCAGCCGCAGCCTGGCGTACGTGCGCCCGGAGGAGGTGCGGGAGATACTCGAAGGCCGCCTGAGCGAGAGGGGTTCCCTCGTCGCCGATCAACGGACGGGAACGGTTCTGGTGGCGGACGTGGAAAGCCGGATCCGCGAGATCGAGTCGGTGCTCGACCTGCTCGACATCCCGGTACCCGGTGTGGAGATCGAGGCGCGCATCGTGCTGGCGACGCGAACGCTGACCACCCGGCTGGGAATCCAGTGGGGCGGGGGACTGGTGCGCGAGCACACGGGCAAGAAGCTGCCGCAGTCGGTACGTATCGGGGCGGACGCCATCGGGAGCGGCGCCTCGTCGTTTTCCACCGGGGCGCCGGCCGGCGGCGTGGCGGCGGGCGCGAACCAGGATGGCGAGCGCCGGGGATACGGCGTCAATCTCCCCATCAGCGGGGCTCCCACCGGAGCGCTGGGGCTCGCTCTGGGCGCCCTGAACGGCGCCGCCCATCTCGACCTGGCCCTGAGCGCGGCCGAACGCCGCGGTGAGGTGAGGATCCTGTCGGCGCCCCGGATCGTCGCCCAGAACGCCCGGCCGGCGACGATCAAGCAGGGCGTGACCTTCCCGGTCCAGGTAGTCGCCAACAACACGGTCACGGTGCAGTTCCAGGACGCGGTGCTCGAACTCACGGTGACGCCGCAGGTCAGCCCCGAGGGGACGATCCTGCTCGATCTGACCGTCAGCAACGACGCGCTCGACTTTGGTCAGGCGGTGGGCGGGATTCCGAGCATCCTGACCCAGCAGGCGACGACCCGGGTACGCGTCGAGGACGGGGCCACGACGGTGCTGGGAGGCGTCTTCGCCACCCGGGAGTCACAGGACCGGGGCCGGGTTCCGGGTCTCCATCGGATTCCCCTCCTGGGACACCTGTTCCGGTCGCGGGAGCGAAACCACCGCGACGAGGAACTGCTGATCTTCCTCACCCCGCGAATCCGCGCGCTCGGGGGGTTTCGGCCGGCGGACGACGGCGGGCGGCCGCCACCCTGAACCGATCCGTTGGGGAACCGCCGATCCGTCCGCGGAGCCAACGGAGCGTTGACCCCGTTGTGGTACCGTTCCCGCCGTTGCGGGCCGAGCCCCGCTGCCGTTCGTGCCCGCATCTTCGTCCAAAGAGCCCACTCTCGCCGATCTGCTCGAGGCCCTGGACCAGCTCGCCGGAACGGAGTTCCACGAGGTCGATCTTCGGGTGGGAGGGGCTCGTCTGCGCGTCGCCCGGGCGCCGGCGCCAGCGGTTGCCGCCGCCGTCCCGGCCGCGGCGGCGGCAACCCCGGTGCCGGCCGCGCCCGTGGACGACGGCTCCGTGGATGAGGCCGCGTCCGGACTGGAAACCGTGACCGCGCCGATGGTGGGGACGTTCTACCGCCGCCCGCGGCCGGACGCGGAGCCGTTCGTCAGCGTCGGAGACCGGGTGCGCAAGGGACAGGTTCTCTGCATCATCGAGGCGATGAAGCTGATGAACAACATCGAGGCCGAACACGGCGGGGAGGTCGTGGAGATCCTCCCCGAAGACGGCGCCGCGGTGCAGTTCGGAGACCGGCTCTTCGCCATCCGGCCCTCCTGAACCGACGCCGCCGGACTCCGTTCAAAGGCTCCTGAGGTGTTCAACAAGGTCCTGGTCGCGAACCGCGGCGAAATCGCGGTGCGGATCATCGCGGCCTGCCGGGATCTCGGCCTGCGGACCGTGATCGCCTACTCCGATGCGGATCGGGACGCCCTGCCGGTGCGGCTCGCCGACGAGCGGGTATGCATCGGCCCCGCCGCCCCCCGGGAGAGTTACCTGGACGTCCCGCGCATCCTGACCGCAGCGCAGATCTCCGGCGCCGACGCCGTCCATCCCGGTTACGGATTCCTCGCGGAGAGCCACGCGCTCGCCGAGGTCTGCGAGGCCTGCCGGGTGACCTTCATCGGTCCGCCCCCGGAGAGCATCCGGAACATGGGGGACAAGGCGCTCGCGCGACGGATCATGAAGCAGGGCGGGGTGCCGATTCTCCCGGGGACCGAGTCCGGCGTTTCCGGCGTGGAGGAAGCCACCCGCGTCGCGGGTGAGATCGGGTATCCGGTCCTGCTGAAGGCTTCTTTCGGTGGCGGCGGACGCGGCATGCGCATCGTCGGCAGCGAGGCGGAGTTGGCGCCGGCGCTCAGTTCGGCCGCGACCGAGGCGCAGGCCGCCTTCGGGGACGCTGAGGTCTACATCGAGCGGTACCTGCCGAGCGTGCGCCACGTCGAGGTCCAGGTCTTCGCGGACGCGCACGGCAGCACGGTCCATCTGGGGGAACGGGACTGTTCGGTGCAGCGCCGGCACCAGAAGCTCGTGGAGGAAGCGCCGGGGCCCGGCCTCTCCGAAGCGACCCGGGCGAAACTCGGCGCAGCGGCGGTGAAGGCCGCCGAGGCGGTGGGCTACCGCAACGCCGGAACCGTCGAGTTCCTGATGGATTCCGACGGCAACTTCTTCTTCAGCGAGATGAACGTGCGCATTCAGGTGGAGCACCCGGTCACGGAGATGGTGACCGGGCTGGACCTGGTCCGCGAACAGATCCGGGTGGCCGCGGGTGAACCACTCTCGTTCTCGCAGGAATCGATCCGGATTTCGGGCGCCTCGATCGAATGCCGGATCAATGCCGAAGACCCGGAGCGGTTCATCCCGAGCCCGGGAACGATCACGGCCTTCCACAGCCCGGGAGGACCGGGGGTGCGGGTGGATACGGCGGCGCACGCGGGAGCGGTCATCCCCCCCTACTACGACTCGCTGGTGGCCAAGCTCATCGTGCACGGCGAGGACCGCGCGCACGCGGTGGCGCGGATGCGGCGGGCGCTCGCCGAAATGGAGGTGGAGGGGATTCACACCACTCTCCCCCTCCACCGTCGGATCATGGCGAGCGAGGAGTTTCTCGCTGGTGGCTTCGACACCGGGTTCATCGGCCGGCTCGGCTGATCGGGGCCCGAGCGAGACGGGCGCGTCCTGGTGCTCCCGGTCCTTCTTCGCGGCCAGTCCGGTGTATCCCATCCTGGATGCGGAGGTCTTCGGCGACCGTGACCCCGGCCCGGTGCTCCGCGCGCTCCGGGCCGCCGGTATCCGGATCGTTCAACTTCGGGGCAAGGGACTGCCGGCCGGCGCCTTCGTGTCCTGGGTGTCCGCGGGGCTCCGCGGCGCCCGGGGCAGCGGCGTGCGCGTCGTGGTGAATGACCGCCCCGACGTCGCCCTGCTGACCGGCGCCGATGGAGTGCATCTCGGGCAGGACGACCTGTCGGCCCGGGCGGCCCGCCGCCTGCTTGGCCGGCGCGCGGTGATCGGCCTTTCGACCCACACCCGCGCGGAGGTGGAACTCGCGAGGCGCGAGCCGGCCGACTATCTTGCCGTGGGGCCCGTGTTCGACACCGCGACCAAGGCCGACTCCGCACCGGTGGTCTCCCTGTCGGGCGTCCGGGAGGCGCGCGAGCTCTACCGGGGACCGCTCATCGCGATCGGCGGAATCGGCCGGACGCGGGTCCGTTCGGTCCTCGCCGCCGGGGCCGATGCGGCCGCGGTGATCTCGGCGCTGTCCGGCCCCTCCCCCCGCGAGATCGGGGAAAGGGCGCGGGCGCTCCTGGCCGCGGCCGGGTCCCGGCCGGGATCCGGCTGAGAGACTTCGTCAACAACAAGCATCCGAGGAGAGACTGATGGCCGGAAAGATCCTGGACGGGAAGAAGATCGGCGCCGCGATTCGCGCTGACGCTGCCGAGGCGGCCCGCGAGTTCGTCCGCTCGGGAGGGCGTCCCCCCGGGTTGGCGGTCGTGCTCGTGGGCGACGACCCTGCCTCCGCGATCTACGTGCGCGGAAAGATCAAGGCCTCACGGGAGGCGGGGATCGCTTCCGAGACCCATCGCCTTCCCGCCACCACGACGGCTCCCGAGCTGGCCGGCCTGCTGGACCGGCTGAACCGGGACGAGGCGGTGGACGCCATCCTGCTGCAGCTCCCGCTCCCGGACGGACTCGACGCGTCGGAATTCCTGGCCCGGATCCGTCCGGAAAAGGACGTGGACGGCTTCCATCCCGAGAACGTGGGCCGCCTGGTGGCGGGCCTTCCCGGCCCGTGCCCCTGTACCCCGGCCGGAATCATGGAGATGTTCCGCCGGGAGGGGATCGAGGTGAAGGGCTCCCGGGCGGTGGTCGTCGGGAGAAGCGACATCGTGGGCAAGCCGCTCGCCCTGCTCCTCCTCCATCAGCACGCCACGGTCACGCTCTGTCACTCCCGGACCCGCGACCTCCCGGCCGTGTGCCGCGAGGCCGACATCCTCTGCACCGCGATCGGCCGGCCGGCGATGGTGCGAGCGGACGCCATCCGCGAGGGCGCCGTCGTGGTGGACGTGGGGATGAACCGCGCCGAGAGCGAAGAGCAGGTTCGCGATTTCTTCGGCGACGATGAGAAGCGGTTGGCGCGGTTCCGCAGGAACGGCTACACGCTGGTCGGCGACGTCCATCCGGTGGCGATGCGGGAGCGGTCCTCGGCGTACACCCCCGTGCCGGGCGGCGTCGGGCCGCTCACCATTGCGATGCTGCTCGCGAACACCGTCGCCCTGGCGGTGGCGCGCCGGTCCGATCGGTAGCCGATGCTTCGGATCGGGCTCACCGGCGGGATCGCATCGGGGAAGACCACGGTCCGGCAGGTATTCGAGCGCGCCGGGATTCCCATGCTCGACGCCGATGCCCTGACCCACGAGTTCTTCGCGCCGGGCGGGGAACTCGTGGAGGAGGTCGCCGGTCACTTCGGGAGCGAGGTCGTCGGCCGGGACGGGGGCATCGACCGGAAGACCCTGGGGGCCCGGGTCTTCGCGGATCCGGCCGAGCGCGAATGGCTGAACGGCGTCGTCCATCCGCGGATCTGGCAGCGGATCGACACGTTCCTGGAGCAGCGCGAAGCGGAGGGCCGGCGGGCTGCGGGCGTGGAAGCCGCCCTCATGGTGGAGACCGGCAGCGCCGCCAACTACGACCGGCTGGTCGTCGTGGTCTGCCGTCCGCAGCAGCAGTTCGAGCGCCTCACCGCGCGTTCCGGAATGAGCGCGGAGGAGGCGCGCCTCCGCCTTGCCGCCCAGATGGACCCGCTCGAGAAGGCCCGGCAAGCGGACGACCTGGTGGATGCGTCGGGAACCCTGGAGGAGACGGAGGCGGCGGCCGCCGCGGTGGCTCAGGCCCTCCTGACTCGTGCCGATTCCTGAGTTTGTCCCGCGACCGGGGATGGCGCTGCCGGCGGTCCCCGCCACCTGGGCCTCGGCGTCCCGGCTCGCACTTTCATGCCCGGCGGGGTGTACAGGCGGGGTTACTGACCCCAGAAGCGGTACAGCGCGGCGTCGAGCAGCCCGCGAGCTTCCAGGATCCGCTCGATGACTTGACGGACGGCGCCCCGCCCTCCCGGGGCATCGGCGACGAAGTGGACGCATTCGAGCACCGCGGGGTGGGCGTCGGCGGGCGCGGCGGCGAAGCCGGCCTTCCGCAGCGCCGGCAGGTCCTGCACGTCGTCACCCACGAAGGCGACCTGCTCCGGCAGGAGGCCGAAGGTGACGCAGGCTTCGTCGAAAGCGGGGCCCTTGTCGAAGCAGCCTTCGCGGAGATAGTCGAGCGACAGTTCCGCGGCGCGCCCTCGCACGGCTCCGGATCGGCGGCCGGTCACGAAACCCAGGCGCAGACCGCTCTTCTTGGCCATGACGAGGCCCAGGCCGTCCCGGGAATGAAAGCGCTTTCGCTCGGGGATCCCGGCATCCTCGTCACCGGGCTCGAAGGTGCCGTCGGTCAGGACACCGTCCACGTCCAGCAGGATCGCCTCGATGGCGGCGGCCCGCCGGGAGACCGGATCACCCGCGCGCCCGGTCGCCCGCAGGCCGTCGGCGGGGGCGGCGGCGGAACCGGAAGAGTCCTCGCTGGGCACGGGATACCGGCTGCCCCGGCGCCGCTCAGCCGGCGGAAACGGCTTCCGCCGACACCGGCGGCGGGGCCGGAGAGCGCTGTTCCCGTTTCTCCAGGGCAGCTCCGATGAAGTCGCTGAAGAGGGGGTGCGGGCGGAGCGGATTCGACTGAAACTCCGGATGGAACTGAACGGCCAGGAACCAGGGATGGTCGGGAATCTCGGCGATTTCGTAGAACCCGTCCTCGGTGAAACCGGAGAACTTCATCCCCCGGGACTCCACCAGTTCCGTGTAGCCCCGCTCGAACTCGTACCGGTGCCGATGGCGCTCGCTGATCCTGGTCTTGCCGTAGGTGCGCGCGGCGAGCGACCCCTCGCGGAGAAGGCAGGTCACCGCCCCCACCCGCATGGTTCCACCCATCGGTTCCACACCTTCGAGGTTGCGCAGCAACTGGAAGACCTGGTGTTCCGCATCCGGGTCGAGTTCCTGGGTGCTCGCCCCGGTGAGTCCGCATTCGGAGCGCGCGAACTCCACCACTGCCCACTGGAATCCGTAGCAGATTCCGAAGAACGGCACGCGATCCACGCGTGCCCGCCCGGCGGCGAGCGCCATCCCCTCGGTTCCCCGCGATCCGAACCCGCCGGGCACCAGGATGCCGTCGCAGTCGTCGAGCTGGGAGAGATCGCCATCCTGGAGGCTCTCGGCTTCCACCCAGCGGATCTCGACGCGCGCGTCATGGGGAACGCCGCCGTGCACGAGGGCCTCGCTGAGACTCTTGTACGAGTCCTCGAGTTCGACGTACTTGCCGACCACCCCGATGCGGACATCCCGGGAACCGGTCCTGAGCCGCCGGACCAGGTCCTTCCAGTCAGACAGGTCCCGTTCCCGGGACGGAAGCTGGAAGTGCTCGAGGATGCGGCTGTCCACGCCCTCGGCCGCCAGGTTCAGCGGAACTTCGTACACGGACCGCGCGTCCACCGCGGTGAAGACGGCGTCCGAAGCGACGGATGTGTGGAGTCCGATCTTGGCCTTGACCTCGGCGGGCAGACCCTCCCTGGCGCGGCACAGGAGCACGTCGGGCTGGATTCCGATCGCCCGCAACTCCCGGACGCTGTGCTGGGTGGGTTTGGTCTTGTACTCGCCCGCGGTGGTGATCATCGGGACCAGCGTCAGGTGCAGGAAACAGACGCGCGCCGGTCCCACGTCCAGCCGGAACTGCCGCGCCGCCTCGAGGAAGGGCTGCCCCTCGATGTCACCGACGGTTCCACCGATCTCGACGATCACCACGTCGGCATCGCCGGCGACCGCGATCAGGCGGCTCTTGATCTCGTCGGTCACGTGGGGGATCACCTGGACCGTCGCTCCCAGGTAGCCCCCCTGCCGTTCCCGCTCGATCACGGTCTCGTAGATCTGGCCGCTCGTGACGTTCGAGAGGGCGGAGAACGCGTTGCCGGTGAAACGCTCGTAGTGCCCCACGTCGAGATCCGTCTCGGCGCCGTCGTGAGTCACGAAGACTTCGCCGTGCTGGTACGGACTCATGGTGCCCGGATCCACGTTCAGATACGGGTCGAACTTGAGGAAGGTGACCGAGTATCCCTGCGACTTGAGCAGGCGCCCGACGGAGGCGGACGCGATGCCTTTCCCCAGCGAGGAGATCACCCCGCCGGTCACGAAGAGGAAGCGCGTCTTGGCGGGGAGGGGAGGGGGGCTCAAAAGGTCGGCTCCCGGTCCCGAACGCCCGCCATGCGGGACGCGAGTTTACCAGACGCCGGCGCGGCCGATCCGCGGGCCGGGAAGCGGCCTCCTCCCGGATCGGATCAACAGCCCAGACCCTGGGACATCTGGGCGTAGCTGGTGAGAGGGACCGCGCACATCCGGCTCCAGTCCGCCTTGTCGATGACGGGCCGGTTCAGCAGTTCGATCATCTCGTCGAACCTGCCGAGCGCGCCGCAACCCACGGCTTCGGGGTCCGCTGCCTGACGGTATCCCGGCCAGGCCCGGTCACGGGCGTAGCGCCAGAACCGGGTGTCGTACCGGGAACCGCAGGAATAGTGCCAGCCGACGAACAGGCCGTAGCGGAGCATGTTGTCGACGAGAAACCGGTTGACCACCGGCGCATCGAGCTCGAGATGCTCGGCCGGACGGTTGAGGCGCGTCTGAAGGACCATGCCGATCTGGAACTGGGCGGACACGATCGCCGTCGCTTCGAGCGGTTCCATGAAAGCGGCCCGGTTGCCGATCCGGGCCACCGCGCCGTCGTAGATCCGGCGGTGGACGAAGTTGGGAAACGGGATGACGGCGCGTTGCTCGAATTCCGGCACTCCATCGGCCTTCAGGAACGCGTCGAAGTCCGATTCGACTTCGGCGAGGCCGGATACGTCACGGTTGAAGATGTACCCGTAGGACGTGTGCGCAACGAGCGGGATGACGAAGATCCAGCCGTGCGGACGCGCCACCGCGCGGGTGTACGTGTGCTGCAGCACCGGACCATCCCGCCCGTCGCTGATGATTGCCGGACAGCGGCGGATCACGGCGGTGTCGGTGGGGATGAACGAAATGTGGATGTGTCGGGCAGGGTCGATTTCGCCGGGAAACCCGCGCGCATCGAAGACGAGGTCGTAGCGTTCCGGCGCTCGTCCCTCGAATTCCACTTCGGCGCCACCGTCCACCCGGTTGATCCGGAGCACTTTCGCGTCGATGTGGCGCGCGCGGGTGCTTTCGTGCAGCAGTTCCGCCATCAGGTCGGCGGACAGGTGGTAGGCGTAGGAGACCTGCTGCGGCGTGAAGTAGTGG
>JAJEFG010000015.1 GCA_022820545.1 Acidobacteriota bacterium | reverse complement strand
GGGGGGCGGCGCCCGCCCCCGCCTCCCCTGTCCGCGCAACGACAAGGGGGGGCGTGCCCCGCCACCCAACCGCTTGGGGCTAGAAGGGCCAGCCCATCCAGAAGTCGAACTTCCAGCCGTCGAGCGTCGTGGCGAAGTCGGTGCGCTTGGACCAGGCGAAGTTCAGCGGCAGCCCGAGGAAATAGACGCGGGCGTTGAATCCGTAGGAAGCCACGAAGTCGTCGAGGCCGCCTCCTTCCGACACACAGAGCACGTTCTGGCGCGGACCGCAGAGCCGGCCGAGCCGTGACTCCCGGCGCTCGGAGGAGTAGATGTTCAATTCCTCTCCGTCGTAGGCCGCCCCTCCGGCATCAACGAACACGCTGCCGCGGAACGGGCCGATGAGCCCCAGGGGCGTGATGGCGGCGTCGATGATCGGGAAGCGGAATTCGACGGTGGCGTGCCCGCCCCGGTTGCCCACGAAGGAATAGAGGTCGTAGCCGCGCAGTTCGCCCATTCCGCCGAACCAGAAGAACGCCGGCGCGTCGCCGGAGCTGTGCATCCACTTGAGCCGCGCCGCCAGCACGCTGGAGGTCGTGACCTGGAAGTACTTCCGGGCATCGAGGTTGAAGGTGGTCCTCGAAAGGAACGCCCCGCCCGGAGACCACTCGAGTCCCGCATAGACCGTGCTGCCGGCCTGCGGGAACACCGCCGGGCCCAGCTGGCGGAACCGGATCGTGTCCTGCACGAAGGCGAAGCGCGCCGGCAGGACGTGGCCGGTCGGGAAGATCCGGCTGTAGAAGTCGTCGTACTGGTCGACGAACTGCTGGGGGAAGAGCGGATCCTCGCCGGGCTGGAGGTAGATGTTCTCGAAACCGGCCTTCTGGTAGTCGTAGCCGAGCCCCATCTCGAACCGCCGGAAACGGCTGAGCGGATAGAGCGCCCGTGCCGAGGCCCCCGAGGAACGGATCGTGCCGATGCTGTCCGCGCGCGACCAGAAGTTCGTCAGGTAGTAGGGAAGCCCCGGGTAGAAGAAGGAGGTCTGGTCGTGCGCCTCGAGGGCGTACTGGAACCGTCCCGACAGGTTGGCGTACTGGGCGTTGTAGATGCGGTAGGAACGGACCGAGTAGGCGGTGAACGAGAGCCGGTCGTCACCAAGCACGTCGGAGAGCGAAATCGCGGTGCCGCCCAGGAAATCGAAGTCGCTGGTGAACCCGGCCGTGATGGGGGGCGGGCCGTCGAGGAATAGTTTCTCGAAGCGTCCCTTCTCGCGCTTGTTCTCGCTGATGACCTGGTGATTCACGGTGGGGACGAAATCGATGACCGGCCCCGGGGTCCGGACGATGGTGTCGGCGAAGATCTCCTTCACCGGCTCGTCCATGCCGAGCGTGTGCAACCCCCAGTTGCCCTTGTAGTAGCTCGTGAAGAGCAGCGTCTCCTGCTCGGTGTCCGGATCCCGGATCACGCTGGGCGCGAAGTTGCCGCCGAGGACGTCGGTGTACTGGAGGATGTCGCCCGTCTCGGTATCCAGCGTTCGGATGTTGAAGATCCCGTCGTCCTCATCCGAGGAATAGACGAGGTCGCGGCCGTTGGGCGCGAAGATCGGGGCCACGTCGTTGAAGGTGCCGAAGGTGACCTGCTCCTTCTCTCCAGTAGCGATCCGGAGGCGGTAGAGCTTGTCGTAGCCGCTGATCCGCCGGCTGTAGTAGACCCATTCGCCGTCCGGGCTGACCGTCGGGAACTTGTCGTGGAAGTCGTCCCGGGTCAGGTTCTCGATCTCCTCGGTCGCGATGTTCACCCGGTACACATCGGAGATCGCATTGTTCAGCGCGGTGAAGTAGACCCACTCGCCGTCCGGGCCGACGTGCGGGAACTTCGCCCGGTCGAGCGGCATCTCGATCCGCTGGACGATCCTCGAGTCCACGACGTCCGCGAATAGCAGCGCCCGGCGCTTCTGGAACCGGCCGAAGAAAGCCACCCGCGACCCGTCCGGCGTCCAGCTCAGGTTCCTGCCGATGAGCTGGTCTTCACCGGTCAGCCCCACCACGTTGATGAACTCGCCCGCATATCCCGGAGTGAGATTGCGGATGACCTCACCGTCCCGCGCCGACAGCAGGACCACGTCGTACTCCGACTCCCGGCGATTCCCCGCGAGGACCGCGATGACCTCGCCGGAGGGGGATTGCGCCGCGGAAATCGCCCCGACGTAGCGGCCCTCCCGCGGTGACAGGTCCACGCTGTAGTCCTCCGGAATCTCCTTGTCCCGGTAGGGCTTGAACCGCTCCTTCATCCAGCGCTTGTACTCGCGGTAGAACTCTTCGGAGGGCATCCGGAAGGCCTGTTCGAAGACTTCCTCGCTGACTCCGCCGGTGACCGCCCGGCGGAGCGAGAACACGAACTGCCGGACGCCTTCCTTTCCGAAACGCTCTTCCATGAAGTTGAAGATGGAGGCGCCGAAGGAATACGGCGCGCGGGCGAAGCGCTGGTTGAGATCCTGGAAGGTGGGAATCTGGTCGGCGACCGCCGCGTCGCGAATCACCATCAGGTCGAGCGGGTCCCACTCCTTTTCCATGTAGGTGGCCAGCCCCTCGTCGATCCAGAGCGGCACCGTCTGCCGGAAGAGCGACCGGGGAATGATGTCGAACTCGAAAATGTGGGTGAGCTCGTGGAGGAAGAGCTCCTGGAGTTCATCCGGGGGGTTGTCGATGGGGATGACCATCCGGTCCCGCGCCGACTCCGCGAACGCCCCCACCCCTTCCGGGATCTCCGACGGGGAGAGGTTCGTCTGGGCGAACTCGGAAAAGGTCTTGTACAGGATCAGCGGAATGGCGAACGGGATCTCGTGCTTCAGTTCGTCCGAGAGAGTCTCGTAGGCGCTCTCGGCGTAGCTCACCAGCCGGCCGAGTTCCTCCTCCATCTCGGGGTAGTAGTAGACGTCGAAGTGCGGCGACCGGTACACCTGCCAGTCGTGCTTGTCGTACTTGACCTTGTTCTTCCCGTAGAACGGGATGAAGTACTGCGCCGGAGCCACGGCCGCCGTTCCGAGCGCCGCCAGCAGGACGGTGAGAACGAATGGCGCCCGGGCGCGGGAACCGGATTTCGAAGAGCCGTGAATCACGAGCCTTCTCCTTTCAACTGCCTGGGAGCCAATCAACGCAACAGGATTCGGGTGCCTCGGAACGTCTGTGGCGTTACCACGCTGAGGAAATTCGGGAGGATGCGGTCCATCAGTTCGAAGTAGGAGGAGAGCGCGGAACTCTCCTCGTCCCGTCCGAAGATGACCTCCTCGGTGAAACGCTCGCGGTGGATGGTCCGGCCGCTCGCGCCGTCGATGAAATAGAACTCCGCGGTCAGGGTGTAGGCGCTCCGCTCCTGGAACTGGGTGCTGCGCACCAGCCGGGGCCGGTTGAAGCTGTCGCGGACGTAACGGTCGCGGCGGGAAAACCCCGAGCGCTCCTCCGCCGCGAAGCGGAGCCGGCCGCTGATGATCAGCGGCTCCTCGAACTCCTCACCCAGCTGCCGCCAGTACTCCTCGTCCTCGAGGAGCTTGTCCTGCTCGAGGTCGATCCACTCCTGCCGGGAGATTTCGCCGTCGCCGATCGCGACCGCCTCGGCCGCCATGTCGTCGAACTGTTCGGCGAGCCCGCTGGCTTCGAGCGCCGCATCGGAGAAGTCTCCGAGCGGCTCGACTTCGGCCTCGATCACCGCCAGCCGGGAGTTCAGGCGCAACTGGTTCCTCAGCAGCCGCGAAGTCTCCGAGTCGAGATCCAGGTTCTCGTTGGTCTGGCTGACGAAGCTGCCGACGAGCACCCGGCCGTAATCGGAAAGGTCCAGCTTGGCGTCGATCGGGATCTCGATGGGCACCTCGACGTAGGGCCCGGCAGCGCACGCGGTGAAGCCGAGCAGCGAGAACCCGGCTCCCGCAGCGAACCGGCGAAAGTGAGGAAGGTCCATGAGCCGCTCAGCGTCTCCGGGAGCGCGCGGCGTCGCGGTCCTTCCGCTTCTTGCGCTCGTAGGCCTCGCGGAACAGCTCATAGTTCTGGCGGATCTGTTCATTGCTGGGCATCAGCTCGAGCGCCGTTTCGTAGGCCTCGAGCGCTTCCTCGAACTTGCCGGACCGCTCGTAGGCGACCCCGAGATTGTTGTGGGCCTTCGGGTTCTGGGGATCGAGCTCCACGGCCTTCTCCCAGCGGTAGGCCGCCTCCTTCCAGAGGCCCTTGCTGGCGACCTCCACCCCGAAGGAGTTCTCCTGCCCCGATCGCTCGCCGCCGGCGGACGCGGAGGCGCCGGGCGACGCGGCGGGTTGGGCCGCCGTGGCCCCCGCGATCAACCAGGTCGCGGCGAGGAGCAACCAGGCGGTACGGAACGGCGCGGGCATCCGGTGCATCGTCAGTCTTGAATGCAATGAACAGGCCATGTCGCTGGTCCCCGGGCAACTGCCCTGGCGAAGGCGCCGGACGGGAATCCGGACGGTCTCCGATAGTAGCGCGTGCCGGCCGGTGGGGGAAAACCCGATCGGGGTGAGAAGAAAACGACGCGAATTACGTCATTACTTACTGAGGACGTTTCGACCTGTTCCGATCCCCGGAGCGGCGGAACCGGCCTCGGGGAGAACACCGATGACGAACCGTCCCGCGCCACCCGCAGAGCAGCCTGCGGCCCGTCTCGAAGAGGCGGCGCTCGCGATCGCCCTTGCCGAGCGTCCCCCGCCCGGAGAGCGCGCCCGCTGCTTCGAGAGCGGCGATCTGGAAGCAGCCATCTCCACGTTCCGGCGGAAGTTCGGCAAGTTGCCGGCCGGGCGCCTCGAAGCGGCGCGGCGCTGGCGCGACGCGGCCGCCGCTGCCGGACGCCGGCTGCTGATGCTGGGGCAACCCGGGTTTCCGCCCCGGCTCGCCGAAATCGCCGTTCCACCGATCGCCCTCGAGGTAGCAGGCGATGCGGACCTCGCGGCGCCGGCGGTCGCGGTGGTCGGCTCCCGGAGAGCGACCCCCTACGGAACCGCGGTCGCGGAACAACTCGCCGCCGGGCTCGCCGGGGCGGGGCTCGTGGTCGTCAGCGGTCTCGCCCGGGGAGTCGACGCGGCGGCCCACCGGGCGGCGCTCGAGGCCGGGGGCAGGACCGTCGCCGTTCTCGGCTCCGCGCACGACTGCCTGTATCCGCCCGAGCATCGCGAGCTGGCGGGGGCGTGCTGCGCCTCGGGAGCGGTGCTGACCGAGTTTCCCCCCGGAACGCGTCCCCTCCCGCATCACTTTCCGCGCCGGAACCGGATCATCGCGGGGCTCACCCTGGGAACGCTGGTGGTGGAAGCCGCGGAGCGGAGCGGCTCCCTCGCGACGGCCCGTCACGCGGTGGACTCCGGACGCGAGGTCTTCGCGGTCCCGGGCCCCATCGGGTCGGAAACGAGCGCCGGGTGCCACGCGCTGATCCGGCTCGGCGCCACCCTGGTCACGGGAGTGGCCGACATCCTGGAAGAGCTGGGAATCCCGTCCGGTTGCGCCGGACGGGGCGCCGATTCGGGAGGCGCCGGAAACCGGGAACCGGAGGGCGCCTCGCCGAAACCGGGCCTCGGAGCCGAAGCCGCCCGCCTGCTGGACGCCCTCAGGAAACGGCCGTCCGGGTTGGATCTGGACACCCTCCTCGGCGCCACCGGCCTCCCGGTGCCGGTGGCGCTGGCCGCGGTCTCGGAGCTCGAACGGCGGGGGCTGGTGCGCCGGTTTCCGGGGGGATTCCTGAGGGCTGCGGAGGGGTCGTTACACTGATTGCACGTCATGGGAAACGCACTCGTCGTCGTCGAATCCGCCGCCAAGGCCAAGACCATCGAGCGGTTTCTGGGGGGCTCCTACCGGGTCATGGCCTCGGGAGGACACGTCAGGGACCTGCCGCAGCGCGGCCTCTCGGTGGACATCGCCAACGGTTTTCGCCCGCAGTTCGAAGTGGTTCCCGACCGGGCCAAGATCCTCGAGAGCCTGAAGCGGGCGGCGAAAAAGGCCTCCCGCATCTACCTCGCAACCGACCCGGATCGGGAGGGGGAAGCGATCAGCCACGACCTCGCGGAGGAGTTCCTCGGGGCGCTGCCGCCGGGCCGCGAGGTTCCCATCCAGCGGATCACCTTCCACGAGATCACCCCGCCGGCGGTCCGGCGCGCGCTCGAGAGCGCGTGCGAGGTGGATGGGAACAAGGTCAAGGCCCAACAGACGCGGCGCGTGCTCGACCGGATCGTCGGCTACAAGATCTCACCCCTCCTTTCCCGCAAGGTCGCTCCGCGCCTCTCCGCCGGGCGCGTGCAGTCGGTTGCGCTCCGCCTCATCTGCGTGCGCGAGCGCGAGATCCGGGCCTTCAACGTCGAGGAGTACTGGACCATCGACGCGCTCCTTGTGGCCGGCGACGGCGCCTCGCTGCGGGCGACCGCCGAGGTCCCGAAGAGCCTCCCGCGGGAGCCGGCGGCGCGCGACGAGGCCACCGCGCGGGAGATCCAGCGCCTTCTCGAGACGTGCGCCTACCGGGTGGCGGAGGTCGAGTCGAAGGACCGCCAGGAGAAGGCTCCTCCGCCCTTCATCACCAGCACCATGCAGCGGCAGGCCGCTTCCCTGTTCCGCTTCCCGGCCGCGCGGACCATGCGCGCCGCGCAGGGGCTCTACGAGGGGGTGGACCTCGGCTCCGGAGACCGCGTCGGATTGATCACCTATCTGAGGACCGACTCCACCCGGGTCTCGAAGGAGGCGCTCGGAGAGGTGCGGAGATTCATCGGCGAGCGGTTCGGAGACGACTTCCTCCCCGAGCGGCCCAACTATTTCCGCAAGCTGAAGGGGGCGCAGGACGCCCACGAGGCGATCCGGCCGACATCCGTCGAACGGACTCCCGATCAGGTGGCGCCTTTTCTCAAGGAGGATCAGCGGAAGCTGTACCGCATGATCTGGGAGCGGTTCATCGCCTCCCAGATGACCCCGGCCGTCTGGCATGACACCCGGGCCACGATCCTCGCGGAACGCCCCGGCGGAGGCGAGGCTCCGGAGATCCCCGGCTTCGGCAAAGCGCCCGAGCGCCTGACGGCGAGCGGGTCGGTGCTGGCCGAACGCGGATACCGGGTGCTCTACCGGGAAGCGGCCGAGGACGCGGGACCGTCCGCCGACTCCGAAAAAAAGACCGTCATCCCTCCGCTCAAGGCCGGCCAGCCGCTCGCCCTCGAGGCGGTTCTGCCGATCCAGCACTTCACCGCCCCTCCGAAGCGGTACAGCGAGGCGAGCCTGATCCGCAAGCTGGAGCAGAACGGAATCGGAAGGCCCAGCACCTACGTGCCCATCCTCCGCAAGATCAAGGACCGGGAATACGTGCGGACGAAGCAGCGGGTCTTCGTTCCCACCGAGGTGGGCATGCTGGTGAGCGATCTGCTGGCGGGGAGCTTCGACAACCTCTTCAACGTGCGCTACACGGCGGACATGGAGGAAAACCTCGACCGGATCGAGCAGGGCGAAGCCGGTTTCGAGGGCACCCTCGCGGCGTTCTACGCGGATTTCTCGCTCGACCTGGACAAGGCGGTCGTCGAGATGCCGCGGATCAAGGGGCTGCCGACCGCCGAGCCCTGCGAGCGCTGTGGGCGTCCGCTCGTCCTCCGCTGGTCGGGGGGCGAGAAGTTCCTGGGTTGCGAGGGGTTCCCGGAGTGCCGGGGAAGCCGTTCCCTGGGTGACGCCGGCGACGAGCCGAAAGAGGAAGAGGCGCCGGTCTGCCCGGAATGCGGCGCTTCGATGTCCGAAAAACGCGGTCGCTTCGGGACCTTCCTCGGCTGTTCGCGGTACCCCGAGTGCACCACGATCATCCAGGTCCAGGGCGGCCGTCCGGTCGCCCGGCCGGCGCCGGTGCCGGTCGAGGGCAAGTGTCCCGAGTGCGGGAAAGGGCTCGTCCAGCGACAGGGCCGGCGCGGCCCGTTCGTCGGCTGCAGCGGTTTTCCGAAATGCCGCTACATCCAGCCGCGGCCGGCGAGGAAGGGCAAGAAGGCGGCCGGCCGGAAGGCCGCCGCGAAACGCGCCGCGCCTTCCTCGTCGTGAGCCCGGGCGAAGATCCCGCACGCAGATCGGAGACGCCGCTTCGCGCGTCGATCCGGGACTTCCTCGAGGACCTGGAGGAGCGCCGGGGGGCATCGCCCAACACCGTGCGGAGCTACGGCAGCGACCTGTCGCACTTCGCCGGGTTTCTCGAAACGAAGCGCGCGCGCGAGGAAGGGCCCGCCGTTTCGCAACCCGTCGATACCGCGGTCCTGCGCGCCTACCTCGGGTCGCTGCACGAGCGCGGGCTCTCCAGCACGACCGTCGCGCGGAAGCTGGCCGCGCTCCGCTCGCTCTACCGGTATCTCACCCGTTCGGGGGCGGTGGATCGGGATCCGGCGCGGGCCCTCCGGGCGCCGCGGACTCCGGCAAGGATCCCGACCCGCATGGAGATGGACGAGGTCGAGGCCCTGCTGCACGCGCCCGATCCGGCCACGCGGCTCGGCCGCCGCGACCTCGCGATCCTCGAACTCCTCTACGGAACGGGACTTCGGGTTTCCGAGCTGGTGGGTCTCGACCTGGCCGACGTCAACCGGACGAGCCGGATCCTGAGGGTCCTCGGCAAGGGCGGCAAGGAGCGGGTGGTCCCCTTCGGGGAGGTCGCGGCCGACGCGCTCCGTTCCTGGCTTCGGGTGCGGGGGGACGTCCAGGGAACCGCGGGGAACACGGAAGCGGTCTTCCTGAACGCGCGCGGCGGACGCCTCTCCGACCGGTCGGTACGGACCGTGGTCAGGCGCTATCTGGGCGAAGCGGGTCTGGTCCGGCTTGCCGGCTCCGTGTCACCCCACACGCTGCGCCACGCGTTCGCGACCCACCTGCTCGATCACGGGGCCGACCTGCGTTCCATCCAGGAACTGCTCGGGCATACGAGCCTCGCGACCACCCAGAAGTACACCCACGTTTCGACAGCCCGGATCTTCGAGGTCTACTCGAAAGCCCATCCGCGCCAGGCGGGCGGCTCGGAAAAAGAGGACTAGCTGGCGGCCTCGCCGATCAATACCGCGGGATGCGCGCCGGCGCGGCGGGAGCGTCGAAGATCCGGCGGTAACGGCGGACCTCGGCGGCGATCCCGGTGCTCTTCCCCGGGTTGTCGCTGAGCTTGACGAGCGGCCGGCCGTTCGCCGCCACCGGTTTCACGACCAGTGAGTAGTTGGGGACGCCGCAGTCGTTCGTGAGGTTCGTTCCCCAGCCGTAGGACACCCCGATCCGTCCGGCGAACCGCGATTCCAGGTCGAGGATGTCGGGGAGTTCCAACCCGTCACTGAAGACCAGGGACTTCGCCCGCGGGTCCACCCCGAAGTCCTCGTACCAGCGGATCGCGCGCTCCCCGAAGGCGGCCGGATCGCCGGAGTCCTGCCGCACGCCGCGGAACCGCCGGGCGCGGGCTTCCCCGGCGTCGGCAAAGAAGAACTCCGAGCCCCAGGTGTCCGTGAGAAAGAGCGAGAACGGCTCGCCGTACATGTCCCACCACGCATCGAGCATCCGGCGCTGCGAGCCGCGGATGGACTCGTCCGAGCCGTCTCCGACCGCGGCGCCCACCATGAAGACCTCATGGGCGATGGTCCCCACCGGAACCAGGCCGTGCTGGAAGGCCGAAGCCACGCAGGAGGTGCCGGCGAACTGCTCCGGCAGCGCGCCGGCGAGACGCTCCTCCAGCGCGAACTGCCAGGCCCGCGAGAAACGCCGGCGGGTGCCGAAGGAAGCGACGCGAATCCCGGGATGCTCAAGGAGGGCGGCGATCTTCCCCTCGAGCCGCTCCCGACCCGCGGCTTCGGCCTGTTCCCGGGCCCCGGCGCCCGCCCCCGCAAGGGCGGCTCGGGAGAGGAGCTCGCTCAGCGCCGACAGCATGAGCGTCTCCCAGAGGATCATCTCCGGCCAGAGGGCCTCGACCTCGAGGTGGAGGTCGCCGTCCCTGACCTCGAGTTCGACCGGCGGCAGACGGAGCCGCCGGAGGAAGTCCAGGTAGTCGTCGCCGAAGAGTCCCCGTGGTTCGAGCCCCTTCAGGTACTTGAGTTCGCCCGGGGTGAACGCCAGCGACCGGATGGCGTCGAGAGCATCCCGGAGCGCTTCTTCCGGTACGAGGTCGGCCAGCCGGATATCCGGCGTCCGGCAGAGGAGCTGGTACCGGACCCGCACCCCGGAGTGCAGCCGGAAGACAAACTGCCCCATCGTGAACTTGTAGAAGTCCACGTCGAGGAGGGAGGCGACCGGAGGTTCGGCCGTCAGGCGGGAAAGCCGGGCCACTCCTCGAGCGGGTCGGTGCTCCGCACCCGGACCATCCCCGCGCGCTCGAAATCGGCGAAGGCCGCGTCGGCGGCGTCGGTGAAGTCGGCGCCGGGGACCACGACCGGCGAGGTGGCGTCCTCGAGCAGGAAAACGCGCCCGGCGAGGCCGGCCGATCCGTCGGGGTCGCGCCGGGCGATCTCGTCCCGCAGGTCGGACACCGTCCAGGCGACGCAGTGGCTCTTGGCCTGGCCCGCGACGATCAGGGCGTCGTACTCGAGCAGATGGTCGAGCAACTGCCGGTTCGGCTCCGCGATGGGGTTTCCGTCAGCGTCCTCGAGGACTTCGGGCCGCAGCACCGAGTAGTTCTCGGTCAGCGGATTCAGGCCCTTGGGCTCGAACCGGGGCTGGGCCGACCGTGCGATCGAGTGGAAGAAGACGGCTTCCTCGACCGCCGGAACCACCGCGTGCCCGGCGCCCCCGAGCATGGCGTGATACGGCCAGACGACGAGCACGTACTTCCCCTGCGCCTCCAGCCGGCGGCAGTAGTGGAGCGCGTGGCGGGAGAGGGCCTTCTCGTCGAGGCCGGCCCCCGCGGCCGCGTCGGGATTCACCCGGTAGCGGCCCGTTTCGAGGTCTTCGGAGGTGATCTGCGTGTACGCGGCGGGTGGATTGCCGTCCCGGTCGAGGAAGAAATGGGCGTGGAAGACCTGGATCGCGGTGTGGGTGTCGAGCGTCAGGACGATCTCGCTGATGCGGTCGAGGTGGCCGTAGAGGAACTGGCAGAGCCGCCACGAGTCCTTCACCGCACCCAGTCCTGATCGGCCGGCAACAAAGAGCTCGCCCCCCGGCAGGCAGAAGGTGTTCTGGCAGTCCACCAGCAGGAGCCCGACGCGCGGCGCGGCGCCGGCCGCGGGAGTGAGCCCGTGCTGCCGGGCCCACGCGCGGGCTTCGGCGGCCCGGGTCTCGTAGGGGACCCGGTAGAGCTGACCGACGCGCTCGGAATCGAAGAAATCGGGAATCGGAAGCGTTTCTGGCATGGACGCGAAACGGGGGGATTCGCCCCCGGACACTGTCGGTTTAGGCTAACACCCGATGCTCGACCCCGACCGGATACGGCGGGACCCCGAGGGGACCGCCGAGCGCCTCCGCGACCGCGGCCACAGCGGAGATCTCTCCGGGATCCTGGGTCTGTTTGAAGAGCGGCGCCGGCTGCAGGCGGCGATCAGCGACTTGCGGGCGACGCTCAAGGCGCGGAATCGGGAGGTCGGCGCGCTCTACCGGGCCGGGGAGAAGGAGGCCGCCGACCGGCTGCGCGCTGAGCTCGCGCGGGCGCCCGACGAGGTGTCGGAGAAGGAAGCGCGGATGCGCTCCACCGAGCAGGAACTCGAGCAAAGCCTGCTGGAGTTGCCGAACCTGGCCCACGAGAGCGTGCCGGCCGGTGTTGACGAGGATGCCAACCAGGAGATCCGGCGCGCCGGGTCCCCGCCCGCCTTCGATTTCGAGCCGAAGGCGCATCACGAGCTGGGCGCCGCGCTGGGGATGCTCGACCTGCCGCGCGCGGCGAAGCTCAGCGGATCCCGCTTCGCGGTCCTGACGGGAGCCGGGGCGCGGCTTGAGCGGGCGCTCATCCAGTTGATGCTCGACGTCCAGACGAAGGAGCGCGGCTACGAGGAGGTCTGGCTCCCGTTCCTCGTCGGATCCGGGGCACTCGTGGGAACGGGACAGCTTCCCAAGTTTGCGGACGACCTCTTCAAGGCGGAAGGCCGGGACCTGTACCTGATTCCGACGGCGGAAGTGCCGTTGACCAACCTGCACGCCGGCGAAACGCTGTCCGCCGACGAGCTCCCGAAGCGCTATGCCGCTTACACGCCGTGCTTCCGCGCCGAGGCCGGCGCGCACGGCAAGGACACCCAGGGACTGATCCGCCAGCACCAGTTCGACAAGGTCGAACTCGTCAAGGTCACCGACGAAGAGACCTCGTTCGACGAACTCGAGGGGCTCACCCGGGATGCCGAGCGCATCCTGGATCTCCTGGGACTCCCTTACCGGGTGGTTCTTCTTTCAACCGGAGACATGGGAGCGGCGGCCACCAAGACCTACGACATCGAGGTCTGGCTGCCGTCGCAGGGGACCTACCGGGAAATCAGCTCCTGCAGCAACTGCGGCGACTACCAGGCGCGCCGCGCCCGGATCCGCTACCGGCGCGCCCCGGGCGAAAAGGCCCGCTTCTGCCACACCCTGAACGGTTCGGGCCTCGCCGTCGGCCGCACCTGGCTCGCCATCCTCGAGAACTACCAGCAGGCCGACGGCAGCGTCACCGTCCCCGAGGTCCTCCGCCCCTACCTCGACGGCCTCGAAACCTGGCGCCCGGCGTAGGGACCGCCGGTCTTCAGACCGGCACGCGGCGCGCAGCGCCGCAGAGCGCCCAGGACTGCCCAACCGCATGGCGCGTACGGCTTGGAACGCCGGTCTCCAGACCGGCACCGCGGCGCTCCGCGCCGCGCACGTCGTGGCTCCCCCCTGACAGGGTGGCTCTCATTTCGGCGTGTAGCTCAAAAGCGCAGGTGGCGCGTACGCCTCGGACCGCTATTCCTCCAGCGGACTCACCGCGCGCGCACGCGGCCACTCGGCGACCTCCGCCAACGAGCGGTCGGGATGCAGACGCCGCAGGAAATCGGCGACCGGCAAACACAGGACATCACCGATCAACAGCCGGTCGTGCCCGCGGTACAGCAGGAGACGCATCGCCTCCGGGTACTCGTCACCAAAAGAGCGCTGACCACGAAGGTCCTCCGGACGCACGCGCGGTGAGTTCTTGACCTCGATCGCGGCGAATTCCTCCGGACCATAGGCCACGAGATCCACTTCGGCGCCCGACCGGGTCCGCCAGGTGAAGAGCCGTGTGCCGCGGTCCCGGTATGCCACCCATGCCCGGAGATGCTGCGCCACGAGCCCTTCAAGGGCCGGGCCCTCGACTTCCTCGGGCCGGTCGAAGGGGCCGGTGCGCCGCAGGGCCCGGTAGAGCCCACAGTCGAAAAAGAAGAACTTGGGGTGACTCGCGAGACGCCGCTTGGCCCGTTTCGTGAAGACCGGCACGCGAAACGACAGCAGCAGGTCTTCCAGGATCTCCAGGTGGCCCTGCACCGTGGGACGCCGGGCTTCGGCGTCGCGGGCCACGCCGCTCAGGTTGAGCGCCGCCCCGTGTGAAAAGGACATCGCTTCGAGAAAGCGGGCGAACCGCCCCACATCTCGAACGAGTCCCTCGGCGCGAACCTCCTCGTCCACGTAGAGCGACACGTACCCATCGAGCGCAGCGGCGGGGTCAGGCGCGCTCGCGACCACGGGCAGGAGTCCATAGCGCAGCGCCGTGGAGAGGTCGAAGCCGTCACCGAGTTCGGCGGCCAGAAACGGATGGAGGGTCCGGTTGGCGGCGCGCCCGCCCAGGAGGTTCACGCCCCGCGCGCGGAGTTTCCGAGCGCTGGAGCCCGTCAGAACGAAGCGCCGGGAACGATCCGTTTCGATGAGATCATGCACGGAGTGAAGCAGTTCCGGCACCCGCTGGATCTCATCGATGACGATGTCCCGCGAGGCCGAGGCCATAACGAGATCACGGAGTTTTTCGGGGCGGGCGGACAGCTCCCGGTACCGAGTGCCGACCAGTAAATCCAGCACCAGAGCGTCGGGCACCTGCGTGCGGAACCAGGTCGTCTTGCCGACGCCCCTCGGGCCAAAGAGGAAGAAGCTACCGACTGGCGGACGGAAGAATCGTGGTATCACCGTCATTTTGACGGTTTATTTTATGTCATCAACATAAAAATGACATCGAACGGGATCCTACGGCCGTGGCCCCCACGGACCCGCCGGTTCGGCTGCCAGAGCTCGCTGGAGACCGTCAGACCCGGCGCATCCTCGCGAAGAAGTCGATGTTCGAGTTCACGATGTACTCGCGCGCCGCGGCATTCGGCTCCAGCGACCACTCCCCCCGCTCGCCGGTCCCACCCAGGATGATCCCGGAACTCCGCGGCTGCATGCTGAAACCGCCGACGCCCGGCGGCGCTCCAGGGGCGTTCCCCGACACCGCGTAGTTGATCTCCGACTGCGGAACGAGCACGGTGAGCTGGCCCTTGAGCGGCATCAGCTCGGGATCGGGGAACAGGTCCCCCGAGCCGAGTCCGGTGCAGTTGATCACGAGCGATTCATCGAGTGCCACGAGTTCCCGGGCGTCCGTGAACTTGCGGATCACGATCCGCCCGCCGACCTCCACGAAGTCGCGGACCAGCGCGTCCAGGTACGTCGCCGGCTCGATCCGCATGTAGCTGCGCCGGGTTGCGTAGCGGGTGGGAAACGGATGTTCCCCGGGGCCCAGCCGGAGCCGGCCGCTGATCAGGTGGTCGGGGAGGAGGGGCTCCCGCCGGCGAGGCCGCCGGCTGGCTGAAGGATCGCGCGGCTCGATGTCGGTGGCCGTGTAGCGGTCGAGCCAGTCGATTCCGTATCCCCTGCCGACCAGCCACTGGAACTCGCGAAAGGAGATCTCGACGGCGTCCCGGAACTGGGCGTCGAACTCGGCCGTCCGCATGTTGTCGTCGACCAGCCAGGCGGCCGGAGTGAACCCCGCCCACGCCATGTTCGAGGTCGTGTTCGGCGGCACGGACATGGCGTAGATCGTCACGTCGAAGCCGCGTCGCTGGAGCTGTCTCGCGGTCGCCAGTCCCACCGCTCCGCAGCCGATCACGGCGGCCTGCCGGCTCCGGTGTTCGAGCGCCATTTCGGCGACCCGGCGTCCGGTGCCCCAGGAGAGCGAGATGCCTGACCCGCCGTGGCCGTAGTTGTGGAGGACGGTGGTGCCGTCGAGCTTGTCGGCGCGCAGCACGAACCCCGAGGGCCGGTACGGCCGGAGGCCCACGGTGGTGCGGATGATCCGGTTCCACGCCACGTTCACGATCGGCAGACGGAACGCCGGCTCCCGCGGCAAGACGTCGGAGCGGGCGGAGCAGGCGCCGAGACCGGCGCCCAGCAGACCGCCGCCGCCGAGTCGTAGCAGGGTCCGTCGATCCATCGTCGTGTCCGCCGGAAGCGGGCGGCAAACAGTAGCAGGCCGGCCCCAGGCCGGGGACTCGGGTTTCCCGCCTGTCTGGACCAAATCAGGCGCTCGGGTTGGTACTCTCCTGCGAGTGACATCTGTAATGGACAGGTGTCACCCGAGATCTTTCGCGGCGGGCTCTCCCGCCAGCACGAGTTGCTCGTCGAGAGGAGAGCCCGACAATGCACCAGCTTGCGGGGGTAGTGGTGTGCCTCCTTGCACTATCGGGTTGCGGCGGCGATGGCGCACCCACCGCTTCTTCGCCCCCGGCGGCAGCGCCGGCAACGCCGGCCCCGCCGACACCCCCGGCTCCACCTCCGGCACCAGCGACGCGGTGGCGGGGATTGACGGTCGCGCCCGAAGAGCGCTGTGCGCCATACGACGCCGACGACTACCGCTATCCGCAATCCGTCGAGAACGACATCGTTCGCGACCTGGGCGGCATCTACAGCCCGTACACCTGCCAGAGCTTCGACTCGATCCGCGAAACCGACATCGAGCACATCGTGGCGCGGTCGGAAGCCCACGATTCAGGCCTGTGCCGGGCGGACGCCGAGACGCGGACCCGGTTCGCGCGGGATCTGCTCAATCTGACGCTCGCGTCCCCAGGCCTGAACCGCCGCGAAAAAGTGGCCCATGACGCCGCGGAGTGGCTGCCCGACCAGAACCGGTGCTGGTTCGCCCGGAGAGTCGTGGACGTTCGTCTCGAGTATGGCTTGACGATCGATCAGGCCGAAGCCGATGCGCTCGACGAGATTCTGATGGGCTGCCGGTCAACGGAGATTTCCTGCGACCTCACGAAGCCTCCTCCCGTGGCCGAGTCTCCGCCGGTCCAGGCCTTCTCCAATTGCAACGCGATGCGAGAGGCGGGCTGGACTCGCGGCGTGAACCGCGATGGCGGGACTTACCAGGAGGCCTGGGACGACGCGGAGAAGCGGACGTACGCACTGAACACGGCGCGAGACCGCGATGGCGACGGGCACGCCTGCGAATGATCGGGTTGCGGGCCTTCCCGCCGAACGGGCATGCTGGTGGCTTGGCCGCCTCAACATCGCCGCACCCCCGTTTGACGGTCGTGATCGCTGCTCTGGTGGCGATCACATGCAGCGCTCAAGAAGCCGTCAGTCAAAGCACCTACATCCTCGCGACGGGGCGACGCTTGCCGTACCTCTACGCAATTTCTCTTGATGAGGTCCTCGCTCCGGCGAACGACAACACCCCGAACGCGATCGTCGGTCGCGCCAAGGTGGCGCTCGACCGGCTGGACGGTCAGTTACTCGGCGATCCAGCCAACCTGGTCGTGAGCGAGGACGGCGGCACCGTGTACGTGGTCAATCACCATGGCGCCATCGACAACGTGGAGTTCCGACAGCACGGTGGCCGGGGAATGATCGCGGTGCTGGACGTGGACGCCGTCCTCGATCCGGACAACGACAAGTCGGCCAACGCTCTCCGGCGGCACCTCGACTCCGGCGGCTTTGGGGCGCTCGGCGTCGTGCTGCTGCCGGACATGCTGGTCGTCGGCAACGCCGAGAACCATCTGACCGAGGACGGTGGCAACCGCATCGCGTTCATCGATCGGCGGACGGGGAGTCTCCGCGCCACGGTGGAGTTGGCGCTCGGCTCGCCGGGATTTGCCTGCGAGGAGTACCCGGTCCCCTACGTCGCCCCCCATGGGCCGCCCAGGAATCTGGCGGTGCTGGCCCCGGGTCCCCACCTGGGGTGTTTTCCCAATCCGAACGGGCTGGCGCTCGGCCGCTCAAGCGTTGGCGGCGAGTACGTGTTCTCGGCCAACGGCGGCACCAACGACGTGTCGGTGATTTCCCTCGCCCGTGCTCTCGAAGGGGACCGGCTCGCGGAGATCGGGCGGATCCCGATGCAGGTCGGCCCGTGGGGCATCACGGCGACCCCCGACGGGCGCCATGTCATCGTCGCCAACGGAGGAAGTCAACGGGAGAGCCGGTCGGGCAACACGGTTTCCATCGTCGATGTCGATCGGGCGAGCGCTGGCGGCGACGACGCCGAGGTCGCGCGCATCCTGGTGGGGACCGATGATCCCGAGGAGCCAACACATCCGCTCATCCTGTCCGTGACGCCGGACGGGAGGGAGGTGATCGTCCCGAACGTCCGGGCGAGCAACGTGTCGATCGTGGACCTGGAGCTGGCGCTGGCCGGCGATCCCGACGCCGAAGTTGCGCGCATTCCACTGAACAGGGCGGATGGACGGCCCGCCCGCCCGAAGGGTTCGGCGATCACTTCCGATGGCCGCTACGCGGTGATCAGCGGAGGACCGGGGTCGCAGCCGTTCTCCGAGGAAACCGGGTACGTCTATGTGATCGATCTCCGGTCGCGCCGCGTCGTGAGCACGGTGACAGGCGTCGGAAACGATCCGTACAACCTGGCTCTCGTACGGAGGTAGCGGAGGCACGCCGGCCCCGGCCCTGTCGCCTGCCTCCGACCCGCCGTGCCGGCTGAAGCCGGCGTTCCAAGCCGGCGGCGCCATCACGGCCGTTGGCCGGCCGGCGGGACTGCATCCTGACCGCAACCGGCCGGCGCTCCGGCGGAGGGGGAGGGATTCCAATAGAAGGAGTAAACCATTGATTCTAGGAGTCTACTGATACAAAGAATCGAACCTTACCCCACGTCTTTCCCTACACCTAGTCTTCCTAGTGTGCCGGTGAAGACGGTCGGGAGCACGGCGAGCGGAGAAATGCTTGTTGCAGGCTGTCTCTCGACACGCCGCTAACGCTCTTCCTTACGGCGTTCATCGTCGGAACTCGTCCGACCTGGTCCATTCCGCGCAGGCTGTTTAGCGCGACGACACGGGATCAAGGTAACGGGAACGTAACGAAATACGCCGCCAATTGCACAGAAAGAGCACCGCAGGCGGCCTAGATTGCCTGCGAATGCGTGGCTGCCCGAACAACGGGAGTTCGCTCAGAACCAAGGTGCCTCTTTGCCCCGACCCACCGGCCGGAAACGCCGGGCTACGGTCCTGTCCGGGGAACGTCCCATCGGTTGGTTGCCGCCGGTTTCCGGCTCGCGGGAGATGTCAGTACGGGGTGCTTTGTCCACCCGGCAAAGAGGCGTCGCCCGCCTCTCACGTCACCCGATGGGTGATCCGGGGTCGGCCAGCTCATGGCGCGGCCGCGGCGCCCTGATCGGTTGCGCACTGTTGCTCGTGACAGCCTGCGGCGGGGATGGTGGGTCGGCCCCGACGGCTTCCGGGGTAAAACCGACACTTCCGGTGGGGTCACCGCGTTGATCCTCCGGGACAACAACCTCTCACGCTCGATTCCCTCCGAACTTGGCGGCTTTGTCAGGCTCACGGTCCTGAGGCTCTTTGCCAACCGCCTGCCGGGAGCCCTCCCGCACGAGTTCTTTTCGGGAGTCATCCCGCCGGAAAACGGCGACGATGTCATCCACTTCCGGGCATAGCTCAGCCAGTGTGAGAACTGACCTATGAGGCGCTTAGTGCAGGGGTGTCTCGCCGAATTGAGATGAACTCGATCAGTGCCGTGGGCACCAAGGTTCTGGCAGTCGTTGCGGCGGTGGCGTTTGCGGCGGAAGGTTGCGGCGAGTCGCAGGCCCCCGTGACGCCGGAACCGGATGTTGCGATCTGCTGCCCACCCCCGCCACCCCCCCTACCGGAGGTGGCGGGGGTGGCGCAGATCGTCTCGGAGCCCTCGGACCCGGGCGGCTACATCACCGGGGAGAAGATCATCGTCATCGTTGAAACCGAGAAACCGCTGAGCGTGGAGGGTTCGCCCCGGCTTGAGATCGAGATCGGCGATCGTGACCGCCTCGCCGACTTCCGCCCCACGGCGGAGGACGACTGGCTTCCGGATCAGCCGTCACGCAGATGGCGGTTCGAGTACACGGTCGCCGGCGACGATCTCGACCTCGACGGCATCAGCATCTCGGCGCTCGCCCTTGTTGATCAAGCCTCTTTCCTTGTGGAGGGCCTCCCTGTTTGGGTCATCCTCACAGCCATTGTCTCAGGCGACGCGTCCGGCGACCACGTCCAGGTCGAGCCTGGCGAGAACCTCTCCTCCCATCGAATGACCAGACCTCGGGAGCCGCGGATCTGTGCGGACGAGCGGGAGTTGGCGGTGAACTTCTCGGCCTTGGCCCGGGAGTGGGACGGCGCCGCGTTTCGGGTGGACATGGTCCGCAACTTCCCGGCCTCCGTGACCGAGGCGGACGCATGGCAGGTGCTTGACCTGTTGGGCCTGCTGGCCGAGAAGATCGAAGGCCAGCTCGGGTATCCAATCTTGGAGAAGGGCGGACTTATCCGGGTTCCGGCCCGTGCCTCGCCGGACTGGGACGTGGTTCGGCCCGAAACTTGGGCGACCTGCCCCCTTTTGCGCGACCAGGGACAGATCCTGCTCTACCACAGGATTGGCATCGTCAACGCGAGTTGGGTTGAGGCATTCGCCTTCGACTCGGTCGAAGCCGTCCCGCGCTGCGGCGCCATCGCCGTCAACCTGGTGGACCTCCGGCACTGGAATAGGGACGCCGAGATCGCGCGGGCTCTCTTTTACTTTCTCGGCTTTCAGGATCCTTGGGCAGCTGTTGAGAGGGAGCAGGGTGTCCGGATGTCCGATCCGCTGTTCCACGCGTGGCGACCGGGTCTGGAGTCCGTGCTGTGGTCCGACATAGACGCGCTGCGCTGCATTTTCCCGGAGGGAGGATAAGCCTCGCAGGGCTGACCCCGGTCACCCGGGAGTTTGGGCAATGGAAGGGACGAAGCTTTGTCCAGGCCGGCAAGCAGCGGGCTCGCCGAGTGCCGGGATCGGGACACCCCTCTCCGCCGCGCGGCGGAATTGTGGGCGTAAGACAATCCGGATACCGTGTTCTCCATGACCGCCGCCCGCTGGGTCCTCGCCCTGGTGATCGGCTCGGCCCTCGCCTGCTCCACCACCACCGGCCTACTCCGACAACCGCCGCCCCCCTTCGTTCCGGACCCGGACGCGCTTGCGGCAGCCGAAGACGCTTTCTTCGTCGGAAACGGGGTCGAAGCGCCCGAGGTTATCTACGAGTTCGATCCCCGTTTCCCCGACGACGCGCTGCGCGATGCCGTTCGGGGAGTCGTGGTCCTCAGCGTCGTTGTCCTCACCAACGGACGCGTGGAGCCGATAGAGGTGAAACGGAGCCCGGATCCGCGCCTGACCGCTGCGGCGGTCGAAGCCATCCGGCTATGGCACTACAAGCCGGGCCAGCTTGACGGAGTGCCAGTCCCTGTTCTCACGGAAGTGTTCTTTCGCTTCGATTCGTTCTAGCGAGGACGGAATTACGGCCGCAAGTGGCGGCCGGCCTGCGTTCTGTGCGACTGGATCGCGTTCATCACGGTACGCACGCTCATGCCGAGCTCCTCGGCGATGACGCGGTAGCTGTCCATCTTCCCCAGGCCCAGGGACGCAAGCTCCGAGAAGGCGCCGGCGATCCACTTGTTCCGGCGGTCCTTCGCGTAGTGCGGTTGCCCCCGGTTGCTGCGGGGTTGCGGTGGCTTGGATCGAAGTCCCACACGAACCTCGATGTCCCAGTCCGCGAGCCGGGCCGTGGCAAAATCACCCCGGCGGCGGAGGGGGAGGGATTCGAACCCCCGGACCCTTTCGGGCCAGTGGTTTTCAAGACCACCGCCTTAAGCCGCTCGGCCACCCCTCCGGGATCATGCCGCCGGGCAGGCGGCGCGCTGCTTTACTCCGGCTTCGGCAGGGCGTCCAGCATCGCCTGGGCCTGCGCCGCGGCGGCGCTGTCCGGCTCCACCTCGATCGCCATCTCGAACTGCTCGGCGGCAGCGGGAAAGTCGCCCAGGTTGAGGTAGACGATCCCGATCTGGACGAACGGCTCCGCCCAGTCGGCGCGCCGGTCGGCGGCAATCAGGTAGTACTCGATGGCCTTGTCCGTCTCGCCGTTCTGGAAGGAGATCTGGGCCACGTTGTAGGGGATGATCTCGTCCTCGGTGGAATCGACCGCCTGTTCCCAGTACGCGAGCGCCCCGTCCATGTCCGAGTCGGCCATCGCCATCTCGCCGAGCGACACGAGCGCCGCCGCGTTGCCGGGCTCCTGATCCAGCACGATCTGGTATGCCGCTTTCGCGTCATCCGGCCGGCCGAGCTCGCGGAGCACCGCGGCCCGGTTCAGATTGATCTGATAGACCGTCGGATCCGCCGTGAGCACTTCGTCGTACATCGCGAGCGCCTCGTCGAAGCGCCCCGCCTGGTGCAGTTCCTGGGCCTCGGCGAGGAGACCGCCGCCCGTTCCCGCGGACCGGCCCATCTGGGCGCGCTCGAGGATGAGGTCCATGTCGGGGTTCTGCCCCGCCTGCCGCATCGGCGCTTGGTAGTTGTAAGGCATGAAGCCCGCCGCCTGCACCGAGAAGTCGTAGGCGCGGGACCGGAAACCCAGAATGGCCCAGCGGCCGCGCTCATCGGTGGTGGCTTCGAGGACCCGCCCCGAGTCGCCGGCCTGCGCGGTGACGGTGGCTCCCTCGATCGGGTTGCCTTCCTGATCCTTGACCGTTCCGGACACGCGGCCAGTGCCCATCTGGGCCATGGCTGTCTGCGCTACAAACAGCAGGCCGAGCGCCACGAGTGCGGCCTTCTGAATCGTGTTGTTTCTCATCGGAGATCTCCTTCGCCTCGAGCGTCGGGGCTCCCTTCGGGCGGACGCCCCTTCCGCCCACTCCCGGCTGGCTGGGAAGCAGGGACTCGAACCCCGATTCCACGGTCCAGAGCCGTGTGTCCTGCCATTGGACGACTTCCCAGTGGTCGCGGGAACATGTGAGGATAGCAGGATTCGGCACGGTCCGCCGTTGCGCCGCCGACCGGCTGTGCCCGGTGTACCATCCCTGCCCCGGCGGCGAAACCTTCGCCTGAAACGGGCGCTGGAGAGGTGCTGGAGTGGCTGAACAGGGCTGCCTGCTAAGCAGTTGCGCGGGATACCGCGCCGAGGGTTCGAATCCCTCCCTCTCCGCCGCGCCGCCGGCCCGGAATCGCCTGCTCGCGGCGGCTGTCCTGAGCGCTTTCGTCGCCGCGCTTCCGGCGTCCGGAGCCGCACAGCCGACCGGTGGGATGGACGGCGTGGTGCTCGACGCCACCGGCGGGGTCCTGCCGGGCGCGCGGGTGTCCCTCGTGCTTCCGGGACGCGGGGTCCGGCGCGAGCAGGCCGCCGGGCCGTCGGGACGGTTCGGGTTCGCGGGACTCGAGCCCGGCGCCTGGACCATCACCGCGGCGCATCCCGGATTCGAGGACGCGCCGCCCACCGAGGTCGTGGTGGACGCCGGGTCGGTCGTCGAAGTGCGGCTGCAACTGGCGCTTGCCGGGATCACCGAGAGCGTCGCGGCGGTCTCGCGGCGCCTCCTGGACCTGCGAGGCAGCGGCGTCCGGGAGACGATCGACCGGCCGGTGCTCGAGGACCTGCCCAACACGCGCGACATCTGGACGGTGCTGGAACAGACGCCGGGAGTCATGATGTCCAAGATCAACGTGGGCGGGGCCGAGAGCGGCCAGCAGGCGCTGTTCTCGGCGGCGGGCTCGGCGTGGACGCAGAACCAGTACTACCTGAACGGCGTGAACGTTACGGACCCCGCGGCGATGGGAGCCAGCATCGCCTACTACTCCTTCGACAGCTTCGAGGAAGTCGAAGTCTCCACCGCCGGACACCGCGCGGAGATCCAGACCCCGGGCGTCTTCCTGAACATCGTCACCCGAAGAGGCACGAACCGGTTCGCCGGCAGCGGCAGCTTCTTCTACGAACACGAACGCTTCCAGGCGGAGAACCTCGACGACGCGCTGCGCGCCCGGGGCGTGGGACAGGCCAACCGTCTCAAGTCGCTCTTCGACGGGAGCGTCGAACTCGGCGGCCCCGTTCAACGTGACCGCGCCTGGTTCTATTTCAACGTCTCCCGGTTCCGGGTAGAGCCGTTCCTCCCGGGGTTCTTCTTCGAGGGCGGCGAACCCGGCGTAGACCTCACCGAACTGAACAACGTGCTGGCCCGGGGCAGCGTGCGCGTGGCCGAGGGACACGAGGTCGGGCTGTTCTTCTACTCGAACGGCAAGTACCGGCCCTACCGCGGTGCGAGCCTTTTCCGGCCCCGGCCCGAGACAACCTTCCACCAGGACTCGACCGCCACGCTCGGACAGATCTCGTGGTCCGGCGTGTTCGGGGAGTCGCTGCTCGTCGAAGCGCGCGCCAGCCTTCTGGATCTCTACTTCCCGTACGGACAGCAGCCCGACCGGGAGCCCGGGATTTCCCGCTGGGAACTGAACACGGGCATCTGGTACGGCGGCTCGGGGACGAACACCATCTACGAACGGGACCGCTGGCAGGGGAACGCCACGGCCTCGCTCTTCCGCGACGGACCCTTCGGCGGCACGAACGAGTTCAAGGTGGGCATCGAGACCACCGTGAACCCGGGCCGTACCACCCACGACCTGCACGGGGGCATCGTCTATATCCACGATCGGGTGCGCCCCATCGAGGTCACGCTCTACAACGACCCGGTGGCGGTCCGGAACTTCACCCGGAACGTCGGACTCTTCGCCCAGGACAGCCTGGTGCGCGGGCGGCTGGTCCTGGAGATCGGGCTCCGCGCCGACTGGTGGGGAGCCGGCTACCCGGACCAGGAGAACGGCCCGGGGGCTTGGGACGAGGCCTTCCGCGGCTTCGGCATTCCCCGGCAGGTAGCCGGCGAACCGTCCCTCGTGTCCTGGCTGGGGGTGGCTCCGCGCTTCGGCGTCAACTACCGGCTCACCGAAGACGGCAACACGCAGGTCCGGTTCAGCGCGGGGCGCTACCTCCACCAACTGGGTCTGAGCGTTCCCGGCTACGGAAACCCCAACGCCCGGTCGTCGGCGAGATTCCGCTTCGACGACCGGAACTTCAACAACCTGGTGGACGCCGGCGAGGTGGACTTCTCCCAGCCGCTCCGCGTCTTCATTCCCGTGAGGAACGAGGTGGATCCGGATCTCCGCCAACCGTTCACCGATGAACTGACCCTGGGCATCCATCGCGAGGCGCCCTGGGGGGTCACTTTCGGCCTCACCGGCATCCTTCGCCGCGAGCGGAACCTTCTCGAAGACACGGACATCGGCGTCCCGGCGACCGCCTGGCGCCCGGTTCCCCATCTCGATCCGGGCCGCGACTTTGTCCGCGGCAGCGAGGACGACGTCCCGATCACGCTCTGGCTCCAGGACCCGGCAACCCGCGGAGCGAGTCGCTTCCGGTTGTACAACCCGGGAATCGGCTCCAGCTACCAGGGCCTCATCCTCGAAGCCCGCAAGCGGTACGCGGCGGGCTGGCAGCTCCTGGCCTCGGTCACGGTGAGCCGCTCGATCGGCTGGCTGCCGGGGCCGGGCGACCAGATCGACGAGGCCACCGGATTCCCGGGCCCCCTCCTGAACAACCCGAACCACGGGGACCTGCACGAGGGCCCGACGTACTGGGATCGCCCGTTCATCGCCCGGGTGTCGGGGAGCTACCGCCTGCCCTGGGGTTTCGCGGTGGCGGGCTCCTTCCGGGCGCATTCCGGCTGGCCCAACTACCGGTCCGTCATCTTCACCGAGACGCTCGACGGCAGGCCGCTTCCCCAGGGCAGCACCGAGGTCATCGTGGAGCCGCCGGGGGCCGCCCGGTCCCCGGCGGTGCCGATCCTCGACCTCCGCCTCGATCACCGGCTGGACCTTCCGGGCGACGCCGAATTCTCGACCTACTTCGACGTCTTCAACGCGCTGAACCTGAACAACGTGGTGGGCGAGGGATCCCGCGACGATTCTTTCGGCGCGGTGGTGGGGATCCTGCCGCCGCGGGTGGCGCGGGTGGGGGTGCGGCTGCGGTTCTGAGGGACGCGCTGCGGCCCCCTTACGCGAAGCCGCGTCGAGCCGCCGCGGCGCGGAGCGCCGCTGTGCCGGTCTGTGGAGACCGGCGTTCCAGGCCGGGGGTGCTATTCGGGGGAATGCCGGTACGCGGTTTCGCGGCCCGCGCGGGCCGCGGGGCCGGCCGGAGGCCGGCGCTCCGGGGCGCTGCTAGCGGGGTGGGGGGGCGCTGATCTCGGCGAGGCGCTCGCGGAGGAAGGGCTGCTCGGGGTTCAGCTCGAGCGAGCGCTGGAAGGTTGCGCGCGCCTCCTCGAGGCGCCCGACCTGGGCATAGGCGTCACCGAGGACGTTCAGCAGCCCGAATCCCGGCGTGCGCAGCGAGAGGGCGTGCTCCAGGTGCGTCACGCTCTCCTCGAAGCGGTTCTGGAAGTAGCGGACGAAACCGATCCCGCTGGCCACCTCGAAAACCTCCGGGAACGCCTCGACCATGGGCTCGAGCAGCGCCGCCGCGTCGGCCACCCGGTTCGTCTGGATGTAGCCGTGGGCGAGCTTCCAGCGCGCGGCGGGCAACTGCGGATTCCCGGACGCCACCGCCGCCTCGTACTCGCGAAGCGCGTCCTCGAAGCGCGACAGCGTCAGGTACTGATCCCCCCGGACGAGCGCCAGGAGTCCGGGCGTCTCCGGGTTGAAGCCGCGGCGGTACACGAACCCGGCGCGCGGGACCCCGGCGCGCGGGGAGACCTGGATCCGGCGGTCCCGCTGGTCCAGCAGGGCGCCATCCGCGTCTTCGAGCCGGGCCCGCAGCCAGTAACTTCCGCCGACTCCAAGGTCCAGCGGCATCCGGGCAAGGACCGCGCCCGGCGCGGGAACGGCCTCGGTCAGTTCGGCGAGGGGCTCCCCCTCCGGGCTGCCCGAAACGTCGCCGAGCAACTGGAACCGCATCGCCTGGTCCTCGCCCGGGTCCATCACGTGCGCGAAGGCGTAGAGCACGTTCCCGAGGGCGAAGAGGCCGTCCGCCGCCGGCTGGACACGAACGCTCCCGACCTGGAACGTGCGGATCGCGTCGGGGCTGGGCACGTCCACCAGATCGGTGCCGTCGAACCCGGCGACGATTCCCGCGATCCGGGACGACCCGGCCTCGCCCAGGCGGGTGGTGTCGATCTCCGTCTCGAGCACGGTGAACTGCTGGGCCGCGCGGTTTCGGACGATCACGCTGAACTCGTACTGCCCGGGCAACAAGGGGACGCTGTCCTGGTACGCGAAGGGCGACGCCTGGACGTCCCGGACCTGCGCCGGCGTGAGTTCCAGGTAGGCGGGGCGGTCGATCGCCAGCACCACCACTTCATCCTCGTTCACCGCCTCGACCGAGATGTCGAGCGTCGTGTAGAACGACGTCTGGTCCTCGTCGGTCTCGAGCGTGAAGTTCTGGGGGTCGATCTCGACGCTGAAGTGGACGAACGGGGTGCCGGAGGGGCCTCCGGTGACTCCGAACACTCCCCGGCTCGGGACGAAGTTGAACGAGTAGTCGGCCGAGACCCGGTCCCGGTAGCGGAGCCACGCGTCGGCGTAGTCGGTGCGGATCGCCCGCCGCGGCGAATCTTCGACACGCGCGATCAGGAGATCGCTCGACAGCGAGGCCCGGCCCGACGTCCAGTCGCCCGGTTCCGACGGATCAAAGGAGAGCGAAGCGTTCGCGAGTTCGGCGTCGACGCGCTGCAGAGCCTCGTACGCCTGAACGTTTCCCTCGGGGCCGGGACCCTGCACGTACTGCCCCCTCACCAGCGCCTGGGGGCCGTCCACGACCGGGTGGTAGAGCCGGTACTCCCCGATGTCGTGGCGCTTGAAGAAGACGAGATAGAAGAACGACGGCAGCCCCTTTTGTACGTCTCCCTGGTAGAACCAGAGCTCGGACGAAACCACCTCGTTGTAGCCGTCGAAGGAATGCCGTTCGCGCGGCTCGCCGAGCAGGATGTAGTAGCGGCCGCGATCGGTGCGCCAGCCCGCCCGGAAGGTGTCCCGGCCCAGGTACTGGTTCGCGTACTCGATCCGGGCGTAGTGCTCGTCCTTGAACTCGTTCGCCGGGGTCGCCGGGTACGGATCCCGTTTCTCCCAGAAGACCTCGATGAAGCGGGTGCGCTCCTCGAGGGTCTCGAGGCTGAGGAAGACGTCCTCCTCCCGGTCGGTGATGATGTAGACGACCTCCTCCTCGAGCCACTTGCGGTGGTCCTCGCGCAGCCGGTCGAGCTTCTCGTCCCGGCTGAGCTCCTCCTGGGCGGCCATCGCAACCGCCGGCAGGACGGCCAGCAGAAACGCGAGCCGTGCAATCCGTCGCGCCGTCTTCATCACTGGGCCTCGCGAAGAACGGAGCCGAAGCCCTCCGGAGGACGCCGGCCGAACCGGATTCCGTGGCGCTTGAGCATCTCGTTCAGGGTGGTGGGCTTGAGACCGAGTACCTCGGCGGCGCGCTTCTGAATGCCGCCGACCCGGTCGAGCGTCTCGAGCAGAAGCTGGCGTTCCACCTCGGAAATGTACTCGCGGAGCGTGACCCCGTCCTCGAGCGGCGGAACCGAGGCGACCGAGGCCCGCGACGTCCGGCTCCGGACGGCGTCCGGCAGCAGCGAGACGTCGATGTCGTCGGCCGGCGTCAGCACCACGGCGCGCTCGACCGCGTTCTCGAGCTGGCGCACGTTTCCGGGCCACGGACAGTCGAGCAGCGCCTGCATGGCGTCGGCGGAAAAGGCGAGATGGTTCTTCCCGTTCTCGCCGCCGTACTTCCGGAGGAAGTGTTGGGCGAGCGCGGGAATGTCCTCCCGGCGGTCCCTGAGCGGCGGGAGATGGATGTTGATGACGTCGAGCCGGAAGTAGAGATCCTCGCGGAACTTGCCCTGGTCGGCCAGCCGCTTCAGGTCGGTGTTGGTGGCGGCGATGACCCGGACGTCCACCTTGATCGTCTCGACCCCGCCGAGGTTCATGAACTCCTTCTCCTGGATCACCCGGAGCAGCTTCGCCTGGGTGTCCACGTGCACGGTGCCGATCTCGTCGAAGAAGATGCTGCCGCCGTCGGCAATCTCGAAAAGCCCCTTCTTGGGCGCCACCGCACCGGTGAAGGCTCCCTTGAGGTGGCCGAAGAGGTTGCTCTCGAGCAGTTCGGGCGGAAGGCTTCCGGAGTGGACGGTGACGAAGGGGCGCTTCTTGCGCGGGCTGAGGCGGTGGATCGCTTTCGCCACCAGCTCCTTGCCGGTGCCGCTCTCGCCGGTGATCAGCACGTTGGACCGGGATCCGGCGACCTGTTCGATGAGCGCGTAGACATCCTGCATGCGGGGTGACTTCCCGACCAGTTCGTCGAACCGCTCGCGGCGGACCAGTTGCTCCCGGAGCGAGCGGTTCTCGCGCGCGAGGCGTCGCTGGCGCACGCCGTTTCCGACGAGGTTGAGCACCTCGTCGTTCTTGAACGGCTTGGTCAGGTAGTCGAACGCGCCGCACTTGATCGCCGTCACCGCGGTCTCCACCGAGGCGAAGGCGGTGAGCATGATGACCGTGATCTCCGGATCGATCTCCCGGAGACGCTCCAGGACCTTGAGGCCCGAAATGTCCGGAAGCATCACGTCCACGACGGCCAGATCGATCGGTTCCCGATCCACGATCCGGATTCCCTGTTCGCCGTTCTCGGCGAGCCGCACCGAGTAGCCGGCCTGGCGCAACAGCGCCTCGAGGATCTCCCGCATCACCTGCTCGTCGTCCACGACCAGGACGGTCCCGCGGTTCCGGCTCATCGTCCGGCCTCGGCACCGTGGGAGCCGGCGGCCTTCGGAACCGCCACGGTTGAATCTCCGGAAGCCGGACGGTCAGCCGACGAATCCGCCGCCGGGAAACGGATGAGGAAACGGGTTCCGGTGCTCACGCTGCTTTCGACCTCCATCGCGCCGCCGTGTTCCTGGACGATTCCGTAACTGATCGACAGGCCGAGGCCGTTCCCGCCGCTCTTCTTGCGGGTCGAGAAGAAGGGGTCGTAGATGCGCCGGATGTCCTCGGGCGCGATGCCCTCGCCGGTATCGGCGACTTCGGCGATCACCTGCCCTCCCTCGCTGCGGGTGGTGAGCGTGAGCCAGCCGCCCGCGGGCATGGCGTCGAAGGCGTTCACCGCGAGATTCACGAAGACCTGCTGGAGCTTGTTCTCGTCGCCCCGGAGCGGCGGAAGCGCCGGGTCGAGTTCCTTGCGGATGCGGATATGGGAACTCTTCAACTGATGGTCCAGGAGGGACAGCACGTCCCCCAGGACCCGGTTGAGGTTCACGATCTGGAAGTCCGTCTGTCCGTGCCGCGCGAAGTTGAGCAGGCCGTTGACGATCTTCGAGGCGCGCTCCGTCTGTTTCTCGATCTTGGTGAGGAGCGGGCGGCGGGGATCGTTCCGGGAGGTCTGGTCCTGGAGCATCTGGGTGAAGCTGGAGATCCCGGTAAGCGGCGTGTTCACCTCGTGCGCGACACCGGCCGCGAGGACGCCGAGGGAACTCATCTTCTCCCGGAGCTGCATCTCGTTCTCCATCCCGACGCGCTCGGTGATGTCTTCGAAGATGAGGATCGCGCCGTGGCGCTGCCCGGCCCCCGACATGAACGGCGCGGCCTTGACGTTCACGACGCGGTCCCGCCCATCGGCCGCCCTCAGGTTCATCCGGGAGATTCCGCCACCCTCGCTCCGGGAAAGCCATCCCTCACCGAGGCCGGCGTCGAGCGCCTGGCGAAGGCTCCTCGGGAAGACCGCCGCGTAGGAGGAATGGGCGACCTCGTGGCGGCTCCGCCCGTAGATGATCTCCATGGACCGGTTCCAGCGGACGACCCGGCCCTTGAGGTCGAGGACCACCACGCCGGCGGCCAGCGACTCGATCGTGTCTTCGCTCTGCTCCCGGAGCGCCACCACCTCCTCGTGCTTGGCCTGGAGGGAGCTGTAGAGGCGTGCGTTGACGAGGGCGGTCGCCGCCTGCGCCGCCACCGTGCGGAGCAGGTCCAGGTCCTCGGAGGAGAGTTCCTCGCCGTCCACGGTCTCGCCCAGCAGGAAGGCGCCGACCACTTCGCCCCGCGCGAAGCACGGCACGGCATTCAGCACCCAGACGCCTTCGCGGACGGGCACCGGCATCTGGTAGGTGCGGGCGATCGCTCCGGCGCTGAGCCGTTTCCTTACGGATGCGGCCGCGATGAATCGCTCGGAAGCGGCGATTTCGGCGTCGTCGAGTCCGTGCGCCGCCACGACCCTGAGTTCCGGTACGGCGGTGTCGTGCACGGCGGTGAGCAGCGCCACCCGCTGCATCCGGAAGGTCTCGGCGATGCGCTCCACCAGGCGGTTCGCCAGCGGAACCAGATCGAGCTGGGAGTTCATCTCGCCGGCCAACCGGGCGAGCGCCCGCCGGAAGTCGTAGTGCTCGCGATAGAACAGCCGGTCGATCAGGCGTTCGGTGCGGGTCCGGAAGGCGGGGACCGCCAGCGCCGCCACGATGGCCGAGAGCACCGCGATGATCAGCGAGTGCTCGTCGCCGCCGAACCAGGTGGTTCCCACCAGGAACGCCGCCAGGAAGATGGCGGCGATGCCCAGCATCAACGAGGCCAGCAGGATTCCCCGCTTGAACAGGACCTCCACGTCCATCAGCCGGTACTTGACGATGGCGTACGCGAAGGACAGCGGAACCAGGACCACCGGTACCAGCGAGAGCTCCATTTCCGGCGTCGTGGAAAGCCCGCCCAGATAGGGAACCGCGTAGATCAGCGCGAACGGCAGCATTCCCGCTCCCGTGCCCCAGACGATCCATTTGAGCTGCTTCGAGACCGTGACGCTCTCGGCGTTGCGATAGGCGTCCACGAACGCCGCGAATGCGGCGAGGGAATAGAGCGCCCACAGCACGGGCTCGAGGCGGTCCACCACGAACTCACTGCCAGTGATGACCCCGCCCCCGGGGCTGAACGGGGAGAAATAGAGGATGCGGGAACCGATCGAAAGCCCGAGCAGGGCGATGGACGGCGCGTACCCCCACTGGAGCAGCTTCGGCCACCGCTCGAGGAACCGGCTGCGGTTCGGGAAGGTGAGCGCGAAGTGCAGGAACACCGGCGGGAAGAACAGCACCCCGATCCGGTCGAGCCAGAAGAAGAGGTGGTCGAAGAAATCCAGTTCCCCGGTGAACGAGAACGAGAACGCGAGCAGCCAGAGGAGACAGAGCCCGTAGAAGTGGGCCGACGCCGAGGCGCCGCGGCGGAAGGCGTAGACGAAGGTGCCGACCCCACCGGCAAAGATCCCCACGGCCGCCAGGAACAGGTAGAGCGAGACGTTCCCGGTCGGGAGAGGCACGACGGAGAGCGTCATCCCGCGGCGCTCCCCCTCCCGGATCAGGACGTAGCGCAGGCGCGAACCCTCCGAGGCGTCGTCGAGCACGGTGCGGACGTCGGCCGCGCTGTCCACCTCGATCGTCGTTCCGCTCGACCGGTCGGTGATGACCTGCAGCGCGTCGCCGACTTCGATGCCGGCCTGGTCCCCCGCCCCGCCCGCTTCCACGCGCATGGCGACCACCCGGCCCAGCTCGTCACCCCACAGCACGCCGTCGTCCATGACGCCGGAGACCACCTGACGCGCCACGTTCGTCACCGCGAGGGCGAGCAGCAGCGCGGTCGCGGCTACGGCGAGGGTGGAGCGGGTGACGCCGCGGAGGAGGGGCATGCCGTCAGTCGGCGGTCAGTGGATGAACTGCCGGACCCGCCATCTTATCCAATGTGACGGATCGGTGTCGGGGGATTCAATGGATTGGATGATCGGACAGGCCGCGGGCCAGCGATCCGAGGCGTAGGTCCCGTGAGCGCGGGTGGCGCTACGACTTGCGCGGCGCGGAGCGCCGCGGTGCCGGTCTGGAGACCGGCGTTCCAAGCCGGTCTGCCGTCCGGCGGCTAGAACCGGACGGCGAGACCGCCCACGACGCGCCGGGGCGCGTGGGCCACCGCGATCTCGTCCAGCAGCGACCGTCCCAGCATCTCGCGGAAGAAGAGATCGCGAACGGCGAGCGACAGCTCCCACTCGGTTCCGCTCCAGTCGGCGAAGGGGATGAGCTGGACCAGCTCCACGTCGAAGCGGGCCGTGTGCTCGTCGGCGGCCGACAGGGCCGGATGCGCCGGCGTCAGACCGGGATGGCGGATCACGCGGTACGCCGCCGCCAGACGGGTCCCCGAGGGACGAAGCCGCGCCAACACTTCGGCCGAGAGGTCATGGACTACGGCGGCGCCTCCGACCGGCAGCAGGAAGCGCGTCGCGTTCGTGACGTCCGGGCCACCCGGACCGACAAAGCCCAGCGGACCGGCGGGCCCTTCGAGCGATGGGTCGCCGCCCGGATTCCGGACGGCCGCCACCAGCCAGGAAACCCGGCCGCCCAGATCGAGCCGCCGGGTGACCTGCCCCATCTCCCGAATCCAGTCGAAAGCGAACCCCGTGGAGGAATAGTCGCCGGCGTTCGACACATCGAAACGCCCTCCCGAAACCGGACCCGATTCGAACGTCCGCAGGAGCTGGTCGGTCGTGACCTCGCGGAACAGCCGGGCCGCGAGGACGTGGTTGGGAGAGGCCTCGAACTGGACGCCGGCCTGGTAGCGGGTGTTCCGCTGGGCCGCCTCCGAGCCGAACCAGGACGGATCGAGAGCGAGCAGGTCGCCGTGCGCCACCCGGGACAGCAGCGCGGAGTCCTCTCCGATCGGGCCGTCCACCCGGACCGCCACGCCGCCCATCAACGTCCAGTCCTCGGCCGCCCGGTACTCCAGGACCGCCCGCGGCGCGAGACCCCGGTGTCCGGTCAGGTACGAGAAGCGGCGATAGGTCAGCCCGGTGCTCAGGCTGGCCCGCCCGAGCGTGAAGTCATCGGCGACGAACACCGCGCCGTCCCACTCGGCCTGAGGTTCCTGAAGCAGCGCCAGATTCAGGATGGGCGCCGCCGGCGGGCGGTAGTCGGGAGCATCGCCGTAGACGTGGCGCTGGTAGGCGATCCCGGCGGCGAACTCGTGTCCGTCGAACTCCTCCATCGTGTAGGAGAGGTTCGCCGCCCAGGACGCGAACGCCGACTCCATCAGACGGGCTTCGGCCTCCCAGTTGCCGCGCGCCGTGGACGGCAGTTCGAACCGTGTGTAGGCGATTCCCGAATCCACCGCCCGGCTCTCGGGAAGCCCGAGCGAGCTGCCCGATGCGGCGAAGAAGCCGAACTCGCCTTCCAGGGAGGCGAGCGCCGGGAAGCGGGACCCATCGTTCCACGGGCCCTCCCAGATGTTGTCGAAATCGATTCCCGCGCGACGGTCCTTCAGGACGTTCCGTCCGCCGCGCTGCAGCAGCCAGCGGAGTTCCGAAAGCGTGCCGGTGCCCGGTTCCGATCCGATGGCGGCCATCTGGATCAGCAGGGTGTCCGCGAGGGACGCGCCGCTGCGAACCAGCACCTGCGCCCGCGGCGACGGGAGGAATCCCGCCAGGTAGGCGCGCAGGCTGTAGAGCCCGGGGGAGGCTTCGCCGACCTCGAACCGGCCTTCCTCATCGGTGACCGCGAAGCGGGCCGCACCGTCGTCGCTGTCCGCCGCGAAGACCGAGACCAGGGCCCCCGGCAACGGGTTCCCGTCCTCGCTCGCCACCACCCCGGAAATCTGGGCCAGGACGACGACGCCGGCAGAGGCGGCGCCGACGACGTTGGCCTCGCCCGTCTCCCAGCCGCCCGGCGGTTCCCCGAAGACGGAACCCGGGACGGCGAGGGCGGGGGCCGCCAGCAGCAATCCCGCGTTCAGGCAAAGGGCCAGACGCCCATGCCCGCCGACAATCCGGGGATTCATACGTCCGTAAGTCAATCGCGCCACCCCCCCTTTGTCAAACGGCAACCGAGTCCCGTGCCGTTGGCCGGGAATGCCCCCGGGGACTGCTATGTTTCGTAACGTCATGACGTTGCCCGGCGAACGCCGTCTTCCCCGGATGCCGGGAGCGCCCTGCGCTCCCGCCGGTGGAACCGGGACGGCGAGAGTCCGTCCATGACGCGGCGGATGGACGAGAGCGACACCTGGATCGACCGGGTCGCAGCCCGGGAGATCCTCGATTCACGAGGGAATCCGACCGTGGAAGCCGAGGTATGGCTCGTCGGGGGCGCCAGCGGACGGGCCGCGGCGCCGTCCGGAGCCTCGACCGGACGTCACGAAGCCGTCGAACGCCGGGACGGGGACGAAAGCCGCTACCGGGGACGGGGCGTCCGGGGAGCGATCACCGCCATCGAGGAACAGATCGGCCCCGAGCTCGCCGGCGAGGACGCCGCGGACCAGGCGACCGTGGACCGGCTGATGATCGAACTCGACGGTTCCGGGGACCGTTCGCGGCTTGGGGCGAACGCCATTTTGGCCGTATCGCTCGCGAGCGCCCGGGCGGCGGCAACGGCCGCGGGACTGCCGCTCTACCGGTCGCTCGGCGGAGCGATCGCCGACACCCTGCCGGTTCCCTATTTCAACGTGCTGAACGGCGGGGCCCATGCCGACAACGCCCTGCTGGTCCAGGAGTTCATGGTGGCCCCGCTGGGCTTCTCCTGCTTCTCGGACGCGCTCCAGGCGGGAGTCGCGGTCTATCACGAACTGCGTGACGTTCTGGGCCGGCGCGGTCACTCGACGGCGGTCGGCGACGAAGGCGGGTTCGCGCCCGCGCTCGCGGACGCGGGCGAAGCGCTGGAGCTGTTGATGGAGGCTGTCGAGAGCGCCGGCTTCGTCCCCGGCGAGGCGATGGGGCTGGCCCTCGACGTGGCGGCCACCGAGTTCGGGGACGAAAACGGCTACCGCTTTTCCGGGGACGGCGCCGCACAGCCGGCTTCCGCGATGATCGAGACCTACGCCGGGTGGCTGGACCGGTTTCCCGCGCTGCTCTCCATCGAGGACGGACTCGCCGAGGACGACTGGGAGGGTTGGGCAGAGCTGACCGCGGCGCTGGGGGACCGCGTGCAACTGGTGGGAGACGACCTCTTCGTTACCCGGGAAGAGCGGCTGCAGCGGGGGATTCGGGAGAGGGCCGCCAACGCCATCCTGATCAAGCCCAACCAGGTGGGCACCCTGACCGAGACGGTGCAGGTCGTCCAGGGAGCGCTGCGGGCCGGCTTCGGCGCCATGCTCAGCCACCGGTCCGGCGAGACCCCGGACACCGCGATTGCCCACCTCGCCGTCGCCACCGGGGCCGGTCAGATCAAGGCCGGAGCGCCCTGCCGCGGGGAACGGGTCGCGAAGTACAACGAGCTCCTCCGCATCGAGGAGGAGCTCGAGGAACGCGGGCGCCTCTGGCCGCATCCCGCGGCGCGCTGACGAGAAGCCGGTGGACCAGCCCTTCCGGATCCGCCAGTACCCGCTGGAGTCCGGCGCGCTCGAGATCCAGTTCATCGAGGAGTTCTTCGGCGAGTTCGACCGGAAGAAGTCCGCGCTGGAAATCCGGGAACGCCTCGAGGGACGCGAACACGGGATCTTCATGGTGGAGGCGAGCCTGCCGGAAGAACCCACCCGCTTCGCCCCGGTCTCCTACCGGGTGGCCCACGAGATCCGGAACGAGGAGACCGACCCGGAACTCGCGGACCTGGTCGAACGCCTGCGCGAAGCGGTGCGGTTCTCGGGGCAGCGGGTCCTCTACGCCTGGCTCGGCGGGACGCGGAGCGACTGGCGCGGCCAGGGCCACTTCCGCGCGCTCGACGAGTTCCAGGAGGAGTGGGCCATCGACAAGGGCTTCCGGGAAATCGTGGTCAAGACCAAGAACCGCTACTACGAGATGCGCAGCACCCTGACCCACCTGCACTTCGACGTGGTCAAGTACGAACCGCACCCGATCCACAACGGCGATTCCAAGGTGTACCTGTCGAAGCGGCTCGGTGGGGGGATGCGTCGTCCGCGCCGGGCGTCGCTGGCCCGCTATCTGGAAGTCTGAAGAGCCGCAGCCTGAGGCTGCGGTATCTTCGCCGTCCTCAAACTTGCTGGAGGATTCGGGTATGTCGAAAGGAAACACGCGCACGCTCATCGCGGTCCTGTGTCTGCTGACCGCGCTCTCGGTTCCCGCCGCCGCCGAGGTCGTGGGGTTCGAGATCCGCGAGCGCTCCGACGTGCTCGGAGGCAGGAGCTTCGGCCTGGCCGGCGCCTACGAGCAGATCATCGGGGTCGTCCACTTCGCCTTCGATCCCGAAAACGACGCCAACCGGATCATCGCCGACATCGCCCTCGCGCCGCGGAACGCCGACGGGAGGGTCGAAATGTCCGCCGACTTCCACCTGGTCCGCCCGAAGGTGATGGAAAAGAGCCGGGGCACCCTGCTGCACGAAGTGAACAACCGCGGCCGGAAGGGGATGCTCGGCTACTTCAACATGGCCGAGGGGAGTCTCGCCCCGACGACCGAGGCGCACTTCGGCGACGGGTTTCTCATGCGCCACGGATTCACGCTGCTCTGGCTGGGCTGGCAGTGGGACGTTCCGGACGACGACCCGCTGCGCATGCGGATGCACCCGCCGATCGCGACCAACCCGGACGGCTCCGCCATCGAGGGCCTGGTGCGGGCCGACTTCGTGGTCCGGAGCGCCGTCGACCACCACACGCTCGCCGACCGCAACCACCGGCCCTACCGCGTCCAGGATCCGGACGACGCCGCCAACGTGCTGACGGTGCGGCGCCGGGTCGAGGACGAGCGGGAAGTCATTCCGCGGGACCAGTGGGGCTTCGGGCGGATCGAGAACGGGTCGGTGGTGGCCGACGACGGCGCGGTCTACCTGGAGGGCGGCTTCCAGCCGCACCGGATCTACGAGGTGGTGTACCGCTCCCACAACCCGCCGCTGGTCGGCCTCGGCCCGGCCGGGATCCGGGACTTCATCACCCTCCTCCGCCACGACGGATCGGAGGAACTCGGGATCGCGCAGGGCGACATCACGAGCGCCATCAGCTTCGGGATCTCCCAGAGCGGCCGGTTTCTGCGGACCTTCCTGTTCTACGGGTTCAACGGCGACGAGAAGGGCCGGCGGGTGCTCGACGGGGTGATCTCCGACGTGGCGGGCGGCGGCCGCGGCAGCTTCAACCACCGCTTTGCGCAGGCCTCCCGGGACGCCCACCCCTACCTGAACATGTTCCACCCGACGGACATCTTCCCGTTCACCGACGTGGAGCAGACCGACCCCGAAACCGGGCTCACCCTGGGACTGCTGACCCGGCAGCGCGAGGCGTTCTATCCGCGGGTCTTCTACACGAACTCCTCGTACGAGTACTGGGGACGGGCGGCGAGCCTCATCCACACCACGATCGACGCCAGCGAGGACGCCCGGATCCCGGACCACGTCCGCGTGTACATGTACGCTGGCACCCAGCACGGCCCCGCGGGGTTCCCCCCGGGGGTGACCATCGGACAGCAGCGCGCCAATCCCAACAACTTCCGCTGGGGACAGCGCGCCCTCCTGCTCGCGATGGACGGCTGGACCCGGGATAGCGGAGCGCCCCCGCCGAGCCAGTACCCGAGCATCGAGGACGGCACCGCGGTCGCGGCGGAGGACCTCGGATTCCCGGACATCCCCGGAGTGGAGTTCTCGGACCGTGTCCACTATGCCTATCGCGCTGACTACGGCCCCGACTTCCTGACCCAAGGCGTGGTCACCCAGGAGCCGCCGGCCATCGGCAAACGGTTCCCGATCCGGGTTTCGTCCGTGGACGCGGACGGGAACGAGGTCGCCGGCATCCGGATGCCCGAGGTCACCATTCCCCTCGCGACCTACACGGGCTGGAACCTGTTCAACGAGGAGGCCGGACCCCCGGACGAGATCTCCAGCATGGTGGGTTCCTTCCTGCCGTTCCCGAAGGACGCCGCCGCGGCGCAGGCCGCCGGAGACCCGCGGAAGTCCGTCATGGACCGCTACTCGAGCCGGGAGGACTACCTCGGGCAGTTCACCGAAGCCGCGCTCGAGCTGATCGAGGCCGGATACCTGCTCGGCGAGGACCTGCCGGCGCTCACCCGCCACGCCCTCGAGCTGTGGGACCACGTCACGGGAGGCTCCGCAGCGGCGGATTCGCAGCCGTAAGGAAACCCGCGAGGCCGTGGCGATCCGGTACCGCGAGTTCGCTGTCCACGAGGCGCTCGCGCCGTACGTCCGGCTGATCTGGCTGCTCGAATGTGACGGCCCGGCGCTCTTCGGCGGCCCGGAGCGCATCGTGGCGGATGGCGTGGTCGAGGCGATCTTCCACTACCGCACGCCGTTCAGGATGCGTTTCGCGGACGCGGAAGCCGGACTGCAGCCCGTCAGCCTGCTGGTCTCCCAGACCCGGCGGTTCGTCGAGATCGAGCCGGCCGGCGCCGGCGGTTTCGTGGCGGTGCGGTTCCATCCGTGGGGAGCCCACCAGTTCCTCCCGGTCCCGGTGCGTGACGTCGCCGATCGCGCCACCCCGGCGGACGAGGTCTGGCGCCGTCCCGATGTCCGTGAGATCGAGGAGCGCATGGGAACGGCCACGACCGACGAGGAGCGGGTCGACGCCTTGCAGGCGTTTCTGCTGCGGCGCCTCGCAAGGCACCGGAGGCCCGACATCTCGGGCCTGGTGCGGACGCTCTGGCGGACCCCGTCCCCGGTACGGATCGATCGCATCGCCGATTCGCTGGGCATCGGCCAGCGGCGCCTCGAGCGCACGTTCGAGACCGGTCTGGGGATGACGCCGAAGCACCTGACCCGGCTCGCGCGCTTCCTCCGCGCCTGCCAGCGCCTGCGGGAGGCGCCCGACGCCCGGCTCACCGGGGTCGCCTACGACGCCGGGTTCTACGACCAGGCCCACTTCATCCACGAGTTCCGGGCCTTCGCCGGCATGACGCCGGGGAAGTTCGCGGCTGACGCCCGCGTGTCGGCGCTCGAGGTCGAGTAGGCCGTCGAATCCTTACAATCGCGCGCGCGGCAGCGCGGATTACGGTGGCATGGTCCGGCAGCCACGGGTTGCCCGGGAGGACGCCATGAAAGCCATCTTCACCCTGATGCTGATCGCCACCGCCACCCTGTCGGCCGCTCGCCAAACGGGTCCCCAGGGACAGAACTGGGGCGAATCGGAGCACTGGGCCGCGTTCGAGTTCTTCGCCGGTGCGTGGATCGGAGAGGAATCCGCCACCTTCGGCGAGGGGCGGGGCGAACGCACCTATGAACTGGTGCTCCAGGACGCGTATCTGCTCGGCCGCAACCGGTCGGTGTTCCCGCCCCACGAGGGTCTTCCCGAAGGGGACGTGCACGATGACTGGACCATGCTGAGTTTCGACCGGGACCGCGACACCTATGTCCTGCGCCAGTTCAACAGCGAGGGGTACGTCAACACCTTCGTCCTCGATGCCGCGTCATCGCCGCCGGAGCACATGATCTTCGAGCTCGCGGAATCGGAAAACGCACGGGGCACGCGGGCGACCCTGACCCTGACGCGGATCGACGCGGACACGTTCGATGAGGTGTTCGACCTGACGTTGCCCGGGAGAACGGAGAGCATCACAATCCGGAGCCGATGGGCACGAAACTCTCCATAGCGGTGCGAACCGGAGCCTCCTTCTCGCCCGATCCCACCGGGATCATTCAAGGCCGTCAGCAAGTTCCATGACTCGCAGGACCGCCAATGGATCGGGCTCGCGCTCGCTGGCGGACCTCCCCCCGGATGAGGTCAAGGCCGTGGTCGATCGCTATACCGGAATCCACGATTCCGGCATCCGCCACAGGCGAGAGAGTTACCGGTCGTTCGTAAATCACTACTACGATCTGGTGACGGACTTCTACGAGTTCGGCTGGGGCCGTTCCTTTCATTTCGCCCCCCGGCGCCGGGGCGAGAGCTTCCAGGCGTCGCAGCGCCGGCATCAACGCTTTCTCGCCGATCGGCTGTCCCTGAAACCCGGCATGCAGGTGCTCGACGTGGGGTGCGGCGTCGGGGGGCCGATGGGCGCGCTCGCTCGCGATACCGGCGCCAGCTTCGTCGGTCTCAACAACAACAGCTATCAGATCGAGCGCGCGAAAACGCACACCCGGGATGTCCGGTCGCTGTGCGGCTTCATCCACGGCGACTACATGCAGATTCCCGAATCCGCAGATCGCTACGATGCCGCCATCGCCATCGAGTCCATGCCCCACGCGCCGGACAAGACGGCGGCGTTCCGGGAGATCTTCCGCGTTCTGCGTCCGGGCGCCTCTCTTGCGGGCTACGACTGGTGCCTCACCGAGGTCTTCGATCCGCAAAACGCGGAGCACCGCCGGATCAAGGAAGGCATCATGAGGGGAGACGCGTTACCGGATATCGCCTTCACCTCCGAGGTCAGCGCGTCGCTGCGCGACGCCGGATTCGAGCTCCTCGAAGCCCGCGACGTCGCCACCGATTCGGATCCGGACACACCCTGGTACCGCGCTTTGCAGGGTCGCGACGTCAGTCTCAAGAGTATTCCGCGCACACCGCTTGGCCGTGTCCTGACCAATCTGGTGCTGAGAGCCGGGGAGAAGCTGCGCGTGTTTCCCGAGGGCGCCCGCGCGGTGAGCACGCTGTTGAACGTGGCTGCGGATTCGCTGGTCGCCGGTGGCCAATCCAGGATCTTCACACCGATGTTCTTCTTCCTGGCCCGAAAGCCGTGCGTTCCGGACACGGCCCCGCCTACCCGAGACTGAGAGGCCCGCGGCTCGAACGATCCGCTGAGGCGGCCCGGGCGAACCGTGGTTCAATCCGCAGTATGCGAATCCCCGCCGCGCTGGCAGCCCTCGCGCTGGCGCTCGGGATCTCGTGCTCCCCGGGCGGCGGGTCCGGCCCCACCGTCATCCGCCTCGGCCACATCGGGTTTCCCGACTCGCCCTTCGACCACGGAGCGCGGCATTTCAAGGAACTGGTCGAAGCGCGCTTCCCGGGGCAGGTCGAGATCCGCATCTTCGGTACCGGACAGCTCGGCGAGGACAAGGAGATGCTCGAGGGACTCCGCCTGGGAACGCTCGAGATGCACGTCCCCTCCTCGGTGATGCACTCCGTGGCGCCCGAGTTCGGCATCTTCGATCTGCCGTTCCTGATCGAGGATCGCGACCACTTCGAGCGGATCGCCGCCAGCGAGATCGGCAGGGATCTCGAGGAGACGCTCCGGCGGGATCACGGCCTCACCCTGCTCGCCTTCTGGGAGAACGGGTTCCGGGTCATCACGAACAACGTCCGGCCGGTCGTGACTCCCGCGGACCTGGAGGGGATCCGGCTCCGCACCCCGAAGGACCCGGAGCGCGTCCGCCTCTTCGAGACCCTCGGCGCGAGCCCGGCGTCGATGAGCTTCGGAGAGGTGTTCTCGGCGCTCCGGCAGGGGGTGGTGGACGGGCAGGAGAACCCGCTCGCCCAATTGACGGCGGCGCGGCTGCACGAGGTGCAGAGCTACCTGTCGCTCTCGAACCACGTCTATACGCCCGCCTATCCGGTGATGCAGACCGCGTGGCTCGAGAGTCTGCCCGAGGATCTGCAGACCGGACTTCGCGAGGCGGCGATCGAGACCGGTGACTGGCTCCGGGATTTCCTGGCCCGGGAGGACACCCGCCTCCTCGCCGATCTCGAAGGCCAGCTCGCCGTGAACGAGGTGGACCTTCCGGCCTTCGCCGCCGCGGCGGCGCCGGTCTTCGAGCACTACGAGGAGCGCTTCGGCGCCGGGTGGATCGAAGCGGCACGGGAACTGGCGCACTGAACAACCAGGGGCAGCGCCGGGATCCCCTGGCGATCGCCTGTTCGGTGCTCCTCGCCGGCATCGCGGCGCTGTGCCTCGTCGAGGTCACCCTGCGTTACGGGTTCGGCGGCGGGCTCGGCTTCTACGACGAACTCGCCGGCTTCGCGCTCGTCTGGCTCACCTTCCTGGGGGCGGTCCTGGCGCGCCGGGACGGGGCCCACATCGGCATCCGGGACCTGGTGAGCCGCCTTTCGCCCCGTCCGCGGCGAATCGCCCGGATCCTCGAGCACGCGGCGGTCCTCGCCCTCCACCTCGTCCTCGCCTGGTTCGGGACCGTGCTGATGCTCCGCTTCCTGGACGAACGCTCGATCACCATGCCGATTCCGATGGGCGCTTTCTACCTGGTCCTGCCGCTCTTCGCATTGCTGACCGCGGCCATGGAAGTGCGCCGGCTGGCCGCGCTGCTCCGGCAGCCCGAGAACTGATCGGTCCCGATGGAGATCCTGGTCGCCCTGATCGCCGCGGTGGCGTTCATCCTGGTCGGAATCCCGATCGGATACGTGCTGATCGCGGCGTCCGTGCTGGCGATCTGGCTCACCACGAACACCCCGCTGGTGGTGGTGCCGCTCCGCCTCTTCAACGGGACCGACTCCTTCCCGCTGGTCGCGATTCCGCTGTTCATCCTCGCCGGGGCGCTCATGAACCACGCCGGCATCTCCCGGCGGCTCACCGACTTCGCCGCCGCGGTGGTCGGCTGGATGCGCGGAGGCCTGGCGATGACGACCACCGCCTCCAGCATGCTGTTCTCCGAGATGTCCGGGTCGGCCGTCGCCGACGCGGCAGCGCTCGGGAGCGTGCTGATTCCCGCGATGAAGGAGCGCGGCTATCCGGCCGCCTTCGCCGCCGCCGTGCTCTCGGCGTCGGCGACCATCGCGATCCTCATTCCGCCCTCCATCCCCATGATCCTCTTCGGAGCGGTTACGGGAGCCTCCATCGCCCGGCTCTTCCTTGCCGGATTCGTCCCGGGGGTGCTCGCCGGAGCCTTCATCATGCTGGTGAGCCGGTGGCTGGCGCGCCGGGGCGGGTTCGGCGACTCGGAGCCCTTCCGCCTCAGACGGGCCGGCGCCGCCGCCCGCGCGGCGGCCTGGCCGCTGCTGATCCCGGCGATCATCCTGGGCGGCATCTTCCTCGGCTGGTTCACGGCCACCGAGGCGGCCGCGGTCGCCGTGCTGCTCGCGCTGCTGATGGGAGTGGTCGGTTACCGCACCGTCCGGTTCGCCGCGATCCGCGAAGCGTTCACCGAGTCGGCCCGGCAGACGGCGGTGGTCATGCTGCTGGTCGCCGGATCCGCGATTCTCGGCTGGTATCTCGCCAACCAACAGGCCCCGGAGCGGCTGACGGCGTGGGTGCTGTCCCTGGCGGACGCCCCCTGGGCGGTCGCGCTGATCCTGAACGGCGTCCTGTTGCTCGCCGGAACCATCCTCCACAGCGCCGCCGCCATCGTGCTCCTCGTCCCCATCCTCCTGCCGCTCGCCGAATCCGCGGGGATCGGCACCGTGCACTTCGGCATGATGGTCACCGTGAGCCTCGCGGTGGGCCAGCAGACGCCCCCGGTCGCCTCGGTCCTGATCACCACCTGCTCCATCGCCAAGACCGAGATCTCGGAGGTGATGAAGGTCAACGTGTTCTTCATCGCGGCACTGCTGGTCGTGCTCGGGATCGTGACGTTCTGGCCGGAGGCGAGCCTCTTCCTTCCGGACCTGATCCTCGGGGAAACCGGGGGTTAGCCCTCGGTCAGCGGGAGTTGCGGCGGTCGAGGCCGTCGTACCCGAGGATCTCCTCGGGCGTACGGTCATCCAGAACCGGCAGCGCAGCACACTGCTCCCCGATCTCCACCAGGCGGTCGGCAAGACCCACCCGGCTCCGGTCGCGCCGCACCCGAGCCAGCCGGTCCCGGAGAGCCGTCACCACCGCCTCCGTCTCCGTCTCCCCGGTGATCCGGACCAGTTCGGCCGCAAGCCGTTCCGCCTCGGGATTACGGATGTTCAGCGCCATGAGGGTTTCCTCAAGATAGGAGTCAGCTACAACACTAACGCCGACTCTTGGGCGTGCGAATCGGTAGAGCGCAGCCCGGCCCGACCCACGCCGCCCCATCTCCGCGCCGGACCGGAAGAAGAGCCCGAGGGCGCGGTAAACTCCGGCGCCTCCGGACAACCTGGATTGGGGCTGTGGCGCAACTGGGAGCGCGCGTGAATGGCATTCACGAGGTCACGGGTTCGATCCCCGTCAGCTCCACCAGGGTCCCGGCGGGCCGGGGCAACCCGGCACATCCACCTGGAAGCGCATGGGGTCTGGCGGCCTCCGCGGACTTCAAATCCGTTGATTCCGGGTTAGTCCCCGGGATGGTGGGTTCGATTCCCACACGCTTCCGCCAGGGTGGCGTGATTTGTCACCGGGGCCGGATACAGTGCCGTTCAGCCGCGGGATTTCTGCACGCATCGGACTTCTCCGGCGCCTGACCCCAGACCCATGAAATCGGCTGCACTCCTGGATGGTCCCGGAAGAGGCTCCGGCGCTTCCGGGGTCGCGCTCACGGCGCCCGAGCGGCGCGCCGCGATCCGGTCGCTGGTGGCCGAACTGGATGCCGGCGCCGCACTCCGGGGAGTCACCGCGCTCCGCCACTTCCCGGCGGAACCCGGCGACTACCGGGACTTTCCGGAGCACCTCGACGCCCGCCTGCGCGACGCCTACCGCCGCCGGGGCGTCGAAGCGCTCTATTCCCACCAGCGGGAGGTGCTCGACCGGGTCGAGGCGGGGGAGAGCGTCGCCGCGGTCACCCCGACCGCTTCCGGCAAGACGCTTTGCTACAACGCGCCGGTCCTCAACCGGATCCTCCGGGAGCCCGACGCGCGCGCACTCTACCTCTTCCCCACCAAGGCGCTCTCCCAGGACCAGAAGAAGGAGATCCTCGACCTGAAGGATCTGCTCGGGGAGGACGTCCGCGCCGATGTCTACGACGGGGACACCCCGGGGGACGCCCGGCGCAGCATCCGCACCCGGGCGCACATCGTCGTCACGAACCCGGACATGCTCCATTCGGGCATCCTCCCCCACCACACGAAGTGGGCCAAGCTCTTCGAGAACCTGCGCTTCGTCGTCATCGACGAGATGCACACCTACCGCGGGGTGTTCGGCAGCCATCTGGCCAACCTGCTCCGCCGGCTGCGGAGGGTCTGCGCCCACTACGGCGCGGCCCCCCGGTTCATCCTCAGTTCCGCCACCATCGCGAACCCGCGCGAGCTGGCGGAGGGGCTCACCGAGCGCCCCATCTCCCTCGTGGACCGGAGCGGCGCCCCCCGGCCGGAACGCTTCTTCCTGTTCTACAACCCCCCGGTGGTGAATCCCGAGCTCGGAATCCGCCGCTCGGCGATGGGCGAGACGCGCCGGATCGCCGGGGGATTCCTGAAGGGCAACCTGCAGACCATCGTGTTCGCCCGCTCCCGCACCCAGACCGAGGTGCTCGTCAAGTACCTCAAGCAGGACATCGAGACCCGTCCCGACCGGAGCGACCGGATCCGCGGCTACCGCGGCGGCTACCTGCCGAAGAAGCGGCGGGAGATCGAGGACGGCATCAAGAACGGGAGCGTCCTCGGCGTCGTCTCCACGAACGCGCTGGAACTGGGGATCGACATCGGCAGCCTCGACGTCGCGGTGATCTCCGGCTACCCGGGCACCATCGCCTCCACCTGGCAGCAGGCGGGACGGGCGGGACGCCGCGGCGGAACCGCGGCGGCGGTGCTGGTGGCGAACTCAACGCCGATCAACCAGTTCGTCATCCAGCACCCGGACTACTTCTTCGAGGGGACGCCCGAGCGCGGCCTGATCAATCCCGAGAACCTCCAGGTCCTGATCGAGCACCTCAAGTGCGCCGCCTTCGAGCTGCCGTTCCGGAAGGGGGAGAGGTTCGGCGACGAGGACCTGGAAGAGCTGCTCGGGGTGCTCGAGGAAGAGAGGATCCTCTACCGGGCCGGCGACCGGTGGTTCTGGACGGCCGACTCCTATCCGGCGAACAGCGTGAGCCTGCGCTCCATCAGCTCCGACAACTTCGTGGTGCACGACCGGGAGAGCGGACGGGTGATCGCGGAGGTGGACTTCGTGAGCGCCCATTCGACCCTCCACGAGAAGGCGATCTACATGCTCGAGAGCGACACCTACTACGTCGAGCAGCTCGACCACCAGGAGCGGCGGGCCGAGGTCCGGCCCATCGACAGCGACTACTACACGGACGCGGTCACCCACACGAAAGTCACCATCCTCGACGCCTTCGAGGCGGCGCCGGAACCGTCCGCCCCGGCGGCGCACGGCGAGGTCCACGTCGTCAAGCAGGTCGTCGGCTTCAAGAAGATCAAGTTCTTCACGGGCGAGAACGTGGGCTCCGGCGAGCTCGACATGCCCGCCGTCGAGATGCACACCACCGCGTTCTGGCTCGAGGCGCCGCCCGAGGTGCTGGCGGCGGTTCCCTTCGGACCCGAAGACCGCCGGGACGGCATCCGCGGGATCAGGAACGCGATGCGCGCGGTGGCGACCACCTTCCTCATGTGCGAGGCGCACGACATCGGGTCCGCGATCGGGACGGGTTCGCGCGATGGCGGGGCGCCTCACCCGGAACCTGCGGAGGGGGGGCTCGGCGAAACGGACGCGGTGACGCGGATCTTCATCTACGACAACTACCCGGGAGGCATCGGTTTCTCCGAGCCGCTCTGGGAGTCGCGGGCCACCCTGCTCGCGGAGACGTTCGGGCTGATCGAGCGGTGCCCCTGCCAGGCGGGATGTCCGTCGTGTGTGGGGCCGGTGGGCGAGATCGGCCGCCACGGCAAGGCGGCGGCGCTGGCGCTTCTCGCGGGAATCCGGAACCGTGAAGAAGCGGTGGCCGCCTCGGCCGCCGGCACTGCCTGACGCCGTCGATGACTGCCGACCGGAGCACCCTTGCCGAGCGGCTCCGGCGAAGCCGGGCGCGGATCGTGCCCGCCGGTCCGGGTCCCCCGGCGCCTGCCGGTCCGCCGGTCCCTGAAGCGGAGCCACCACCCTATCCGGTGGCAATCGAAGGACCGGCCGGGGACGACAAGCGGGTCCGGCTGGCGCGGGCGCGGGAACTCATCCGGCGGACCGAGCGCGGCTGGAAGGAGCTGCGCGTCGGGCCCGCCGGGACTCCGGGAGCGGACGCGGGCCCGCAACCGGACCGGCCGGCGCTTCGGGAGGTCCGGACGGACGCCGCTTCGGCGGGGCCCTCGGTGAGCGTGGAAGAAACGGCCGCGGAGCCGGAGGCCGAAGACACGGCGCCGCCTCCGGAGGAGCCCTTCTCGCGGGAGGACCACGACGTCCCCCTGGCGTCACGTTATGGCGGCGCCGACCTCGTGCGTCTGCTGGAGGTTTCCGAGGAGGCGGCGGCGCGCCTTCAGATCCGCCCCGAGGAGCCGGGAGTGGACCTTTCGCGGGCCCTCTTCCTGGACACCGAGACCAGCGGACTCGCCGGCGGCACCGGCACCTTCGCGTTCCTGATCGGCGTCGGCTTCGTGGAGGAAGACCGCTTCCGGGTCGCGCAGTTCCTCCTGCGCAACCCGCTGGGGGAAGCGGCCATGCTGGAGGAACTGGCGGTGCTGGCGGCCGGCCGCCGCGACCTCGTGACCTATAACGGGGGGAGTTTCGACCTTCCGCTGCTCGAAACCCGTTTCGCGTTGAACGGCGTGCGTTCCCCCTTCCGGGACGCGCGTCATCTGGATCTGCTGCATCCGGCGCGCCGGCTGTTCAAGCCGCGCCACGAGAACGCCCGCCTTTCCACGCTGGAACGGGAACTCCTCGAGGTCGAGCGCGACGACGACATCCCAGGGGACCGGATCCCCCAGGTGTTCTTCGACTTCCTCCGCTACGGACACCACCCCGCCATGGAATCGGTGCTGGCGCACAACCGCTACGACATCGTCACGCTGGCCGCGCTCGCACTGAGGGCGCTCGAGCGGATGGACGAGGACTGGTACAGCGACGATCCCGCGGACCTGCACGGCGCTGGACACCACTTCTGGCGCCGGGGGGAGTCGGAGGTCGCCATCCCGCTGCTGGAACGGGCGCTGTCGGCCGGGCTCTCAGGCCGGAACCGCGACCGCTGCCTGCTGGACCTCGGGGAGCGGCGAAAGCAGCTCGGCGACTGGGACGGCGCGATCGAACTCTGGCGCCGGGTCAGCATCGTCGATTCCCGGGAGCGGCTGGACGTGCTCGTCTGGCTCGCGAAGCACGAAGAGCACCAGCGGAAGGAACCGGCGCGCGCCCTCACCCACGTCGAGGACGCGCTGGAACGGCTCCCCCGGATCGAGATGGGCCGGGAAACGAGCCGCCGCTACCGGAAAGAACTCGAACGGCGCGCCGCCCGGCTACGCGGCCGGATGGACTGATTTCCCTCGCGGATCGGACTTTCGCGCTGGCGCCCCACCCGGTTCAACGGAATAGGCCGCCTCGGACCTGATCCCAGTCAAGCACCAGATCCGTGGAATCCCCAAGGCGTCCCGACGCGACGGTGAAGTCATCGAAGTCGTCGAGATAGCTCTCGACGGCCCGCCGGATGACCTCGGCGCGGCGGCAATTCAGTCGCCGCGCGGCGTTGTCGAGACCTTCCAGGAGTGCGGGCGGCAGGTGGAAGGTGATCTCGTGCTTTCCATCAGGAGTCATGGCTGCCCTCCGTGCTCCGGGGCAAACCGACTCTACCGCGCCCCCACCCCCCGCAGATCGGCGATGGACGGGGACCGCGTCTCCTGGAGCTCCGCCGCGACCTGCTCGACCTCCCTGAGTGCCCGGAGAACGTTGCCGGCGGCGATCTGGCGGAGGTCGTCCTCGGACCAGCCCCGCCGCAGCAACTCCGCGAAGAGCACCGGGAACCGGTCTACGTGCTCGAGTCCCTCGACCATCGAGGGGCCGCCCGGGTCGTAGTAGTCGGACCCGATCCCGACGTGCGCGAGGCCGGCGACGTCGCGGATGTGCTCGATGTGCGCCGCGACGTCCGAGACCGTGCCGCGCGGCATCGGGTTGTCCGCCTCCCAGCGGGCGAGACGCCGGGTCACCTCTGCCTCGTCCTCGAACTCGGCGCGGAGGCGCTCGCGTTCGCGGTTCCGGAGCGCCCCCCAGACCGGCTCCGCGGCGCCCATCCCCATGGCGGCCCGGTCCTCTTCGGCTTCGATGCCCTCCCGCGCGAGCCACTCGGGCGGCGTGGGGACCACGTAACCGGGAATGAAGTCCATCATCACCACCCCGCCGTTCGCGGGGAGCAGCCGCAGCACGTCGTCGGGCACGTTGCGCGGGTGGGCGTTCACCCCGCGGGCCCCCGAATGGGAGTAGAGCACCGGCGCCTCGCTGATCCGGATGGCATCGCGCATCGTCTCGGCGCTCACGTGCGACAGGTCCACGAACATCCCCAGGCGGTTCATCTCACGGATCACTTCCTCGCCGAAGGGCGACAGGCCCCGATGCAAGGGAATGTCGGTCGCCGCGTCCGCCCAGTCGTGGGTCCGGAAGTGGGTCAGCGTCACGTAGCGGACACCCAGTTCGTAGAACATCCGGAGCGCCGCGGTGGAGCCCTCGATCGCGTGCCCGCCCTCGAGGCCGATCATCGAGGCGATGCGTCCGGCGGCGTACGCCCGCTCGATGTCGTCGGCGGTGAGGGCGAACTCGAAGTCCTCGTAGCGGTCCACGAACCGGTGGATGACGTCGATCTGGCGGATCGCCTGCCGGAGCGAGTCCCCGGTGGCGATGAAGTCGGTATCCACGAAGGCCGACCAGAACTGCATCCCGACCCCACCCTCGCGGAGCCGCGGAATGTCGGCGGGAAGCTCCATCTGTACCTGGTTCAGATCGGCGCCGGGGGCGTCGAGATCGCCCCGGACCACGTCGAGCAGCGAACTCGGCAGATCGTTGTGCCCGTCGGCGAAGGGAACGCTCCGAAGCAGTTCGCGGGCCCGGTCCACGAGTTCCGGAGTGATCCCCGGGGGGAGCGGCTGGGCGCCGGCCCGTGCGACCACGGCCAGGACGGCGACAACAGCAAGAAGACGATGAAACGACATGGCGGTCCTTTCCCGGCGGTGGACCGGGGTCTGCTCTTCCGACGCGTGCGAATTAGTACCGGACGGCAGCGGGCCGACCGGATCAGCCGCCGCTGACCGGCGGGAGGAAGGCCAGTTCGTCGCCGGCGGCGAGCACCGTGTCCCGCGGGACGAAGCGGTGGTTCACCGCGACGCTGACGGAGCCGGCCAGCGGCGCCAGGGCGGGACTGCCGCTCTCCAGGTTCTTCCAGACCTCGGCGGCGGTGAGTCCCTCCCGGTGGGGGATTTCCAGGCGCCCCCTTCCCGCGGCCTCGCGCGCGGCGGCGAAAAGCAGCACGGTCACCACGGCGGACCCGGTCATTCGGTCACCGGCTCCTTCGGCCCTTCCACCCAGACGTCCCCGCCCTCGAAGAACTCGCGCTTCCAGATCGGCACGATGCGCTTGATCTCGTTCATGGTGTGGCGCGCGGCCTCGAAGGCGGTGCCGCGGTGCGGCGAGGCGGCCGCGACCAGCACACTGGACTCCCCGATGTCCACCCGCCCGATCCGGTGATGGATCCGCAGGCGCTCGACCCCGAAACGCTCCCGCACGTCCTCCGCCACCCGCTCGAACACCGGGTACACCATCGCCTCGTACGCCTCGTACTCGAGATGGAGGACCTTCCGCCCCTTGTTCCGGGCGCGCACGATCCCCGAGAAGACGACGACGGCCCCGTCTTCGGAGGTGGAGAGTCCCTCGGCGACCGCCCGCTCGTCGAGCGGGTCCGAAGTGATGCGGAAACGGTCCATCACAACGCCGGCAGGTGTCCGAGAGGGCCGTGCCCCTCGCCGAGGGGAGCGGCCCGCAGCATCGCCGTCCGCAGGTACTGGCGCGCCCGTTTCACCGCTACGGGCAGGGTTCGGCCGAGCGCGAGGTTCGCCGCCACGGCGGCCGAGAGCGTGCAGCCGGTCCCGTGAGTGGCGCGGGTGTGGATCCGGTGACTCCGGAGACGGACAACGCGGCTCCCCTCGAGGAAAAGATCCACCACGGCGTCGCCGTTCAGATGACCTCCCTTCATGAGCACCGCCGGCACGCCCATCCCGAGGAGCTTCTCGCCGGCGGTCCGCATGTCGTCCTCGTTTTCTACCCGCAGGCCGGTGAGGTCGGAAGCTTCCGGAACGTTCGGGGTCAGCAGCGTCGCCCGCGGCAGGAGCTCTTCCCGCAGCGCGTCCACGGCATCCTCCTGCAACAGCCGGTCGCCGCTCTTCGCGACCATCACCGGATCCACGACGGTCCGCAACCCGTGCTCGTCGACGGCCTTTGCGACCGCCCGGATGATGGCGGCTGAGGACAGCATGCCGGTCTTCGCGGCGCCCACCGGAAAGTCGGAGACCACCGCCGCGATCTGGGAGGACACCAGTTCCGGCTCGATCTCCTGGACCCCGGTCACCGCCACGGTGTTCTGCGCGGTGACCGCGGTGATCGCCGAGAGGCCGTACACCCCGTGCGCCGCAAAGGTCTTCAGGTCGGCCTGGATGCCGGCCCCGCCTCCGGAGTCGGACCCGGCGATGGTGAGGGCGACCGGCGGGGCGTCAGCGCGGAAGACGCCGCTCACCGGGAGGCGGTACGGAACGAGAGCACCCAGACCGCATCGTCATCCCATTCGGCCGCCAGCGGCTGCGGCTCGAGGCGCTGGCCGTGCTCGTCCTCGATCTCCCGGTAGAGGATGAGATGGATGTCGCGTTCCGCCTCGAGCGTCCCGTTCGGTATGACGAGCAGGCTCCGGCTGCCGTCGTCGTAGGCGACTTCCAGGTCCGGGAACGGGTTGTCCACGTAGGGCTCGTCGGCGTAGAGGAGGTCCACCGCGGCGTGGAAGCTCTCCGCCGCCATCCGGTTCGAGAACTGCACCCGGAACTCGCTGTCGAGCGGGATCTCCCGTTCCCCGTCGAGCGGCAGCGAGAAGACCACCCGGAGCGGACTGACGGCGGCCTCGCGGGCTTCCCTCTCGGCGTCCCGGATGTCCACCGGCTCCAGGGAGTCATCGTCGGGACGATCGGCCAGTTCGAGCCGCTCGGCGCGGAGATAGACCATTCCGTCCGAGGTCCACGGCCTCCCGTACACCCGCAGCCACTTGCCGGTGTCGCGGCGGCGGGTGGGATCGAAGCGGAACCCGTTCCCCGCGGGACGCATCCCGGTCACCCAGATCGCGTCGTCGGCGGTCTTGATGACGAAGTCGCGCGGCGTCTTCTTGTCCCTGATGGAGAGATCGCCGAACAGGTTGTTGCCCCGGAACTTGCCGATCACCTCGACCCGCTGGCTCAACCAGGGCTCCGGGTCGGCGATCAACTGGTCCAGGGTGAGGAAGGCGGCGCTGCCGGCCTCGATCTTGAGTGCGTCGCCGGCCGCCATTTCGGCCGCTGCCTCGCGCTCGCGCTCGGAGACCACGCTCTCGGTGTCGCCGATCGGGGTCACCGCCACGATGGCCAGGAACCCCTCCCTCCGCATGTCCATGGAATCGCCCCACGAGGGGTCGTACGGATAGTTCCGGAGGATCGGGTGCGAGCGCACGGTGAACTCATCGACCATGCGGGTGGCGAAGAACCAGCCCTCGACCTCCACTTCCCCTGCTCCCATGAAGGCAAGGTCGTTGCTGCTCATGTAGGGCTGGGCCATCAGGATCTCGTCGATGGACTCCGGATCCTCGAGCGCCATCACCCGCTCGTTCATCCCGAACCCGACGGAAAAGCCCAGCCTGCCACGGGTGAGCACCGCCTTCTCGTGGTAGAACGAGGGACGCCGCGCGAGATCCGCCACTTCGACTGCTTCGGGCTGGTCCGGGAAGTAGCCGTACTGGGCGGTCGCCAGGGGCGCAACGCTGACCAGCGTCAACGCGGCAAGGCTCAGGGCACGGCGGAACACGGCGGAACGGGAGTAGGCCATCGTAGCCACGGACCCCGGGCTGGCGCAACGGCTGGGACCGCCGGCCTTCAGGCCGGCAGCGGCCCGCCGGGCCGCAACCGCCTCCCCTCCACCACGCCGCACGGCAGAAGCGGCTTGGACCGCCGGGCAGTCCTCCCGGTGGGGCCCTCCGACCGGCAGCGGCCCCCAGGGCCGCAAACCCCTCCCCCCCACCGAGCGGCACGGCAGAAACGGCCGGAAGCGCTGGCCGGTCCTCCCGTTGGGAGCCTCCGACCGGCACGACGGGCTGCTGCCGATGTTCGCACTCGCGAGGATCGGACGAATATCGCGAACAAACGATTGTCTTTCACATATTTATCACGCATTGGACTGATAGAAATGATTGTCTGTGACACTGGACGTACCCACGCCATCCACAGACCGCGAGAAGTGTGATCCGCCGTCGTCAGGCACCCTGGCCTCCGCTCGCCCGTGGGCCCGGGGAGTTCCATTCCTTCGTCTCGTCGGGTCATGTCTTCTGGTCCTGGCTTGCGGCGACGGCACGGGCACGGTCCCGACGCCGGCCACGTCCACCCAAGTCACCGGCCCGACAACTCCTCCTCCGCCTCCGACGCCGACAGAGGCCGTCCCCTCGGCCACCCCTTTTGGTCCCGCGGAGGCCGGGAAACGCGCCGCTGACCCGATCGGTGTGACAGTGCTCGATGATGACGGGTTGCCGGTTGCGGGCGCCGCCTACGAGTGGGACGCCAACGAAAACGCCGGCTGGGTGTATCCGCCGGCGGGCGTGACCGACGCTGAGGGCGGCGTTTTCGCTTCCTGGGTCGCGGGCTCGCCCGGGGACGGCGTCCTGACGCTGGTCGTCGGGGAGGGAGAGTCGGCCCTGACGACGGAGTTCGAGACGCGCAGCATTTCCTCCGAGCGGCCTCCGTATGGCTACGTCACGCTCTGGCTGGACGATCCCGATGATCCCACCGGCTATTCGATTGACGTGACGCCCCTCACGGAACCACACCAGACGTACTTTTCGGCCCTCGCCGTCGCCGCCGACGCGCCGCCGGGTGAGTTCTTCTACGGGTTCTACATGGGACTGCAACGAGCGGGGAGCCGCTACGACCGGCAGCTTCAGTTTTCGGTGTGGGACGTTTCCGAGGGACAGGGCGACGCCGGGGTGATTGAGCGCGGCGAAGGCGCGGTCTGTAACCCGTTCGGCGGCGAGGGGACGGGACAGCAGTGCGCGTTCAACTATCCCTGGAGTGTTGGCGTGACCTACCGGTTCGAGGTGACGTGGGAGGAACGGGACGGAGGGGTCGCGATCACGGCCCATGTCACCGAGCTGGCGACGATGAAACGCCGCTTCCTCGGAGTGCTTCGGGGCTCCCAGCCGCTTCGGAACGCGTCCGCTGCGGCGTTCGTAGAAGACTTCCGCCGGACGGCGCCGACCTGCCTCGCGCAGGAGGTTCGCAGCGCGGCGTTCCGGCGGGCCAGGGTGCGGACCAGCGATGGCGTCTGGCGCCCTGTCCACCGGGGTGCCCTGACTCGTCATGCGGAAGACAAGAGGAATCCCGGAACCCCCCCGTGCGCCAACAGCGCGGCGAGCGAGCACGCGGCGGGACTCGAAGTCGTGATCGGCGGGCGGACCGCGATGGACCCGGACATCCGCTGGGTGACGATCCCGGAGTGACCGGGCCTTCTTGTAGGCGGTCGTGCCGGCATGGACGGCGAGTGCTCAGGCGAGTGCGTTACGTGTAGCGGGCAGACCCCGTCGCCCGCGGATTCGGTGACGCCGGCGGGGCACTGCTCCGGCCCGCGGACGGTGCGCGCTACTCGCTGATGGGTGGCAAGCCGTCAGCCCCCGGCGGCGGACCCGTGGATCGGTACGCCTGGTCCGGGTGGTTGATCCGGTCGGGAATCGTCCGTTCGAGAACCGTGTGCTCGACGAGCGGGCTGAGATGGCGCTTCGCGAGATTCGCCGCGTCCATCCCGAGCAGCAGCCCCAGACGATCGGCGTCGGCCGGACCGCACTCGTTCAGGATCCGCCAGATGGTGAATCGCAGCGACGCCTTCCGGGGGCGCCTGCCAAGACCGAGGATCTGGCTGCGCAGGTTCTTTGACAGCTTCGCGAGAGCGTCGGCGCGCTTCCCCGGGGGCAGGCCCGGGACCGGGGAGGGATCGGCCGGCGCGGATTCTTTGGAGCCTTGGTCCGGCGGATCCTCCCGGGCCGGTTCGGGACGGGGTGGTTCCAGTTGAGACGGCCCGGGTGGGGACGGGTTCGGTCGCGACGGTTTCGGCTGGGACGGTGGCGGTTGGGATCGTTCCGGCTGGGAGGGGTCCCGCTGAGAAACCTCGTCTGTCGGCGACTTGGCCGGATCGGAGGAAACAGCAGATTCGTCCCCGCCCGTCGGATCCGCACTGCTGGATGCAGCCGGTTCGTCCGGCACCGCGCGACCCGGTGTTTCGGGAGCCGGCTCCGGCACGGTTCCGGCGGGCGGCCGCTTGGGTTTGGGCGGGCGTTTGCCAAGCTCGCGGTCCGGCTCCCACACTCTGAGGCGCTCCGCTTCGCGGCCGATGCCCACCAGAAGGAGCGCAGCGCGGAGGAGCAGACGGCTGCCAGTGGCCAGGCGCTCGGCCACCGCGCGGCCCCGGCTCCCGGGCGGGAACGCCTTCTCCAACCGCGCTCTCAAGCGTTCCACATCCCCGCGCCACGCCCAGGCGCGCATTGCCGCCTTGCGGAGCGCCGGACTGCCGTTCTCCCGCAGCCAGCCGTATGCCTTCCGGACGCCGTCCGCCAGGTAGGGCACCCAGAGCCACAGGCGACGGAGCCGGGGCCGCGGCTTGCGGAGCCAACCGCGGATGAGATCGAGACCGAGCGGCTCTTCGGGCGGTGGCGGCTCCTCGGCAGGAGGCGATTCGCCGAGGAGATTGAGGCCTTGCACGAGGGGCGAGAGTACCGGAGTAGGAGCCGGTATTTCGACCCTTTAATCGCCCTGTTTTAAGTGACTTATTTGTAATTTACGCGTGTGATTGGCCGCGTGGTGTCGCTGGGCCACCCTTCCGGGTCTTGGCGAGTGGGGGGAATGCGCGTCGGCGAGAGGGAGGTCCGGTCGATATCGCCAGCCGGCGGACGGGGGTCCGGTCGATATCGCCAGCCGGCGGGAAGAGGGTCCGGTCGATATCGCCGGTCGGCAGGAGGAGGTCCGGTCGATAACGCCAGCCAGCGGAAGGGGGGTCCGGTCGATAACGCCAGTCGGCGGAAGGGGGTCCGGTCGATATCGCCAGTCGGCGGAAGGAGGTCCGGTCGATATCGCCGGTCTGCCGACGGGTCTCCCAGAGGGCAGTGGCGATAGGATGAGGATGCGATGACGCACCGCTTGACCGCAATCGTTGAACGGGAGGGCGACGGCTATGTGGCCCTGTGCCCCGAAGTAGATGTCGCAAGCCAGGGAGATACCGTCGCCGAGGCACGCGCCAACCTGACGGAAGCGCTGACTCTTTTCTTCGAGACCGCCTCCGCGGAGGAACTCGACCGGCGCCTGGGTGGAGAGATCTACGTGACGCAGGTCGAGGTCGCCGTTGGGTAGGCTGCGCGTCCTGTCCGGCAGGGATGTCTGCCGCATCCTCGCGTCCATGGTTTCGTGGAGGTAAGGCGGCGTGGCAGCCATGTGGTGGTCCAGAAGGTGGACGTCGGCCACACCGTGACCGTGCCGGTTCCCGATCACTCGGAGTTACGCGTCGGCACCCTGCTCTCGATCATTCGCCAATCTGGCGTCCCCCGTTCCGAGTTCGAACGGAGTTCCTGAGACAACCGGTCTGCCCGGGGAACTCCGGTCGACCAGGGAAGTCCGGTCGATAGCGCCGGTCGGCGGCAAGGGGTCCGATCGATCGCGACAGTCGGTGGGCGGAGGTCCGGTCGATAGCGCTCGCCGGCGAAGGGGGTCCGGTCGATAACGCCAGCCGGCGGAAGGGGGTCCGGTCGATAACGCCGGTCGGCGGAAGGGGGTCCGGTCGATAACGCCAGCCGGCGGAGGGGGTCCGGTCGATAACGCCACCGGCAGCGGGGGTCCGGTCGATAGCGCCGGTCGGCCGGAGGAGGGTCCGGTCGATAACGCCAGGCCGGCGGACGGGGGTCCGGTCGATATCGCCGGTCGGCAGGAGGAGGTCCGGTCGATAACGCCGGTCGGCTGGAGGGGGTCCCGTCGATATCGCCAGCAGGCGGGAAGAGGGTCCGGTCGATATCGCCGGTCGGCAGGAGGAGGTCCGGTCGATAGCGCCGGTCGGCGGCAAGGGGTCCGGTCGATAGCGCCAGCCGGCGGGAGGAGGTCCGGTCGATAACGCCGGTCGGCTGGAGGGGGTCCGGTCGATAACGCCAGCCGGCGGAAGGGGTCCGGTCGATAACGCCAGCCGGCGGAAGGGGGTCCGGTCGATACCGCCGGTCGGCGGAAGGGGGTCCGGTCGATACCGCCGGTCGGCGGGAAGAGGTCCGGTCGATAACGCCAGCCGGCAGCGGGGGGTCCGGTCGATAACGCCGGTCTCCGGAACGGAGGTCCGGTCGATAACGTCAGCCGGCGAGGGGGGTCCGGTCGATAGCGCCAGCCGGCGGGAGGGGGTCCGGTCGATAACGCTCGTCGGTGGAGGGGGGTCCGGTCGATAACGCCGGTCGGCGGAAGGGGGTCCGGTCGATAACGCCAGTCGGCGGAAGGAGCTCCGGTCGATATCGTCGCTCGGCCGGGGGAGGTCCGGTCGATATCGAGGGTGGGCGTGAAGAGCCGCGTCGGCCGCGCGCGTCAGGATGATCAGCGTTACGCACTCTGCGGCCCTGCGGGCCGCGTGCCGACCGGAGGTCGGCGTTCCAACCCGGGGGCGTCATCCGGGGAGTTTGAACTCCGCGCCGGGGCAGGAGCCAACTCTTCCGGGTGAAGTTGCGACATGCGCGG
>JAJEFG010000093.1 GCA_022820545.1 Acidobacteriota bacterium | reverse complement strand
TGTTGCCGGTCTCCACGGCTTCCGCCGCGTCCGGGCGGGTCCTTCCCCGGACCACGGAACTGGACGGTCGAAGCTACGCCTGGCAGGTCTTCGTACCCGCCGCCGTGCTGGCCGGCGACGAAACGAATCCCCCGGTCATCCTGTTCCTGCACGGCAACGGACAGACGGGAACCGACGGCGTGCGGCAGACCGAGATCGGGCTGCCCGCGGTGCTTCGGGAGCGCTCCGATTTCCCCGCGCTGGTGGTGATGCCCCAGACGCCGCGGGGCGCCTGGTGGGGGACCCCGGAGATCGAGCGCTTGGCGCTCGCCGCCCTCGACGCGGCGACCGCCGAGTTCGGCGGCGATCCCGGGCGGACGTACCTCACCGGGCTGTCGCTCGGGGGTTACGGGACCTGGGCGCTCGCCTATCGGCACCCGGAGCGGTTTGCGGCGCTCGTCCCCGTCTGCGGCGGCGTCACCACGCGGCGGACGAGGATTCCCGTGCCCGACTGGCATCCGTCGGCCACCCACCCGGAAGATCCCTGGGCGGAGATGGCGCGGGTCGTCGCGGGCATTCCGGCCTGGGTGTTCCACGGCGCGAACGACCGGCGGGTGCCGGCCGACGAGTCCCGGCGCATGGTGGCGGCGCTCGAAACCGCGGGAGCCCGGCCCCGCTACACCGAATATCCCGGAGTGGGGCACGACTCGTGGGTCCCCGCCTACCGCGAAGAGGGCCTCTACGAATGGCTCTTCCGCCAGCGCCGGAGCGACTCCCCCCGCTGAAAGGACCGACGAGCAGCGCTCCCGGCCATGGGCCGTAGCCACGTCCGCACCCGCCGGGACGCGGATCCGGGTGGGTACGGGTTCGATCTCGAAGGGCTCGAAGCGCCCTGCGATCCGCGCCGGCTGTTCGATCGGACCCCAAGCGAGGCGCCCGTTGAGGTGGAGATCGGATCGGGGAAGGGGTCGTTCCTGGTCGCCGAGTCGGAGCTTCGTCCGGACACGCTGTTCGTGGGCGTCGAGCGCGCCCGCCGCTACTGGCTCTACGCCGCGGACCGGCTGCGGCGGCGGGGGCGGCCGAACGCCCGGATCGTCCGCGGGGACGCCCGGGAAGTGCTCGAGGCGATGCCGGAAGGATCGGTCGCCGGGCTGCACATGTATTTCCCGGACCCCTGGCCGAAACGCCGTCACGCACACCGGCGCCTGCTGATCCAGCCCGAATTCCTCACCGCCTGTGAGCGGGTGCTGGCCGCCGGGGCCCCGTTCCGGGTCGTGACCGACGACCCCGGCTACTTCGATCAGATCGAAGCGGCGCTGGCGGCGCGGCCGAAGCTGGTCCGCAGCCGCTACGAACCGCCCGCTTCGGCGAACGAGGGGGAACTCGCCGGATCCAACTTCGAGCGCAAGTATCGGCTGGAAGGCCGCCGGATTCAGGCTGCGGCCGTCGTTCGTTCAGCGGACGAAGACGACGCTCTCGCGAACGAACAGGCCTGAGGCGAACCGCAGCAGCGCCGCGGCCGCCCCGAGCGCGATCAGGCCTGCGAGCGCGAACTCCCAGGCCGCCACCGCTTCGCCGGCCATCACGTTCAGGATCATGAGGTGCTGGCCCAGGATCGGGATGAAAGCGGTCCAGGTCCCCTGCTCCACCCAATTGAACGTGACCGCGAAGAAGGGGATCATCGGGAGGAAGGCCACGTACCCGAAGTAGGTCTGCGCCTCCTTGTAGGACTTGGCGTAGGTGGAGAGCACCACCTGGATCGCCGAACAGAAGAGCGCGAGCGGAATCGCGGTGACGGCCACCAGGAACCAGTCGGTGACACTCGGCGAGATGTTCAGCGCGCCCGGCATGAACCGCAGCACCAGGACGCAGGTGCCGATGCCGAGCAGCGTCAGGAAGACGGCGAACACCGCCGCGGCCGCCCACTTTCCGAGGATCAGGAACCGCGCGGGGACCGCGTTCAGGAGGAGCGCCTCGATGGAGCCCCGCTCGCGTTCGCCGGCGATGGCGTCGGAGGCGATCTGCATCCCGCCGAAGAAGGCGTTCATCAGCAGGAAGAACGGGATGAAGCCGAGCGCCGAAAACGCCCGGCGCCGCCGGGTACTGAAGACCTCCGCGCGCTCCACGGCGAGCGGGCGGACGAGCATCGGGCTGATGCCGCGGCTGACGAGCCGCAGGGCGGCGACCTCCTGCCCGTAGCTTTCGAGGAGCCGCGTCACCCGGCCCGCCTTGGCTCCCCCGGCGGTCCGCGAGCTGTCGGCGACCAGTTCCACCTCCGCCGGCCGACCCTCGGCGAACCGCTCCTCGTAGTCCGCCGGGATCCGCAGCACGAGGTCCGCCTCGCGGTTGCGCACCGCGGACTCCGGGTCCTCCGGGGCCGGGGTCAGCTCGAGACCCGGCTGCTGGGCGAGCCACTCGACGAGCGCGGGAGCGTTCTGCTGCCCGGCGACGGGAAGCTCCATGTTCCGGAGCTCGTCCTGGATGCCCTCGGCGAAGCGGCCCATGACCAGCATCACGATGGGAAAGATGCTGATCGAGACCAGGACCGCGATGAAGGCGCGCCGGTCCCGGAACCCGTCGAGGAGTTCCTTCCGGAAGACGACGCCGGCGCTGCGCATCAGGCAGCCTCCTGCTGCGGGCCGGTCAGCCGGACGAAGGCGTCCTCGAGGTCCTCGCAGCCGGCCGCCTCGCGGATCGCGTCGGGCGATCCCGCGGCGACCACCCGGCCGGCCGCGACGATCACGATGTGATCGCAGAGGAGGGACACCTCCTGCATGATGTGGCTCGAGAAGAGCACGGCGCAGCCGCGGCTCCGGAGTTCCCGGATGAGGTCCCGCATCCGCCGGGTGCTCATCACGTCCAGACCGTTCGTCGGCTCGTCGAGCAGGACGTTCCGGGGTTCATGGATGAGCGCCCGGGCCAGCAGCACCCGCGAACGCTCCCCGTGGGAATAGCCCTTGGCCCGGCGATCCACGAAATCCGCCATCTCCAGGAGCCGGACGAACTCGTCCAGCCGCCCTTCCGTCACGTCCGCCGGGATGCCGCGAAGCCGGGCGAAGTAGCGGATGTTCTCGCGGCCGGTCAGCCGGGGATAGAGCGCGTGGGTGTCCGGGAGAGCCCCGATCCGCTCCTGCGCCGCCATCGTCCGGCGCTGGACGTCCACCCCGTCCACCGCGACCTCGCCGGCCTCCGGCGCCATCAGGCCGTAGAGCATCCGCAGCGTCGTGGACTTCCCGGCGCCGTTCGGGCCGAGGAGCCCGGTGATCGCTCCGTCTTCCGCGGCGAAGCTCACGTCGTCCACGGCGATGACCTTGCCGAAGGTCTTGCGAAGACCGGAGACCCGGATCACTGTTGGTTGCCCGGTCTGGGATCGACCGGTCCGGTGGCCGACCGCCAGAACGGCGGCCGGGCGACGCCGGACAGACAGGAGGCATCGAGGGCCGCGGGGTCGGCGCCGTCGAAAAACTCGCCGATCAGCCGCGTCGCGCAGCCGGCCTGGAGGGTGCCGTGCCCGGTCCCCGGGACGACCAGATGCCGCGAATTCGGGAGCGTCGCCGCCGCGTGGTCCCCCCACCGCGGCGGGGTGACCGGATCCAGCTCCCCGGACAGGATGAGGACCGGCGCGTCCGAACGCACCGGTTCGCGGTAGCCCTCCGGGATCTCGCCGCGTGGCCAGACGGCGCATGCCTCGAGCATCTGCTCGGTCATGAGTTCGCCGACGAAACTCTCCTCGGCGGCGTCCGCGGCCTCGTCGAGCGTCAGGAAGGGGATGTCCTCGGCGCACAGCACCGACAGGAACATGCCGATCGCGAGTTGCGGCCCGGCGACCGGGTCGGCGAAGACCATTAGGGGTCCGAAGTCGCCGTCGAGGGCGCTCTCCACCATCAGCGGCACGAGGGCGGCGCTCTGCGGGCTGTAGAGGACCGCCCGCAGCACCCCGGCCACCAGCTCGCGGTTGATGGGAACCTCCTCCCAGTCCCCGGTACGCGGGTGGCGGATCCGGTACTCGCGGGGCGGGTCCTGGTCGAGGCTCGCCAGGAGGGTCTCGATGGAGTCCCGCAGGCCGGGAAAGCGGGCGTCACAGGCCGGGTCGGCGCCGCAGGCGGCGGTGAGCAGGTTCAGCGCCCGTTCCCCGTCCTCGGGAAAGTGGAGCGGGATCCGCATGTCCACCGGCGCCACTCCGTCGAGGACGACGCTCCGCACGCTGTCCGGATGCCGGCGGAGGAACACGGTGGCGGCCCGGGTGCCGTAGGAGCCGCCCCAGAGATTGACGGGTCCGTATCCCAGGGCGACCCTCACCTCCTCCAGATCGTCCATGGCGACCGGGGTGGTGTAGTGCTCCGGGCTCGCGTCCAGCGAGTCCAGGCAGTCCTGCCAGTCTTCCTCCGACAGTTCTTCGGGCATGCTGTCGAAGTACCCGGTCCGCTCTTCGAGGAAATCGCAAGTGAGCGGGTTGGATTCGCCCGTGCCGCGCTGGTCCACGAACACGGAGTCGCGATTCCGGAACAGGTCCGGGGCCAGGCCCCGCAGGAGCGGCGCGAGTTCCGTGGCCGCCTGCCCCGGCCCGCCGGCCAGGTAGAACACGGGGTCCGGCTCGGCGTCTTGTTCGGTGGCCGGGAGGACCATGATGTTCAGGCCGATCTTCCGTCCTTCGGGATCGGCCCGGTTCTCCAGAACCTCGAGGACCCCGCAGAGCGCGCCTTCGGGTCCCTCGCCGGGCGCGCAGTCCGAAACGACGCTCGCCGGCTCCGCTTCCCCGTCGGCCGGCTCCTCCGGGTCCTCGGACCCGGATCGGAGAAGGACCACGCCCCCGGCAATTCCCAGCGCGGCGAGGAGGCGCCACCTGCGTGGAATTCCTGACAACTTGCCGAATCCTATTTCGTTCTCGTTCGGGGGCTTGCTACGCCGATGCCTGGCCGAACGTTCCCCTCCCGGACTCGGGAGTGGGGCCGGAACCCGTCAGGCGAGCCAGCTCTTCCGCGCCTGCGGGTGCTCGGACCGGAGCGCCTGCACCACATTCAGGCGGGAGGCGGCGGTGGCGGGCTGAAGCGCCGCCGCCAGCACGGCGGCGAGGAGCAGCAGCGGCACCAGGGCGTAGACGACCGGGTCGAGCGGCGTGATCTCGAAGAGCAGGGGACTCAGTTCACTGCCGGCCACGCGGACGAGCACGAAGGCGAGGAGCAGCCCCGGTAACAGCCCGGAAGCCGCGATGCGGAGCGCGTCGCGGAGCACCAGCCGGCGGATGTCCGCCGGGGTGGCCCCGAACGCCATGCGCACCCCGTGCGCCGGGACCCGCGCGTTCGCCTGGAAGCCGACGACCCCGAAGACGCCCCAGGCGGCGAGCAGCAGCGCCGCGGCGGCAAAGCCGCCGAGGAGCAGCGCATAGAGCCGGGGCTGGGCGACCGATTCCCGGATGCGGTCTCCCAGCGTGCGGGGGTTCAGGGCGGCCAGCTCGGGGTCGACCTCCTCGAGCCGGGCGGCGGCGGCTTCCAGGACGGAAGCGCCCGGCGCGTGCCGGAGCACCACGCTCCTCCGGATGACGTCGCCGCCGCCCGGCATCCGTTCGTCGCCGTCCAGGCGATAGAGGATGGGCTCGGGCGGGGTGTCCACACCTTCCTCGTAGACGTCGCCCACCACCCCGACGATCGCTCCCATGCCCGCCAGTTCGAGTCCGATCGGCGGGTCGGACAGGTACCGCTGGACGAGGCTCTCGTTCACGATGGACACCGCGCCCGGGTTGGCGCGGTCGCTCTCCTCGAACGCCCGCCCCTCCCGGAGCGGAATCCCCATGGCCTGGAAATACCCCGGCGACACGCGGCGGAAAAGGGCGCGCGGCACCTGGTTCGGGTCGGTCGTGGGTGCTTCGTCGATCCGCTGGAAACCGATGACCGCCCGCTCCCCGCTCAGCGGAAGTGTGTCCACGACGCCTGCGTGGGTGACCCCGGGGACCGCCGCCAGGGACTCGCGGATCCGGTCGAACAGCGCGGTCTGTCCCGCGGTGTCCGGGTAGCGGTCGGCGGCGACCTGGACCTCGAAGACCGCGGTGTTCGCCGGCTCGTACCCCGGCGGCGCGCTGACCAGGGCCAGGAAACTCCGGGTCAGCAGGCCGGCGCCGATCAGCAGCGGGAGCGCCAGCGCGAGCTGGAGGGCCGCGAAGAGGCCCCGGTGTCCCAGGCCGCGCGAACTCGCGCCGAGCGGAGCCGATTCGCCCCGCGCCGAGGCGTCGAGCGCCGCTGCCGGGTCGCGCGAAGACGCCTTCAGCGCCGGGAGGGTTCCGAACAGCAGCGCCGCAAGCCCGGCGACCCCGAACGTGAAGCCGACGACCCGGAGATCCACGCTCGCCGCCGCGAGCTGGGGCAGGCCGAGGACCGTCAGGGAACGCACCAGGCCGGCCCCGGCCACCGCCAGGAGGGCGCCGAAGGCCCCGGCGACCGCAGCCAGCAGCACGCTTTCCGCGAGCAGCCGGCGCACGAGGCGCGACCGGCCGGCGCCGAGGGCGCTCCGTACCGCGAGTTCCCGTTCCCGCCAGGCGGCGCGGGTGAGCAGCAGGTTGGCCACGTTCCCGCAGACGATGAGCAGCACGAGCAGGGTGACCCCGAAGAGCGCCATGAGCGGCTGCCGGATCCGGCGCGTGGAGCGCTCGGTGAACGAGCCGAGGTGCACGCTCACGCCCTCGTTCAGCATCCGCTGGATCTCGCTCTCCTCGCTCAGCCGGGCGATGAGCGCCGCCGCTTCCTCCTCGGCCTGCTCGATGCCGACGCCGTCCCGCAGCCGGCCCACCACCTGGACCAGCTCGAGCCGGACCTGGCCGGGCTGGAGGTCGGCGGGCGGCTCCGTCGGGTAGGGGACGTAGATCTCGGTGGTGGGAATCGGGAACCCGAAGTCCGGAGGCATGACGCCGACGATCTGGAAGCTCCGGTCGTTGAGACTGAGGGCCTGCCCGAGAATCCCGGGATCGCCTCCGAACTCCCGCACCCAGAAGGCGTGGCTCAGGATCGCGACGGCGTCGCGTCCGGGGATCGCCTCTTCGGAACGGAAGGATCGCCCGAGTGCGGGTGGGACGCCCAGGATCTCGAACAGCTCGGGTGACACCTGTTCCGCGGACAGCGGGCGCGGCTCGCCGGGAGCCGCCGAGAGTCCGCGGTAGGCGACCGGGCGGTCGCCGTACATCGCGAGCCCGTCGAACACCGTGTTGGCGTCGCGCCAGCGGCGGAAGTGGTCGGTGGAGAACGCCGCCACCTCGTCCGGCATCGGAAGGCGCGGCCGCCGCTCCCAGACCTGCATCAGGCGTTCCGGCTCGTGGTAGTCGGGCGCCTTCAGCAGCACCCCGTAGACCGCCGAGAAGACGGTCGAGGTCGCTCCGATCCCGAGCGCGAGGGGAACGCACACCAGCAGCGCGAACCCCGGCCGCTTCGAGAGGCTCTTCAGCGCTTCCGCGAACTCGTGCAGCATCCGGATCGATCCGCCGCAATTCTCCCGCATGACAGAACGCGCGCCGGCCCCGCCCGTTCCCGCGAAACCGCACCCCTCACCAATCCCCCCGGCAGAAACGGCTTGGAACGCCGGTCTCCAGACCGGCACAGCGGCGCTCCGCGCCGCGCACGTCGCCAATCAGCAAGATGGCCGATCCCAACGCACACTCGCCCGGCGACGGGGCAACGCCTACCCCGTTCACACGTTGCTATGGTGGCGACCGGTCCCGAGCCGCGTTCGGGTAAGGAGCGGGTGATGAACAAGAAAACAACCGTTGGACTCGCCGTCGCGATTCTGGCCGCTTTCATCGCCGGACGGTTCTCCATCGCCGCCCAGGATCCGGGTCCCGAACCCAGCTGCAACAAGTGCGACGCGGACTTCGTCCCGGCGGGGGAACTCGAGGCGTACGAACGGATCGCCGAGGCGACCGGCCTGACCGATCAGCAGGTGCGTTCCGTGGACATCGGCAAGGCGAACGTGCAGATCGCGCTGGTCCGGCGCGGCGCCCTGGAGGCGCCCCGGCCGCAGTCGGTCGCCGAGCACGACCTCGTCACCGAGGTGTACTACGTGTTGAGCGGCTCCGGGACCAATGTCAGCGGGCCGGACCTCGTGGACAAGCGCCGGAGGGCCCCGGACAACCGCGCGGTCCGGTTCCTGAACGGGCCGGGCAACAACGCCGCGGAGATCCGGAACCCGGTGACCCACGAGCTCAGCGCCGGCGACATGCTGGTCGTTCCCGCCGGCACCGGCCACCAGTTCACCCGGATCGAGGACCACATCACCTACATCATGGTGCGGGTGGATCCGGACAAGGTGGTGCCGTTGATGGACGCCGAGGCGTCGCACGCGTACCTGGTCGAAAACCGTCCGTAGGGACGGTCTCAGCGGTTCGCGCGCTCCTTCAACGGACTCGGGTAGAGGTCCAGCAGCCCGTCCTCCGCCATCAGGGCCTCGATGCCCTCGATGTCCATCGGCACGAACTCGGAGAGGTTCTCGGCGCCGTCCTCGGTGATCAGGATCACGTCCTCGAGGCGGATGTAGATCCGGTCCTCGGGCACCCGGAACTGGGGTTCGATGGTGAACACCATCCCCGGGGTCAGCGTGCCGTCGGCGTCACCCACGTCGTGGACCGCCATCCCGACCCCGTGCCCCATCGAGCTGCGTCCCGACGCGCGGCGCCGGTAGGCGGCGACGAACGCTTCCGCGGCCGGCCGGTAGTGGGGCTTCGTGAACGGCCAGGTCCGCGCCAGTTCCTCCATCCGGGTCGCCGCCTCTCCCATGATGGTGGCCACGTCGCCCGGCCGGATGGCGTCCAGGATCGCCCGGTAGCACGCGAGGTAGAACCCGTAGAGATCGCGTTGCCACTCGCTGAAGACCCCGTTCACCGGCCACATCCGGGTGACGTCGCTCGTGTAGTAACCGATGTCCGGGGCGTAGTCCATGAGGATCAGTTGCCCGTCCTCGAGCCGGCTCGCACCCCGGTGGTAGTGCGGGTACCAGGCGTTCGTCCCGGTCGCCACCAGCGAGTAGTAGGCCTCCGACTGCGCGCCGTCCCGGAAGAAGATGAACTTCCCGACGGCGTCGAGTTCGTGCTCGTAGATCCCGGGACGGGTCGAGCGCATCGCCTCCATGAGCGTCAGGCCGGAGAGGTCGGTCGCCTTGCGGATGAGGGCGACCTCCCGTTCGCTCTTGACGAGGCGCATCCGGTCGAGCACCGGCGACAGGTCCTCGATGTCCAGCTTGGGGAAGCGGTCCCGGAGCCGGGCGGCGAAGTTCGCCTCCCGGGAGGGCCGGCCGTCCCACGGGTCGTTCGCGATGTCCGAGTTGCCCCGGGTGGCGAGGTCGCGGCTCATGCCGGCGAGTTCGGCGGGGCTGAGCGGGGTGTGGAGGGTCGGCGGGCGATTACTCCAGGCCATCCGGGCGAGGTCGTCGCTCAGCTTCCAGGTGCCGAACACGTCGTCCACCCCCGTGAGTTCCCGGGCCAGGTCCGCGTCCTCCGCCGTCAGGAGGCGCCCCTCGGAGGCTTCCCGCCGGTCGTTCCGGTGCGGCAGGTAGAGCACGGAGCGGCGGGAGGCGCCGTCGAGCAGCAGGTAGGCGTGCGGCGTCTCCACCCCGGTGAGGTAGTAGAAGGAGTTCGTCTGCCGGAAGCGCTCGTAGGCGAGGGGGGAGCCGGCTCCCTGGAGGATCGCGGCGCCTCCCGGTCCGACCGCGTCGAGCACGGCTTCACGGCGGGTCTGGAACTCTTCCGCCGGGAAGTCCGCGGTGAAGATCGGGGCGTCCTGGGCCAGCGTGGTCGAGGCAATCAGGCAGCAGAGCAGGGTGAAAACACGGCGGTAACGGATGGCGGTAGGGATCATGGTCGGCGGGTCTCCCGGGCGGTACGGAGGGTGGACCACCGATAGTAGTGGCGCGTTACGGTTCCCATCGAAAGCGAGTGAACATGAGAGTGGAATCCGGAGACTCGGGGCTTCTTCCTCAGCCCGGCGTGCTGGCCGCGATCCCGTCCCACGCGCGCCATCTGACCTTTCGGAGGCGCGCGTCCTCGCCCGGGCCGCGCGACGCGCTGGAGCGTCTCGCCGATCCCCATCCCGGGCTGCCGCTCGTCTTCGGCCTGGGCGCGTCCCTGGTGCGCGAACTGGGAGCCGAGGTCCCGGGGCTCCGGGAGTTCCCGGCCTCGAGCGGACCGGGGTTCACCGTCCCCTCCTCTCCCGCCGCGCTCTGGGTCTGGCTGCGGTCGGAGGAGCGCGGCGAACTGGTCCATGAGACCCGCCGGGTGGAGAAGGCGCTCGCCGGCGTCTTCGTGCTGGAGGACGTGCTTGACGCCTTCCGCTACCGGACGGGCCTCGACCTCACCGGCTACGAGGACGGGACCGAGAACCCGAAGGGCGACGCGGCCGTGGAGGCGGCCATCGTTTCCGGCCGCGGTCCCGGGCTCGACGGGTCTTCGTTTGCCGCCGTGCAGCAGTGGGTCCACGACCTCGACCGCTTCGAGTCCTTCTCGTCCCGGACGCAGGACCACATCATCGGGCGGCGCCGGAGCGACAATGTGGAACTCAAGGACGGGCCCGACGCGGCCCACGTACAACGCACCGAGCAGGAAGCCCCCGACCCGCCCGTCTTTCTGCTCCGCCGCTCCATGCCCTGGGCGGACGCGCGCCGGGCAGGCCTCGTGTTCGTCGCCTTCAGCCACAGCCTGGACGCCTTCGAGTACCACCTGTCCCGGATGACCGGGGCCGCCGACCGGATCACGGATCACCTGTTCCGGTTCACCCGGCCGGTGACCGGGGCGTACTTCTGGTGTCCTCCGATCCGCGCCGGACGCGCCGACCTGAGCCTCCTCGGCTGAGTACCCGAACCGCCGCGGCGGGCTGAGGGATTACCGTACGCGGCGCGGAACTTCCATGCTGACCCGTCGCCTCGCCGCCGAGTTCCTCGGCACCGCCGGCCTGCTCGCGGTGATCATCGGCGCCGGCATCATGGCGGTCAACCTGTCGGGTGGAAACGACGGGGTGGCCCTCATCGGGACCACGGCGGCCATCGGCGCGGGGCTGGTGGTCCTCATCTGGCTCTTCGCCCCGGTGTCCGGTTGCCACATCAATCCCGCGGTGACCCTGGCCTTCCTGCTCCGGAAGGAGATTTCCGGGCGCGACGCCGGGCTCTACGTCCTCGTGCAGGCGGCGGGCGGCCTCGCCGGGATGCTGGTGACGCACCTGATGTTCGACCTGCCCCTCCTGCAGACCGCGACCCAGGTGCGGACCGGTCCGGGACAGTGGGTGTCCGAGGTGGTGGCCACCTTCGGGTTGATCCTGACCATCTTCGGCTGCATCAAGGTCCGACCGCGGGCGGTGGCGGCCGCGGTGGGCATCTACATCTTCGCGGCCTGCTGGTTCACCGCCTCGACGTCGTTCGCCAATCCGGCGGTGACCCTCGCACGGAGCTTCACGGATACCTTCTGCGGCATCCGCCCCGTGGACGCCCCGATGTTCGTGCTCATGGAGATCGCGGGCGCGCTCATCGCAACGCCGTTCGCAGCCTGGTTGTACCGCCCGAAGGACTCACCGGGATCCTGACTTGACGGAGCCCCCGGCGAAACCGGTGGAGGCCGTCGGGCGGATCGCCAGCCTGGACGTGCTGCGCGGTTTCGCGCTGCTCGGCATCCTGGTGATGAACATCCAGCTCTTTGCGATGCCGTTCGCCGCGTACCAGAACCCGACGGCGTGGGGCGATCTCTCGGGGATCAACCTCGGCGTCTGGACCCTCAGTCACGGGTTGTTCGCGCTCAAATTCGTCACGCTGTTCTCGATCCTGTTCGGCGCCGGCATCGCCCTCTTCGCTGACCGGATCGAGGCGCGGGGCGGCCGGCCGGCGGGACTGCACTACCGGCGCATGTGGTGGCTCCTGGCCTTCGGGATGGCCCATGCCTATCTGCTGTGGAGCGGAGACATCCTGGTGGGCTATGCCCTCTGCGGCTCGGTGGTCTATCTGCTGCGCCGCCGCCGTCCACGGACCCTGCTGGCGGCCGGCATCGCCCTCTTCTCGGTATCGAGCCTGGTGTTCCTGCTCCTGGGAGCCGTGCTGTCGCTGCCGGATGTCCCGGACGAAGCGATCCGGGAGATCGAGGCGCAGTGGGCTCCCTCTGCCAGCGAACTCGATGACGAGGTTTTCGCCTACCGCGGGGACTGGAGCGAGCAGCAGGCCCAGCGGGTGGAGCATTCGCTCGGCGCTCAACTCTCCGTGTTTCCGTTGTTGCTGTTCTGGTTCAGCGGCGGCCTGATGCTGATCGGGATGGCGCTCTATCGCTGGGGGGTGCTGAGCGCCGAGCGGAGCGACGCGTTCTACGCCCGGCTGGCCACCACCGGATTCCTGGTGGGTGCGCCGCTCATCGGGTTCGGCATCTGGTGGAACTTCGCTGGCGGCTGGAGTTGGGAGCGCTCGATGTTCTTCGGCACGCAGTTCAACCAGTGGGGCGCGGTGCCGATGGCGCTTGGGTATCTCGGCCTGGTGATGCTCGCGGTGCGCCGGGGCTTCCTGCCGGGTCTCCAGGCGCGCCTCGCGGCGGTGGGCCGGATGGCCTTCACGAACTACCTCCTGCAGACCGTCCTCTGCACCGCGATCTTCTACGGTCACGGGCTCAGCCTCTTCGCGAGCGTCGAGCGCTCCCAGCAGCTCCTGGTCGTCTTCGCGGTGTGGGCGCTCCAGCTCTGGCTGTCCCCGATCTGGCTGCGGCGGTTCTCCTATGGCCCGCTCGAATGGTTGTGGCGGACCCTGACGTACGGGCGCTTGTCGAAGGTCACCCGAAGTTCGTCAGCCGCCTGAAGCCGGGAGCGGCTTGGAACGCCGGCTTCAGCCGGCACAGCGGCCCGCAGGGCCGCTCATGCGTGTCATTAACACGCTTTTTTATCAATGAGTTACGCATACTCTTGGATTCCCGATACCACAGCGGTTATCACGCACGCCGGGCGACGGCGTTACGTCCGCTCTCGCGGGAACGGTCGGGACGATCACGAAGAACGGAACAAGCGAGACCGTACTCGGTCGTCGCAATGCACGAGTGCTACGGAACCCGGGGAATCGCTGTTCTCTCGTGGGTTACTAGCGTCCCAAGTTCCTGCGAAGACGCCAACGTGGCGTCCACTTCGATGCCAGGCTGAGGGGAGCCGTGTGAGCAGGGCTCGTGATCGGGGAGCGCGAGTTCCTACTGAGCGGGCCGCAGGGTGCCTGCTGGAGTCCTTCCTGACCTGGGGTGGTTCGATTGCAAGAGGCTCAGAGCAGTGGGACTAACAACGGGCCTCTGGTGTCTCGAACGCCGTCCTTCTCCCGGGTGGTCGGGGTGGTGGCCAATGAGTTCTCGGTAGCGTATCGGCACCGGTTCAACAGCCTCTGGGGTGGGCATGGCCGGACGCACAGGGGGCATTAGTTTTAGTCCACTCAAGCCCCGCCGGTCGCCCAAGAGCTGGCGGCGAATCTCCCGCGCCAGTACTTCGGCCAGCAGTGACGGCACCGCATTGCCGAGCATCTTCTGGACATCGGTACGACCGCAATCAAGGATCACGTCATCCGGAAAGGTCTGGAAACGGCACATCTCACGGCGGGTCAACTTTCGGCTGCACCAGTGGAAGGGCCCGATGGCAGAGCCTGGCTGGGCTTGAATGGTCCATGATGGCCGGCACTTGGCCAGCTTCAGCAGAAAGCTCCAGTAGCGGGTGCGCCACCCGAACAATTGAAGGCCTCCGCCACGGTTGGTGTGCCAGAGATAGTTATGGCCCTCGGGAATGGACGGGAGCAGCGCTCCCCATTTTCCACCGACCGTGAGCGAGGGATCGCGCGGAGTCTCGGGCAGGTCGCCAATGGCGTCCCACGCCGTGCGATACGGCTCCATGTTGTCTCCGAGGAGCTGTGGTCGGTCGCGCGGGGCATGCGTTTGGCGAGGAAACGCGAAGCGCTGTCCATCGCGGCTTCCAATTAGGAACACGCGCTCGCGTAGCTGAGGGACGCCATAGTGGGCTGCGTTCAGCAGCTTCCAGCTCACCGTATAGCGGGTTCCGGCTTCCCGATTGATGCTGGCGACACCGTCGAGCAGATGCCTCAGTCCCTCGTCTTTTCCCTTGTAGACCAGGCCGAAGACGTTCTCAAGGACAAACACTCTAGGCCTCGTGTCCCTGAGCACCCGCAGATAGGCCGTGAGCGTATCGGCGCGCGGATCGTCCAGCCGCCGCGCATCGCCGTTGACCCAATAGGACGACTTGGAGAACGGCTGGCATGGGGGACCGCCGATCAAGATGTCGGCCTCGGCAACTCGCAGTCCTGCGGCCCGCAGAATCTCGCCCGACGACACTTGGTGAATGTCGCCTTCGATGAGGCTCCAGCCGGGCCGGTTGCGGCGAATACTGCGGCAAGCGACGGGATCCAGCTCCAATGCCACGGCGGTGCGGAAGCCAGCCGCTTCGAAACCGAAGTCGAGCCCTCCAGCCCCCGTGTAGAGGCTGATGGCGCTTAGCCGTGTCGCCGCCATCTGGACTCCTCCCTGCGACTCGCCCCGGTCAAGGGACAATAGTATCCGCGGTGTCGGGGAAGGGTAGCCTGAATGACATTGTATTGTCAATACAACCGTAAGTCTCAATGATTCGAGTGAAGCTTCGGGAGGCGATGGATGATCATCAACGTCGGACGGGCGTGCGTTTGACCTACAAACTCCTCGCGCAGCGGACAGGGTTGTCACGGCAGACCCTGGAGTCGGTAGCGTCGCGACCGAGTTACAACAGCACGTTGGGCACCATCGCCAAGCTCTGCCGTGCTCTTGGCTGTCAGCCCGGCGATCTGCTCGTTCTCGACCCCGAAGACCCCAATGGGCATTAGGTTCGACCGGAGCGAAGCAGAGTCTGTCGTTCGGATCGCCGCCGCAGCCGCCGACCGTGGGAGGTTCGATCAAGCTTGGTTCACGAAGGTGGAGAGATTCTCAAACCTCTGCAAGACCGGTTCGAAGACGCACATTGCCTTCCTCGGCACCGCAATGGTTGCGAAGGCCGTGCGTCTAGATGTCGATCTGTGTGCGATCAAGCCGACGCGAGCGAAGGACAATCCTGGTGCCTACTCGCCGCGAAGCCTGTGCCATAACGTGCTCGTCCCGTTGGCTGCGGAGCTAGGAATCAGCATCGGAGTTACAGGGCGAGAGCCGCTGAACAACCAGCCGTACTTCCGAATCGTGCGGCTCGGCGACGGGACGCCAGTGCATGCCCGCAGCCTCCCGGCCTTCCGCTACATGGTGGAGCTGGTTGAGGATCTACAAGCTGTCTCAACCTCGGGGAAGGCTCGTGGCGCGCTGGCCGCGTTCATCGCGGAACGTCGACGGCATTGGGTGAAGTATGTCGTCCCAGAAGGCGAGTCCACGATTACTCCCGAGGGTCTCGCCGCAGCGATCTGTGCTCTGGTTCGGGAGAATTCGGAGCGTGGCCGCCGGGCCCAAGCGGTCGTGGCTGGTCTGATGGATGCCTTCGCGGGTCCCGAGCGCGTAGAGAGCGGAAGGATCAACGACCCCAGTCGCCGGTATCCGGGAGATGTTTGCGTGCGGGCTATCACCGAATCGGGGTCGTGGGAGAAGGCACTCGAAGTCAGAGACAAGGCTGTCTCCCTATCGGATGTCAGGATCTTCGGAGCCAAGTGTGCGAGGATGGGAGTTCAGGAGGCCGCAGTTGTGGCCGTGGCCGATGATCAGTCGCCACTGGATATCGCCGTACTCGCGGAATGGGCGAGCGAGTTGGGGATTGGGATGACGATCTTCGACTCATGGCACACCATCGTCGATCAGGCGCTGTTTTGGGCTGGCGATCCGAAGCCGGTGGTGGCGCGTCGAGCGGTCAAGCACATCCATGAGCGCTTGATCGGCGTGGAGGCCTCCAAGAGTGCGGTAGAGCGGTGGGTACAGCTTACGGGCAAATGACAGCTCCCACCCGGCAGCCAGATCCGCGAACTGGCGACGCGGCTCCCCCTCGGAGCTGGGCCTCCGCGCGGCTGACGCAGCGATTCGCAGAGACGCGCCCACCGCTGGTAGTCCTAGTCGGAACGGCCGGGGTCGATTGACCCCCCGCGGATGAACCACACGGCCCGAGGCCAGCTCGTGCCCACTTTCGAAGGCATCAGCGCAAAGATCACGCGGGCGGCCAGTCAATCAAGCTCGCTCAAGGCCGATATGGACAAGTTCTGCAGAGGCATACGACAGTCAATCGTCCACGAGGTTTACGACGAAGCTGAGGAACAGGCGTGGGTGTTCCGTGGCGAGACGCCTAGTGTTCCAATTGATTGGTCCGTCACACTTGGGGAGATTCTCTACAACCTGCGGTCGGCGCTGGATCATCTCATCTGGCAGTTGGTTCGTGCTAACGGGCAGTGTCCAGGGCGGCACAACGCATTTCCCATCGTCAAGGAGGACGACGGGTGGGAGAAGCAAAAGAAAGGGCAATGGGCATTGAGCGGCGTTAGCGAAAGTGCCGTGGAGATGATTCGGCGTCTCCAGCCGTATACGGGTGGCGTAGGTCTTCCATTCAACGTTGGCGCGTTTTGGCAACTCCATTCGCTCTGCAACATCGACAAACACAGGCATCTGGTTTTCGCCATCGCCAGCTCAGACGGCCTGGGTCCGCGGCATAATCGGCCCCCATTCGACAGACCGATGCCTGCGCGTCCTCTTCGAGGATGGGGTGACTTGGGAAAGATCAAGAAGGACCACGTTATGCTCAGCTTGAACGATGCAGGTGTGAGGATTGAACCGGACTTTCAGATCTCCATACGATTTGAGGAGATAGGGGAACCCGAAATCACCGCCGGCACGGTTCCGGACATCGTTCGTGATGCCTCGAAGCCGTGCAAGGCGCTGTTGAGCTACTCGCGCCTGGGGTTCTCCGGCCTAGGTACGGCGGACGGGGAAGAGGATAGGCGGATGTACGACCGGGGCTCCCACTGGGCACACACCGCTGGAGAACCGCGCATGCGCCCATGGCGCCAGAGGGTCGCCAAGAGCTACAGGGCGATCCGGGATTGCACGGGTTCTGGACCGGACTCCTGTAGAGAACTCACCCGATTCGTAACATCCCGAATACCCTGCAAGACCTCAGGATCGTGCTCGCTCTGGCGGGCTTGGGTGACGCTTTGTTTCTACCAGAGAAGCCCGATAGGCGCCGTCTTTGAGTCCAGTCCGAGGCTCGATACCTAGGTCTTGTAGGGCTCGCACTGGCTTTCCTCGCGTTGCTCAACGAAGCCTGAGGTCAGGCCCCCAACACAATCGGTCTGGGGCTAGGAAATGAGCCTTGAACAGTTCCTGTTGACGGTTGCCGCAGGAGTCGTCACCGTCCTCCTCTGGGGGTCCATCCAGAAGATCTCTTCGGGGGCCTGGAGGAGCCGTACGGCGTACCGGTTGCGGATCCGCCGATCCAAGGCCGTTCCGGTTCCATTGGAGAAGGTCGGTGTGGCCTTGCACCTTCTTGGCTCCCGTGGCCCTCGGCAAAGCGTCAGGGAGGCCGAGATTGTAGATTTGCGCGTGCGGGTCGAGGGACGAGTCCAGCACGCCCGGAATCCGCATCTGCGTCGTGTCGTGTTCCTAGTCGCCAGGTCCGAGGTAGGTCCGGTTTTCTTTCGCTGCAGCATGCATCCCTACGGGCATGCCGACTTGGGATTCGACGCGCTTGACGCCTTCTCCGCCGTCGTCGATGGCACCGTTGAACGAGCTGATTTCACTGAAGAGGGTTCGGCGATCTATCTGCGAGACTGCCACCTAGTCAGCTACTCACTTCTCCCGCCTCCTCCGAGCGCCGATGTCGGGGGCGAGCGGATCGCGGGGTGACATCAACCTGCACGAGTGCTCCCTGGTCGCTGGTTGGCGGGTCAGCTCAGAGGCGGTGGGCGGCGCTCCGCCGTCTCCCGGATTGAGGTCCGGGATCGGAGCATCACCAGCGTCGGGGAATTCACGGTAGCGGAGCGTGGGGATACGGGCGCGGCCGACCGCGGTGGTCGGGTTGATCGGGAGCGCGAGCTGAGTCCTCGAGGACTCCACGAGGATCGGGACGCTGATGACGCCATCAGCCCGGAACAGCCTTCCCGCAGGGATCAGTCGCGCCGTAGGCGTGGGCTGCAAGCGACCCCCGGCACGGAAGGGGAGAGTGCGACGAGCACTCCCTTCCGGGGCAGTTTTTCGACTAGGAAAAGGGGGGTCCTTGCAGCCCCGTTCCCTATGACCCCGAATTGCGGGGTCAGCGGGGCGAACTCCCAAGGGAGACAAAGGGAATCGCGCTCACCGGACTGGCAAAAGCAGTGGCAAAAGAGGGGTCGGCTTAGTTGCGTCCGCAAAGCGGCCCAAACGAGGTCGAAACCTCAGAAACCGAGGTCGGAGTCGTCCAGGCGCTCCGCGAAGTGGACGGTGTACCGGTCGATCCTGGCCGGAGGCCGATGGAGCCGGGGGCGGAGCCGTGTCTCGATTTCGTGCGCCTCCTCCCAGCCGAGCCACTTCCCGATCTCGTCCGGGTCCGGATGCCGCCGCGCCGTCTGGATCGCCTGCAGGAATGAGCGTTCGTCCTCGTTCAGGGCGGCGCCGTCCGGCGTCCAGCGGAACAGGGTCTCCTCGTAGAGAGCCCTCGCGGCGTCGTCGCGGACCGCCGCGATCACTACGACCTCGACGCCGTCGAGGCGCAGCGCCTCCCAGAGGAACAGGTGGTCGGCAGCCCAGTAGTAGAGCGCCCGGCTGGTTCCGTGGCCCGGGTCGGGAAAGACAAAGCTCACGCGGCGCTCTTCGACCGCGATGGGGTGGAGGGAGGCACGGTCCAGGGCCCGGTCCCCGAGGCGGCGTTGCGGTAGATCCTCCTCGTCGTATCCGCGTTGGAGGAAGAACAGCAGCTTCTCCTCGCCGGTGGCGAGCCAGTTCGCGTCGGGATGGGCGAGCAGGCAGTCCAGGGTGAGCAGGCGGCGCCAGAGCAGGGCTGCGGATCCGAGGCGGCGCTGGTGGGCGTTCTCGATGCCGAGGGAGCGGTAGAGGGTTCGCCCGAAGACATGGCAGAAGCGCTGCGGGGTGCGCCGCTCTGGGAGGGGGTGTTCGCGGGCGACGCCGGCCGCGGTGAGGCGCCGCACGAAGCGTCTCGCGGCGTACTTGTCCCGGTGATGCCAGTCCCGGTATTGGAGGCGGGTGAAGACCCCGGAGTAGAGGCAGACCAAGGCGAGCCAGTGGGCGTCGGCCGGCGACCATCCGAGGGCCTGCACGGCGGCCGTCCGGTGTTCAAGGTGGGGCATGGGCCACGGGCCGGGGATCCTTGGCTCGAAGGCCTTTGTCACCGGTCGGCCCCCGCGTTGGCGGAGGCGGCGCCGCGTTCCACCGGCAGGACGAGTAGGCCCGACCACTTCTCTTGACGGAGAACCGCGCCTGCGGGTCTCAGGTGGCGATCCCGGCCTCTTTGATGAACGTCTCTAGGAACTCCCGGTATCGGTTCCGCACACCCAGATCGTTGAGGCGCTGGACACGAAACCGAGGCCATTCCTTGTTGTCGGCATCAAGCGCGCCGACCGCAGCCACCAGACCTTTCCGGAGGGACTCGTCCCCCTTCAGGTTCAGCGCTATCCCATGGTTTTTTCGGTAGATCTGAAACGGATATCGATTGCCGCGTCCACTCCAGATCGCTTCGTGCTTCCGGGTCACGCCCGACTCCAGCCCCAGTTCCTCCGCGATCTCGAGATGGCGGCGGATTCCCGAGGCTGTGTCCGGCGCATCCGCGTAGTGCTCGGCAATCCATTGTTCAGGACTGATCGGTGGTTTTCCGGCGAGTTTTGCCGCGCGGGTGCGTTCGGTGACCCCGATGATCCGTGGAACCAACGCCTTTCGTCCATCGGCGCTCTCGAACCAGCCCAGTTCCACCGCCCGGACATCCGCCCGCATCTGGTCGTTCAGGAATTCCACGACCCTCGCGAGTTCGGACGGGATCGCGTCTGCCGCAACGACCAGCCGCACTCTGCCGGCAGCGAGGTTCTCGTCCACCCGCTGCCAGAAGTCATCCCTGTGCCGTCCATCGAGAAAAGTCTCGAGCACCGCCTCTGATTCCTCGTCTTGTGCGTCGCAGTTTGCTTCGAAGGCGCGCTGGATTTCGCCGGGGGGCCAATGCGCTGTCCCGTTGGCGGCGTAGTCGAGCAGCTGGCCAACAACCTGACGGCGTATTTCGCTGTTCGCCGCCCGCTTGACCTCGATGAGCACCGGGACGGCGTCCCGGGTCACGAAAAGCAGATCCAGCGCCCAACGATTGAAGCCGCCTTCTGCGTCCGGCACGCCTTTTTGCCGACGCACGAGCAAGAGCTCTCCTTCTTCTTCGGAAACGATCTCCGGATGGCGCGCGATCAGGCTTTCGAGGGCGGCCTCGTCGGGTGGCGCCGCAGGCTTCATGGAGACCAATTCTCCCTGTTGTTCTTCGGTGAAGACGGAGCGGCTGAGGCGCATCGCTATGTGTGAAGTGTGCCATTCCCCCGAACACGATCAGCCTGCATTGCGGGCAGGGTCGGCCTCATCTGTGTTGGCACCGTCGTCTCTTCTCGTCGCCTGTCCCGCCGCGAAGATTCGCGGCCGGCAGCCGCTGTCCGCCGGGACAGTCCGGGTCGAACTGCCTCATTCTCAGCTTCGGTTCGGTTTTCCGAGGCCGGAGCGAGATGGTTCCGGCCTATCCCGGCGATGTCGCTGCTGCGGCCGAGCGCACTGACTGTCCGCGCAAAAGCGCGTCGAAGGCCTCCAGTTCATCGTCGCTCGGGATCGGAGCGTCCGGCAAAGCTCGCATGTCCTCCGCGATCTCACGCCGATTGATCGTCCCTAGGCTGCTGCGGCCGACCTCGATCTCGTAGTCAAGCGCTCCGCACTCCCGGTTTATTCGCCCGTACCCCGGATTCAGCGCAATCGAGTTCTTCTTCCGTGGCACTTCGTGCTTCGCGAGCGAGACGCGAATGGCCGCCAGGCGTGCAAAGGGCATGTGCGTGCGTTTCAGGTCGTCATCGATCACGTCGATGATGCCGGGTTCGTCGAGAATACGCTCGATCTGACTGGCACGGATTCGCCGGCCGGCGTGAACGAATCCGCAGTCCTTCCTCAGCGCCGCCAGCTTCGCCCTAAGCCCACCGTTCCTCTCCAGCTTGCGCATGTCCAAGGCCCGCTGCCGCCACGCCCTAAGCAGCTCGTAGGCCGCAAAAATCCACATCTGCGACAGCGCCGAGACGAAAAGGGCTTCCGGGGCCGGCGTTCGATCCTCCCGGATTAGCATTCGGAGCAGATCCTCCTCGAGTGGCGTGAGCCACGCGTCCACCATGGCGAGATTGAGCGCTTGCATACTCAGGAAGGGATCGTCGCCCAGCAGTGTGAGGTCACAGAGTGCCGCGCGGAGATTCCCTGTGTCAGCAGACGACGCGGGGGCGTACCGCGTCGGGTCTTGGTAGTGATCGTCGTCCATTGTCCTCCACCTAGTCTCGCGCATCTTTGGCAGCCCATCGAGGGATCGGCTGCCAATGACCGGTCCTTCGGCCCGCTATCCGGGAACCCCCGCTTCCTCGCCGTGGCAGCAGATCGGCGGAAGCACGACCGACCCGTGCTCGACCAGGCACCGAACGGTGGCTCCGAGTTCGTCCGGCAATACGAACCAGCACGGATATCCGCGCACGTTGGGGTAGCCGAGCAGGCTGTCGGCGCCGGCACGGCCGTTCCAGCGGATTCCGACGCGCGTGCGGTCCTTCCGGCCCGGCTCCTGAATCGTGCAGAGGGCAACGGACCACTCCTCGTTTGCGTGGATCACGTCCCAAGCGCCAATCCGTGGGAGCTCGACGTCATGTGCCGACACCGCACCTGAGTGATTCGTCATGGGCTCCCCTCTTCCTCCGTGGCAGGGATTCGCCGCCGCGCCCGTGGCGGCGGCGCCCTCCGGCGTTAGGCTAGCTTCCCAGACTGCGAGGCTCACGGCCGGTCGGGTTGGCGTAGCGCCGCTAGCGAGAGGCGAGGCGGACCAAGCTGGCGCTTCGGCTCCTGGCACTACCGCACCAGTCAAGTGTCAATCTGCCCGGCCACTATCTGGTAAATTGATCCATTCAGGCGATCCCCGCGCACACCCAAGAGGGACGGACATATGACCCGCCAGCAACTCGAAGAACTCGCCTCCGCGGCCGAATGTCTTGCGCGGCATGTCGAGAGAGAGCTTCGGCCAGTGGCCGAACTCCTCGCTCATTTCGAAAAATCCGCCGAGCCGTATATGCAGTCGATCGCCAGGTTCGAGGCGTCCTTGGCAGAATGGTTACGTCCGCTACTTGAGCAGCAGCGGGAGTGCGAGCGCGTGTTGCAGGACTCCAATATCGCAAGGCTTCTGGACGAGCTTCGCTCGCCTCCCTCGTATCTGGTGGAGCCGCTGTACGTACCGCCGCCTCCTCCGGCTCTCCCCCCTCCACCCGCGCTAGATTCGGAGTTGCTCGATCCCGCCAGCGATAACGCGGACCTGCAGAGGGAGATGTTCCTTGACGAACTCGCGGAGCGGGTCGCCGAAAAGCTCGAGGAGCGGCTGCGCGGGCCGAGGCCGCTGCCGCGCTCGCCGCGGGTCAAGGGCTTCTCGAAGAACTAGACCGTCGGCCAGGGTGCCCTGGCTCGGTGATGGGAATCATTACCCACGTTCTCGTGGCGATTCCTTCGGAGGGTGCGGCGCGGGGCAGGTGAGTAGAACGGACTACGCTGCCTTTCCAGAACGGGGTGAGAACTTGTCCTCAGTCGCGGCGAGGAATGCGCCCCACTGCTCCATGAGCGCCCGCCGCCGCTCGAACATGTCCGTACGCCGGTAGGCTGCCTCGATGGCGTTCGTGTTCATGTGGGCCAGCGCCAGTTCGCACACTTCGCGCGGCGCGTCCGAACACTCCGCCGCCCAGTCCCGGAAGCTCGACCGGAACCCGTGCGGCACCGCGCCGATTCCGAGCTTGCGGACCATCGTCGGCATAGCCACCTCGGAGAGTGGCCGGCCACGCGCTGAACGGAACACGAATCCCGAACCGTCTGCGAGCCTCCGGGCCTCCTCCAGCACGGCTATTGCTCGCCGGGACAACGGAACGCGGTGCTCCCGGCCCGTCTTCATCCGCTCCGCCGGAATCCGCCACTCCCGGCCCTCGATGTCGATCTCTTTCCACAGTGCGCCGCGCACCTCGCCGCTGCGGCACGCCGTCAACACCAGGAACTCGAACGCCAGCGCGGTCGCGGGATAGGCACCGGAGGCCCGCACCGTCTGGATAGCTTCGCCGACCTCGGCATACGGGAGCGCCCGGTGGTGCTGCGGCCGGAATCCGTTCTTCGGCAGCGCCGCACCGATGGCCTCTCCAGCGGGGTTGTCCTCCCGGTAACCCTGCGCCACCGCCCACCGCATCACCGCCCCGATCCGCTGCCGGACCCGACGCGCCGTCACCCGCTTCTCGTTCCAGATCGGGAGCAGCACCGCCATCACGTCCGCCGCGTTGATCCGGTGCACCGGCCTCCCGCCGAGCTTCGGCATCGCGTGGTCCCGGAGACTGGCCCGCCACAGCTTCTCTTGCCTGCCGTCATCCTTCCAGCCGGCCCGGTGCACGGCGATGACCTTCTCGACGGCCTCCTCGAAGGTGGGGACCGTCCGCTGTCGGCCGGTCACGAGTTCCCCGCGCCGCCGCGCCGCGAGGTTCAGGGCGCACTTCTCGCGGGCCTCGGCGAGGCTGACGTGGGGCCAGGATCCGAGTCCGAGATTGCGCTGGCGGCCGTCCAGGTTGATGCGCTGCGCCCAAGATTTGGTCAGGTGGCCTCGGGCCGTGTGCTTCACGAGGAGGGAGAGGCCACCGGAGCCGCGCCCGTCGCCGTAGCGTCCGGGCCGCTCAATGGTGGCGACGAAGCGAGCGGAGAGGCGATATGGTCGTTCCATCATGTGTTTTTCGTTCCTGCGGCGACTTCTTGGTTCCGAGAGGTACCAAGTGGGTATCAGAAAAATGATGGGAACGGGCGGGTTGTGGTCGCTCCCGGATGGAACATTCTAGCACGATAAACCATTGGTATACCATCATATTAGGAGCACACAACGGTGCTGTCTGGAAGTCGATGGAACCGAGTGATTGCGGCCCGCAAGGCCGCGGGCGACACGCCGTCATCCGCCTTGGGCGACTGAGGTGCGGGAACGTTCCGTCTGCTCGTTTGCACCGAGAGAAGCGCCCCTCCGGGCGCGTCAGCGTTGCGCCGTGCGCGGTGCCCAGCACCGCGCGTGCCGACGCAGGTCGGCCGATGAATGCGGAAAAGCCATTGACTTATCGAATGTCCAGGACGGGTTGGAGTGTCCGAATGTCAATCTCCGCATCGGACGCCTCCCACGGGACGTAGGCCAACAATCAAAAGGCATCCGCTTCGGGCAACCGCAGGATGCTCCAATTCTCGCGATAGGCGTCAAGCCAGCCCGATCGATACCGATCAAGCGTCTTCCGTCCTTTCTCCGTGATCGGCTTGATACTGGAGTAGTCGGGTAACAGTCGACGCACGTCGCTGTCCTTGTGTTGCCGACCTCCTTTGCCGGGAGTGTCGAGCCACACCTGGTGGCAGTCGCGAATACAGGCCGCCACCACGCTTGAGGGAAGGACATAGGAAACTGTCGTATCGGACGGCTTTTTGCCGACGTCGACGAAGACGTAGAACAGATCGTTGGCGACCATGGTCTCGTGCTTAGGCCTCATGTGCCAGCCCTTGTCGCCTCCGATGTCACGTCGCGTCTTCACCTGGATGGCACATAACTTCTTGGAGTTCTTGTCGGTGACCAGGATGTCCATGTTCGGTGCCCCATCCGGTGCTAGGGCCGCAATCCAGCCACGCCGCAACAACTGACTGAGCACGTGATACTCGCCTGCGGCGCCGACGATGGTCGAGCTGATCTTGCTCATCGGTGTCCCAGTGAAGATTGAAACAGATTTCCCGGAGTCATTGTCTGTATCCCTGTGCCAGTGTCTCCCAGAACGAATCGTGCCCGCTCCGAGCGCAGCATGTCGAAGGGTGTGATGCACTTGATCTGCAACCCGATGCAGGCGTTGGGAATCTTGATCTTCTTGGGACTTGCGGTGGGCACTTCGTGCGTCACCACCGTGTGGTGCCCGGCGAGGGCCTGGCTCACCAGGTAGTAATCCCCTGACTGAAGGAAGGTGTTGATGGCGGTCGCTCCATAGTCCTGCTGCCTCGGCCAGTCGCTGACGGCCTTGAGTGCGGGGAAACCGGCGGCGTCCACCGGAACAAAGAATGACGGGCCGCGCGCCTTCGCCCACTCCGAAAGATCGTCGTCCACACCGCGCAGTTCGTCACCGACCTTTTCCACGCTACGCACCAGACCCTGCTCGTGGCTCCTCGCGATCCAGTCCCAGAAGCCGGGACAGAAGTCGAAGCCGTCAGTGAAGGTTCTTCGCGGCGATCAGGACATTGGCGTCCACCAGATAGGCCATCACGAAGTCAGGCCCAGGCGGCGGCTCAGCTCGTTGAAGGTCGCCATCTTCCGGAACCCGAGGAGGCGGAAGGCTTCTGTGTAGGACGAGCGCCCTTCCAGCGTGGCGCCGATGACCGCCCGGGCGAACTGCTTGCTGACGCGGGCGCCGGTGCTCCTGTAGAAGTCGCCGCCGGAGTCACGGGCCACGGTGCGGAGCCGGTCCAGCTCTTCGTCGTAGGCGTTCCAGTACTCCCGCCGCGCGAGGGCGCCGAGTTCGTGGAGGCGTCGTAGCACCACGAGCGTGCTCACCTTGAAGTGGCGGGCGAGTCGCGTGGTCTCTGCCGGGAGCGGCGCGCTGGAGCGGTATTCGGCGCGCACCATCCTGGTCGGGGCCAGGATCTCGGCCGCCACCTGGTTGCAGAAGCGCTCCGTCTTGTGATCCGGAATGACGCGGTCCTCACTGTCGGAGAGCGCCGATTCGCCCAACCAGACATGGGCCAACTCGTGCGCCAGCGTGAACATCTGGGCCGACTTTGAGTCCGCGCCGTTCACGAAGATGACCGGTGCCAGATCGTCCACCAGAGCGAAACCGCGGACCTCCCGGAAGTCCAGTCGCCGGCGGTTGTTGCTCCCGACCACGCCGCTGACCATGACGAGCACCCCGACGTTGTTCGCCTGTTCGATGAAGAGCCGAAGAGCCGCAGTCCACGTTGTGAGACGCCGCCGTTCTTCGAGGTCGAACCGAAGCGCGGTGCGGATCCGATCGGCAACGGCCTCGACATCGTCCGAACGGCTCACCGAGCCAACAAACCTCAGCGGCGCTTCTCCCTCCATGCGAGCGTTGTCGCGGTACCACGCTTGCCGTTGCTGACAGAGGTAGATCGTGTCGAGCAGGTCGGCGCTCGGACGCGCGACCGGCCTGTCCGCGAGGGTGCGGAGGTCCGGGATGGGAAGGCGCTCCTCCGGCGGTTCGGAGAGGAAAAAGAACCCGATGGGAGTGCGCGAAGCCTTGGCAAAGCGCTCCAACTGTCTGAGCGTTGGGTTCTCCGCGCCGCGTGCCCACGCCGGGAACGCCGGAAAACGCTGAGCCAGGGTCTCCGGCTCGAGGCGGCCGCGTTCGCACGCCCAACGGAGTACACCGGCGTGGACGGGTACACGCACAGTCATCGGAAGCTACTGCCGAGGGCGTGACATGGGCCGTTCGATAGTTCCTTCATATGGGCTATTCGCTCGACACCGGGGCTGCTCACTGGAGTGACGCCCGGGGATCGTATCTGCCGAAACAACGGGAGTGGGCTGCCCTCGCGCATTCGCGACGGGGATCAGGGAAGCCCGTTCGTTCGAGCGCGGCCGGCCCTGTTTCGTCCGCCTGCGGCGGACTGTGCCGGCTGAAGCCGGCGTTCCTATAGGTTTCACAGCGCCCAAGCCGTGGGCGTCGTGAGGACAGGGAGCGTTGTGACGTGCGCGGCGCGGAGCGCCGCGGTGCCGGTCTGGAGACCGGCGTTCCAAGCCGGCGCGTCACCGGGGCGGGTGGAGCCGGGTCCTCCTACGGTGCGGCGGGCCGCTCCGCGATGAGGTGTCCGATCGAGTTGGCGTAGTAGTCCACGAAGTGGCGGCGTGGCTCGAGGATCCGCAGGCGCCCCTTGTCGGCCTTCACCATCTGCCGTTGAATCAGGAGTTGGACGCCCAGCTCCACCGCGGGTTCCCAGTCATCCCGGGGGATGTCGGGCTCGCCGGGGCGAGCCGCGAGCGACTCGAGGATCTCGAAGGCGGCCGCGCGCGCCTCGGTCTTCGTGACGCCCTCGTCGCCCCGGTCGCGAAGGACGGTCGCCATCAGCGGTACCGGGAGCACAGGCATGATGTCCGCGATGCGCTCCATGAGATGGTCCGCGAGCACGCCCACGTGGGCGAAGCGTTCGTCGCGGTCGACTGCCCGGGGGTCGAAGCCCCGGTTCTCCAGCCACTCCCTGAGCGATACCGGTGCGCCCACGCTGAGGGTGGCGTGACCGAAAGGCTTCCAGCGGCGGTTCAGGCGCAGCCAGAGCTGGTGACCCAGGAATCCCGCGGTGGCTCGCCAGGTTCCGGTTCGGCTGGCCCGTTTGCCGCTGGCCTTCATGATCTGGAGGTTCTTGTCCTCGATGACCCGGTCGTAGTTCACCGCCACGGGCACGAACGCCACGTCGCGGCCCGTTTCGGGGTCGAAGGACCGCACTGCGTAGTCGAGGAGGCCGAGACGCGGCTTCCTGAGCTTCCCGTCTTCCGAGAAGCGTCCCTCGATGAAGAACGCCTGCGGTACGCCGGCCCCGACGGCGGTCTTCACGTGAGCGGCCAGCACGGCGCGGTAGAGGGGGTTTCCCGATCCGCGCCGAACGAAGAAGCCGCCGAGGGCGCGGAGGAGGCCCTCAAGCGGCCAGTAGCGTGCCCATTCGCCCACCGCGAAAGAAAGGATGGCCCGGTCGGCGAGCGAGGTGGCCGCGATCACGTAGTCGAGGTTGCTTCGGTGATTGAGGACGAAGACCGGGGTGGAGGTCCGGGCGGCGCGCACGATCGCCCGCTCGTCCACGTAGCGCACCCGCACGCGGAAGAGATTCAGCATGATCCGCTTCACCGGACCGTGAATGACCCGGAAGTAGAGGCCGGCGCTGAGCGAGGGAACGATCTCCCGGGCGTAGTTCCGCGCCTCCACCAGTGCGTCGCACTGGTCGGCTTCGCTCCGCTCCGTCTCCTTGAGGATCGCGTCCTGCACGAGCGGGTCCACCATCAGCAGGTCGGCCGTGCTCGTCGGCTTCAGGAGCTGGAAGGCGGACGGCTGGATCGCGAGCCGGCCCTGCGCCTCGTGGAAGGCGTGCGCGTTGCGCCGCTCGCTGCGCCGCCGCCAGAGCGGCCGAACGACCAGTCCGTAGAGGCATCCGGCCACCAGCAGTGCGAAGACGGGAAGCGGAACGGAGACGGATTCGAACACGGCCTTCCGCCCCCGCCCGTCAGCCGAACTCGGGGACCCGGACGGCTTCCTCGATGCGGTCCAGGAGTGCCGTCCGGCGCGCCGTGAGGGCCTCGGCGAGGCTCGGGAGCGGCACGATCTCGGACGCGTCCTCACCCCGGATGCGGACCTCCGCTCCGCCGCGGCTGAGCGAGCGCCCCGAGATCACGACCCGCAGGGGGATGCCGATGAGGTCGGCGTCCGCGAACTTGACACCCGCCCGCTCGTCACGGTCGTCGAGCAGGACTTCGAGCCCGGCGTCCTGAAGTTCGTCGTGCAGGCGCTCCGCCGCCGGACCCGCCTCGTCCTCGGCCGCGCGTCCGGCCAGCGGAATCAGGTGCACGTCGTACGGGGAAACGCTCATCGGCCAGCGGAGGCCGTTCCCGTCGTGGTGCTCCTCCGCCACGCAGGCGAGGAGCCGGCCCGAGCCGATGCCGTAGGAGCCCATCCAGATGGGGCGCTCGGCGCCCTCGTCGTCGAGGAAGCGGGCGCCGGCGGCGTCTCCGTAGCGGGTCCCGAGCTGGAAGATGTTGCCGACCTCGACGCCGCGCGAGGTGCGGAGCGGCTTTCCGCACCGGACGCAGCAATGGCCATCCTCCGCTGCCGCGATATCGGTGACGAGCCCCGGGTCGTAGTCCCGCCCCGCGTTCACGTTCCGGAAGTGAACGTCGCGCTCGTTCGCGCCGGCCACCAGGTTCGGTGACGCGGGAATCGAGTCATCGACGACCACCGTGCCCGAACTGAGCCCGATCGGCGAGGCGTATCCCGGCGTGGCGCCGGCGTCCAGGATCGCCTCGTCCTCCGCGGGACGGAGCCAGGAAGCGCCAACGGCATTCGCGAGCTTGGTTTCGTTGACGTCCATGTCGCCGCGGATGATCGCGACCACGAGCTCCTCCCGGGCGCCGCCGTCGAGCCCCGCCGTCAGGAACACCGCCTTCGCCGTGCGGGCCGCCGGGATCTCCAGGAACGCGCTGAGTTCGTCGATCGTGCGGGCGCCCGGGGTATCGACCCGCTCGAGGGGCAGCGGTTCCTCCGGCTCCGCCGGGGTCTTGGCGAAGCGGGCGATCTGGCGATTCGCCGCGTAGCCGCAGGCGTCGCAGAGGACCAGGGTGTCCTCGCCCACCGGGGTCAGGTACATGAACTCGTGCGCCTGGCTGCCGCCCATCATTCCCACGTCGGAGCCGACGGCGATCGTGGGCAGCCCGCAGCGCCAGAAGATACGGAAATACGCCTCGTAGTGGGCGCGGTACTGGCGCTCGAGCCCCCCGGCGTCATGGTCGAGGGTGTAGGAGTCCTTCATGGTGAACTCGCGCACCCGGATCAGTCCCGCCCGGGGCCGCGGATCGTCCCGGAACTTGGTCTGGATGTGGTAGACGAGTTGCGGGAGCTGCCGGTGGGAGCGGATCTCGCTGCGGCAGAGGTCGGCCACCACCTCTTCGTGGGTCATGGCGAGGACGAGGTCGCTGTTCTTGCGGTCCTTGAACCGCGCCATCTCCGGCCCGACGGCGTCGTAGCGTCCCGACCGGCGCCAGATCTCGGCCGGATGGACGACCGGCATGGTCATCTCCTGGCCGCCGATCCGGTTCATTTCCTCCCGCAGGATGTTCTCGATCCGGGTGATCGAGCGGTGCGCGAGCGGCAGGTAGGAGTAAAGACCCTGGCCGAGCTGCCGGATGAAGCCGGCGCGGAGCAGCAGCCGATGGCTCTCGGCCTCGATGCCGGCGGGGGCCTCGCGCAGGGTGAGACCGAAGTGGTGGGAGAGTCGCATCGGGAAGCGGGGCGGAGTGTACTGACGACCCGAATGGTCGCCCCGCGTCTCAGGCGGCGGAAGATCGCCGCTCGGCGCTCGTCCGGCCCGCAGGTCCCGGCGGGAGCAACGGCATCTCGATCACTTCCTGATCGAGGTGGTCGCCCTTCGCCTCGCGGAGCAGCCGAAGTGCGTCCCCGAGGAGGAAGATCGAGCCCGCGATCACCACCTCGCCCTTCCGGCCGGCGAGCCGGCAGGCCCTGGCGAGCGCCTGCGGAACGTCCTCGACGGTTTCCGCGTGGGCGCCGTTTCCGGCAAACACCCGCTCCGCGCTGTCCTTCAGGTCGGCAGTGGGGAGCGCGCGCCGGGTCGCCGCGGCGGTCAGCAAGACCCGCTCGAAGTGCGGCGCCAGCGGCGCCAGCATTTCCTCGACCCGCTTGTCGCGACTGGCCCCGAAGACCAGTACCCGCCGCCCGTTCGTGCCCAGGGTGTCCAGGTACTCCGAGAGTCGTTCGGCACCGCTCGGATTGTGGGCGGCGTCGAGGAGAAATCGCGGACGGCCGTTGTCGGCGGACAGCCATTCCAGCCGTCCCGGCCACCGGACCGCCGAGACGCCCTGGCGGACCCGGACCGGGTCGAGAGTTCCGAGCCTTTCCCGCGCGAAGAGCCGCTCCGCTCCGCGGACCGCGAGCGCCAGGTTGTCCAGTTGATGTCTGCCGGGAAGCGGCAACCAGAGGTCGTCGTAGGTCGCTACGGGGGTCGAAAGAACCCCGGCGGCGCCCGTCCGGTGGACCGTGCAATCGAGGGTCGTTTCCCGGGCCACGTCCCGGAAACGGGCGCCGCGGTCCCGGGCGCTGGCCGCGAGGACCTCGGCGGCTTCGGAATCCTGCCGGGCGATCAGCAACTCTCCCCCCGGCCGCGCCACCGCTCCCTTCTCCCCGGCGATCTCGCGCACCGTCCGGCCCAGATAGCGCTCGTGATCCAGGGCGATGCGGGTTACGAGTCCGAGCGGCGCGTCGGTCGCGGTCGTGGCGTCCCAGCGGCCGCCCATCCCCACCTCGAAGACCGCCGCGTCGACCTCGTGCCGGGCGAAGGCAAGGAAGGCGGCGCCGGTGATGGTCTCGAAGAACGACGGCTGCTGATCCGGCGGCAGACGCTCGGCCGCGCTGGCGATATCGCCGATCAGGCCGGCGAATTCGTCCTCCGGAAGCTGGCGGCCGTTCACCAGAACGCGTTCGCCGATGGAAACGAGATGGGGCGAGGTGAAGCGCCCGGTTCGAAGCCCGTGGGCCCGGAGGATCGAGTCCAGGATGGCCACGGTCGAGCCCTTCCCGTTCGTTCCCGCGACCACCACCGACGGGAACCGGTGCTCGGGGTGGCCGAGCGCCCGGGCGAGCAGTCGGATGTTCCGGGTCCCCACCTTGACGTGGAACTGCTCGCGGCTCTTCAGGAAAGCGAGCGCCTCCTCGTACCTCATGGAAGTGAAGCGGAGGGACCGCCGGCTCTACCGGACGGTGCGGACCCGCGCCGGCTCCGGTGCGGTCTGCACCGTGGCGGCGGCGTCCTTCTCCACCGAAGCCGCGGCTTCGGCGGGTTCGTACATGAATCGCAGGAAACTGCCCAACGCACCCCGGAGGTCCCGGCGGTGGACCACCCGGTCGAGCATCCCGTGGCGGAGCAGGAATTCGGACCGCTGGAAGCCGGGCGGCAGTTCGCCGCGGATCGTCTGCTGGATCACGCGGGGACCGGCGAAGCCGATCAGGGCTCCGGGCTCGGCAAGGTTCATGTCGCCGAGCATGGCGTAGCTGGCCGTGACGCCCCCGGTGGTCGGATGGGTGAGCAAGGAGATGTAGGGGAGACCCGCATCGTCGAGCACGGCGAGCGCCGACGAGATCTTGGCCATCTGCATCAGCGAGAGGGCGCCCTCCTGCATCCGGGCGCCGCCCGAACAGGAGACCACGATCAGCGGGATCCGGGCCTCGCAGGCCGCTTCCACCGCGCGGGTGATCTGCTCGCCCACCACGACGCCCATGCTGCCGCCGATGAAGGCGTACTCCATGACGGCGAGGACCACCGGCGTGCGCTCGATCTCGGCGCGCACCACGATGACGGCGTCGTCGAGGCCGGTTTTCTCCGCGCCCTTCCGGAGCCGGTCGGAATAGTCCACCCGGTCGCGGAAGCGGAGCGGGTCGTTGGAGCGGAGGCTCTCGGAAATCTCCCGGTAGACCCCCTCGTCAACCAGCATCTCGATGCGCTCGCGCGCCCCGAGCCGCATGTGGAAGTCGCAGCGCGGGCAGACTTCGAGGTTCTCCCGAAGGGCCCGTCCGTAGACGATCTCCGAGCACCCGTCGCAGCGGACGAAGAGGCCCTCGGGCACCTGGGGCCCGGGGCGACTGTCTCCGCCGGCGCCGGGATTCCCGCGCCCTTCCGAGGTGGACATATGAGCCGGGCATCCTAACAGAGGGGGCGCGTCGCGGCCTGACGGGAGGGGGCGTTCCCCGGCGGGTGCCGGCGCCCGCGATCTCCGTGTTTCCGGGCGAACTTTCCGCGGGTTCAGTCGATAAAGAGGGGCGCGATGGCGGCGACGAGCAGCAGGCCCATCGCGACGTTGAAGGTCCGGAGCCAGCCGCCGCGGTTCAGGAGCCGCCCGATCCCGACGCCGAAGAGGGTCCAGACCGAAGCGCACGCGTAGTTCACAGAGACGAAGCTCAAGGTGATCGCACCCACTTCGAAGAAGAGGTCTCCCTCGACGGTCGTGAAGGCGCTGATCGCGCTGATCGCGACCACCCACCCTTTGGGGTTGACCCACTGGAAGGCGGCGGCCTGCAGGAAGGTGAACGGGCGTCCGGGCCGGTCCGTCGCCCCGCTCGTCCCGCTGGCGGTGGCGATCCTCCAGGCCATCCAGAGGATGGCGCCGGAGCCCACGTACCTGAGGACGACGTGCACCGCAGGGACGGCCTCGAAGACACCCCCGAGGCCGAACCCGACCCCGGCCACCATCGCCGGATACCCGAGGCCGATGCCCAGGAGATGCGGGATGGTCCGCCGGTATCCGAAGTTCGCCCCCGACGCGGTGACCATGACGTTGTTGGGTCCCGGGGTGATCGACATGGAGAACGCGAAGAGCGCGACGGGGAGGATCAGGTCAGGCATGGGGGGTACGCCCGGGGAGTATCGGTGTTGCGAGCCGGATCGTCGTCAGGCGGAGGGGCGCTGCGCCGTGCGCGGCGCGGAGCGCCGCGCGTGCCGGTCTGAAGACCGGCGGTCCCGGCCGGGTGCGCCGTCAGGCCGGGTACCGGGTGCGGTTTCGACCGCCTCCCGGCGGTCGATGCCGGCCGGAGGCCGGCGCTCCGACGCCACTTGCGTAAGATCACTGGCCGGAGGTGCTCCCGATGGAAGCGCAGACCCTGAACCAGCTTTTCGCCGCCGCCTGTGCGCGGCACAACAAGGACGACGCCATCCTCCACAAGGAGGGAGGGGAGTGGAAGAAGCTCTCGTCCGCGGGCTGGCTCGACGCCGCGCGGGATGCGGCGGTCGGTCTGTCGCTCCGCGGAGTGCAGAAGGGAGACCGGGTGGTGCTTCTTTCGGAGAACCGCCTGGAATGGTTCACCATCGAGGCGGGACTCCAGATCCTGGGCGCCGTGACGGTGCCGATCTATCCCACGCTCACCGCGCAGCAGGCCGCCTACATCATCCAGGACTCGGGTGCGCGGGTGGTGATCGCCTCCTCCGCGGAGCAGCAGGCCAAGATCGCGGCAGTCCGCGACTCGCTGTCGAGCGTCGAGATGGTCTTCACGCTCGACGCGCCGGTGGACGGTTCGGGGGGTCAGTCGTGGTCGAGGGTGACCGACGCCGGCAAGAGTTCGCGCGCGGTGGATTCCGGCGGGGCCGAGCGCCTCGCGGCGGCGGTTTCCGGTGACGACGTCGCCACCATCATCTACACCTCGGGAACCACCGGGAACCCGAAGGGGGTGATGCTCACCCAGGCGAACCTGGTGCAGAACACCCTCGCGTCCCACGAAGCGCTGACGCTGACTCCGGAAGACCGCGCGATCTCCGTGCTGCCGTACAGCCACGTGTTCGCCCGCATGGTGGCGCACTACCTGTATCCGCACGCCGGCGTCACGATCGCGATCGCCGAGAGCATGGACACGCTGGTGCAGAACATCGGGGAAGTCCATCCCACGGTGATGGCGTGCGTGCCGCGCTTCTACGAGAAGATGCGGGACAAGGTCCTCGAGTCGGCGGCCGCCGGCAGCCCCCTGAAGCAGAAGATCTTCAACTGGGCGTTCTCGGTCGGGTACGCGGTGGGCAAGCACCGCCAGGACGGCACCTCGGTGCCGGCGGGCCTGAAGTTCAAGTACGGACTGGCGACGAAGCTGGTCTTCAGCAAGCTGCACGCCCGGATGGGTGGCCGGATGGAGCTCTTCGTTTCCGGCGGGGCCGCCCTTCCCCGGGACGTCGCCGAGTTCTTCCTGGCGGCGGGCTGGGTCGTGATCGAGGGCTACGGCCTGACGGAAACCTCTCCCGTCATCACCGTGAATCGCCGGGACCGCTTCCGGTTCGGAACGGTGGGGATTCCCATTCGGGGCGTGGACGTGAAGATCGCCGACGATGGAGAGATCCTCTGCCGCGGCCACAACGTGATGAAGGGCTACTTCGGCAACGAGGCGGCTACGAACGAGGCGATCGTGGACGGCTGGTTCCACACCGGCGACGTCGGGGCGTTCGACGAGGACGGGTTCCTGCGGATCACGGACCGGAAGAAGGATCTGCTGGTCACCGCCGGCGGCAAGAACGTCGCGCCGCAGCCGATCGAGGGAACTCTCAAGTCGAGCGTCTACATCGCCGAACTGGTGATGGTCGGGGACGGCAAGCCCTACCTCTCGGCGCTGGTCGCGCCGGACTTCGAGCAACTCGGCCGTTGGTGCGAGGGAGAAGGAGTATCGGCCGACGGCCCTGAAGCGATGGCCGCCGACGAACGCGTCCAGGCGCATCTCATGGCCGAGATCAGCCGGCTGAGCGAGGGACTCGCGTCCTTCGAGCAGGTCAAGAAGATCGCCGTGGTGACGGCGGCCTTCACGATCGAAAGCGGGGAGTTGACACCCACCATGAAGGTGAAGCGCCGGGTGGTGGCGGAGCGGTACGCCGACCTCATCGAATCCCTGTACGGCTGACGGTTCCGCCCCGGGCCCGGTGACCGACCCTTTCGAGACCGTCATCGGGCTCGAGGTACACGTCCAGCTCGATACCCGGACGAAGCTCTTCTGCGGCTGCCGGAACGAGTTCGGCTCACCCCCGAACACGCACCTCTGTCCGGTGTGCTACGGCCTCCCGGGAGCGCTCCCGGTGCCCAACCGGAGGGCGGTGGAACTCGCGGTGCTCGCGGGACTCGCCCTCGACTGCGAGATCAACGAGGAGTCGGTCTTCGAGCGGAAGCACTACTTCTATCCCGATCTCCCCAAGGGCTACCAGATCACCCAGTACGAGTTTCCGCTGGCGGAGGCGGGGGCCGTCCAGGTCCGGCTGGACGGTGAGGGGGACGGGGCGGCGGTGGACCGCAACGTCGGGATCAACCGGATCCAGATCGAGGAGGACGCCGGCAAGCTGGTTCACGACGGGTTCCCGGGATCCGACAGGCGAAGCGGCGTGGACTTCAACCGCGCCGGCGTGCCGCTCATCGAGATCGTGAGCGACCCGGACATGCGTTCGGCCGCCGAGGCGGTCGCCTACGCCCGGGAGCTCAGGAGCCGGATCGTCTACTGCGGGGTGTCCGATGCCGACATGGAGAAGGGCAACCTGCGCATGGACGGCAACGTCTCGGTCCGGCGCCGGGGCGACCTCGACTACGGGGTCAAGGTGGAGCTGAAGAACCTGAACTCGTTCCGGTTCCTCCAGCGGGCGCTCGAATACGAGGAGCAGCGTCAGCGCGCAGTCCTGGCCGGCGGAGGGAAGGTCGTCCAGGAAACGCGCCTCTACGACGAGGCGCACGGGGTGACCGAGCCCATGCGGAGCAAGGAGGAAGCCGAGGACTACCGCTACTTCCCCGATCCCGACCTTCCCCCGCTGCGGCTTCCCGAAGGACTGCTCGAGGCAGCGCGCGGCGCGCTTCCCGAATTCCCGGACGCCCGCGCCGCCCGTTACCGGAGCGAACACGGCATCGCCGCCGACCAGGCCGAACGGATCGCCGCGCGCCGCGACCTGGCGGACTACTACGAGGCGACGGTAGCCGCGGCGGCGGGCGCCGGTTCTCCGGTCGTCGACGCGGCGGCCGCGGCCGCCGGCTGGATCACTACCGAGGTCGCATCCCGGGAAAAGCACGACGGACGGCTCGCGGCGCCTCCGGAGCGGCTCGGCGAGCTGGTGCATCTGCTCGCCGCGAAGGAGCTGCCGCGAAACGCCGCGCGGGAGGTCTTCCAGGCGATGTGCGACACCGGACGCACCGCCCGCGAACTCACGGCCGAGCTCGGATTCGCGGACCTCGCGGGCGGGTCTCGCCTGGACGAGATCGCCGCCCGCCTCGTCGCCCGGCGCCCGGCCGACCGGGACGCCTACCGGGCGGGCAAGAAGAAGGTGATCGGCTTCTTCGTGGGGCAGTTGATGCGCGAACTCCGCGGGAAAGCGGATGCCCGCGAGGCCCGGGCGGCGCTCGAACGAGCGCTCGATCCAGGCCCGGGAGAGTCCTGATCGCTCCTCCCGACACCGTCCGCGTGGTGGCCGTCTCCGGGTGGACGTGCACCGGGAAGACCCGTTTCGCCCGGGCGCTGGCGGCGCGGGTTCCCGCCTGGCAGGCGGTCGTGCTGTCGCAGGACGACTACTACCGGGACACCTCCCACCTGTCGCGCACCGAACGCACGGACGTCAACTACGACGAGCCGGAGTCCTACGACCTCGACCTGTTCGCCGACCATCTCGGAGCGCTCCGCGCCGGTGCATCCGTCCCCGATCTGGACTACGACTTCTCGACGGGCGCGCGCCGGGTAACGGGCGCCCTCGGTCCAACGAGGCTGGTCATCGCGGAGGGGGTGTTCGCCTTCTGGGATGCGCGGGTCCGGGCGGCGGCGAATCTCCGCATCCTGCTGGAGGGCGACCTCGAGGTGCTTCTCCGCCGGCGCATCGCGAGGGATGGCGCGGAGCGCGCCTATACGCCGGCCGAGGTCCGGGAACGCTTCGAGAAGATGGTGATCCCGGCGCAGCGGCGCTACCTCGGCGGCGCCGGGGACGCCGCCGATCTGATCTTCCCGGCGGGCTGGGACGATGAGTGCATTGACCGGGCTGCGGCTTGCCTGAAGGGGGATACTTCCGGCCCTCCCTGACCAACGAAAGGAACCAATCCGTGACCCCTCCTCCGATCCTGCGGGTCGGGCACAGCCCCGACCCCGACGACGCCTTCATGTTCTGCGCCCTCGCGAAGGGCGCCGTGCGCATCCGTGACTACCAGGTCGAGCATGTCCTCGAGGACATCGAAAGCCTGAACGACCGGGCGCTCGCCGGCGAACTGCCGATCACCGCGATCTCCGCGCACGCCTACCTCTCGGTCGCGGACCGCTACTGGATCATGGCGACCGGGGCCAGCATGGGGGAGGGGTACGGCCCGGTGGTGGTGAGCCGCGAGCCGGGGAAGCTCGAGGACCTCGAGGGCCGCCGGGTGGCGATCCCCGGTCCGCGGACGACCGCGGCGCTGCTGGCCCGCTGCTACATCGGGGAGTTCGAGCCGGTGGTCGTGCCCTTCGACCAGATCTTCGAGACGGTCGAAGCGGGCCGCGCCGAAGCCGGCGTCGTCATCCACGAGGGACAACTCACCTACGAGACGCGCGGGTTCCATCTGCTTTCGGACTTCGGGATCCGCTTCGAGGAGGAGCACGGGCTGCCGCTGCCGCTCGGACTCGACGTGGTGCGCCGTGACCTCGGCCGGGACCTGGCGGTCGAAGTCAACCGCGCGATGCGGGCGAGCATCGACTGGGCCTACGCCAACGAGGACGAGGCCCTCGACTACGCGCTCCTCTTCGGCCGCGGACTCGAGCGCGAGCTGGGGCGGAAGTTCGTGAAGATGTACGTCTCGGCGCTCACTCGCGACATGGGCGACTCCGGGGAGGCCGCGCTCCGGGCGCTCTTCTCGATGGCCGAGCGCGCCGGAGTGGTCGGTGAAGCCCCGGATTTCGAGCTGATCCGATGAACCGCCGGTGTGTTCCCGCCCCACGGAGCCTGTCCCTGACGCGATGGGCGGCCGCCGGGACCGTGTTCCTGCTCGCTGGCGCGCCCGGTGCGCTCGCCGAGGAGGAGCGCTCCGGCTTCTACCTGCGCGCGGGTCTCGGGGCCAACCTCGCGAGTGGTGTCGTCCTCCACGGGAAGAGCAACGACCGGGCGAGCCGGTGCGACGAGTTCATCAACCCGCGCTACGCCGAGATCCCGGGCTGCACCGATCCGGGCCGCGGCTCGTCCGCGGGCTGGCAGACGGCCTTCGATTCGGCCTACGGCACTCTCGCCGGTCTCGCGGTCGGCCACCGGGTCTCGGACTGGTTCCGGATGGAGGTCGAGACCTTCCACCGGGAGTCGGAATACGACCAGACCTCGCCGGTGGCGAGCGCTACCGGAGACACCGCGGGCAAGCTGGACGGTGAGATCGTGCGCGCCGAGGACCGGATCGGCAGCGTGTCCTCCCGCAACGTCTTCCTGAACCTCATCGTCGACCTGCCGGCGGCCGGCGCGCTGACCCCCTTCGCCGGGTTGGGGGTGGGAGTCTCGTGGACGGAGCTGGACTACGGGGACCTGTGGGTGCGTAACGCGGACCCGGCGAAGATCGCCACCGCGGCGGGTCTGCCCAACGAGGATGAGATCCGGAGGAACCTCGCCGCGACGACCACCAGCAAGCAGGGAGAACTGAGCGACCGCCTCACGGCGTTCCAGGCCCTCGCCGGCGTGGATTGGGAGGTCAACGACAACGCCTCGCTGGGACTCCAGGCGCGCTACGTCCGTTCGGACGCCTTCGAGGACGAGACCGAGTGGGAGCGCCTGCGCAGCCATGCCTCGCAGCTGCGCCTCGACGGCAGCGAACCGGTGACGTTCCGGATCCGGACCGAGGAGAGCGTCGCCTACGCGGCGCTCAACGTCTTCCTGAAGCTCCGGTTCTGACCGGCTGCCGGCCGAGGGCGGTTACTGGTAGCCGAACACCGGGGGGAAGAGGGCGGCGACCACCGCGGCCCAGCCGGCGTACACCGGAAGGAAGCCGGTCTGCCAGCGTTCGAGCGCGGCGAACGGTCCCCGCCCGCGCAGAAAGCGCAGATAGAGCCAGGCCGACCCCGCCAGGTTGGCGAGCAGGACCAGGTTCAGGCCGAGCGCCGCCGTCCGGTTGGAGCCGGCGAGCGAACTCGCGCGTTGACGCATCATGTTCCCCGACCCGTTTCAGGGCCACGAGGAACGCTTCGTCGGGAGCGAGCCCGGCCTCGCGCAGCGCGGCGAATTCCGTTGACAGAGTCCGCTCTCGCGCGTCGAGGTCAGCCCCGGGGACCGCATCGGTCTGCCGGTTGTGGGCGCGCCATGCGGCCAGGTGTTGCTCCAGTTCGTCGCGGTTCGTCATCACTCTTTCCGGCCGGTCCCGCCAGCGGGCGGCGCTAGTCCGGGAGTTCCGCGATCCTCGCGTTGACGAGGCGCCGCACGAGCGCGGACGGCAGTCCGGTGCGCGGGGAGAACCGAACCGTTCCCTTGCTGGTGTCGTACCCGTCCAGCTCGGCCCCCAGCGTGCCGACCGTGTGTCCGCTCATGGGATGAAACGAGCAGTGTTTGGCGGCCGCTCGGAATCCGGCGATGAGCTTGCCGTTGAGGCGGAACGCGGGCATCCCGTAGCTGATGCACTCCTCCGCCTCGGGGGCCGCCGCCTGGACTGCGTGGCGGACCTGCTCCAGCGCGGCCCGGCTTGCCGGATCCAGGCTCGCGAGGTAGTCGGCGATGGTCCGGGGCGGGGTCGCGGACGGGTTCATCGCTTCGTCGCTCCTTGGGCCCCGGGCTTCGTGTCCGGAGGTGGATCGCAGGGCGCGGCCCGGAGCCAGCACATTATCCCGGCCGGTCCGCGGAGCCCCACTAAGCTCCCGCGATGCTTCACCAGGCCCTGCGGATCGGGACGTTCGCGTTTCCGGTCTGGGCGCTGTTGGCCAGCCTCCTCGCGCTCTGGCGGCCGGAGTTCTTCACCTGGTTCAGCGGCGGCCTGATCACCGTCGGCCTCGGCCTCATCATGCTGGGCATGGGGCTGACCCTCGAGGTGGACGACTTCCGGCGCGTCCTGCGGCGGCCGGCGCCCATCGGGCTGGGTGTGGTGCTCCAGTACGTGGTGATGCCCCTGATGGGCTGGACGGTGGCCTGGGCGCTCGATCTGCCGCGGGAGTTCGCGGTGGGACTCATCCTGGTCTCCTGCTGCCCCGGCGGGGTGGCTTCGAACGTGATCTCCTATCTGGCCCTGGCCGACGTCCCGCTCTCCGTGTCGATGACCGCGGTGTCGACCGGCTTTTCCGTGTTGCTGACGCCGGCGCTGACCGCGATGCTGGCGAGCAGCCGCATCGACGTACCGGCGGCCGGCCTCCTGCTCAGCACCGTGCAGGTCGTCATCCTGCCGGTCGCGGCCGGCCTCGTCCTGAGGCGGTATGCCTCGGGACTCACCCGCGCGGTCCTTCCCTACGGCCCGTTCACGTCCGTGGTGCTGATCACCCTGATCGTCGCATCGATCATCGGTTCGAGCCGGGCGATCATCCTCGAATCGGGCGACCTGCTGGTCGTTGCCGTGTTCGCGCTCCACGCCGGGGGCTTCTTCTTTGGCTACGCCCTTACCCGGCTCGTTTCGCCCCGCGTCCCGACCGCGCGAACCGTCTCCATTGAGGTCGGCATGCAGAACTCCGGGCTCGGGACGGTGCTCGCCCAGCAGAACTTCACGAGCCCGCTGGTCGCGGTTCCGAGCGCCATCTCGAGTCTGTTCCATTCACTCATCGGCAGCGTTCTCGCCGGGGTCTGGCGCGTCACCGCCACCCGCGACGCGGCGGGGAGGTCCGACACGGAGGGGCCACCGGCGGATTCGGTCCCGTAGGATTCCGGGGCCAATGCTCCTCGTCTTCGACGTCGGCAACACCAAGACCGCCATCGGCCTGCACGACGGCGACTCCTGGGTCCGGGACTGGCGGATCTCCACCCAGGCCGAACGCCTGGCGGACGAAACGGCGGCGCTGGTGGACAGCCTGCTCGCCGGGGCCGGCGTCTCGCGGCAGGAGATTGACGGCCTGGCAGCGGCGAGCGTGGTCCCCTCGGCGACCGAGATCCTGCGGAATCTTGCGGAGCGCCACTTCGGGAGCCCTCTGTTCGTTCTGAACCACAAGACCGCCCGCGGGATCCGCCTCGCCGTGGATACTCCCGAGGAGACCGGCCCCGACCGCATCGCCAACACCGTGGCGGTCCATCACCTCTACGGAGTGGACGCCATCGTCCTGGATGCCGGCACGGCGCTGACGTTCGATGTGATCTCCCGGGAAGGGGAGTACCGGGGCGGCGCGATCGCCCCCGGGCTCGGAATCTCCGCCGAGGCGCTCGTCCGCCGGACGGCCCGGCTCCCGAAGGTGGAACTTCGGCCACCGAAGCGGGTCGTCGGGACGCACACCGTCGCCGCCATGCAGTCCGGCCTGGTCCACGGCTGGACCGGCATGGTGCGCGAGATGGTCCGATTGCTCAAGGAGGAACTCGGTGGGAACTACACGGTCATCGCGACCGGCGGCCTCGCGCAGCAGGTGGCGGACTGGACCGGCGTGGTGGATCGCGTGGACGAGCGTTTGACGCTGGAGGGCATCCGGATCGTGGTTTCCCGGGGCGCCGCGTCTCGCGCATAGACTCCCGCGCCCATGATCCCGCTCACCGAGATCGAGGCGGCGCGCGCCCGGATCGCGCCCTACGCGGTCCGGACTCCGCTGGTGAGACTGCCGGCGGAGGGTCCCGACGAGGTCTGGCTGAAGCTCGAGAACCTCCAGCCCTTCGCCTGCTTCAAGATCCGCGCCGCCGCCAATCTCTTCGGTTCGCTCAGCGACGCGGAACTATCGGGCGGAGTGATGACCGCGAGCGCCGGGAACTGGGCCCAGGCGGCCGCCTTCATGGCCCGGGAACGGGGCGTTCCCTGCACGGTGGTGGTGCCCGACACGTCGCCGGAGAACAAGCGCGAATCCATCGCCGCGCTCGGGGCGGAGATCGTGGTCCAACCCTTCCCGGAGTGGTGGAAGGCGATCGTGACCCACACCCATCCGGGGCTCGACGCCCGCTTCGTCCACCCGGTCGAGGAAAGGGAGGTGATGGTGGGCAACGCCACGGCAGGGCTGGAGATCTTCGAGGACCTGCCTGACGTGGACGCGGTGCTGGTTCCCTTCGGGGGCGGCGGCCTGAGTTGCGGGATTTCGAACGCTCTCCGTCTGAAGGGCTCCAGCGCGCGGGTCCACCCGGTCGAGGTCACCACGTCGGCAAAGGTCGCGGCCGCGGTGCGGCACGGATCGCCCCAGTGGATCGACACCGAGCCCAGCTTCGTGGACGGGATCGGCGGAAATACGGTGCTGGACCCGATGTGGCCGCTCGTTCAGGAGTTCCTGGAGGAACCGCTGTTGGCCTCACCCGACGAGATCGCCGAGGCCGTGCGAATCCTGGCCGGCCGGAGCCGGATCGTGGCCGAGGGCGCCGGCGCCAGCCCGGTGGCGGTGGCCATCGCCGGCCGGGTACCGCGGCGGCCGGGTGAAGAGGACCGCGCGCGCCGGATCGTCTGCGTGGTCTCCGGGGGCAACATCGAGATGGGCGTCTTCCGGCGCATCCTCGCCGGCGAGACCCCCACCTCGGCGCGCTGAGCGGACGAACACCGGGATACGTATCCTGTCTTGATGAGTATCACCGTGAGCGTGGAAGAAACGGTCCTACGGGCCGTGCGGAGCTATGCTGCCGCGCGTGGGTCTTCGGTTGACTCCCTCGTGCGCGAGTTTCTGGAAGGAATCGCGACTCAGGAGGACCGGACGCGCCGAGCGCGCAAGCGCATCCGCGAACTGAGCGCGCATTCCGCTGCCAGGATCGGCTCCCGCAGTTGGACGCGTGACGATCTCCTCGCGCGCTGAAGGTGTCGTGGACACGAGCGGCCAGGACTACGGTGGGGTCCGGGTGATGGATCCCTTTCTCAGTCCGTAGGCGGACTGCGCAAGCGCCCGGGGGGCGCCGTTTGGGGCGGCTCAGGCGGTGGCCGGCTCTTCTTCCCGGGCCAGGTCGCGCATCACCGTCTGCAGGATGCCGCCGTTCCGGTAGTAGTCCACTTCCACCGCCGAGTCGAGGCGGCAGCGCGCCTCGAACGAGCGCGACTTCCCGTTCCGCCTTGCGGTCACCGTGACCCGGACGCCGGGTGCGAGACCGTTGCTCACGCCCTCGATGTCGAGGAGCTCGTCGCCGATCAGACCGAGGGATTCCGCATTTTCTCCCGCCGGGAACTCGAGCGGCAGGACGCCCATGCCGACCAGGTTGCTGCGGTGGATGCGCTCGAAGCTCTCGGCGATCACCGCCTTGACGCCCAGGAGCAGCGTTCCCTTGGCGGCCCAGTCGCGGGAGGAGCCGGTCCCGTACTCCTTGCCGGCGAGGATCACGAGCGGGGTGCCCTCCTCGCGATAGCGCCGCGCGGCCTCGAAGATGGTGGTCTGCTCGCCCGACGGGTGGTGGACCGTGAATCCGCCCTCGGCGCCGCCCGCGAGCTGGTTCCGGAACCGGATGTTCGCGAAGGTGCCGCGGAGCATGATCCGGTCGTTGCCGCGGCGCGAGCCGTAGGAGTTGAAGTCGCGGCGTTCGATCCCGCGCTCCCGAAGCCAGTTGCCGGCCGGCGAATCGAAGGCGATGGTGCCGGCGGGCGAGATGTGGTCGGTGGTGACCGAATCGCCGCAGCGGACGAGCACCCGCGCTCCCCGGATATCGGCCGGGAGCGCCGGCTCGGCGGTCATTCCGGAGAAGAACGGCGGCTCCTGGATGTAGGTGGAGCTTTCGTCCCAGGGGTAGATCTCGGAGGCGTCCACCGGGATCTCGTTCCAGGTGGGGTTTCCGTCCCAGACGTTGCCGTACATCCGGCGGAAGGTCTCCGGGCGGAGCGCCCGGTCGAGAGCGTCCCGGACGTCCTCGCTGCTCGGCCAGACATCGCGCAGGAACACCGGATTGCCGTCGGCGCCGGTTCCGAGCGGTTCCTCCTCCAGATCGATGTCCACGGTACCGGCGAGCGCGTAGGCGACGACCAGCGGTGGAGACGCCAGGTAGTTGGCGCGCACGCTCGGGTGCACGCGGCCCTCGAAGTTGCGGTTCCCGGAAAGGACCGAAGCCGCCACCAGGTCGGCGCTCTCGATGGCCCGCTCCACCCTCTCCGGCAGCGGCCCGCTGTTCCCGATGCAGGTCGTGCACCCGTAGCCCACCAGGTGGAAACCGAGATCGGCGAGGGGGCCCAACAGGCCCGCGTCCCGCAGGTACTCCGTGACCGCCTTCGAACCCGGCGCGAGCGAGGTCTTGACGTGATCCGGGGTGGTGAGCCCCAGCTTCACCGCCCGCTGCGCCAGCAGCCCGGCGGCGAGCATCACGCCCGGGTTCGAGGTGTTCGTGCAGGAAGTGATCGCCGCGATCACTACGGCGCCGTGGCCCAGGTTCCGGCCGTTCCCGGCGCTTGCCGTCCGCGCGAGCTGCTCGGACTCGAGGGCGAAACCCCGCTCCGCCACCGGCGCGGTCAGGGACCAGCGGAAGGCGCGCTGCATGTCGGAGAGCGCCACCCGGTCCTGCGGCCGCTTCGGGCCCGCGAGGCTCGGCTCCACCGTTCCCAGGTCGAGCTCGAGCACGTCGGTGTATTCCGGGTCCGGGGTCTCGTCGGTCCGGAACAGGCCCTGGCGCTTGGTGTACACCTCGACCCGGTCCACATCCTCGTCGCTCCGGCCGGTGCGGCGGAGATAGGAGAGGGTCTCGGCGTCCACCGGAAAGAAACCCATCGTGGCGCCGTATTCGGGCGCCATGTTGGCCACCGTGGCGCGGTCGGAAAGCGAGATCTCCGAAAGCCCTTCGCCGAAGAACTCCACGAAGCTCTCCACCACGCCGTGGGCGCGCAGCCGCTCGGTGATGGTGAGCACGAGGTCGGTCGCGGTGACTCCCTCCTGCAGGGCGCCGCTCAGGCGGAAACCGACCACCTTCGGCGTGATGAGGTAGCAGGGCTGGCCGAGCATGGCCGCCTCGGCCTCGATGCCGCCGACGCCCCAACCCAGGACGCCGAGGCCGTTGATCATGGTGGTGTGGGAATCGGTCCCCACCAGGGTGTCCGGCAGCAGCACCCGCTCGTCGCCCTCGCCGTCCTCCATGACCACCTGGGCCAGGAGTTCGAGGTTCACCTGGTGGACGATGCCGGTGGCGGGGGGAACGACCCGGAAGCGCGAGAACGCCTCTGCTCCCCAGCGCAGGAACCGGTAGCGCTCCTGGTTCCGTTCGAACTCGATCGCCGCGTTCTCGCGGGCCGCCATCGGGGTGCCGAAGGAATCGACCACCACCGAGTGGTCGATGACGAGATCCACCGGCGCCTTCGGATTGATCCGCGAGGGGTCGCCCCCCATCCGGGCCAGCGCGGACCGCATGGCGGCGAGGTCCACGAGCGCGGGAACGCCGGTGAAGTCCTGCAGGATGACGCGCGCCGGGCGGAACGGAACCTCGCGCCGGGCCGGCGCGGCGGCGTTCCAGGCCGCGAGGGCGGCCACGTCCTCTTCGCGGACCGTCCGTCCGTCCACCCCGCGGAGCAACGACTCGAGAAGCACCCGAATCGAGAACGGTAGCCGGGCGATGGACCCGAGTCCTTCCCGCTCCACCGCTTCGAGGGCGTAAACGTGCACGTCTCCGCCCGGGGTGCGGTGTTTTACCAGGGACCCGAAGGAGTTATGTAACATCGGCGCGAGGGGCGGTAAGGCTAACGCCCGGCCCCTCCGGGGGCCAAGATGAACGACGAAGCGACCACCGCTGCCGACGCGACGCCGGCGCGAATCGACCTCGGTTTCCTCCTCGGGTTCGCGTTCCGCGATCCACGCGCGTTCCGCAAATGGATGATCGGCTGCCTCGCGGTCCTGCTGATCCCGTTTCTCGGGTTCGGGTTGCTATGGCTGCTCGGTTTCGCGGTCCAGACGGCGCGCGGCGCGCTCCGTGGGGAAGAGCACCCCATGCCGGGTTGGGACGGAGTGGCCAGCCAGCTCGCCGACGGTCTGCGCGTCGTCGTGGTCGTTCTCGTCTATGCCGGCGTGGTGGCCCTGGTCGGGGGTGCGCTCTTCCTGGTGGGCACGCTGATCGGTCTGGTGGCGGTCGGGATCGCCGGCGGCATCTTCGCCGGGATCGCCGGCGCCGCGATGGAGAGCGGGGTCGCCCCCGACGTCTTTGGCCAGATCCTGCCCGAGATGGTCGCGGTCCCGGTGGCCGGAGCCGGCCTGATGGGAGCGGCCGCCGTCTTCGGTCTGGTCGTCACCGGCTGGTTCGTGGTGCTGCTGGCCGGGTTCGCCAAGGCGCTCCTGCCGGCCGGACTGATGCAGCTCGCCGCCACCGGCCGGATCCGCCCGGCCCTCGGCTGGGTCCGGAACCTGCGCCGGATCCGCGCCCACCCGGGGACCTACATCCTGCTGCTGCTGATCCTCATCCTGTTCGGAATCCTCGCCAACCTCAGCCTGTCGCTCTTCCTGGTGGGCCTGGTGCCGGGCCTCTTCTGGACCTGGACGGCATCCGGCGCCGCGATCGGCCACGCGGGCCGCATCATGGGCGTCGAAATGGAAGCGGCGGAAACCGCGGCGGACTGAAACCCGTTACGGATTGCAGAGGCAAATCGCATGACCGAAGAACACCCCACCCCGAGCGGCGGCAATGCCGCGTCCGGAACCCTGGATCTCGGAGCCATTCTCGGAGGTCCCTTCCGCGACCCGCGCGCCCTGCCGAAGTTCCTGGGCGGGTGCCTCGCCGTGATCGGCATCCTGTTCTTCGGACTCGGCCTGCTGGCGCTGCTCGGCTTCTCCTTCCAGACGGCGCAGCGCGCCCGGGCGGGCGAGGAGCATCCGATGCCCGAGTGGGCGGACATCGGAAGTCTGCTGGGTGACGGGCTTCGCGTGCTCGGGGTGGCCCTCGGCTATCTCCTGGCTCCGCTCGCGCTGACTATCGTCGCTGCGGTCCTCAGCGTCATCCCGGTTCTCGGAGGGATCGCGGAGTTCGTACTCGGTCCCGTGACGCTGCTTCTCGGCCTGCTCGCGGTGATCCTCCTGCCCGTCGCCCTGGCGCAGATGGTGGCGAGCAACGAGATCGGTTCCGCGTTCCGGATCCAGGAGAACCTCCGGCTCATCCAGGCCCACCTCGGCACCTACGTCGTCTTCCTGCTGATCGTGATCCTGATCGAGATTCTGGAGGCCGCGAGTTTCGCGCTGTGCGGGATCGGGATCATCCCGGGACTGTTCTGGAGTCAGGCTGCGTTTGGCATCGGCCTTGGACAGAGCGCCCGCACGATGGGGATCTAGGAGTCGGCTGCTCCCGAGAACCATCCCGAACCGCCTTCGTTAGCTGGTAGTGGGGAAGGGAAACGAGCCCGGCGACCCGGGAAGGAAAACGATGACCGAAGACCAGCCAGTCCTGCCGATTGACGAGCCGCCGCCTCCGCCGCCGCCCGCGCCGCCGGCCCCGGAGCGATTCGACCTGGGCAGTCTGTTCACCTTTGCGTTCCGGGACCCGAAGGCGCTCTCCAAGTTCGTGATCGGCAGCCTCATGGTGGTGCTCATCCCGCTGCTCGGCCTCGGCCTGTTCGCGTTGCTCGGTTTCGGCGTCCGCACGGCCCGGGGCGCCCTGCGCGGCGACGAGCACCCGATGGCCGACTGGGATGACTTCGGAGGGATCCTGGTGGACGGCATCAAGGTGTTCGGGGTGATCGCGGGCTACACGCTGGCGGCGATCGTGATGGGCCTCGCGCTCGTGGCGATCGGGGTCTTCTGGGCGCTGATCGGACAGTCCATGGGTTCTCCCGCGGTGGTGGCGACCTCGGTGATCGGGAGCCTGACCTCCATCTTCTTCCTCGTGTTCGCGGCGTTGATCGCCAAGGCGCTGATCCCGGCCGGGATCGTGCAACTGGCGGCGACCGGCCGGTTCACCGCGGCCTTCCGGCTGAACCGGAACGTCGGCCTGATCCGAGCCAACTTCGGAAACTACATCGTCCTGCTGTTGAGCCTGATCCTGTTCGCCTTCATTGCCGATCTCACGGTCCTCCTCTGCCTGGTCGGCGCCATCCCGGGCTACTTCTGGGGCATGACGGTCGCCGGCGCGGCGATCGGCCGCACCGGCCGCCTCATGGGGGTCCGGGAGGAACCGGCCTGAGGGGCGCGACGGCTTGGAACGCCGGTCTCCAGACCGGCACCGCGCATCGTTCCCGAGCACGGGCGGCACAGCGGCTTGGAACGCCGGTCTCCAGACCGGCACCGCGGCGCTCCGCGCCGCGCACGTCGCAACCCCATACGTGCTCTCGGCGCGACGGCCCGGACAGCGCCGTCACACACCCGCACATCCCCTCTAACTCGTGGTAGGTTCGAGCGCTATGGAATCGTCATCTCCCGCTTCCGACAATCCGGGCGCGCCCGACGGAGCGCCGCCCGCGCCCGCCGATCCGGCCCTCGGACCCGGCCTCGGAGAGCGCCTGGTGGCTGTCCTCAGCCTCACCCCAGGGGCTTTCCGGCACATCGCGGAGGCTCCCCGCACGTTCCAGAGTGTTCTGGTGGCCTTGCTCGGGATCGCGCTCGTGGGCAGTGTCGTGACGCTGGGCGTGTTCCTGACGCTCCTCTACCCTCTGGTGGTCCTCGGGTGGCTCACCTTCCACTGCGTCCTGTCCCGGCTCTTTACCCAACTGTTCGTAAAGGAAGCGCCTGCGGGAGGCCTGCCGTCCTATCCCGACTGGATCCGGTCGCAGTACTTCACCCTGAGTCCGTGGATCTTCGGGATCGTGCCGCTCGTAGGCACGTTCGCCTGGATCTACTCCATCGTTCTGGAAGTGCGCTCGATCATGGACATGGGGGGCTGCTCGCCCGGCCGCGCCATCGTGGTCTTGCTCGCGACCAGCCTCGTTCGCGTCCTTCTCTTCGGACTCGCCGTCGCGGTCTTCGGGGTCGGAATCCTCAGCATCTTCGCGGTGGATTTGCCCTGGTAACGGCCGGGCTCAGGAACGGCCGCGGTCACCCGGCGATGACGAGCCGGATTCCGGCGTCCCGAGCCGCCGCCGTCGTTCCTCGGCCGCCTTGAGCGTCCGCGGCCACTTCTTCCGGAGCAGCCGGGACATCGCCCGATCCGCCAGCAGACGGCCGCCGGTCTGGCAGGTCGCGCAGTAGTTGAACTCGTTCTCGGCGCGGCGCACCCGCTGCACCGGGGATCCGCAGTCCGGACAGGGCTGGCCGAAGCGGCCGTGCACCGCCATTCCCTCGCGGAAGGCGGTGACGCCCGTGGGAAAGGCGCTGCCGCACTCTTCCCGAAGCCGCGCGGCCCACTCGGTCAGCACGGACTCCGCGGCGCCGTGGAGACGCGTCATCTCCTCGTCGCTGAGGCTGCCGGCGCGTTTCGATGGCGAGAGCCGGGCCCGGTGGAGAATCTCATCCGAGTAGGCGTTGCCGACCCCGGCGAAGCGGGCCGGCTCGGTCAGTGCCCGCTTGATGGTTTTCGTCAGGCCCGCGAGCCGGGCCGCGAACTCCTCAGGGGTGGATCCGGGGATTTCCAGTCCGCCGCGGTCGAGCGCCCGAAGGGGCTCCGGGCCCTGGCCGACCCGGATGGAAGCGCGCTTCTTCGGGCTCCGCTCGACGAGCCGCAGCTTTCCGCCACTCTCGGCTTCCGATTCGAAAACCCAGACGGCCAGGTTGCCGCGCGGGGACAGCCGCAGCGGCTTCCCGGAGGCCGAACTCGCGGTCCAGTGGAACCGTCCCGCCACCGCCAGGTGGACGGCGCAGAACAGTTCCTCTTCGAACTCCATGACGAGCTGCTTGCCGATCCGGCGGACTCCAGTCGCGATCCGTCCGATCAGGGCCTCGGGAGGCGTCTCCACCGAGGCGAGGAGGTGCGGGGAGGCGATCCGAAACGCCGAAAGGCGCGCACCCACGATCCGGCCCCCGATCGCGGCGCGGTACAGCTCGACGTCGGGAAACTCGGGCACGGGCGATAGTCTCCCGCCCGGGGTTTGGGGATGTCCAGCGGGCGGCGCACCGCCGCCGCTGCCAGGCAGAGGAGAACGACGTGCCGGATCGCGCGCAGAAACGCTTTCAGAACAGGGTCGCCATCGTGACCGGAGCCTCCAGCGGGATCGGGCGGGCCACCGCTCTGGCGCTCGGCGGAGAGGGCGCGAAGGTCACCGTCACCGCCCGCCGGCCCGAACGACTCGGAGCGTTGGCCCGCGAGATCGAGATGGCCGGCGGCGCGGCGCTCCCCCTGGCGGGCGACGTGACCGAAGCGGGCTTCCGGTCGCGGGTGGTGGAGGAAACGGTCGAACGCTTCGGCGGGCTGGACCACCTCGTGAACTCCGCCGGCGTGATCGCCTTCGGCACCATCGAGAACACCGGGCTCGACGCCTGGCAGCGGATGTTCGCCCTGAACGTGGAGGCCGTCTTCGACCTGATGCGGCTCTCGGTGCCGCACCTGCTCGAGCGGAAGGGCAGCATCGTCAACGTCTCCAGCGTGAACGGCATTCGCTCGTTCCCGGGAGTGCTGGCCTACAACTCGAGCAAGTCCGCGCTCGACCAGTTGACGCGCTGCTCGGCCCTCGAACTCGCCGCCAAGGGGGTGCGCGTCAACTCCGTGAACCCCGGCGTGACGCGGACCGAACTCCACCTGGCCGGTGGGCTCGACGACGACCGCTACGCGGCCTTCGTGGAGCACAGCAAGACCACGCACCCCATCGGCCGAATCGGCAAGCCGGAGGAGGTCGCCGACCTGGCGCTGTTCCTGCTCTCGGACGACGCGGGCTTCTGTACTGGGGTCACGATCCCGGTGGACGGCGGCCGCCACCTCACCTGCGCGCGGTAGCCAACGCCCCGCAGTCCCCGGGATCTCCTGTCCCGTGGCGCCGGCGGAACAACGCGCAAATGGGAGGCTATTGCCCATTTTGCTATGTGAAGTGGGGAATAGGCGCTCGCTCACTCGACCGGCATCGTGCCGGAAGGGCGCCCCCCGCGTGGGAAGGCGCCCCTGAGGCGAGAGCCGGTTCGCTAGAAGCGGAGCGTTCCCCGGAGCAGCATGGTCCGGGCGTTCTGCCGGCTCCGGAGCTGGAGGAAGTTCGAGCTGAACGCGCGGTTCGCCGAGCTGTAGGTGAACTGGTTGTGGTTGTGGGCGTCGAGCAGGTTGAACATCTGCGCCGTGACCTCGAGCTGCGCGGGCCCGAAGTCCACGATCTTGCCTAGCGAGAGCCCGACCGTGTGCACGGTGGGCGCCTGCGGCTGGAGCTCGCCGCGGTCGGCGCCGACGATGCGGTAGCGGGTCGAGAGAGGGTTGGTCTGGCCGTTGTTCGCCTGTCCCGGACCGTACTGCGTGACCTGCGGGTCGTCGGACGCGAGCCGCGCGAGCGGCGGACCGGACCAGGGGCCGGCGTTCGCCGTGTAGCTGACGCCGCCGGTGATGTCGAACGGCAGCAGGTAGGTGAGCCCGCCGCGGACCGAGAACTGCCGCCAGGTCGGGGCGTACGAGAGCGCGTTGTTGCTGCGCAGCGTGTTGTGCTCGTTGTTGCCCCGCGGCATGTAGAGCGCCCTGTTGGAGTCGAACTTCTCGGGCTGGATGTAGCGCGCCGGGTCGTTCGGGTTCCAGTCGCCCGCGAAGTGCTGCCACTGCCGGTTGATGTTCAGCGTCGCGGACATCCGCTCGGTGCGCTTCGTGGTGGTGATTTCGAGCGCCGTATAGACGAGGTTGCTCCACGAGTTGTTCGTCTGCTGGTACACGTTGCCGGTATCGGGATCCACGCGCCCGTACTGGAACTCGCCGCGGGGAACCGAAGCCGGCGACTCGGCGGGCCAGAAGCCGTTCTGTTCGAGGAACGCGTAGTTGTCGGTGTAGCGCCGGTGGACCACCGCGACGTCCATCGCGAGCTGGCCCGGGAACTGCCGGCGGATGCCGCCGATGAACTCGTCCACGAACGGCTGCCCGATGTCGGGATCGAACAGCACGTCAGAGGGGAGTCCGGCGACCGGTTGCGTGAAGACGCTGTGGTCCGGGATGCCGTCCCCGTCGTGGTCGTACTCGTTGTATTCGCCGATCGTCGAGCCCGAATGACTGAACGTGACCTGGTCGCGCCCGTTCACCTGCTCGTGCACGCGGCCGTAGTTGCCTCGCAGCACGGTGCGGCCGTCCCCGGTGAGCTGGTAGGAGAACCCGGCGCGCGGGCCGAGCGCGATGGTGTCCATCCGGTCAATGTCGAGGATGCCGTCGTGGCGCTTCACCCGGTCGGCCCGCAGTCCGAGGTTCAGGGTGAGGCGGTCGTTCGGCCGCCAGGCATCCTGGAGATAGACCGCGAGGTCGCTGTCCCGGGCGTCGCGGACCAGCAGTTCGCTTGCGGGCGCCGTTTCGGTGCCGTTCCAGCGGCGCCGGTACCAGACGGTGCGCACCGCCTGCGAGAGATCCGAGACCTGGTTGCCGTTCGCGTCCACCGGCGCGTGCCACTCCTGCCGCCAGGCGCCCGAGGGCGAATACAGACGCGTCTCCTCGTACAGGTTCCAGGGGGCGGCATAGACGCCGAAGCCGATCTCGTGCGAACCGGCGAGATCGTCCACGTAGTGGGTCAGGTCCCCGCGAAGCAGCAGGAGCCGCGTGGGTCGGATCTGGCCCTGGTTCCCGTTGGCCCCACCGCCGCCGGTCCCGAGCGCGGCTATACGCCCGCCGTCGCCGGTTGTGCCGGACGGGTTCACGGTGAAACCGTCGTGAATCTCCACGTAGAGCGGAATCGACGCGAGCTGCGGTTGCGCGTCCTGCAGGACCTCGCTCGCCTTGTTGTTCCACGAGGCAAGGAACTGCCCCGCCGTGTTCGCGCCGAAGACCGAGGTCAGCTTTGCGCCGAACAGGTCGCCTCCGGTCTTGACCGTGAACCGCGGGGCGATGTCGTACTCGCGGTTCGAGGTGTTGTCGAGCTGGTCGCGCTGGTAGTAGGCGGAGAGCTCGTGGCTCGGGTTCAGCCGGGCGGTCAGCTTGACGTACGGCTGGTGGCTCTTCGTCGTGTTCGGGAACGCACTGTAGGCCGGCGCGCTTCCGAGTCCGCTGGCGAGCGGGATTCCGGAGAGCTGGCTGAGCCGGTCCACGTCCACCGCGCTCCGGCTGATCCGCGCCGCGAGGTCGGCGTAGCGGTAGGTGCCGAAGAACCACGCCCGGTCGCGCAGGATCGGCCCCCCGGCGGAGAAGTCGGCCTGCCGGACGAGATGCGCGGTCGGGGTTCCGGCGCCGGCAACCACGGTGTCCGGCGGGTTGTACACACCGAGCGCCTGGAAGCTCGCCAGTTCGGCGGCGAACGGGTTGAAGTTGTCGGGGAGCTCGTTGTCGCCGAAAAAACCCCCGAGTCCCTCGTCGTCTCCGGTGCCCCAGTCGTACTCCTGGTGGTCGTAGGAGGCCGAAGCGGAGAGGTCGTTCCCGCCACTCTTGGTGACGATGTTGATGATCAGCCCGGTGCCGAGGGGATCCTTCGCTTCGGCGCCTCCGGTCTTCACGGATGCGTCCTCGATCACGTCGGAACCCATGCCGACGTAAGTGACCTGGGCGTCCTGATAGCCGGCCGCCGCCATGCCTTCGAGCTGGATGACGTGGGCGAAATGCTCGGTCGCGTGGCCGAAGTACACCATCCGGCCCGAACCGTCATCGAACGGCCGGGCGTTCACGCCGGGAGTCATCTCGAGGAAGTCGCTCCAGTTGCCGCGCGCCTGGATCGGCAGGTCGCGCTGGAAGTCGCCCTCGATGGTGAGGATGTTGCCGGGGCGGGCGATCTCGAGCATCGGCGTCTCGGCGGTGACCGTGATGGTCTCTTCGAGTTCGCTGATGGACATCACCACGTCCACGCCGATGTTCGTGCTGGCGCGCACGACCACGCCTTCCTGCCGGTACGTGGCGAACCCCTGGAGCGAGGCTTCGATCGTGAAGACGCCCACCGGGAGGTTCAACAAACGATAGGCGCCCTGGCTGTCGGTGACGGCGACCTCGGGGGCGATCAGCGCCGGGCTGGTGGCGGTGACGGTGACCCCCGGAAGGACTCCGCCCGAGTTGTCGGTGACCGTGCCCCGGATGCTCGAATCGCCGCCCTGGCTAAACGCCATGGCCGGGATAACAAGACACGCCGCGAGCAGCAGCGCACAAGTGGACTTTCGCATGGTTTCTCCTTTTTGAAGTTGCGCAGTTGCGTCCTTGGCGAAGCCGGACAATCCGGTCCGGCCGGTGCCGTCACAGAAAGTGCAACCGGGCGACCGGACGCCCGAACGCAGCCGGAGACTCGCGATGAGTCGCTGTTTCCAATGGAGCAGCCGCCCGGGGCCGCCGCGGGTCCACTCGCCCGGGTCCCCGGTCTCCAACCAAGCGGAGGAGCGGATTCTTGGATGAATCAAACTCTCCGTTTCGTGTTCAACGTTCCGGACCGGACAAGACCGGGTTTCCGGAGCGAATGTCGGGAGATTCGGATCTCTCGGCTACGCTGGCGGCCCGCCGTACCGAGTTCGACCGGGCCCCCGTCGCGCGGCGCGGCCCGGCTGCGGAATCCGGCCCGCCGGAGGAGTCAGCGCACGGCCGGCGCCCTCGGCGCCGGAGCCATCACCGGCCGGCGTCGTCCTGCGGGCAGCGGCGCCGACGGGGAGCCGCCGTGCGCCTCAGGGGTTCCGGACCACCCGCAGGCTGACGTGGTCGCTGCGGTAGACCGGCGGGTCGGCGAGGAAACGGAACGAACAGGTCGCCCGGTCCGGGTTGACGTTCCACCCCCCGCCGCGAAGGACGCGCTCATGGCCGGAGGCGGGCCCCTGGGGATCCACCACCGGTGACTCCGGCCGCCGCACCTGGGCGGCGTAGTAGTCCGCGGAGGAATAGTCCTGGACCCATTCCCAGTTGTTGCCGAGCATGTCGTGGAGCCCGAAGGGGTTCGCCGGGTAGCGGTCGATCGGGGTGATCAGGGTGTGTTCGTCCCGGGGCCAGGGGGCGTCCCCCGGACGCCAGGCGCCCGCGGTGTTCACGTTCGTCTGGTCGAAGTCGTCGCCCCACCAGTAGGTCGTCTGGGTGCCGCCGCGGCAGGCGTACTCCCACTCGGCCTCGGTGGGCAGCCGCCAGGCCTGGCCGGTCTGCCGGCTGAGCCAGCGGGTGTAGGCGACGCCGTCGTTCCAGCTCACCTGGACCACGGGGTACCTGTCGGGTTCCGTGACCGTCGAGCCCGGTCCGTGGGGCTCCTTCCAGGTGAAGCCCGGGGAGTAGACGAAGCGGCCGTCCCGGAGGATCCGGCCGGTGCCGAACTTCTCCGCCTCGGTCTCGTAACCGGTGTCCTCGACGAAGGCGGCGAACTCGGCGTGGGTGATCTCGTACTTCGAGATCCAGAAGTCCGAGACCTGGACGGCGTGGATGGGCTTTTCCTGGGGCGGGCCGGCCTGCGAGCCCATGAAGAAGACGCCGCCCTGGATCTCCACCATTTCGGGCATGGGGACGTCCTGGGCGGGGGCGGTGCCGGCGAGGAGCAGGAGGAGGAGGGTGATGAGGGCGGTTGGGAGTTTCATGGGTGGCGATTCGTTACCAGGGTGCGTGAGGACGAGAGTTTCGCGGCCCTGGGGGCCGCGATGCCGGCCGGAGGCCGGCGCTCCGAAGGGTGCCATCCGGGGGAGGAGCGTGCGCGGTTCCGCGGCCCTGGGGGCCGCGATGCCGGCCGGAGGCCGGCGCTCCGAGCGCCATCAGTAGCCGATGGCGTAGGCGGCGCGGCGGGGGTCGGCGCCCGCCGTCATGGTGCCGGCCGCGAGATCCATGAGGATGCCGTTGTTGCTGCCGAGGGCGTAGCCGCCCGTGAGTTCGGCCCGGTGGCCCATCCCGAGGAGCGCTTCGACCACTCCCGGCGTCACCCGGTTCTCCACCCGCACCAGGATGTCGGCCCCCGGCGTGTAGAAGTTGGGGTCGGCGAAGAGGCTGAGGCGGGGCGCCGCGACCGCCTCCTGGATGTTCAGGCCGAAGTCGAGGATGTTCAACAGCACCTGGAACTGGGTCTGACCGATGGTCTCCCCGCCCGGTGTCCCGAGCGCGAGCAGGAACTCGCCGTCCTTCAGGACGATGATCGGCGAGTTGTTCAGGATGGGGATCTGGCCGCCGCGGGCGTAGTTCGGGTGGTCGGGATGCGGCGCGGTGGAGCCGATCCGGGTTCCGTTGTTGAAGGTGAGGCCCGTGCCCCCGACCACCACCGCGGTGCCGAACATGCCGCCGTGGGTCGGGGTGCAGGCCACCGCGTTGCCGGCCCCGTCCACCACCGAGAAACTGGTGGTGCTGCCGGCGAAGGACCGGCTGGCTGCCGGGTTCGCCGCGGAGAGAACGCCCGGCGCCGCATCCGTGGCGGCCGCGCCCGGCGGGACGCCGCCTTCGGGGTAGGCAATCGCGGTCCGCTCGTTCATGAGCGCGCGCCGCGTCTCGGCGTACTCCTTCGAGAGGAGTCCCTCGAGCGGAACCTCGAACCTGGCCTGGTCCGCGACGTAGCGGTAGACGTCGGACTTGGCGACCTTGATCGACTCGATCACGAGGTGGAGCGTTTCGGCCGAGTTCTGGCCCAGTGCGGCAATGTCGAAGCCCTCGATCAGGTTGAGCTGCATCAGCACTTCCATGCCGCCGCGGGAGGTGGGCGGACTCGAGTAGACGTCGTACCCCCGGTAGTTGGTGTGGAGGGGCTCCTTCCACATGGGCTCGTAGGCCGCGAAATCCTCGAGCGTGAACGGACCGTCGTTCTCCTCGTAGAAGCGGGCCATCTCCTCGGCGATGTCGCCGCGGTAGAAGCGGTCGAAGGCGGCGTCGAGGGCTTCCGAGCGGTCCTTGCCGGTGCGCCGGGCGGCCTGCTCCGCCTCGACGAGTCTCTCGAGCGTCCGGCCGAGATCGGGCATCTTGAAGAGCTCGCCGGTCTCCGGCACCCGCCCCTCGGGCAGGAACATCCGCACGCTGGTCGGGAAGCGCTCGAAGTCCTCCCGCGAGAGTGCGATCGCCCGCGACACCGACTCCTCGATGGGATGCCCGTTCTTCGCGTAGTCGATCGCGGGCGCCAGCACCTCTTCGAGACTCATGGTGCCGTGACGGTCGAGCATCGAGATCCAGGCGCCGAAGAGGCCCGGGACCACGCCGGCGTTGATGCCCTTGTTCAACTGGTCGGGCGTCAGGTCCTGGGCGCGGAGCGCGCCCGGCGCCGCGCCGGTGGCGCTCAGGGAATGGACCGTTCCCGAGGCCTTGTCGAAGTAGGTCAGGAAGCCGTTCCCGGCTGCGCCGGACATCTGTGGACGGACGACGTTCAGGACCGCCAGCACCGCGACCGAGGCGTCGATCGCGTTGCCGCCCTTCATCAGCGTCTGGACGCCGGCCATGGTCGCCAGCGGGTGTCCCGCCGTCACCAGGCCGTGGACTCCGGGCACCACGGGGCGGTCCTGGCTTCGCATCTCCCCGACGCGGATGGGATGGGCGGCTTCCTGAGCGAAGGAAGGCGCGGCAAGGCCGATGAGGACGGCCAGCACGGCCGCAGTCTGCCGGACCGGCACGGTCCGGAACGGGAAACCGGAAATCTTCATGGTTGTCTCCTTGGCGGCGTGCCGCTACTCCCTTCGGTACACCTTGCCGTCCTTGACGACGAGCTCGGGGTCGTCGAGCGCGGTGATGCTGAACCGCGGGTCCCCGCGGAGCACCACGATGTCCGCGATCTTGCCCGGCTCGATGGTGCCCAGGTCGTTGGCCAGTCCGAGGATCCGGGCGTTGATCCGGGTCGCCGCCACGATGGCCTCCATGGGCGTCATGCCCAGATCCACGTGGGCCTTCAGTTCCCGCCAGAGGGCTTCGGTGTGAAAGTTCATGGGCGTTCCGGAGTCGGTGCCCATCCCCATGACCGCTCCCGCCTCGATCCACTGTCCGAGCGAGGCGTCGCCGAAGAACATCTGGCGGGCGGTCGTCTGGAAGTAGGGAAGCGTGTGGAAGTTCTCGAAGCTGCGCTGCAGTTCGTCGTACATGGCTGCCGGCAGGTCGTCCCGGAGCCGCGGGTCCTGCAGCCGCTCGGGGAACTCCACGGTGGCCGGGAACACCCACACCCGGTGGGCGCCGGTGATCACCACCGGGCGGCCGGCGACCACGATGTCGCGCAGCAGGTCCTCTTCGTAGGGCGGCGTGCCCGCCGATCCCGCGTGGGTGAGGACATCGATGCCGGCTTCGAGCGCGTTCCGGACGTCGTCCGGCGCGTACACGTGGGCGTGGACCCGGAGCCCGTGGCGGTGCGCGGTGTCCGCGACCGCCTGGTAGTCCTCGCGGGTGAGCCCGACCCACGCCTTGATGACGTCCACTCCGGCTTCGGCGAGCCGCTCGACCGCCGCCGAGGCCTCCTCCGGCGAGCTGATGCCGATCTGGTAGTTCTCGGGCCAGAAACTCACCCGGCGGGTGATCCAGGGGCCCGCCATCAGCAACCGGGCGCCGGGGACCTCGCCGCGGGCGATGCGGTCGCGCACCGCGAGGCTGGCTTCGAGCGGCGCCCCGAGATCCACCGCGGTGGTCACCCCGGCGAGCAGGAGTTGCTTCGCCGAGATCTCCATGACCTCCTCGATGTCCACCCCCTCCTCGTCGATCCAGGAGAACCAGCGGCCGTACTCGCCGTGGCCGAGGACCGCGAGGTGGGCGTGGAGATCCATCATCCCGGGCATCATCACCCGGCCGCGCGTGTCCACCACGTCGGCGTCCGGCGGAATCTCCATTTCCGCGGCGCGGCCCACCGCGACGATGCGGTCGCCCTCGATGAGCACCGCCGCGTGGTGGAGCGGGGGCACGTCGTAGCCGTCGAGCAGCATGCCGCCGACCAGCGCGAGCCGGTCCTGCCCCGCGGCGGTGGCCGCGAGCAGCAGCGCCGCGATCAGGGTTGCGCCGGACCTGATCGGCGAGGACATGCCCCTTCCGCGTTCAGTCCCCGAACGCCCGGCGGATGCCCTCGATCGCGGCCTCCCGGCCCTTCGTGAACCGGAGGATCCCCTCGAAGACCAGCCCGACGGCGAGCGCCATGATCGCCCCGCCCACCAATAGCAGGACGAGGTTGCCGGACTCCGCGTAGAGCCGAATGTTGTAGATCATGGCGGCGATGGTGATGCCGACCATGAACACCATCGGGAAGAGCGCGAAGGCGAACGGCTTCTTGCGGAAGTAGAGGTAGAGGGTGACCGACAGCAGGGTCAGTCCCGCCATGATCTGGTTCGTGGTCCCGAAGAGCGCCCAGAGCGCGGTGCCCGCGGGCACCATCTCTCCGGTCCCCGACGGGACCTTCATCAGCGCGAAGAAGCCGATGATCGCCACCGCGAGCAGGGAGGCCACGTGGCGGTTCCCGAGGGCCGGAACCTTGATGCTCTCCGAGATCTCCTCGATGTTGTAGCGGAGGATCCGGGTTGCCGAGTCGAGGGTGGTGAGGGCGAAGGAGACCGCCACGAGCGCCACGAAGGCCTTCCCCGCCTCCACCGGAATCCCGATGGTGACCAGGAAGTTGGCGGCTCCCGTGATGTAGGCGTCCAGCTTCTGGGCGAGACCGTTCGCCGCGTTCCAGTCCGCGTAGTGTTGGTGCCACAGATCGCTGCTCGCGAATCCCGCGGTGCAGGCGAGCACGGCCGAAAGCCCGAGCAGGCTCTCGGCGATCATCCCCCCGTAGCCGATGAGGGGTGCGTCGCTCTCCTTGTTGATCTGCTTGGAAGTGGTGCCCGACGAGACCAGCGCGTGGAACCCGGAAACCGCGCCGCAGGCGATCACGACGAAGACGAACGGGAGAATGGGCGGGGCGCCGCTGGGCTCGGGGTTGTAGGCGGGGGCTGCGAACTCGGGGTTCTGGATCACGAAGGAGACGAAGATCCCGATGAGGCCCAGGTAGAGCAGGATGGAGTTCAGGAAGTCCCGAGGCTGGAGCAGCAGCCAGACGGGCAGGACCGAGGCGCAGAAGGCGTAGACCAGCAGCACATAGCTCCAGGCCGTCGTGGAGAGATCCGGCGTCGGAATCACCGCCATCCCGAGCCAGATGCTCACGAACAGGAGCGTGGCGCCCACGGGCACGAGGTAGCGCAGCGGGACGCCCTTCCGGTAGGAGAGGTACCCCATGGCGATGGCGAGCACCATCACCGCGGTGCTCGGAGCGACCGCCTCGGGATAGAAGATGCTCGAGAAGAGCTGCGCGACGACCTGGACGAAGACGCCCATCGCGAGCCCGACCAGGAAGACGATCAGGGCGTGGAAGAGGTACTTGGCGCGCCGGCCGATGATGTCCTCGGCGATCCGGCCGATGGACCTGCCCTTCGCCCGGATGCTGATGCAGAGCGCCGAGAAGTCGTGCACCGCGCCCACCAGCAGGGTTCCGACGACCACCCAGATCATCGCGGGGACCCAGCCCCAGATCACCGCGATGGCCGGCCCGAGCATGGGGGCCAGACCCGCGATGGAGGCGTAGTGGTGCCCGAAGAGGACCGGCTTCGGGGTCGGGACGTAGTCGTGCCCGTCGTTCAGTTCGTGGGCGGGAGTCGGCCGCGAATCGTCCAGCTCGAAGGAGCGGCGGGCGATGCGCCGGCCGTAGAAGCGGTAGCCGACGATGTAGAGCGCGAAGCACACGAGCGTCGCGAGCAGTGGGCTCATCGGCGTCCTTCCTTTCGCTCCTGGCGCGGTAGCCGAACGACGATAACAAACGAAACGCGCATTCCGGAAGGATTTTCGCGGCCGGAAGAGCCCGCGCTGGTAGCATCGCGGCCCCCCGGAGGAGGATCACGATGCGCAGCGAAATGGTTTCCTTTGCCGCGAACGGCGGTTCCGCGGACGGCTACCTCGCGGTGCCGGATCGGCCGGGGCCCGGGGTTCTGGTGATCCAGGAATGGTGGGGTCTGGTGGGCCACATCAGGGAGGTTGCAGACCGCTTCGCGGAGGCCGGATTCACGGCGCTCGCTCCCGATCTGTTCCACGGCGAGGCGACCACCTCGCCGGACGAGGCCGGCAAGCTGTTCATGGCGCTCGAGGTGGACCGCGCCGAGCAGGATCTGCGCGGCGCCGCGGACCACCTGGCGACCGTCGCTTCCGGCGACTCCGTCGGGGTGGTGGGTTTCTGCATGGGCGGCCAGCTCGCGCTCTATGCCGCCAGCAAGTCGCCGCGCATCGGCGCCTGCGTCGACTTCTACGGCGTCCACCCGAACGTTCACCCGGACTACGCGGCGATCCGCTGTCCGGTGCTGGGGCTCTTCGCCGAGAACGACGGCTTCGTGAACGCCGAGGCGGTCGCCAACCTGGACGCGTCGCTCACCGGCGCCGGCGTCGCTCACGAGTTCCACACCTATCCGGGAACCGATCACGCGTTCTTCAACGACGGCCGTCCCGAGGTGTATGACGCCGACGCGGCAGCGGACGCCTGGGACCGGGTGATCCGCCTCTTCCGCGGGAGTCTCTGAGGACGGGGCGCGGCGAGTGGTCGCGCCTGAACGCTAGCCGCTTCGGGCCGGCGGCTTTCCCGCCCGGGTTCCGGCGTCCTTCACCCGCCGGGTGAACGCCATCATCATCCGGGTTTCGCGCTCGGTGAGGCCGGCGCGCCCGAAGAGCTCGCGCCATTCGGCGAAGCGCGCTTCCGGTTTCTCCGGCGGCAGGAACCCAACCGCGAGCATGGCGTCGCGCAGGGTGAGGAGCGCGCGCTCGGCCTGTTCCGCGGTGGTTCGCCGGAGGGGTTCCTCGGGAGGGGGACCGCTCGCCAGAAAGATCTCGTAGGCGGCGATCATCGCCGCCTGGGCGAGGTTCAGGGAGGGCTGCCGGGGCGAGGTCGGAATCCGCACCTGGCGCTGACAGAGCGACCGCTCCTCCAGCGTCAACCCGCTCGACTCGTTGCCGAAGACCACCGCGACCTCGCCGTCCGCCTCGATCGCCGCGACTTCGCCGCCGAGTTCCCGCGGAGTCAGGTGGCGGATCGCTTCCCGCCCCCGGCCGCTCAGTCCGGCCACCAGCCGGCAACCGCCGACCGCCTCGGCCAGCGTGGGGAACACGGCCGCCTGCTCGAGCACTACTTCGGCCTGCCAGGCCATGCGGAACGCTTCGACGGTGCGCCAGTCTCCCGGCTCGACGAGGCGGAGGCCGGCAAGCCCCGTGTTGCCGATCACCCGGGCCACGGCCCCGATGTTCTCCGCACGCCGTGGCCGCACGAGGACGAGGTGGACCTGAGGCATGAGCGCCTGCCTATCCTAGAAGGCCACTATTCGCGTCCAAATGTCTGATCCCGGCCCCTTCCACGACCTCAGACCGGTGGGAGACCGCGGAGCCTTCAGCGTTCCCCGGCGGAAGTGGCGGGAAATCCTGTTCGTCGGTGCCATGCGCGAGATCGAGAGCGGAATCTACGTCCGCGATCCGTCGCGGCCGCTTCCGCCCATGCGGCAGCCGGAGTACTTCGCGGCGGGCAGGCGCTTCCGGACGGAGCGGCTTCCGGACCCGAAGCAGGGCAGGGCGGATGCCCTGAATCCCCGGATCCGGGATCGCAGCCGCGTGTTGTTGACGCCGGTGGATTGATCGGCGGCGTCAGGCTTCGAGGGCCCTCGGAACCTCGTCGAGCGGGACGGTGCGCTGCTCGCCGGACTCCAGGTCGCGCACGGTGCACTCCCCGGCCTCGAGTTCATCGGGGCCGAGGATCAGCGCGTACCGAACGCCGGCTGCGGCCGCGCGCCCGAGCTGCTTTCCGAGCTTCAGGGCGTCCACCTGGACGTCGAGCCGCACTCCGGCGGCACGCAGGGCGCCGGCCACCCGGAGCGTGTCGCCCGTGTCGATGCCCGGCAGCGGACAGAGCATGGCCTGCGGCGCCGCCCCCTCGGCCGAGAACGCGCCACCTTCTTCCAGCAGCATCAGGATGCGTTCCATGCCCAGCGAGAACCCCACCGCCGGGGTCGCCCTCCCGCTGAACATCCCGACGAGACCGTCGTAGCGGCCGCCCCCGGCGAGCGATCCGGCGCCTCCCGCCGCGACCACCTCGAAGATGGGTCCCGTGTAGTAGCTCAGCCCGCGCGCCAGGCTCGGAGAGAAACGGACCGGAGCGGCTCCTCCCAGCGCGCCGTCGAGCGCACCGAACAACTCGATGAGGTCCGACGCGGCACTTCTTCCGGGCCCCTCGGGGAGCGCCTGCCCGAGACGGCGGAGCCGGTCCAGGTCACCCTCCCGGTCCTCGGCATCGCCCGGCACCAGCTCGAGGAGCCGCCGGGCCCGGTCCGTCCCCACCTCGGCGAGGCCGCCGAGCTCGCTCGCCACGGCCTCCCGGCCGATCTTGCCCATCTTGTCGAGCACCACGAGCGTCTCCTGCTCGGATGGAGCGGAGATTCCGCTCGCCGCGATCAGCGCCCGCAGCAACTCCCGGTGGTTCAGCAGGATGGTGAAGTCCGAGAAACCGAGAGCCACCAGCGCGGCGTGCAGCACCACGAGTGTCTCGGCATCGGCGACCAGGGAACTGCTCCCCACGATGTCGGCGTCGCACTGCGTGAACTCCCGGAAACGCCCGCGCTGGGCCCGGTCGGCGCGCCAGACCGACTGGATCTGGTAGCGCCGGAACACCGGGGGCAGTTGGGCGCGGTACTCGGCGGTGACCCGGGCGAGCGGGACGGTCAGGTCGTAACGCAGGCCGAGTTCGGATAGGTCGCCCGGCTCGACCGGCTGCCGGCCCAGAGCCCGGGCCAACCGCTCGCCCCGGTGAAGCACCCGGTAGATGAGCTGGTCACCCTCCTCGCCGTACTTCCCGAGCAGCGTCGAAAGCCGCTCCATCGCCGGCGTCTCGATGGGTACGAAGCCGTGCGTGGCGAAAGCGGTCTCGACGCGGCGGAACGCTTCCCGGCGGGTCAGGGCGGCGGCGGGAAGGTGGTCTCTCATCCCGCTGACCGGCTTGGTTGGCGCTTTCCCCATGGACGGCGGGGAGCATACTGGCCGGCAACCATCGTTTGGGTTCGCCCGGCCGGCCCGGATGCGCCACAATGCCGACCGATAGCCGCCCGGATGGCTGGCAGGAGGTCGTCATGCGTCCCGTTCGAAACGTAACCATCGTTCTTTCCCTGGTTCTGCTGCTGGCGGGCGCCGCCGCCCTCGCCGTGGCCCAGGAGGAGCAGACCTGGGCGGCGCACGTCACCGACGACATGTGCGCCAAGGAGCACATGATGGACGGGATGACCGATCCGGAATGCGCCATCGCCTGCGTCGAGATGGGGGCGGCGCTCGCGCTCTTCGTGGAGGCGGACGACGCCGTGTACGCGGTGGACGATCAGGCGAAGGTCACGGAGTTCGCGGGGCAGGACGTCACCGTCACCGGGGTGCTCAGCGAGGACGGGACCACCGTGACCGTCAATTCCATCGAGGCGCGGTAAGGGCTGCCGACCTCACTCACAGCGCGGTTTTCCCGGGGCGGCCGGGTCCGTGCGTGCTAGACTTGCTTCCCGGATTCGCTGGGGGATGACGCAGCTCCACGGGCGGCGCGTTCCCCACCCATTGTGACCCGGTCTCAACTCACCGCGGTTTCGTTCCGCAACTGACGACCGGCGTCCCCGGGGACTCCGATCCGCGGACTGGTGAGCCCGGTTCTGCGCGCCTTGAGGTGCGCCGGCCCGGTTTCGCCCTCGAGGCAGTCGCCCGGCGACCCTCGCCGGTACCGGCGCCGTCCGCCTTCCGGAGCCATCGAATCAAGGGCACCTGCCCATGCCGGATCTGCACCAAACGGCCCCGCCGAAGCAGAGAACAGCCAACCGAAAGCCCCCACACTTGGCGAGAACGCCCCCCAACTCTCAGGAAACGCCCATGCCCGACGCGCCTGTCGCCGCCGTCAACGAGGAAGTCGCGGTGGTGGAAACCGTTCCCCCGGCCGGCGAAAAGGAACGCGCACCGCAAGCCAGGGAAGCGGAAGTCCCTCGCATCGAGATCACCGGCCTGCTGGACATCGGGCCGCGCGACAGCGGTCATCTGCGGCTCCTCGCCAACAACTTCCTGCCGCGGGCTACCGATGTCCGGGTCCCGTTCGGCCTGATCGATCGCTACAAGCTCCGCGAGGGGCACATGATCCTCGGCTATCACGGCCCGCCGCGGCGCGGCCGCCGGCGCGGCGGACCGCCCCGCGCGGAGCTGCACACCGTCCTGGAAGTCAACGGTTATCCGGTCGAAGCGATGCCCCCGCGGCGGAACTACGCCGACCTGATCAGCGAGCATCCGGCCCCCCGGATCGAGCTCGCGCGCACCGAACCGGCCCCGCTGTCGCTCCGCGTCGTCGATCTCATCTCTCCGGTCGGGAGGGGTCAGCGCGGCCTGATCGTCGCGGCTCCGAAGACCGGCAAGACGATCCTGCTCGAGCAGATCGGCGCCTCCATCTCGGACCACTATCCGGGCATCCACCTGATCATCCTGCTGATCGACGAACGTCCGGAGGAAGTGACCCACATGCGGCGTTCGGTCCCGAAGGCCGAGGTGGTCGCCTCGACCGCGGACAGCGGCAGCGCGGACCATGTGCGCGTCGCCCGGATCGTGCTGGAGCAGGCTCGCCGGCTCGTCGAGATGAAGGAGGACGTGGTCATCCTGCTCGACTCGATCACCCGGCTCGGACGGGCCGCGAACCGGGAAATGCGCGGCAAGGGCCGCACCATGAGCGGCGGCATCGATTCCCGGGCGCTCGAGTTCCCCCGTCAGTTCTTCGGCGCAGCGCGCAAGATCGAGGACGGCGGCAGCCTGACGATTCTCGGGACGGCGCTGGTGGACACCGGAAGCCAGATGGACGAGGTCATCTTCCAGGAGTTCAAGGGCACCGGCAACATGGAACTGGTGCTGGACCGGAAGCTGGCGGAGTCGCGGATCTTCCCCGCGATCGACATCCACCAGTCCGGAACCCGCCGTGAAGAGCTCCTGCTTTCGCCCGAAGAACTGCCGAAGACCCATCTGCTGCGCCGCGCGCTCGCGGGCCTGAAGCCGATGGAGGCGATGTCGCTGCTGCTCGGCCGGATGGAACGGACGAAGAACAACGCCGACATGCTGGCCTCGATCCGGGTTTCCTGAGGGTTCACGAATCCGAGCCGGAATGAACGGCCTTCATTGCTAGAATCTCGCGTTTCTCCGGGCAGACACCTCATGTACGCAATCTTCGAGAGCGGCGGCAAGCAGCACCGCGCCGAGCCGGGGCAGCGCCTCGCGCTCGAGAAGCTCGACGCCGGCGACGGCGACACCGTTTCCTTCGACCGCGTCCTCATGGTGCGGGATCCGGAGGGCGGCGAGTGCCGCATCGGGAGCCCCTACCTGGCCGGAACGACGGTCTCGGCGACCGTGCTCTCGCACTACCGCGATCCCAAGGTGCTGGTGTTCAAGCGCAAGCGCCGGAAGGGCTACCGGAAAAAGCAGGGACATCGGCAGTCTCGCGTTCAGGTCCGCGTGGAGGCCATCCACGAAGGGACCCCGGACGCCGCCGACAGCGCGTCCGCAGCGGAGTAGATCGGTCACGAGGGAAGAAGCGGCTGAAACGCTCGGGAGGTCAACGTGGCGCACAAGAAGGGTCAGGGAAGTTCCAGGAACGGGCGCGACAGCCACTCCAAGCGGCTCGGTGTCAAGCGCTTCGCCGGCGAACGGGTATCGGGCGGGACCATCCTGGTCCGCCAGCGCGGCACCCGCTTCAAGCCGGGCGTCAACGTCGGTCGTGGGAATGACGACACCCTCTTCGCCAAGGTGGGCGGGGTCGTTGAGTTCTGGAACCGCGGGCGGCTGGGCCGGTTCATCTCGATCACCGCGGACTGATTCCCCCGGCCGGTTCTCGAGCGGCCGAACCCCGACCGGCATTCCCGGTCGGTCGCGTCATGCTCGTTGATGAGGTCGTTCTCAAGCTGTCCGGCGGGCGCGGGGGCAACGGGGCCCTCAGTTTTCGCCGGGAGAAGTTCGTTCCCCGCGGCGGCCCCGACGGCGGCAACGGCGGACGCGGGGGGAGCGTCGTGCTGGTCGCGGACCGGGGACGCCACACGCTGGCGGCGTACCGCTTCCGGCCCAGCTACCGCGCGGAACCCGGCGGGCACGGGTCGGGCAACAACCGGCAGGGCCGCTCGGGGCAGGACCTGCTGCTGCGGGTGCCGGCGGGTACGGCGGCCTACGACGAGGAGTCCGGCGCGCTCCTCGGAGATCTCGTGGACGACGGGAGTTCCCTCACGGTGGCGCCCGGGGGCCGCGGCGGCCGCGGGAACGCGGTCTTCCGGACGCCGACCAACCAGGCGCCCCGGCGCACCGAGCCCGGGGAGTCCGGCGTCGCCCGCACCGTCCGGCTCGAACTGCGGCTCCTCGCGGACGTGGGCCTGGTCGGCTTCCCGAATGCCGGCAAGTCCTCCTTCATCGCCCGGGTGAGCGCCGCGAAGCCCCGCATCGCGGACTATCCATTCACGACGCTGACCCCGAACCTCGGACTGGTACGGCTCGGCGACGACGCCGAATTCGTGGTTGCGGACCTTCCCGGCCTCATCCCCGGGGCCAGCCAGGGCGCCGGACTGGGGACCCGGTTCCTGAAGCACCTGTCACGGACCGCGTTCCTGGTCTATTTCGTGGACCTCTCGGAGTCGTCGCAGCGTGTCCCGGTGGCCGATCTCGAGGTCCTCCGGCAGGAAGTGACGCTCTACGGCGGCAACCTGCCGGGAAAGCCGGCCATGGTGGTGGGGAACAAGACCGACATCCTGGCGGACGACGCCCGTCTCGAAGCGCTTTCCGATGCCGCGGAGGCAGGCGGCCTGCCCTTCTTCGCGGTCTCGGCGGCGACCGGAGACGGCTGCGCGGCCCTCGTCGCCGAACTCGGCGCCCGGGTGGCGGGAAGCGCCGGGCGGAGCCACCCATGACGGACAGGGCGGTCCGGCGGCCCGGGGTGATCGCGGTCTTCGGCGGGACGTTCGATCCCCCGCACTGGGGTCACGTCCGCGCCGCCGAGGCCGTCCGCGACCGGATGGGGGTGGAAGCGGTATGGCTGGTGCCGGCGCGGATCCCTCCGCACCGGGCGACGCCGCGTCTCTCTGCCGAGGAGAGGCTCGGGCTCGTGGAAGAGGCCGTTGCCGGCCGGGAACGCCTGTGCGCGAGCCCCGTCGAACTCGAGCGCGAGGGTCCGTCGTTCACGATCGACACCCTCGACGCCTTGGCGGCGGGGCGAGACCGGCCGGCCGGGGGAGCGGCGGTGGTGTTCGTGGTCGGCTCGGACGCGTTTTTGGAAATCCACACCTGGAGCCGCTACGAGCAGCTCCTGGACCGGCATCCGGTCCTGGTCCATCGCCGGGCCGGCTGCGCGATCGCGGAGGCGGTCACGGTGCTCCCGCGCCGGTTCCGGGCCCGGGTGACCGGTGATCTGTCCGCACCGCTGATCCCCCCGCGTATCCTCACCCTGGACATTGACCTCCCCGACCCCCAGTCCTACCGGATTCGAGAACTCCTGAAGCAGCAGACGCCCGTCTATCACCTCGTGCCCCCGCGGGTGGCGGCCCGCATCGCCGAAAGGGGTCTCTATCGTTGACCGACTCCGCTCCCAACACCGCCGCCGAGTCCTGCGCGCGCTTCTCCGCCGAGGTGGCGCAACTCGAAAAGGCCGAAGACGTCGTGGTGCTCGACCTGCGCGGTCTCGCCGGGTTCACCGATTTCTTCGTGATCGCGACCGCCAGCAGCGAGCGGCGCCGCACCACCATCGTGGACGCCGTCGCACGCCGCGTCCGGGAGCGGGTCGGCCGCAAGCCCATTCACCTCGAGGGGTATCCGGCGGCCGGCTGGCTGCTCGCCGACTACGTGGACTTCGTCGTGCACGTGTTCTCGCCGGAGAGCCGCGAGCTGTATCAGCTCGAAAAGCTCTGGGGCGATGCCGGGCGCTGGTACCCGGAGCCGCCTGGTACGGAGGCCGCCGGCGCCGCGGGTACGGCTTAGAATCGGCGTCCTCCCAGGAAGCCACTCTGATGGGCATTCGCACCCTGTTGTTCGTAGCCGCCGTGCTGGTGACGGCGGGGCTCCTTCTGTTGGTGGTTGCGTCCAACACCCAGTTCGTGACCGTCACGCTGCCCTTCTTCCTGCCCATCCGGGTGGAACTGTGGAAGGTCATGTTCGCCGGCGTGGGTCTCGGGGCCGCGATTGCCCTGGCTTTCGACCTGGCCGGCCGGGTCCGGCGCCTGGTTCGCGAGCGGCGTCTCCGGCGCGGACGCCTGGATCTCGAGGAAGGTGAGCGGCTGTACCTCGACGGGCTCGACGAAATGGCCTCCGGCCGGTGGCCGCAGGCGCTCCTCAGCTTCGAGGCGGCGCAGGAGTACGCGGGCGCCGATCCCAAGACGCTCCGCCGGAAGGCCGAGTGCCTGATGCAACTCGGCCGGCCCGAGGAGGCCGCCGAGGCGCTGGAGCAGGCGCTGGCCGAGGATCGTGGAAGCCACGAGGTGTCCTACGCGCTGGCGGAGGCCCGCCACGCGATGGGAGAGCCCGAGCAGGCGCGCGCGCTGCTCGAAAAGACCATCTCCGAGGACCCCGAAGCTCCCACCGCCGCCCTTGCCCGGCTGCGCGACATCCTGGTGGAGTCGGGCGAGCACCGCGCGGCCCTTTCCGTCCAGCAGCAGCTCGTATCGCACGTCGCTCCCTCCGCCCGCGCCGCCGAGGAGCAGCGGACCCTGTCGCTCCGTCACGGATACGGCAAGGAGCTTCTCGAGGAGGGCGAGCCGGCCGAGGCCGCCCGGGTCTTCCGGGCCATCCTCGAGGAGGATCCGGGGGCGGTGCCCGCCTGGGTGCGTCTTGGGGAGGCCTATCTCGCGGGCGGCAACGAGAGGGCGGCGGTCGATACCTGGCAGAAGGCTTTCGAGCAGACCGGGGCCACGGCGCCGCTTTCGGCGCTTCAGGACTACTACCTGGACCGGACCTGTCCGGAGGACGCCATTTCGGTCTGGAAGCGTGCGATCGGATCCGCCGAAAACCCCGCCCAGAGCCAGTACCTCCTGGGAAAGCTCTACGACCGCCTCTACATGCTGGACGACGCCCTCAAGACGTTCGCCAACCTGCCGCGGAACGCCGCTCCGGCGCTGGGCGCCCGTCTCTCCCGCATCCTCGAGGGCCGCGGCGACCTCGCCGAAGCCGTGATCCGGGCTCGCGAGGTGATTTCCGCCGCGCCGTCGCTGTCCGCCGAGTACAGCTGTTCCTCGTGCGGCGCCCGGCAGGCGGACTGGAACGACAGTTGCGCCGGGTGCGGAACCTACGGAGGGGTCAGGCTCGACGTGGAGGAGGTTCGACCCGTACCGGTGGGTGGCGACGGCTCGACTCCGGTCGTCTGACGGAAGGCGGGCACCGCGCCGGCCCGCCATCGGTCCTCCGCTAGAATTTTTGCCCGCGTGGCCTCATCGCTCCCTCAACTCAGTGGCGTCCTGCCCGCCCCGCAGAGTTTCGGCGTCACGAGACGCTGCGATCCGTGGTGGGTCACTCCGACCGGCGTCTTCGTGGGCCTGAGCGTGTTCGTCATCTACTCGACCTGGGCGGTGTTCACGCACCACGGGGCCGAGTTCGGCAACTACGTTTCGCCGATCCACGTCCCGGTGCTCTTCGGCGATACGCCCCACGCCTGGTTCGGGCCCAAGCCGGCCGCCTGGCCGGCCCTCCTTCCCTGGGCGCCAGGCGTATTCCTGTTCTGGGCGCCGGCGGGGCTGCGGCTCACCTGCTACTACTACCGCGGCTCGTACTACAAGGCGTTCTGGGGCAGTCCGGCTTCGTGCACCGTGGGCAAGCCGTGGAACACCTACCGCGGCGAAAACAGTTTCCCGCTCATCCTGCAGAACGTCCACCGCTACTTCCTCTACATCGCGTTGGTCTGGATCGGATTGCACCTCTACTACGTCTGGGGGGCAACCCGGTTCGCCGATCCGGTCACCGGCGAGGTTTCCTTCGGCCTTGGCGTCGGAACCCTGGTGATGGCCCTGAACGCCGCGCTGCTCGCCGGCTACACCTTGGGATGTCATTCCCTGCGCCACCTCGCCGGCGGGTTTCTCGACCGGCTCTCGGGGCGCCCGCTCCGCCGCTGCGCCTACGAGTGCACGAGCTGGTTCAACCTCCGGCACATGGGCTTCGCCTGGGCCAGCCTGGTCTGGGTGATGGTCACGGACGTCTACGTTCGGCTCTGCGCTACGGGTGTGGTCACGGACTACCGGATCCTGTAGGGCTCGGCCCTTTCCGGCGCCCTGCGTCCCGAACGCGTGTCCGCCCAACCTCCGTTTCCGGTGCGATGCCGGCGCGCCTTCGGACAGCTCCTCTTTCCCCAGGGCTGCTGCCTCTGCGACGGGCCGCTCGCCGATCCGCTGGCGGGCCCGGCGTGCCCCGAGTGCGCCGCCTGCCTCCGCCCGCTTGCCGTTCCCGCGTGTCCCAGGTGCGGCCTGTTCCTCGCGCCCTCCGCGGCGCCGGGCCGCTGCGGCGAGTGCCGGGCGCGACGGCGGCCCTTCCGGATGGCGGTGGCCGCCGCGCCGTACGAGGGCGTGTTCCAGCGCGCCCTGCTGGAGCTCAAGTTCCGGCGGCGGGAGGTTCTCGCCGAGCTTCTGGCGCGGCCCGCCATTGCGGCCTTTCGCCGTGCCTCCCGGAATCACGGCGTCTCGGCCGCGGGGGAGTTCCCGGCCGCGGTCGTCGCGGTTCCGGTGCCGTTCTGGCGGGGCAGGCGCCGCGGTTTCAACCAGGCCGAGTTGCTGGCCCGGCAGGTCACCCGCGAGCTCGGGATTCCGCTGGTTCGCGGCGTGTTGCGCCGGCGGTCCCGGCCACCGCAGACGCTGGTCAGCCCGAGCGCCCGCCGGCGCAACGTGCGGGGAGCGTTCCGGGCGGGGCGGCTGCCCGAGCGGCTCGCCGGCCGGCCCCTCCTGCTGGTGGACGACGTGTTCACCACCGGGAGCACGGTCGAGGCGGCGGTCCGGGCGCTGATCCGGGCGGGCGCCGGGCCCGTGGACGTCCTGACCGTGGCCCGCGCCGTATCGGCTGCCTCTCGCTAGAATTCGCCCGGCCGTCCACGGGACTGTCGCCCTCACTGCTATGGAAACCACGCGGCGCCGAGCGCTTGCGCTTACGGCCCTTGCCTGCCTGGTCCTTGCGACCGCTCCGGCGCTTTCCTGGGGGCCGGAAGGCCACCGGGAGATCGGTGAGAAGGCGATCGACTCCCTCCGCGATCCGCTGAAGGACTTCTTCGAGGACCGCGAGGACACCTTCTACGAGTTGCTCGACGACCCGGCGCGCAGCCGGAACGCGGCGCACTTCTTTCTGGAGCGGTACGACGAGTTCCCGTTCTGGGACGTGCCCGCCACGCGGGAACTCGCGCTGCGGCGCTTCTCCGAGGAAGAGATCATGGAGAACGGGGATGCCCTCTGGCGGCTCCTCGAGGCGTACGACGCGCTCGTCGAGGCGTTCGAGGAGGCCGACTTCGATCTCGTGCTGGAGCGCGCCAGCGACGTTGCCTGGCTGGTCGGCGAGGTCGCCGTGCCGCCCAACACCTCGGCCGCCGGTGATGGACAGGCCACCCAGCAGGACGGCCTGGCCCGGCGCTACGACACCCAGCTCATCGAGATCTTCGCCGACGAGCTGCGGGTGCGCGATTCGGCCGCCGTGTATCTCGACCGGCCGCACGAGTTCATCCGTTCGCTGCCGCTCAAGGCGCACATCTGGGTGGACAACATCAACTTCACCGACTCCATGTCGCGCCGCGGCGTCGCCGGCTACGACCGGTTCTACATGGACGGGATGTGGAACGAACTTGGTGGGTTGACCGGGGCGTTGATGACCGACGCGGCGCGCGACACCGCGAGCCTCTGGTACACGGCCTGGGTGGCGGCGGGACGCCCTGAGGTTCCCGAAACCTGAGCAGACTCTGACCGAGCTCACGCCCATCGTCCCGACCCCGGTTGTCCCCGGTTCCAGCGACGGACCCGGATCGGATGACCTTCGCAATTCGCAGGACATCGCGACCATCCGAGCCCTGCGGGCCGGTGAGCTGGACCCCGACACCGCGTGGGCCGACCTCATCGGCCGGCATCGGCGGAGGCTCTTCTCCCTGGCGTACCGGTTCACCGGCCAGTATCAGGAAGCCGAGGAACTGACCCACGAGATCATCGTCAGGGTCTACCGGCAACTGGACCGTTTCGATCCGCGGGCGCACTTCGCCGTGTGGCTGAACTCGGTCGCCCGCAATTACTGCATCGACCACTACCGGACGAAGGTCCGCGAGCGCCAGCGGCTTCTCCCCGAGGAAGCCCCGCTCGAGCGGACGCCGGGAAGTGCGCTTCTCGGCCCGGACCGCCTGCTGGAGCAGCGCGAGGCGCGGGCCAGCCTTCTCAAGGCGCTCGACGGGCTTTCGCCCAAGCTCCGGGAAGTGGTGCAGCTCCGGTTCTTTCAGGAGTTGCCCTATGAAGAGATCTGTGAGCGCCTCGGCGTCCCCGAAGGCACCGTCAAGAGCCGCATCCACCGGGGGCGCGCCGAGTTGAAGCGCCTCCTCGTCGCCGCCCGGAACAGCCCCGGCCGGCCACCCGGTTCCACCGCCGGGCGGAGATCCATGTCATGAAGGTCAGCACTCGCACCGACGGCGCCGCCGTAGTGGTTCGCGTCGAAGTCGCACGTCTCGTCTACGCCACCCTCGATTCCTTCGTGGATCAGGTCGGTCCGCACCTCGAGGAGGACCGGCCTGCGGTGGTCTTCGACCTCTCCCCGGTGAACTATCTGGATTCCGCCGCGATCGGGTGTCTCATGGACCTCTACCGGCGCGCCTCGGCGAAGCAGGGCCGCATCGCTCTCGCCGGGGTCCTGGACCGCGTGGAGAGGATGCTCCGAATGACCGGCGCCCACGAGTTCATTCCAATCTACGGATCGGCGGAGGACGCGGTTCGCGCACTCGCCGGAAGTACCGGGGGGAACGAATGATGCGATCCATTCGAATGCAGGGCGGTCGCGAAGTCGAGCTGGACGGCGACCTGCTCGCGATTCTGGAGGCGCTCTACCGCGAGGTCTCGGTGCGCAGCGAGTTCCGCAACACTTACGAGGCCATGACCCGCGAGATCAGCCACCTGGTGGACGAAATGGACGCCGGCGAGCGCCGCAGCTACCTGATAGAAAGCCTGTTCCTGAACGTCGTCCGCTACGAGAACGAGCGGCTCGCGGCGTTCCTCAGGATGGTCGAAACCCCGGATCAGGAGGACTGATCGGTTGAAGCGGCATCTCCTTCCGAATTGCCTTCTCGCCGCCATCCTTCTCGGGAGTCTGGCGGGCGCTGCCGGGAACGTGTGGCAGCGCGGCCCGCGGCTCGAGATCGAGCCCGGTGAGTGGGATTTCGGACGGGCGGCGCCCGGGAAAGTGCTGGTCCACGAGTTCGCGCTGAAGAACACCGGAAGCCGGGATCTCGAGATCGGACGCATCGCGTCGGCGTGCGCCTGCGCCGCCGCGGTGACCGACCGCACGGTGATCCCGCCCGGAGAGTCCGGGACGCTCCGGGTGACCCTGGAGACCCGGCGTTACCGGGGGGTGCTCGAACGCTGGCTGACCATCCGTTCCAACGACTCGCGGAGCAGGACGCGGCTCAAGGTACGCGTCTATGTGGAAGACGTCCCTTGACCGGCGCGCGTCGGATTTGGCCGGGCGCCCTCAGCGTCCGGCGGCGACGAGGTACAGCCAGTTGGCCAGCAGGATGACGAGGACCGCGCGGAACACGAACCGCTGGCGCTCCGGCGTGAGCCAGACCGGCGTTTGGCCGAGGACCAGCGCGGCTCCGCTCGTGAGCATCCCGGCGTGGAGCAGGGTGACCGCGGGATTCCAGGCGAACGCTTCCAGCAGTGACCCTCGCCCGAGCGCCGCGGTGGCGCGGACCCCGCCGCAGAAGGGGCAGGGCAGTCCGGAGAGGGCCTTGACGCCGCAGAGGGTGACGTCGGGAGCCAGGTCCCGGAGGAGGGCGGCGGCGCCCAGGCTGATCAACGACAGCGCGAGGAGCGCCAGACCCTGATGACGGCCGCTGTGCACGGCGACCATTGTCTCCCCTTCGAACCCCGCTGCCCTCGGGCCGGGGGTTGACCCGTGGCGCGATCACGACAGCGCCCCCTGCCGCTCGGGACCGATAACGGGACGAACGGACTTCCGGCCCCTCTCGGAGAGGTCGTCCAGGACCGTTACCGGACCTACGCGCTGTCGGTCATCGGCAGCCGGGCGCTACCCGACGTGCGGGACGGCCTGAAGCCGGTGCAGCGGCGGATCCTGACCACCATGTGGCGCCAGGGGCTCCGCGCCGACGGCCGTTTCCGCAAATGCGCCAAGGTGGTGGGCGACGTGATGGGGGGCTACCACCCGCACGGCGACGCGGCGATCTACGAGGCGCTGGTGCGGATGGCGCAGCCTTTCGCGTCGCGGTTGCCCCTGATCGAAGGCGCCGGCAACTTCGGGTCGCTCGACGGCGATCCGGCGGCCGCGATGCGGTACACGGAGTGCCGGCTCGCCGAGGCGGCCGAGGACGTTCTCGGGGAGATCGGTCTGGACACCGTTCCCCACCGTCCGACTTACGACGGGACCCGCACCGAGCCGGTCGTCCTGCCCACCCGGCTGCCGCTGCTGCTCGTCAATGGATCCACCGGGATCGCGGTCGGTGTCGCCACCAGCATTCCGCCCCACAATCTCTTCGAGGTCGTGGAGGCGCTCATCCGGCTGCTGGACGATCCGTCGCTCGGCTCCCGCGAGCTGGCGGAGACGGTCAGGGGGCCCGACTTCCCGACCGGCGGCGAGATCCTCGATCCGCCCGAGCGACGCGCGGAGATCTACGAGGAAGGGAAGGGGTCCATTCGCGTTCGCGGCAGTGTCAGGGACGGTGGGACGCGGCGCCACGTCCGCACGCTGTTCATCACCTCGGTCCCCTACGGCGTGAACAAGGCGCAGCTCGTTCAGCGTCTCGGGGAGATCGTGGCCGACCGGTCGCTCCCGGCGCTCCTCGACGTCAGCGATCTCTCGACCGACGACGTCCAGATCCGGCTGGAGGTGAGGAAGGACGTCGATCAGGACAAGGTCCTCGCTTTCCTCTACAAGCGCACCCCGCTCCAGTCCTCGGTGCCCGTGGACCTGACGTGTCTCCGTTTCGACCGTTCCGAGGGAGGAATCCCGGAACGAGTCGGCCTCCGCACCCTGCTTCAGGATTTTCTGGACTTCCGGCGCGAGGTGGTGCGGCGCCGGCTCGAGGACAAGCGCCGCAAGCTGGACGGCAGGCTCCACATCCTCGAGGGGTTCCGGAAGGTCTTCGACGCTCTGGACCGGATCCTGAAGATCGTGCGCGCTTCCGACGGCAAGGCCGACGCCGCCGCGAAGATCATGGCCGAGCTGCCGCTCGACCGGGAGCAGACCGACGCGGTGCTCGAACTCAGGATCTACCGCCTCGCGCGCCTCGAGATTCGGGTCATCCTCGACGAGGCGAAGGAGCGGAAGAAGCGGCTTCGCGAGGTGAAGCGCCTGCTGGGGAGCGAGGAGGCGATCAGGGGGCTGATCCGGGAGGAACTCGCCGAGATCCGCGACCGCCCCTGGATCGAGGCGGAACGCCGCACGGAATTCGCGGAATCGGACGAGGTGGCCGAGTTCGCGGAAGAGGATTTCATCCTCGCCGAGGACACCACCCTGGTCCTCACCCGCGACGGCTGGATCAAGCGCCAGCGCGAGATCCGCGAACTGGACAAGCTGCGGCTCCGCGAGGGCGACGAGGTCATTGCGCTCCAGCCGGGCAGCACCCGCGCGCCGTTCATCCTCTTCTCGTCCCAGGGAACCGCCTTCACCGCCCGGCTGGCGGACGTGTCGGCGACGACCGGGTACGGAGACCCGGTGCAGAAGATGTTCGCGCTCCGGGACGGCGAGCAGATCGTGAGCCTGCTCGGCCTCGATTCCCGGGGACTTGACGGCGCGGTCTCCACCGAGGGCGGCGGGGTGCCCGAGCGCCACGCGATCGCGCTCACGAAGAGCGGCTACGCCCTCCGGTTCAGCCTGGAGGACTTCCTCCAGCCCTCGAAGCGGAACGGACGGCGGTTCGCGCGGTTGAAGGAGGGCGATGAGATCATCGGGGCGGAGCTCACCACCGGCGAGGACACGCTCATCCTGGCGACCCGCGACGGCCGGGCGCTCCTTTGCGATGTCGAAGAGATCAACGTGCTGTCGGGCGCCGGGCTGGGCGTGAAGGCGATCAACCTCGGGCCCGGAGATCGGGTGATCGGGTTCCGCGTCGCCCGGCGCAAGGAGCCGCTCGTGGTCGAGACGCGCGGTGGAGGCACGCGAGTGATCGCCCGGGGCGACCGGTTCAAGGTGGGCGCCCGCGGCCGCCGGGGGCAACTGGTGAACAAGGCGGGCTTCGAAAGGGTCAAGACCGAAATCGCCCTGCCCCAGCCGCTGAAGGGACCACCGTGAGCAACGGGCAGAGATACACCGCCCGCGACATCACCGTCCTCGAGGGCCTTGCGCCGGTGCGGAAGCGCCCGGCCATGTACATCGGGGGCACCGACGTCGAGGGACTCCACCACCTCGTCTGGGAAATCCTCGACAACAGCGTGGACGAGGCGATGAACGGGCATGCCTCGCGGATCGACGTCACCCTGAAGCGCGACGGATCGGTCACCGTGAAGGACAACGGCCGCGGGATTCCCGTGGATGTCCACAAGCCCTCGGGCAAGCCGGCGCTGGAAGTGATCCTCACCACGCTGCACGCCGGGGGGAAGTTCGACCGGGGCGCGTACCACGCTTCCGGCGGGCTGCACGGCGTCGGGGCCTCGGTGGTGAACGCCCTCAGTTCCTCGTTGACGGCGAAGGTCCGGCGGAACCGGCGGCAGTGGGAGATGCGTTTTCGCCGTGGCAAGCCCCTCGGCAAGATGAAGGAAACCGGGTCGGGGAAGGGGAACGGCACGGAGATCACCTTCACGCCCGACCCGCAGATTTTCCCGGAGCCGAAACTGGATGCGGAGCGGATCGCCGCCCGGATGACCGAGACCAGTTATCTCCACAAGGGTCTTCAACTTACGTTCACGGACGAGGCGTCCGGGAAACAGGAGGAGTGGCGTCAGGCGCGCGGCCTGCCGGACTACTTCGACGCGGTGATCGGGGACCGAAAGCTGACCCTGGCCCACGAGGCAGCCTTCGAGCTCTCGCGCGATCCCCTGAACGGCGATGGGCGCCTCGAAATCGTGCTCGGCTGGACCGAGGCGCCGCGCGAGGAGTTCCGCAGCTACGTCAACGGGATCCCGACCGGATTCGGGGGGTCGCACGAGACGGGCCTTCGCGACGGGCTTGCGAAAGCGGTCCGGAACTACCTCGAAACCCATTCGCTGATCCCGCGGGGCGTGACGATCGCCGCGGAAGACATCCGTGAGGGCGTGCTCGCGATCCTGAGCGTGTTCCTTGAGAACCCGCAGTTCCAGGGACAGACGAAGGACCGGCTCAACAACCCGGAAGTGCGGGCGCCGGTGGACACCGCCGTCCGGATCGAACTCGAGCGCTGGCTGAACCAGTCACCGACCGCGGCGGAGCGCATCGCGAACCGGGTCGTGCTCGCCGCGCGGGCCCGCGAGGCGTCCCGCGCCGCCTCGGCGGCGGTCTCCCGGAAGAGCGAGACCAGGACCCGGAGCGTCCTGCCGGGCAAGCTGAGCGACTGCGCTTCGCGGAACGCCGACGAGACGGAGATCTTCATCGTGGAGGGGGACTCGGCGGGTGGGTCCGCGAAGCAGGGACGGGACCGGATGCGCCAGGCGGTGCTCCCGCTGCGGGGCAAGATCCTGAACGCGGCGCAGGCCACCCGCGCCAAGGTCGCCGAGAACGCGGAACTCCGGGACATTGCCCTCGCGCTCGGCTGCGGCACCGGCGAAGACTGCGACCCGGAGAAGCTCCGCTATCGCCGGGTGGTGCTGCTGGCCGACGCCGACGCCGACGGCCACCACATCACCACCCTGCTCCTCGCCTATTTCGTCAAGTTCATGTGGAAGCTGCTGGAAGCCGGACGGGTCTTCGTCGCCCAGCCGCCGCTCTACCGGGTTGACCTGGGGGGCAAGTCGCACTGGGCGCGGGACGAGGCCGACAAGGAAGCCATCCTCCGCCGGTCGGCCGGCGGAAAGTCCCCGACGATCACCCGCTTCAAGGGCCTCGGCGAAATGCAGCCCAAGGTGCTCTGGGACACGACCCTGAATCCCGAGACCCGAAGTCTCCTCCGCATCGAGATCCCCGACCGCCCCGCGGCGGACAACTTCATCGTCAACCTCATGGGCAAGGACCCCGCCACCCGCCGCCTCCTCATCCGCGACGGCGCCCCCGACCCCGCGGCCCTGGATCTGTAGGGCCCCGGGACCGCCGGTCTTCAGACCGGCACCCGCGGCGCTCCGCGCCGCGCACGTCACAACCCCATTCATCCTGACGGCGCCTACGGCTTGGAACGCCGGTCTCCAGACCGGCACCGCGGCGCTCCGCGCCGCGCACGTCGCAACCTCACCCATCCTCACGTCGCACTCGGCTTGACTCAGTACCATCCCGCGCTGTGCGCGCCGGAATCGTTGGCTTCGCCGCTTCCGGCAAGAAGACCCTCTTTTCGCTCCTGACCCGGATGGCCCAGGCGGGCTATGCCGCGGGCGCCCGGCGGGGGGTGCTGGCGGTCCCGGACGAACGCCTCGAGATCGTCGGGCGGCTCCACAAGTCCAGGAAGCTCACGCCCGCCACCATCGAGGTGGTGCTCATCCCGGCTCTCCGGCGGGGTGCGCGGGGCCAGACCGAGAACCTGGCGGCGCTCCGGGACGTGGATGCCATCGTCCACGTCGCGCGGGCTTTCGAGGATCCGATCGTTCCGTCCCCCTTCGATTCGGTGGACCCGGGGCGGGACGCCTCGAATCTGGAGCTGGAGTTGTTGCTCACGGATCTCGCGGTGCTCGAGAAACGCATCAAGCGACTCGACTACGACCGGGCGCGCGGCATTCCCGAACCCGTGCGCGGGGAGCGCGACCTGCTGGACCGGGCGCGGCGGGAAGTCGAGCAGGAGGTGCCGCTGCGGGAGGCCTTGAGCGTCGAAGACCGGAGACGCCTCGTGGGGTACGGGCTGATGAGCGCGAAGCCGCACCTCGTGGTTCTCAACGCCGGGGAAGACGACGCGGGCAGGGATCCGGGGAGTTGGCCAGGTCTCGAGCAACTGTCGCGCCGCCCGGAGACCCGGCTCGCCACCATTTCTGCCCGGATCGAGGCGGAGATCGCGGAGCTGCCCGACGAGGACGCGGCGGAGTTCCGGCGCGATCTGGGAGTCGAGGCGGGGGCGGCCAAACGGATCATCCGGGCCATCTTCGAGTTGATGGACTACGCCACCTTCTACACTGCCGCCGAGAACGAGGCCCGCGCCTGGCTGTTCCGCCGGAACACGCGCGCCCAGGAGGTCGCCGGCGGGATTCACTCGGACATGGAGCGCGGTTTCATCCGGGCGGAGGTCGTTTCCTACGACGCGTTGGTGGAATTCGGGTCGTGGGATGCGGCGCGGAAGCAGGGGGCGCTGCGACTGGAGGGGAAGGACTATCCGGTGCAGGACGGGGATGTGGTGTTGATCCGGTTCAACGTGGGGTAGGGGAGCGGAGTACTTCGGGGGGGCAGGGTGCCGTTCCGCTGCGCTGCGCGCAGCGGGTGCCGGCTGAAGCCGGCGTTCCAAGCCGTACGTGCCACTTTCGCTCTTGAGCTCTGCGCCGAGGGGACGGCCACCTTTCCGGGTGTGTGGCGTGCGCGGCGCGGAGCGCCGCGGTGCCGGTCTGGAGACCGGCGTTCCAAGCCGTCGTGCCCGTTTCGCCCGTGAGCTGTACGCCGAGGCGGGAACCACCTTTTCCGGGTGGGGTCTTGTTTTCCTTGTGGAAATTAGTGGGTGAAAGTGGTTAAATAGGGCGAACCTTCCTTCTCATTCAGTTCTTGGATCCACGCTCAGGTCTTGGAGTGGGCAGGGAGGCAGACCCACCCCCCCCCCAAACCCCAAGATCCCCGGTTTAGCCGCAAACACCCCCCCCCCCAGGACGCCAAGGGGGGGGTTTAGGTTGCGGCCGCGGGGC
>JAJEFG010000103.1 GCA_022820545.1 Acidobacteriota bacterium | reverse complement strand
GGGCGGAACGCAAGGGCTACGCTGCCTGGTGATGGCCTCGGGCCGGCTCCTGCCAGACCCGATCTCACCCCTTGCAAAAAGGTAGAGAGTCCAAGCCGGCGCCATCCGACCCGTCAGCGGCGCGCGAGGACGGTCGCCACGCCCTCGTGGACGAGGCGGGCGGCGAGGATAAGGGTGCGGTTGTCCCGGTCGTCGGGACAGGCTTCCACGACGTCCATTCCCACCAGCCGGCGTCCGGTGGCTCCGATCTCCTTCACGAGCTCGAGCCCGGCCCGCGCGGAGAGGCCGGCCGGCACCGGATGGGCGACCGCCGGGGCGAAGGCCGGGTCGAACCCGTCCATGTCGACCGTCAGGTAGACCGCGGCGGCGTCCGGCAGGTGCGACAGGAAAGCCGGACACCGCTCCGCTTCCCACGCCGGAATCTGCGTCACGCGCCCGCCCGCCGACTCCCGGATCCCGCGCTGCACCGCGGTCTCGGTGCGGATCCCGATCTGGGTGATGGTCGCCACGTGGGGCATCTCGAGCAGACGCGCCGCGACGCAGGCGTGGGAGTCCCGGTTGCCCTCGAAGTCGGGGTACATGTCCGGATGGGCGTCCCACTGCACCACGTGGACGGGACCGCGCCCGGCGTAGGCAGCCACCAGGGCAGGGGTGATCGCGTGGTCGCCGCCCAGGATGAAGGGCGTCCGGCCCCGCGCCAGTTCCGCCTCGACCGCGGCGGAGTAGCCGGCGGCGCTGTCCCGGAAGCCTCCGGCCTTCGGCCTCAGGTCGCCGAGATCGGCGACGCCGCCGGCGCAGTCCACTCCCGTTTCCGAGGCCGTGTTGTAGCAGGCGCCGTCGTAGGCCGCCCGAATCGCGGGTGGCGCTTCGGCGCACCGGTCGCGGTAGGTGGACTGGGTGGCGTCCATGACGCCGAGCAGCGAGGCGGGGGCCCGCTCGGCGTCCGCTCCGGACGCGAGCAGTCCCCCGAAAGGGATTCCGGCGGGTTCGTGCACGCCGGTATGTTCGCAGCAGACGCCCACTAAAGTCCCCGCAATGGCATCTCCTCCGCGCCCCGCCGTGTCCGTGATGCTCACCCGCGGGGAGGAAGTGCTCCTCGTGCGGCGTTCGCCGCGGCTCCGGGCCTTTGCGAACCTGTGGGCCTTCCCCGGCGGGACGGTGTCGGCGGAGGACGCCGAGATTCCCGTGAGCGGCGCCCCGGATCCGGAGACCGCGGCGCGCGTCACGGCCGGGGTGCGCGAGGTCTTCGAGGAGACCGGGGTCTTCCTCGGGACGGCGGGACGGAGTCCCTCCCCGGCCGAGCGGGACGACCTGCGCCGGCGGCTGCTCGCCGGCGAGATCGGACTCCGCGAGGTCCTCGAGTCGTTCGAAGCGGGCATCGATGCTTCGCGCTTCGTCGAGGTCGAGGAACTCACCACCCCCGAATCGGCGCCGTACCGCTTCGACACGCGCTTTTACCGGTTGCCGCTGCCCGGCGGCGCCGCACCGTCCGTCTGGCCGGGCGAGATCGTCGACCAGGCGATGCTCAGCCCCGAGACGGCGCTCGCCCGCTGGCGCGGCGGGGAGATGGCGCTCGCCCCGCCCATCATCGGCCTCCTCGAGCGGTGGTCCCCGGACGACGGCGTCTTTCGCGCCCGGAACCGGGAAGAGGGGCGCCTGCGGCCGGCGGTCCGCTATTCCCCCGGCATCGCGGTCATCCCCTGCCGGACGCGGACCCTGCCGCCGGCGACCCACACGAACGCCGTGCTGATCGGCGCCTCGCGGCGCTACCTGGTGGATCCCGCGGCCGAGGAGCCGGCCGAGCGGGAGATGCTGTTCGGGATGGTGGACCGGCTGCTCGGCCCCGGCGACCGGCTGGCCGGGGTCCTCGTCACCCACCATCACCCCGACCACATCGGGTCGGTGGCCGCGGCCTCGTCGCGCTACGGCGTCCCGGTGGGCGCCCACCCGGAAACCATCACGCGGATCCCGCCGGCGCCGGGTGGGACGAGACCGCTCGCCGAGGGGGACACGCTGGACCTGGGGGAGGCGCCCGACGGGTCACCCGGCTGGACCCTCGAAGTGCGGTTCGTACCGGGCCACGCGCCGGGCCACCTCGCCTTCGTGGAGAGCCGTTACGGGGCGATGGTGGTGGGGGACATGGTGTCCTCGCTCTCGTCCATCATCATCTCGCCGGAAGACGGGGATCTCGGGGACTACATGGACTCCCTGCGGCGGCTCGCGGCCGAGTGCCGGGGGATCGTCTATCCGGGCCACGGGGTGCCGGTGGTCGCGGGCGGGGAGCTGCTCCGGGCCCAGGTGCGGCACCGGGAAGCCCGGGAAGCGAGCCTGCTGGAGGCGCTCGACACCGAGCCCGCGACGCTCGAGGCCATCGGGCTCCGGGTCTATCCGACGAGCGAAGTCCCGCGCGGGGGGCCGGTGCGCCGGCTGGCGGAGGCGGCGCTGACCTCGGGTCTGCTGAAGCTGGAACGCGAAGGCCGGGCCTCGGTCGAGGCGGACCGGTGGTTCCGCGCGGCGGACGTCCCCGCGTGAGCCGGCCCGTTACCGGCTGACCCGCCCGCGCCGGTTCCCGCCGGCTACTCGGCGCTGCTGCCCGGGACGGTGTTCCCGGCCACCACCACGCGGTCGATGGACCGGAGGTTCGCGATGTCCTCGAGCGGGCTCTCGTTCAGCACCATGAAGTCGGCCCAGTTGCCGGCGGTGAGGGTCCCGACGCCGTCGAGGGCGAGACAGCCCGCCGCGTCGCCGGTGGCCGAGATCAGGATCTGCTCGGCGCTCAGGCCGGCTTCCGCCATCTCTCCCGCCTCGATGTGCTCGAAATAGCCCTGGAAACGGCCCGGGGGCCCGGTATCGGTGCCGAACGCGATCGTGACCCCGGCATCGGCCACCGCCTTCGTGTTCGCCATCGCGATGGGGTAGTGCTCCCGGTAACCCTGCGCGGAACTGCTGTTCGCCACCCGCTCCATGCGCTCGGGATCCTGGAGCGCTTCCAGCACCGCGGGATCGGCGTCCTTCAGGAAGAACGGGTCGTCGAAGAACTCCGGCACCTCGGCATAGACGTAGGTGGAGATCTCCCGCACCAGGGTGGGGACGTAGCAGACGTCCTTCTCCTTCATCAGCTCGAGGAACTCCTCGTCCACCGGCTGGTCCCGCACGCTGTGGGCGATGAGGCCGGACCCCAGGCGCAGCACCTCCTTGGCGTCGTCGAGATAGAAGATGTGGGTCGTCACCATCTTTCCGGCTTCCCGGCCGAGTTCCATCACCTTCTCGATGGTCTCGGACGACACGCGCTCGTTCGCGCCGAGGTTCGTGTCCACCCGCATCTTCAGGAAGTCGGCGGGCAGCGCGAGGCTCCGGGCGACCGATTCCGCGGCCTCCTCGGGCGTGCCGCTCGAGATGACCTCGCCGGCGATCCAGATCCGGGCGCGGTCCAGACTGTCGTCCTGCTCGTCGCGCAACTGGGCCGCCTCGGGGCCGTCCCCGCCGAGCGAGGCGACGCTGGTGACGCCGTAGCGGGCGTAGAGGCCGAGCTGGCGGATCAGGTTCTCGCGGCTGTAGTGGCCGGTCTCGAGGCCCATCACGTCGCTCGCGTGGGCGTGGGCGTTGATCAACCCGGGAATGACCGTCTTGCCGGCGAGATCCTCCACCGCGGCGCCGGGCGGGACTTCCACCTCGTCGGCCGACCCCACGGCGGTGATGCGTCCGTGGTCCACGACCATCACCGCGTTCTCGACCGCCGCGCCTCCCGTGCCGTCCCAGAGGGTGGCGCCGGTGAACGCGGTCACCCCGGGCAGCGGCGGGGGCTCGGAGGGGCAGGCGGCGAGGGCGATCAGCGCGCCGATCGCAAGCGGAAGGATGAGGAAACGCCTTTGCTGGGAACGGATGGTCATGAGACGGGCCTCCAGAGCGCCCGAGCATATCCGGGCTGCCGCCGGCCGCGCAGCCGGGGAGGCGCTACCCGTCAAGCACCTGAGGCGCGACCCGCTCGACCACGAAGCGCGCGGTAGCGCGGGCCTCTTCGGCGTCTTCCCGGCGGTAGAACTCCGACGGAGTCAGGTCCTCGGCGCCGCAGAACGCAAGTTCCCGGTCCCGCCGCAGGGCACGGGAGGCCGCGGCGAGGCGAGGCAGGTCGGGAATCAACGTTGCTGGAAGGCGGTCGCGTTCGGCTTCGAGGACACCGGCCACGTCGTGGACTCGCGGGGGGTCCACTCCGGAGGCGCGCAACAGACCCTTGAGCGCCAACTCGACCGTCTCCTGGGACTCGCGGACGACGTCGGCCCAACTCTCCGCGTCATACAGCGCATCCAGTGCGGCAAGGCGGGCTTTCGCGCGGCGCAGGTGGTCGACGGCGAGGGTCCGATTGCGCATCAGGGGAGCACCGGCGCTTCGGTCCAATAGGGCTGACCGTGCGCCGTGCGGCGGCGCAGCCGGCCGTCGGCAATCGCCCCACGCACGCGGGCCAGACAGGTGCCGAGTTCACCGTCGCGGTCGAAGACAATCAGACCGTGGGTTGCGATTTCGGCCCAGAGTCCGCTGACGGTCGGCGCTGCCGGCAGATGCACGAAGTGCGGATCCAGCGCCCGCCCGCCCCAGGTGAGGGGCTCCCTGTCCCACGCGCGGTACAGCGAGCGCGAGAGGGAGACGTGGCGGTCCACCACGATCAACGCGTCGACGTCGGACCCTGACGCCGCGTTGCCCCGGACCCACGACCCATGCAGGACCAGTCCGACGAGACGGCGTCCCGTCACCGCTGCGGCCCGGGAGACGAGCGCTGCCGCATCGTCGTGGACGACGCTCCCGGTGAGGAGCCGGCGCAAGCAGTACTCGTTGAGCGACAGCCCGGCGGCCCGGGCTGCGGACCGAAGCGTGTCGTGCAGATCGGGAGACATGCGAAGCAGGAAACGTCCCGATCTCCGCGTCTCCGGGTGTGATGTCATGTTACGCTCTCGAATGATATCAAACAGTTGGAACACGCGCTACTACATCCGCCGTTGGTTCAGAACAGTCCATTCTGAACCCGGCTGCTAGCGTTCCCGCCTCATGACGACCGCGACGCTGGCGCCGGCGCCGGCCGGCCTCGGGCCCCCCAACATGTGCGGCAGGCTCGTGCGCGCGCTCCTGATCGGCCCCCGCGCCGTGGGCTGGAACGCGGGCGCGTCCTGGCGGGAACTCGGGTACCTCCATCCGCCCGGGGAGACGCTCGCGGTCCGGCAGCACGACCGGATCCGGTCGCTGCTGCGCGAACGCGGCGTCGACCTCGTGGAGCCGGACGAACCTCCACCGGGGCTGAGTCCGGATGCCGTCTACTGCCACGATGCGTCGTTCCCATCGCGGCGGGGCATGATCCTGATGCGGATGGGCAAGGAGAACCGGAGCGGGGAACCCGCGGCGCACGCCAGGATCTACGAAGGGCAGGGGATCCCGGTGATCGGCTCCGTCGAGGCGCCGGGGCTCGCCGAGGGTGGCGACCTGGTCTGGCTTGACGAGCACACCCTGCTGGCGGGCGAGGGGTACCGCACGAATGCCGCGGGGATCGCGCAACTGGGCGGGATGCTGGCGGAGGACGGCGTGGAGGTGATCGCCGTGCCCCTGCCGTTCGGCGACGGGCCGCACTGCTGCCTCCACCTGATGTCGCTGATCAGCGTGCTCGACCACCGCACGATGGTGGCCGATCTGCGGTTCCTCGGGGTGCCGACCTTCGAGATGCTGAAGGCGCGCGGGTGGGAGTTCGTCCCCATTGTCGAAGACGAGCGGCCGACGATGGCGGCGAACGTGCTGGCCCTCGGAGGCCGGACCCTGCTGGCCATCGCCGCCAACCGCGGGACGAACGCCCGGCTGCGGGACGCCGGTTTCGAGGTGCTGACCTACGAGGGCAGCGAGATCAGCCAGAACGGCTCGGGCGGGCCCACCTGCCTGACCCGGCCGCTGGTCCGGGCAGCAGAATGAACCCCCGGATCCGGCGGATCGGCTGGCTCGTCTTCGGGCTCTTCGGCCTGCTGGTCGTCTTCCTGATGTATTCGACCCTCACCATGGGCGAGGCGCGGTGCGAAGTCACCATGGAGATGGGGGGCCGCCAGGCCACGGTGACCGCGCAGGGCGCCACCGAGCCCGACGCGATCCGCGCCGCGATCACCGGGGCCTGCGCCCGGATTGCGGACGGCCGGACGGCGAACATCCTCTGTCTGGATACGCCGCCCCGCGCGGTCCGCTGCGACTGACCGGCACTTTCTCGACGGTTCCGTCGGAGCGGACCAGGAAGGCGTCGGCCCGGCGCTTTGTGAGGCGCGCCACTGCGAGGCGGTAACGGCGGGCGCGGGCCTCCGCCGCCTGGTCGCCGGCCGGCGCCAGTACGACGACGGCCGCGGTCCCGTCGGGTCGCACGACCACGCTGGGGACCGTGACCGTGAAAGGGGCATTCTTCCGGTCCCGGAGCGCGATGCGCAGGTTGGTGCGGAGTTCCCCGGCGAAGCGGTGATCCCGGCCGAGGCGCGAGGCGGCCACCCGGGCGAGGGAGAGCGCCTCCCGCGCGACCCGCAGGCGTTCATCGCTGGACGGGATCCGGCGGGCGTCCACCAGGCGGGCCGCGCCGTCGAGATCGGTTGGGGCTCCCGCCGCGTCGCGCTCGAGGAGCAGGTGGGCGAGCCTGCGGACGGCCAGGAGAGGGCGAGCGTTCAACCCGGTTCCGAGGGCGGTAGCACCGCGAGGCGGTGGCGCTCCCACCGGATCTCGGGGACGGGGTTCCGTGCGGTGAGCGCGGCGGCGCTCCAGAGATCGGCGGGCAGGTGTTTCGCGAGCCCCTGGGGCTTGTAGGGCGCTCCGGCCTTCGTGAACTGCGTGGCCGCGGCGAGCGTGAGGGTCCGCTTGGCGCGGGTCATGCCGACGTAGAGGCAGCGGCGCTCTTCGGCGCTGCTTCGTCCGCCGTCCCGGATCTCCCAGTCGCTCGAAGCGCTGATGAGGGCGATGCTCCAGCGGCCGTCGTCACCCTCCTGGACCCGGAGATCGCTCCCCGCGCCGCCGGTCTTGCCGTTCAGGTCCACGAGGAACACGTGTTCGTACTCGAGTCCCTTGGCGGCGTGGATGGTCAACACCTGAACGGCGCCTTCGGCCCGGAGCGGCGCCTGCGTCCCGTCATGGCCGCTCGGAGCGGCCGATTCGAGGTGGCGGGCCGCTGCCGCGAAGGTGGCGAAGCCGTCCCGCTCCAGACGCCGCAGGTGCTGGAGCGCCTTCTCCACGTTGGCGGCCTGTTGCCTGCCGTCGAAGGGGCCGCCCGAGCCGGTGGCCTCGGCCCGCGCCAGATAATCGGTCTCGGCCAGGATTCGCTGGACGGCGAGCGATGGGGGCAGCCGTTTCGCCAGTTCGAGCCAGCAGCCAGCCTGCGCCCCGGCCTCCCCGAGCACCGTCGCGGCGGAAGCGGGCAGGTCGGGCGGCGTGTCTCCTCCACTCACCAGCAGGTCGCTGAACGGTGTTTCCGTGTCCCCTCGGGCCTTCCGGAGCGCCGCGAGCGTTCCGGCCGGTATCGCGAAGAAGCGTGACCGCAGCAACTCCACCGCGCGGCGATCCGAGTGCGGCCGCGCCAGGAAACGGCATACGGCGGTCAGGTCGCGAATCTCGGAACTCTCGAAGAAACCGCTGCCGCGCACGAGGTAGGTGGGAATGCCGAGGCGCTCGACCGCTTCCCGATAGCGCGAGAGGCGGGCGCTCACGCGCGAGAGGATCGCGATCTGGTCGAGGGGCGCGCCGGCGGCCGCGAGTTCCGCGATCCGGGCCGCCACCCGGCGCGCCGCTTCGCCGTGCTCCCCGGTCACCGCCACGGCCAGCGGGCTGGTTTCCGACGCGTCTTCGTCCGCCGGGCCCGGCTCTTCGGGAAAGCGGTCATCGGCTTCGAAGCGGAAGCGCCACTCGGCTTCGGTGCCGGCGTCCAGCTCGGCGATGGCGGCGGCCGCGTCGTTCACGAACGCCCGCAGCGGCGCGGTGGACCGGAAGTTCCAGTGGAGCACTTCGCGGAGTTCGGAGTCGCCTCCGAGCCCCCGCCGCATCCATGCCTCGGTGCGTCCGAGGATTTCCACCCGGGCGTTGCGGAACCGGTAGATGGACTGCTTGTGGTCACCGACGACGAAGAGCGTCGGCGCGCGCAAGCGTCCCTCGGTGACCCGCTGCACCTCGTCCGCCGCGAGCCCCTCGCCGCTGGTCCAGGGCTCGGCGATGGCCTGCAGCAGCTCCCACTGCGGGTCGCTCGTATCCTGGAACTCGTCGAGGAGGAGGTGGTGGTAGCGGGCCTCGAGCCGGAAGCGGCTCTCGGCGAACTCTCCCGTGCTCCGCAGCAGCCGCGTGGCCGCGAGCGTCAGGTCGTCGAAGTCCATCACGCCCTTTTCCTCCTTGAGCGCCTGGTACTCGGACTCCACCGCCTGGAGCAGTTCCCAGACGGGGGTGAAGGAGCGCTCGTTGAGATAGTCCAGCCAGCTCGTGCTGAATCCCCTCAGGATCGCCTTGAGGTTCTGGTACTCATCCCAGACGCCCGCGAGAATCCTCTTGGCGCCCCGGGGACACCCGGTGAGGTCGGGACGCAGCCAGGCCTCCAGGAATTCGCGGTCGAGGGCGTCCCGCGCCCCCCCCTGGGCGGCGAGGCGGAACGCCAGTTTCCCCTGCATGGGGACCGGCGCCCCGTACCCGGCGAGGAACCGGCGGATCCGGGGTTCCGCGGACCCGAGTCGCGACCGCAGTACCGGCCGTTCCGGCGGAGGCCGCGAGGCGAGCCGCCCCGCCTCCTCCTCGAACCGCTCCCGCCAGGTGAGCCGGTTTTCGAGATACGCCTGCGCGATCTCGTCGAGGCGCCCCAGGCTCCTGCCGAAGAGCGGGAGCTCCGCGAGCACCCGGTGGTCGAAGCCGGTCATCCCGGTGATCACCCGATCCACCGCCTGCCGGTGGACCACCGGCATCTCCCGTTCGTCCAGCACTTCGACGCCCGGAGTGACTCCGGCGTCGAGGGGGAACTCCCGGATGAGGCCGAGATTGAAGGCGTCCAGCGTGGAAACGGCGACCTCGGCCAGATCGGGGTTCGCTTCGAGGTCGGCGGCCCCGAGCCGGGAGATGATCCGCTCCTTCATCTCCGCCGCCGCCTTGCGGGTGAACGTGAGCGCCAGGATGTTCCGGGGGGGAACCCCCGCCCGGACCAGATTCAGGTAACGCTCGGTGAGGACCGTGGTCTTTCCGGTTCCCGCCGAGGCGCGGAGCACCACGTTCCGGGTGGGATCGGCGGCCCGGCGGCGATTCGCGTGGTCGCTCGGGCGGAAGCGGGGCGGCGGTCGCGACGCCGCGGCATCCGCGGGCGAAGGCGGCGTGCCCACCGGGCGGGGTTCGGGAGGAATCTCGGGCAGGTCGGGCCGGAGGGCGAGCGGCCAGTCGAAGAACTTGATCTCCCTCGGGTCCTTGGGCAGCGGGAACTCGCCGGCGGCGAGCCCGTCCCGCACGCCGCGGATCGTCTCGTCGAGCTGGGCGACGTTCGCGGGTTCGCTCCACACCCGGTCCCCGAAGAAGGGGACGCCGATCTCCGCCGGGTCGGCCGCATCCGCCAGCCGCGCGTAGAGGCGGGCCTGGAGAAGGGCCGCCTCCCGGCCGGCGGAGGATCCCGACTTGTATTCGAGGACCCGGAGCCGCTCGTCCGCGATCTCGTCCACCCGGTCCACCGTGCCGCGTACGCGGAGCGGCGGCAGGGAATCCTGACCGGGCTCGACCGTCCCCTCGAGGAGCGCCTCGATGCGGGACGGCCGGCTCGGCCCGCGGGCGGCTTCTTCCCGCAGGAACCATTCGAGCGCCGCCGGGTGCGCCTCTCCGCCGAAGAGCCAGAGCTCCTCGGCGGCCCGGATGTCCGGGGTCAGGCCCGGATCCTCGAGCTTCCGGTACCGCTCCCGGAAGAAACCGAGCGCGGCATCGAGGTTTTCCTCGCGAAACGGCCCGTGTTCCTGCATGAAGGCGGGCACCGACTCCTCCATCAGCCGGTGGAGCCGGCTGCCGCGGGCGGTCCGGGAGCCCGTGTCGGTGAGCGTTCGCTCTTCCTTGAGCCACAGCACGCGCTCGAGGAAGAACTGCGCCGGGTTGCGGGCGTAGAGCACGAGCCCGGAGGGGGAAAGTGGCCGGGCGGCGAGGTCCACCGCTCCCGGAGCCCGGCGTTCGAGGCTCGCGGGAAGCGGAACGGCGGCGCTGGGGGCCGGGGCTTCCGGGATGGCGATCCGGGTCTGGCCGGGGTTCTCCTCGAGTCTCGCGGCGAGCGCGGAAAAGAGCGGCGATTCGCCGGCCGGAAACCCGTCCTCGAGCTCGGCGCGGATGAAGGCGGCGGCGTCACCGGCCAGGCCGGCGAAGGCGGCCAGGAGCCGGACCTCCCGGCGGCGCGCGCCGCCGACGCGGGTGCGGGTGGCGGGCTCCAGCACGCGGGTGGGGAAGAAGATGTTGCCGGGACGGGCGGCCGGCCAGTCCGTGTCGCCGATGCCGAGCAGGATCAGGCAGTCGTAGTCCCCGAAGGGGGCGTCTTCGGCGGCGATGAGATGGACCCCGGAAGTGGCCGGATAGCGGTTGACCGAGTGCCGGCGGAGCTGGCGCCGCACGCGGTCCCGGAAACGCGCCGGAGTGCCCACCGGAGTCTCCGGCAGCGCCGGATCCGCCGCCTGGGCAAGGACATCGAGCGCGGTGCGGTCGGCGGCTCCGGGAAAGTGGCTGCCGACGAAGGAGATGAAGCAGCGCACCGCCTCGCGAAAGGTGGCGCCTGGCCGGCGGATCGGCGCCAGGGCCCCGGCGTACGCGGCGAGCCGCGCGAGGACGTCCGCCGCGAGGACGAGTTCGCGGCCGCTGCGCTCTTCGCGGGAGGCGCCGGCCTGCTCCGGGGCCTCCCGGGCCTTCGCAATGCGGTCCTCACCCCACCGTCGCACCCGCGCGGCCAACTCCTCGAGTCCGTCCGGCTCGTGCGTGTTCGGGATGTCCGCGTCCGACAGGGCGTACTCGGCGGTTTCGGCCAGTCGTCCCGGGGCGCCGGAGAGGTGCGGGTCGTAGAAGAAGGGACTGCGGAGGAGTGCGAACCCGCCCGTGAGCCGTCCCGGGTCTTCCGCGAAGGCGAGGGCGTCGTCGAGGCCGGCGGGCCAGGGCTCTTCGGCGAGCGAGGGACGGATGCTCGTCTGAAACGGAACGCCGGATTCGGCGGACCGGGCCGCGAGGGCGTCGAGGTAGGCGGCCGGGTTGCGGGCGGCGATCGCGCACCGGTCGAAGCCGCCGAAACCCAGGCCGGCGCGTCGGTGGAACTCGCGCAACAACTCGATGGCCACGCGCGCCTCGCCGGCGCGGTCGGTGGTGCGGAACAGGAACCTGGCGTCGCCGGTGTCTCCCGACGTGGCCGGCACGAAGACGCGCGGCGAGGGCGCCGGGGCCGTTTCCCCGGTCTCCTCCTCCGCGCGCCATCCCGCCGGAACCGCCGGTGGGGGATCGGTTGCGAGGAGGAAGAACTGGAGCCCGCCGGCGGGGAGGAGGGCCCCGAAGACGTGGCAGTCGGCGATCCCGATCGCCTGGTCCCCCACCGCCCGGATGGCCGGCCAGGGCAGCTTCGGGGGCGTCCTTAGGAGGAGGCGCCGCGCCAGGTCGAGGTCGAGGGCGCCGGACGAGCGGAGCTGCGCGAGATAACCCTGGTGGACCCGTTGCATCCACCCGGTGAGCCTCAGCAGGCGCCCGGCGCCCTCGTCGGCATCCCCGGAGTCCCGGAATGCCCGTGACGCCCGTTCGAGGAGAGCGGGGAACGCCGGACGGGCGGGGTCCACGGTCCGGTCGCGGGCCTGCTCGTCGAGGAAGCGAAGCAACGGTCCCGAGAGCCGCAGTGGGTTCCCCGGCGGGGCTCCTTCGGCATCGGCGGCCTCGAGCAGCGCGTTCTCCATCATCAGCGACCGGGCGAGCGGGGTGGCGAGCCGCCCGGGCGGGTCCGACCGGAGGAGCAGCTCTTCGATCGCCAGGGCGGGAGTGCGGATTTCCGGGAGGACGGCCGCGCCCCCCGGAGGGAGCAGCCGGCGCCGCAGCGCCTCGCCGAGCGCGGCGCGCGCGCCGCCCGAGCCGGTAAGGATCAGTGCCGGCGCCGGCGCGTTGCGGGCGTCCTCGGCGAGGTGGGCGCGCAACGTCCGCCAGTCCTGAAAACGCCGGATTCCGATCCGGCGCGGTGCTTCGGGACCGGGCAGGGGCGCGCTCACTGCCGCGGGATCATATGGACGGCGCGCGCCATTTCCCGCCACCCCGCACACCCGGGGCCGGGCGGGCGGGACCGTTGCGCGACGGGGACGCCGGCGCGGGCGTTGGTAGCATCGCGCCCCACGGAACCGGGACTTGGAGCAGCGTACGGCGGTGGTGGCCGGGGAAGCGGCGGACATCCCGGCATTCGAAGCCGGGCTGCGTGAATTCCGCGAGTTCGGGCGGCGGACGCGGGTGGTGGCCTTCCCCGACCCGGAGGTCCGGCTTCCCGTCCATGTCAACGAGTTCTGGACCTCGAAGCAGCGCGCCGCCCATTCGCTCCACGAAATTTCCTATCGGGCCTGCTTCAAGCCGCAGTTGCCGCGGTTCTTCATCACCCGGCTCACCCGGCCGGGGGAGCTGGTCCACGATCCGTTCATGGGCCGGGGCACGACCCCGCTCGAAGCCGCGCTGCTCGGCCGCCGTGCGGTCGGCTCGGACCTCAACCCGCTGAGCGCGCGGCTGCTGGAGCCCCGTTTCGACCCGCCGGACCTTGCGGAGGTCGAAGGGCGTCTGGCGTCGTTCGACCTCGAGCGCCCCAGCGAGGCGCCGGAGGACCTTCTTGCCTTCTATCACCCGGCCACGCTGCGCCGGGTCGTCAACCTGCGGGCGGAGTTGCTGCGCCGCCGGAACGAGGGGGCGCTGGACCGGGTGGACCGCTGGATCCAGATGGTGGCGACGAACCGGCTCACCGGGCACTCGCCGGGGTTCTTCTCCGTGTACACGCTCCCCCCCAACCAGGCGGCTTCCGTCCGGTCGCAGCGCCGGATCAATGAGCGCCGCAACCAGGCGCCGCCAGACCGGGACGTCCGAGCGCTCATCCTCAGGAAGACCCGCTCGCTGCTGGCCCGCCTGGAACCCGGCGACCGGGCGCGGCTCGCCGGCGCCGGCCCCCGGTTGCTCACCGCTTCCGCCGACCGGACTCCGGCCATCGGCGGCGGGACCGTCCGGCTCGTCGTGACCTCGCCGCCCTTTCTCGACGTGGTGAACTACCGGGCCGACAACTGGCTGCGTTGCTGGTTCAACGGGGTGGATGGGGATAAGGTGGCTCTGTGGCACTGGAAGCGCGCGCCGGACTGGCAGACCGCCATGACCCGGGTCTTTCGAGAGCTGCGCCGGGTCCTCGCGCCCTCCGGGCTCGTGGCGTTCGAGGTCGGAGAAGTACGGAGCGGACGCCTGCTGCTCGAAACCCTCGTGGTGCCGGCGGCGCGGGACGCGGGCCTCGAGCCGCGCCTGGTGCTGGTGAACGACCAGGAGTTCACCAAGACCTCCAACTGCTGGGGCGTGGACAACCGCCGGAAGGGCACGAACACGAATCGTGTCGTGCTGCTGCAGAAGGCCTGAGGGGACAGGACAGTCCGTGAGACGCGCCACACTGGTCCGGAACTGCTGGACCCTGCTCCTGCTGCTCGCCGCGCCGGTCTGGAGCGCGCAGGAACCCGGCGAGACGGCGCGCCGGGTCCTCGCGGGGCTGGACGTCGAGGAGAAGGTGGGTCAGGTCCTGATGCCGCGGGCGCCGGCGGTGTTCACGAACGCGGCCGATCCCGAGCGCCGGGCGTTGCTCGCGATGGCGGAAGCCGGCCGGCTGGGCGGGGTGGTCGTGTTCGCGGGCAGCCCGGAGGGAACGCGCGAAATCACCACGGCCCTCCAGAACGCCGCGCCCCTCCCGGTGCTGGTCGCCGCCGACTACGAATGGGGCACTCCCATGCGCACGGCGGGCGGCACCCGGTTCCCGCCGGCCATGCAGCTGGCCGCGGCCCCCGACCCCGCCGCGCTCGAGCGGCAGGGCAGGATCGTGGCCCGGGAGGCGCGGGCGGTGGGCGTCCACCTGGTCCTCGCCCCGGTTCTGGATGTCCTGCAGAGCCCTTCGAGCGCGGTGATCGGGACGCGCTCGTTCGGCTCCGATCCGGCGCTTGCCGCCGGACTCGGGGTGGCGTTCCTGCGCGGCGTGGAGGCCGGCGGAGCGCTGTCCACCGCCAAGCACTTCCCCGGGCACGGCGGGACCGCGACGGACTCTCATCGCGGGCTCGCCCTCGTGTCCGCCGGCCGGGAGCACCTCGATGCGGTGGATCTCGCGCCCTTCCGGGCGGCGGTGGACGCCGGGGTCTCGGTGGTCATGCCCGGGCACCTGGCCGTGCCGGCGCTCGACGGCCGTGACGACCGGCCCGCCGTTCTCTCGCCGGAGATCCTGGAAGGGCTGCTCCGCTCGGAGATGGGTTTCGCCGGACTCGTGGTGAGCGACGCCCTCGAGATGGAGGGCGCGCGCGCCGGGCGCTTCGACGGCGAGGTCGCGGCGCTGGCGCTCGGCGCCGGGGTGGACGTGATCCTCGTGCCCCGGGACCCGGTGGTGGCGCACGGAGCGCTCGTCCGCGCGGTGCGGGCGGGCCGGCTCGAGGAGGCGCGTCTCGACGAGGCGGTCCTCCGGGTCCTGGAGGCGAAGGCGCGCCTCGGTCTCTTCGACGACCGCACTCCCCCCGAGCCGCTCGCGGAGGCTTTCGGGGATCCCGATGACGGGGACTTCGCGGAGTCGCTCTTCGCCCGCGGGCTGACCCTGGTGCGCGACCCGGAGGGACTCCTTCCCTGGTCCACGCGGATCACCGGAGCGCACTCGGCGCGGTCGGACCGGACCCCCGACCTCCTCCTCGTCGAGGTCCATCAGGAAGGTCCCTACGAGCCGGACCGCCGCTTCTTCCGCGGGGCGCTCCGCCGGCGCGGGGCGCTCGCGGCCAGGATTCCCACGACCCGCCACGGCGCGCTGCCGATCTCGCGGTTCGCCCGGGAGGCCGAGCGCGCCGACGCGGTGGTGATCGCCGATTTCCGGAAGAACGGCCTCGAAATGCCCGAGGAGTTGCTGAACGCGGTCACCCCCTTTGCGGAGAAGCTGGTCGCCGTCTCGTTCGGCAACCCGCACGGCGTCCGGAATGCGCCTCCGGAGGCGGGAATCCTGCTCGCCTGGGACGGAGCCCGGGCGAACCAGGAGGCGGCAGCGGCGGCGCTCTTCGGGGAGAGCGCCCTGGAGGGACGCCTGCCGGTCCCGCTCGAGGGGCAGCCCGCGGGAGCGGGCGTTTCCAGGCAGGCGGAGCGGCAGCGGCTCCGCCCGGTCGAACCCGGGGAGGTCGGCATGAGTCCCGAAGGCGTCGAGAACATCCGCGCGGTGATCGAGGATGCGATCGCGAACCGCGTGACGCCGGGAGCGAGCGCGCTCGTGGTGCACCGGGGCCGGGTTCTGCTCCAGGAGGGCTTCGGCCGGCTGACCTACGACGACGGAGCTCCGCCCGTGACCCCGGAGACGATCTACGACCTCGCGTCCCTGACCAAGGTCGTCGGCACCACCACCCTGGTGATGATGCTCGTGGAAGAGGGCGCCCTCGACATCTCGCTTCCGGTGAGCGCGTACCTGCCGGAGTTCCTGGACCAGGCGCCTTCCGGAGAGGAACGCCTCCGGAGGGAGGGAGTCACCGTCACCGACCTGCTTGCCCACTCCTCCGGGCTCCCGGCGTGGATCCAGTTCTACCTCGAGTTCGACCCCGAGGCGCGGGGCCTGCCGCTCGATGACGCGCGCCGGAGGGTCTTCGACCGGATCATGGGGGCGGCCTCCGACTACGAACCGCGGACGGATACCGTGTATTCGGACAACGGCATCCTGCTCCTCGGCGAGATTATCGAGCGGGTCTCCGGCAAGCGGCTCGACGTTCTCGCCCGGGAGCGCATCTTCGATCCGCTGGGCATGACCACGACGCGCTACCGGCCGCCGGCGGAGTGGCTCGACCGCATCGCGCCGACCGAGGACAACCCGTGGCGCGGCCGCATCGTCCGGGGACAGGTGCACGACGAGAACACCGTCGTCCTGGGCGAGGTGGCGGCGCACGCGGGTCTCTTCAGTACGACCGGCGACCTGGGGGTCTTCCTCCAGATGCTCCTGAACGGCGGATCCATGAAGGGCGAGCGCCTGCTCCGCGCCCGCACGATCGCCCGGTTCACGAAACGCGCGGGGCTCGCCCCGGGGAGCAGCCGGGCGCTGGGCTGGGACACCCCGTCCCGGACGTCGTCCGGGGCTCCGTCGTCCGCGGGCGACCATTTCTCGGCCTCGTCCTTCGGCCACACCGGGTTCACCGGCACCTCGATCTGGGTCGATCCGGAGCGTGAACTGTTCGCGGTCCTGCTCACCAACCGGGTCTATCCGACACGGGAGAACGACGGGATCTTCCGCCTCCGTCCCGCGTTTCACGACGCGGTCGTCGCGGCGCTGGCGGACGATCGCTGACACTGCGCTCATCCCATAAACTCCATTCGCTGGGGTGCCGTGCCGGCGCCGCTGATCGTTGGGGCAGCGCCTCCGGGGAGGAAGGAATGAAGACCAAGACGCTGATTGTTTTCTTGACGCTTCCGGTTCTGGCACTCGTGGTCGGCTGCCAGCCGCCCGGAGAACGGACGAGCGGAGCGCCGCTCTCCGATCCGCACGGCGAGCACGCCGAGCCCCCGACGGCGGATCCGTCGTGGCCGCGGCTTCCTGACGACTGGCTGATCGGGGAAGTCGGGGGGATCGCGGTGGACCTGGAGGACAACATCTGGCTCGTTCACCGGCCCCGCAGCCTGAACGCCGATGAAACCGGACTCGCGCAGGACCCGCCGGTCTCCGCGTGCTGCAACGCCGCGCCGCCCGTGCTCAAGTTCGACACCGGCGGGAACCTGCTCGACAGTTGGGGGGACGCGAACGGCTATCAGGGCGAGGGGTACGAGTGGCCCGAGACCGAGCACGGCATCTTCGTGGACCATCTGGGCTACGTGTGGTTCGCGGGCAACGGCCCCAATGATCACCAGGTGCTCAAGTTCAGCGGGGACGGCACCTTCGTGATGCAGATCGGGCAGGCCGGCCGCACCGAGGGGAGCAACAGCACCGAGTTCCTCGGGCAGCCCGCGGACCTCGAGGTGGACCCGGAGACCAATGAGCTCTACATCGCCGACGGGTACCTGAACAAGCGGATCATCGTCTTCAACGCCGAGACCGGGGAGTACCTGCGCCACTGGGGCGCCTACGGCAACGAGCCCTCCGACGACGACACCGGTGCGTTCGAGCCGGGCATCGAGCCGATCCAGCAGTTCCGCACTCCGGTTCACGCCGTCAGGATCGCGAACGACGGAATGGTCTACGTCGCCGACCGGGTGAACAACCGTATCCAGGTTTTCCAGAAGGACGGAACGTACGTGGACGAGATGATCGTGGAGGGCAACACCCTCGGGGCAGGGTCCACCTGGGACCTCGAGCTCTCGCCGGACGACGGGCAGGTGGACCTCTACAACGCCGACGGCACGAACCAGCGGATCCACATCATCAATCGGGCCGCGATGGAGATCGAGAGCTACTTCGGGCGCCGGGGACGCTATTCCGGGCAGTTCCACTGGGTCCACAACGTCGTGGTGGACTCCGAGGGAAACTTCTACACCGCCGAGGTGAACACGGGACGCCGGGCGCAGAAATTCGTGGTGAGCCACGCCGGCCACGTCCACTGATCGCGTAGCTCCGTCTGCCGTCGGGGCGCGCCGGGCGGAAACGCCGGTCGCCGGACCGGCAGGCGGCGCTCTGCGGCGCCTTTGCGGTGAGCCGGGGTTCCCTTACACTCCCGCGCGTTTGCGCCGGGTCGGCGTTGATCAGTGCCTAGTCGGGGTGGCGACTCCGGGAGGAAACCAATGAAGAACAGGAACCTGATTCTCTTGCTGATGGCGTTCGGGTTGGCCCTTGCCGTCGGCTGTCAGCAAACGGGCGAATCCGGGCACGCGGGCCACGACCATGACGCGCACGGCCACGAGACCCACGACCACGAGGGCCACGACCACGCGGCTCACGGCCACGAGGGGGAGGACGAGCTGGGGCACGACCACGCGGCGCACGGCCACGAGGACCACGACCACACGGGTCACAGCCACGCGAGTCACAACCACGACGGTGAAGACCACATGGGGCACGCGCATCTGGCGCACGGCCACGAGACCCACGACCACACGGGTCACAACCATGACACCCACAACCACGAGGGGCACGACCACCTGGGGCACGACCACGCCGAGCACGGCCACGAGAACCACGACCACACGGGGCACGACCACGCGAGCCACGAGCACGAAGAGGGCCTCGACCACATGGGGCACGACGACGAGGGCCACTGCCACCTGGATCCCGAGCACGAGAACCACGACCACGAGGCGCACCGCTGACTGATCGCCCGTTCGGGGAACCCTGAACCGCCGGCGGTAAACCGCCGGCGCCGTTCGAGCGGCGCGGCGCTGTCCGCTCCGGCGGCTCTGCGGGTGCGCGTTGGGCCACTCCCCCCCGCGGTTTTGCCGCGGGCGGGGGTTCCCGTACACTCATCCGGTTGAGCGCCGTACCGGCGCCGGCAACTGCTATCCGTCGGGGCTGCGACTCCGGGAGAACGACATGAAAACCAAGAATCCGGCTCTTCTCTTCATGGTGCTGGGGATGGCGTTCGCCGTCGGCTGTCAGGCCCCGGGCGAACGGACCAGTGGCGCGCCGATGAACGACCCACACGCCGAGCACGCGGAAATGCCCGAGGTGGATCCGCACTGGCCCACGCTCCCCGACGACTGGCTGATGGGTGAGGTTTCCGGCATCGCGGTGGACATGAACGACCACATCTGGCTGGTCCAGCGTCCCCGTAGCCTGAACGCGGATGAAGCCGGACTGGTGCAGGATCCGCCGCTCTCCGCGTGCTGTATCCCGGCTCCGCCGGTGCTCAAGTTCGATGCCGACGGGAACCTGCTGGACAGTTGGGGAGACCAGACCGGTTATCCGGGCGAAGGCTACGAGTGGCCCGCGAGCGAGCACGGTATCTTCGTGGACCACCTGGGCTACGTCTGGCTTGCCGGGAACGGCCCCGACGACCACCAGGTTCTCAAGTTCAGCGGGGACGGCACGTTCGTGATGCAGATCGGGCAGGCGGGCCGCACCGAGGGGAGCAACAGCACCGAGTTCCTCGGCCGCCCCGCCGACATGGAGGTGGATCCGGCGACCAACGAGCTCTACATCGCGGACGGCTATCTGAACAAGCGGATCATCGTCTTCAACGCCGAGACGGGGGAGTACCTCCGGCACTGGGGCGCCTACGGGAACGAACCGTCCGACGAGGACACGGGCCCGTTCGTGCCCGGCTCGGAGCCCATCCAGCAGTTCCGGACCCCGGTGCACGCGGTGCGGATTGCGACCGACGGCATGGTCTACGTGGCCGACCGCGTGAACAACCGGATCCAGGTCTTCGAAAAGGACGGCACCTACGTGAGCGAGATGATCGTCGAGGGGAACAGTCTCGGGAACGGCTCGACCTGGGATCTCGAACTCTCGCCGGACGAGGATCAGGTGGATCTGTACAACGCGGACGGACAGAACCAGCGGATCCACATCATCAACCGGGCCGCCATGGAGATCGAGGGCTACTTCGGGCGCCGGGGAAGGAATGCGGGTCAGTTCCACTGGGTCCACAACGTCGTCGTGGACTCGAACGGCAACTTCTACACGGCGGAGGTCAACCAGGGCCGCCGGGCGCAGAAGTTCGTGGTGAGCCACGAGGGCCACGGCCACTGATCCGGGCTGGGAACACCAATCACTGACCGCTCGATCCGGTCCGGGGTCCGTGGGGCCGGCGCCGTCTGCGGCGCGGCGTTCCGGCCCCGCCCGGCGTGAGGGCAAGGGCTGATCGGACCATGGCGAAGCGGACCCCGGGCGTGGCGGTCCTGCTGGCCCTTTCCCTTCTCGCCGTGACCGTGGCGCCGCGTCCGGCGGCGTCGCACGACATCCCCGACGAGATCCGGATTCCGGTCTTCGTGCGGGAGACGGACGGTGAACTGCATCTCGTCGCGCGGGTTCCGCTCCTGCTGTTGCTCTCGCTGAACGTCCCCAAGTGGGGGGCCGGCTATCTCGACTTCGAGCGCGCGGACCCGGTGCTGCGCCGCGCGGGGGAGGTATTCGCTTCGGAGGCTCCGCTCTTCCATCCGGACGGCAGCCCGCTGCCGCCCACGCTCCGGGCGTACCGGGTCGCGCTGCCGTGGGACCGCACGTTCACGTCGTTCGACGCGGCCCGCGAGACGGTGCTCTCCGACCCGCTGCCGGCCGACACCCAGGTCTTCTGGAACCAGGGCTTCCTGGACTTCTATCTGACCTATCCGGCGCCCGCGGACGGGAGCGTCGAGATCGAATGCAACGTGGCGCCCGGTTTCGGCGACCGGTCGGCGCTCGACGTGCTCTACGAACGTCGGGAAGCGAGCGAAGAGGAGTGGAAGAGCAACCTCTACCACATCAGCGTCCGGGAGGGGCGGGTGGCGCTCGACCCCTCGCCCTTCCAGGCGTTCTTCGCTTTCGGGCGTTCGGGAGTGGAGCACATCCTGACCGGTTGGGACCACCTGCTGTTCCTGATCTGTCTCATCGCTCCCTTCGGGCAGCTCTCCCGGATCAAGCACCTGCTGATCATGGTGACGGGATTCACGGTGGCCCACTCCGTGACCCTGGTGAGCGCGGCGCTCGGCCACGCGCCGGAGGCGCTCTGGTTCGTTCCTCTCGTCGAGGGCGTGGTGGCGCTCTCGATCCTCTACACCGCCATCGAGAACCTCATTTCGGCGAGCGTCGTCCGCCGCGCCGTGCTGGCGTTCGTCTTCGGGCTCTTCCACGGTTTCGGCTTCGCGTTCGCCCTCGGTGAGTCGCTCGCCTTCGCCGGAGACCACCTGCCGCTGGCGCTCTTCTCCTTCAACCTGGGGGTGGAGGCGGGACAGGCCGGGGTGGTCCTCGCCGCCATCCCGATCCTCCACCTCCTCTCGGGAACCGACCGGTCCCGTTTCGCGGTGAGCGCGCTGCTCTCGGTGATCGGGGGCCACGCGGCGTGGCACCTGCTCGAGTCGCGCTTCTCCGAGCTCTCGCGGGCCTGGGCGATCTCCGGCGGAGCGCCGCCCTCGTGGTCGTGGTTCTTGTGGCCCCTGGCCCTCGCCGGGGTGGCCGCGTGGGCGATCGTCGTGGTGCGGCGGCGCCGGACGGACGGAGCCGGAAGCCCCGTCTGAGTCTCCGCGCGGGCTGCTAGGATGCGGCGCCGATGAGTCCGCCGTCCGTTTCCGCCTCCGCGACCCCCATCTCGATCGAGCGGGCCCGGGAGTCCCGGCTGCCGGAGGTGGATCTCGCGAACGTCGCCTTCGGCCGGGTCTACAGCGACCACATGCTCTCCGCCCGCTGTCGGGACGGGGTCTGGGAAGACCCCCGGATCGGTCCGTTCGGCGACCTCGCGCTGCACCCGGCGACCGCGGTCCTGCACTACGCCCAGGCGATCTTCGAGGGCATGAAGGCCCATCTCACCGACGACGGGGTCCCGGTGCTGTTCCGGCCCGAGGCGAATTGGCGGCGGATGAACCGGTCGGCGCGCCGGATGGTGATGGCCGAGATTCCGGAGGAGATCTTCCTGGGGGGAATCCGCGAGCTCGTCCGGCTCGACCGGGACTGGATCCCCCCCAACGAGTTCGGCTCGCTCTACATCCGCCCCTTCCTGTTCGCCGCGGATCCCTACATCGGGGTGAGCCCCTCGCGGGAGTACCGCTTCCACGTCA
>JAJEFG010000076.1 GCA_022820545.1 Acidobacteriota bacterium | reverse complement strand
GCGCGCGAGGGGGCGCGGCGGCTCCGGCTACTCACCCGGTTTGCACCGCCGGCTCCCGCCGGCCCGCGGGGGGCCCCCCCCCGCCCACGTCGTGACCTCATCCCCCTCACGACCCGTACGGCTTGGAACGCCGGTCTCTGACCTGCACCGCGGTGCTCCGCACCGCGCACGTCGTGACGTCGGCCTGCGTGATGGTTCTTCCCTCGGCGTCCACCTGAACGGACTAAGGCAGACCGTACGGGATGCCCCACGGGCGAATAGCGCCCTTCCGCGGCCCGGAGGGCCGCTGTGCCGGTCTGGAGACCGGCGTTCCAAGCCGGTGCGCAGCCTACGACTTCGCGGGTGGGGTGCCCGCGTCCTTGATGACCTCCATCGCGGTTGCGACGAAACCTGACACGTCGGCGAGGTTGGACGGGAGGATGATCGTGTTGTTGGTTCGCGCGAGGTTGCCAAATTCTGACACGTACTGCTCGGCCACCCGGATGCGGGCGGAATCGAGTCCGCCGGGCGAGGAGATGGCGTCGCCTACCTTGCGGATACCCTCGGCCGTGGCTTCGGCGACGGCGCGGATGGCGTGGGCCTCGCCCTCCGCCTCGTTGATCTGCTTCTGGCGCTGGGCCTCCGACTCGCGGATCACGCGCTGCTTCTCGCCCTCGGCGCGGTTGATCTGTGACTCGCGGTCGGCAATCTGCTGGGCATTCCCCTGGAGGGGTGGTCGAGGCACCGCGTGGCGCAGTCCTTCCCGGACGGCGTCCGGGAAATCACCGCGCATCCCGACTATCCGGACGATGACGACATCGCCAAGGCGGTCGTGATCGCCGAAGCGGCGGAAGCAGGGCCACTCGATCCGGAGGACCTGGGGCGCCGTTTCTGGGATTGGGCGGAAACGAACGGAGCCGGCATGGGTGGACTGACCGGCGACGTGTTGGCTTTGTACGGTGGGGCGTATCCGCAGCGGCTGGCCCGGAATCGAACCGGAGGCGCACTTCGACGCCCCACCGGAATTCCCATACTGGAAGCGTCGCGAACCGCGTGGGAAGGATGGCGCGCCGGGAACGGTGCGGCCATGTGATGTGCACCGATCGCCATTCGCTGGCATGGCGATCCGGTGGCGTTGGTACGCAACAGCATCGTCAGTGCGGTACCCACGCATTGGACAAGCGCTGCGGATGGACGTGCGCCCTGTTGAACCTCGCCATGGCGGCGGCACTGCGGGGAGAGTCACCAGAGACCGTGACGCCCGACAGGCTTCTCGAGGACGGTGCCGGATACGTGCGGGCGTGCCTAGCCGAATTGAAGGATTTCGGCTACGACGAACGTATCCCGGCCAGCGTCTCCGAAGCGGTCCACGGGGCGTTCGACACCGAGCTCGGCGATCTATCCTGCGACGGGAGCGACCGCGGGTTCACCCTGCTGGCGCTCCAGATCGGCCTGCTCGTGTACTGGGGCGCGTCAAGCTTTGAGGAGGGGCTGACCAGCGTCATCGAGGCCGGAGGCGACACCGAGCGGCTCGCCAAACCCGCGCCACGACCCTCAGATCGAGTACGGCACCCGGACATCTGGCTCGTCCGCTGGGAAATCCCTCGTGTTTCGGGTCACCAGCAAGCCGCCGATGTGGCGGGCGCTAGCCCAGATGATCGCGTCGGGCAGGCGAATGCGACGGTCGCGGCGGATGGCGACTGCAAGTTCGCTCACCGCCTCGTCAATTGGGACCAACCGAAACCCGGACAGGAACGACCGGAGTCGTGCGCCTTCCTCCTGGTCTGCGGCCCCGGCCATCACCTCCATCCAGGTGATCGCACTGATCGAAGGATCCTCGTACCGCGCGAGTTCGTCGCGCGCAGCGGCGAGCCCGCCGAGATAGTCGATCAGAATGTTGGTGTCGAGCAGCGCCCGCATTCAGGGCCACTCTTTACGCAACTGACGCTCGTAGGCGAGACCGTCTTCGCCCCGTCCACGCCACATCCCGAACGCGTCTTCCTGGCGCCGCCGCCGATGCTCTTCGAGATACCGCGCCAAGGCGCGCCGAACGGTCTCCGACCGGGAGATCCCCTGGTCGCGGGACACCTCAGCGAGCTGCTCGGCCTGTTCGTCCGGAAGCTGGATGATCGTACGCATGATGACTGATGCCGCTATATGATAACACTCCCATCACGCTCGCGCCACCACCCTCTTGCGGACCCGCGAGCTGATGGGCACGCCGCCCGTCGATGAAGAGGCAGAATCTCAGAAGGACAACTGACGAGGAGAAGCACGTTGCCTGATTTCACCCCACAACATGTCTTGCTCACAATTCTCGACCGAGCTAACAAGGACTCCCGCCATCTAGCCTAGGGCGTTGGTGCCGTTCCAAACCGGTGCGCCATGTAGCTGAATGTCCCCTACGCACCCTGCGGCCCGGAGGGCCGCTGTGCCGGTCTGGAGACCGGCGTTCCAAGCCGGTGCGCAGCCTACGACTTCGCCGCCGGCGTGCCTGCGTCCTTGATGACCTCCATCGCTGTCGCGACAAAACCTGACACGTCGGCGAGGTTGGAGGGGAGGATGATGGTGTTGTTCGTCCGGGCGAGGTTGCCGAACTCGGAGACGTACTGCTCGGCTACCCGGATGCGGGCGGAATCGAGCCCGCCGGGGGAGGAAATGGCGTCGCCGACCTTGCGGATTCCTTCGGCGGTGGCCTCGGCGACGGCGCGGATGGCGTGGGCCTCGCCCTCCGCCTCGTTGATCTGCCTCTGGCGCTGGGCCTCCGACTCGCGGATGACGCGCTGCTTTTCGCCCTCGGCGCGGTTGATTTGTGACTCGCGGTCGGCCTCGGATTCAAGGATGGTCGCCCGCTTCTCGCGTTCGGCGCGCATCTGCTTTTCCATCGCGGCCAGCACGTCCCGCGGCGGGGCGATGTCGCGGATCTCGTAGCGGAGGACCTTCACCCCCCAGGGGTCGCTGGCGCGGTCCACTTCCTGGACCACCGACGCGTTGATCGCCGCCCGCTCCTCGAAGGTCCGGTCGAGGTCGATCTTGCCGACCTCGCTACGGAGCGTGGTCTGCGCGAGCTGGGCGATAGCGAACCCGTAGTCGCCGATGCCGTAGGAGGCTCGCTGCGCATCCACCACCTGCAGATAGAGGACGCCGTCGACGGCGATCTGGACGTTGTCGCGGGTGATGCAGACCTGCTGGGGGACGTCGATGGCCCGCTCCTTCAGCGAGTGCTTGTAGGCGACGCGATCCAGGAACGGAACCAGGATGTGGAAGCCGGCCTGCAGGCTCGTGCGGTAGCGCCCCAACCGTTCCACCACGAAGACCTGCTGTTGGGGCACGACCCGAGCGGTCCGGTAGAGCGTGATCACGGCGACCACCGCGATCAGGACGGTGACAATCGAAAAACTCGTCAATTCCATGGTTCCCTCGGATGGCGTGTGCCGTCAGGCCTCACTCCGGCTCGACGAACAGCGTGATCCCTTCCATGCGCACGACGCGCACGACCGTTCCGGCCTCGATCGCGTGTCCGGTCGCGCTGCGCGCCGGCCAGGACGAGCCCCGGAACTCGGCGTTGCCCGGTGTCGCGGGCAGGATGGTCGAGGTGGCGGGCCCGATCTCCCCGACCAGCGATTCGCTCCCGACCTTGCCGGTGTCCGCCGGCCGCGTCAGGCGCCGCCTCACGAAGAAGGCCGAAACCGCCAGCACCGAGAAGACCAGGAACTGCGCGGCCACGTCGGTCATCCCGACCCCGGCCAGCAAGCCCACGACGATCGCCGCAACCCCGGCGAAGAGCAGCCAGAGCTCGCCGCCGGCCAGTAACTCAATGAGAGCCAGGACGATCCCGGCTCCGATCCAGATCCACCAAGCCACGCCCTGACTCTATCCGGTAAAGAGACTCCGCTCCGGCTCCGCTCCGACGTCCAGCCCCCAGGCGGTCCACCCCTCCACTTCCCGTCTGGCGAAGAGCTCGATCTTCCGCTGCTCCGGGAACATCCGCTCGATGCGGCGCCGCACCTCCTCCGGCTTTGCCGAGTGGGGCCCGCGTTCCGCCCGGACGAGCTGCCGCTCGTTGCGCGCGCCCCGCGGTGTGGGGATGCGGCCGCGCCGGAACACCAGGCACAACTCGCACTGGCTCATCGTGTAGAAGCCCGGATTCACCCGTTCCTTGTCCCAGACGAAGGCCACCGTCGCCCAGTCGAAACCCCACGCCTTGCCGAGGTCGATGGCTTGGTCCAGGTGGGGGCTGGTCGCCCACAGGAAGAGGAGGCAGTCCTCCGCCGCGATGGACCCGACCGGCAGCTTCTTCAGATCGGCCAGGGTGACCGTCGCGTAGTGGCGGATCGCCCCGCCGGTATCGCCGCTCGCGGGGCCGGCGTGCTGGAGCTGGCCCTTGTAGTCCCAGGGCGGGTCGGCGTAGAGGATCCCGAAGCGTTCCCCGGGAAGCGGCGGAAACTCCGGCCCGCTCGTCCGCGCCACGCCGAGGCTCCCGTCAGAGGGCCTGCGCGAAATCGGCGATCAGGTCCTCCGCCGCCTCGACCCCGGTCGAAAACCTCATCAGCCCCTCGTTGATCCCCATCTCCGCCCGCGCCTCGGGCGGCAGGCCGCTGTGGATCGCGGCGGCGGGCCGGATGATCAGCGATTCGACCCCGCCGAGGCTCGCGGCGACCGTGGGCAACTCGAGGCGCGACGCGAACGCATCCGCATCCTCCCCGCCGCCCGCGTGGACGAACGCCATCATCCCGCCGAACCCGCCGTTCAGCAGGCGCGCCGCGCGGTCGTGCTGGGCGTGGGAGGCGAGACCGGGATAGTGGACCTCTTCGATCTCCGGGCGGCCTTCCAGAAAGCGGGCCAGCTCCAGCGCGTTCGCCGACTGCCGGCGCACCCGGAGGCCGATGGTCTTGAGCCCCCGCTCGAGCAGCACGCAGGCGTGGGGATCGAGCGATCCCCCGAGGTGATCGAGCGTGAGCTTGATCCGGCGGATGCGCTCCGCGGAACCCGAAACCGACCCCGCCACCAGGTCGTTGTGCCCGTTCATGTACTTGGTGGCGCTTTCCATCACCAGATCGAAGCCGAGCTCCGCCGGCCGGCAGAGCACCGGGCTCGCGAAGGTGTTGTCGATCATCGAGATCAGGCCGTTCGCCTGCGCGAACTCCACCACCGCCTCCAGATCCGCCATCTGCACCAGCGGATTCGTCAGGGTCTCGACGTAGATGAGCCGCGTCGAAGGGGTCATCGCCGCGTCCCAGGACGCGGGATCCTGCGGATCGATCTTCGTGTGGTTGATCCCCCAGCGCGGCAGGTCGTGCTCCAGCATGTTGGCGGTCCCGCCGTAGACCACGTCCTGCACCAGCAGGTGGTCCCCGGCGCCCAGGAACGTCATGAGCGCCGACGAGATCGCCGCCATCCCGCTTCCCGTGACCAGCGCGTCCTCGGCGCCCTCCAGCGACGCGATCCGCTGGTGGAGCACCGCGTGGTTCGGGCTGTTCGAGAGCCGCAGGTAGCCGACGTCGTGGTACTCCTCGCCGTGATACTCGAAGTTCGCGGTCTGGAACACCGGCGTCGAAACCGCGCCGAACGGCCGGGGCGCGAGCGCCCCCTCGTGGACGGCGCGGGTGTCGAGGCTCTGGGAACGATCGTCGTCAGGCAAGGGAAGTCCTTTCAGGAGCGGGTGGGGACGGCGGCCTCGTAGGCGGCCGCCATGAGCGGGTTTTCGACGAGCTCCACCCGGATCACGCCGGCGAAGCCGGACGGGAGACGCCGCGCCAACTCGCCGTGCACGTAGCGGCAGAGGAACTCGGTGGTGGTGTTCTCGCCGGCGAACACTTCGTCGAGGTCCGCGTAGCGGAGCGGCGCGAGCGCTTCCCCGAGCGCGTCCTTCGCCCAGGCGAGGTCCAGCAGCACCCCGTTTTCATCCAGGTCCGGCCCGCGGAACTCCGCGGTGACCGCGTACGTGGCCCCGTGGCGGTTCTGCGCCGGGCCGAAGATCTCGCCGCGAAGCGAGTGGGAGCACATCACGTGGTCACGGACGGAGATGCTGAACACTGGAGAGACGCTGGGGCGGCGCCCGACTCTATCCGTACACTGCGCGGCCGGAGAAACCCCATGACCGACCCATCCTTCGATCCCATCCCGATCGCCGAAGAGATCATCGCCGCCCGCGCCGCCGGCGCTCGCCTCGCCCCCTTCACCGGCCGCGTTCCCGGATTCGGTTTCGACGAGGCCTACCAGGTGGCCGGGATCGTCGCCTGCCGCCGCGCCGCCCGCTCGCCGGTGGCCGGGCGCAAGATCGGGTTCACGAACCCGGCGCTCTGGGAAGCGGCCGGGCTGACCCATCCGGTGTGGGGGAACATGTTCGAGGAAACGGTGACGCGCACCGGGCCCGGGGGCGAGACCCCGGCGATCGACATGGCGGGGTCCGTGGAACCCAAGGTCGAGATCGAGGTGGTGGTCGTGCTCCGTTCCGTCCCCGAGCGCGGAGACCGGGGCGCCGCCGTCGCCGGCCACGTGGCGGAAATCGGTTTCGGCTTCGAGATCGTGGACTCGCCGTATCCCGGCTGGAACATGCGCCCCGCCGACGCGGTGGCGGCCGGCGGGATCCATCACGGGCTCGCGGTGGGGCCGACGGTCCCGGTAACCGATCCCGACGCGACCGCCGCGGCGATGGCCGCGCTCACCGTGTCCATGACCCTGTCCACGGGCTCCGAACCCCCGCGCCACGTGGCCGACGGGGCGGGCCGCATGGTCCTCGGAAACCCGCTCGATGCGGTCGGCGTGCTCGTGGAGATGGCCGCCGACCGGGGGAGCCCGCTCGCCGCCGGGGAGATCGTTACCACGGGATCGCTCGCTCCTCCGCTCCCGGCGGCCGCGGGAGAGCTTTACCGGGCGGAGGCGGGAGGCGGCGCGCTCCCGGCCGCCAGCGTGGTGCTGCGGTAGGCCGCTACGGCTCGCAGGGAGCCTGACGGCGGACGTCGTTCACCGGGACCGCGTCCCGCGTGAGGTCCGCGAACCTGACGGGGGACAGGCCGAGGTCCTCGAGCACCCCGCACACCCGCGGGGCGACGCCGGGCAGCGTCGCGCACTCCCGCTCGCTCAGACGCGCATCGAGCGCCGGGGACAGCAGCAGCGCGCGCCCGTCCACCCACATGGCCAGGACGTCCTCGCCCCCCGCCGTCAGCACCGACTCGTACGGGTCCCCGCCGGCGTGGCGGACCAGCATCAGGTCCGCCCGGAGCCCGGGCCGGATCGTCCCGAACCGGTCTTCCAGCCCCAGCGCGTAGGCGCCGCTCGCGGTGGCCATGCGCCAGAGCGCTTCGGCCGAAAGCCCGGCCCCGGACGCCTCCGCCACCCGCCGCGCGCACCGGACCTCCTCCCGCATGTTGAGGGACCCGCTCGGCGACCAGTCCGTCGAGAGCGCGATGCGGACGCCGCTCGCGAGCGCCGCGCCGAGATCGATCGTCTCGCCGTAGAGGGCGAGGTTGGACCGGGGCGACCAGACCAGCGTCACGTCGAACTCCCGCATCACCGCGTAGTCGTCGCGGTCCGTGGCGACCCCGTGAACGAGCGAATAGCGCCGGTCGCGGCGCCTCACGCGCTCCAGGTAGCGCGCCACTTCCGCCCGCGCGGCGCAGCTCGCCGCGCGGCCCTCCCCCACGTGCGGCACGTAGGCCATGAACGTCAGGTCGTCGTCCTCACCGGGCGGGAAGGTGTGGGCGGGGCCGCCCCGGCACTCGTCCGCCAGGTCCTCGACGACCGAGAACGAGAACGGAAACGTCCGGACGTCCGCTTCCGCGTCGTAAAGCGCGAGATCGCCGGGCCGCTCGTGACGGCCGATGTTCCGAATCACCCCGGGCGCGCCGCCGGAGCCGGCGATGGTGGTGGCGCCGCCCAGCAGGTGCCGCAACTCCACGGCCGTCAGCACGGCGCTCATTCGCGGGTTTTCGGGAGCGAAGCGGTAGCGCTCCGGGATCGGCAGCGGCGTCTTCCCGCCGGCGCCGAGACGCCATTCGTCGCGGTGGGCGTAGCCCGGATGCAGGTTCGGGTCGGGGAAGGCGTAGCTGGTGGCGGGATGTTCGTGAGCGTTGACGAAACCCGGCGAGAGCACGGCGAGGCCCCGGCAATCGAGGACCGCGGCGTCCGGATACGCCGTCCGCAGGGTGTCGAAATCCGTCACTCTGCCGATGCCGCCGTTCCCGCGGACGTGCACGCCGTGGCCGGGCCGGCGCCCGTCCGGCAGCAGCGCGTCGGCGCCGATGATCAGTCCGGGCATCCGCGGGCCGGTGTCGGCCGCCGGCGTGAACTCGCAAAGAGGTTGCGCGGGCGCTGCGCCAGCGCCCAGCACGATCGAGATCAAGGCGGCGGTCCGCAGGCCGCGGACGCCCGACAGGCCGGTCATGCGGCGGCTAGTCTAAGAGTTGCCCGTGTCCCCAGCGATCCGGCGGCGGGAGCCGCCGCTGCCCACCACGCCGCGGTTTCACCGGCTCCGGGAGGCTGGCCGGAACCCGCACACCGTCATGTACGAGGTGATCCAGGAGCACGGGGACCTCGTTCGCTGGCGGGGTCTCTTCGACATCTGCCTCGTGAACCACCCGGACCTCATCCGTCCGGTGCTGACGCGGGACCATCGCCACTTCTCCAAGAACACCATCCACTACCGGATGCTCCGCCAGGTGATGGGGAACGGCCTGGTCACGAACGACGGACCCGACTGGGTGCGCCAACGGCGACTGATCCAGCCGGCGTTCGCGAGCCGCCGGCTGGCCCGTTTCGACCGGACGATCAACGCCCTGACGTCGTCCCTGCTGGCCCGGTGGGACGCCAAGGGTCCCGCGGACGCCGTCTGGATCGACCGGGAGATGAGCGAGCTGACCTTCGACATCGTCGGCGAGACGCTCTTCGGGCGCGACATCAAGGAGCACGCCCCCGAAATGGCGGAGATCCTGGAGGTCGTCAACCTGGCCTCCAGCGACCTGCGCTCGTTGCTGACGCTCTATCCCTGGATCCCCACGGCCTACAACCGCAGGTGGAAGCGGGCGATGAAGCGTCTGGACAGCATCGTGTACGGGCTCATGGAAGGGCGCGGCGCCGGCGGAAACGGCGGCGACGACCTCCTGGGCCGGCTCTTCGCGGCCCGCGACGAAGAGACCGGCGAGGGAATGCACGACCGTCAGATCCGGGACGAGGCCGTGACGTTGATCCTCGCGGGCCACGAGACGTCCGCCATGGCGCTTACCTGGACGCTCTATCTGCTCGCCACGCATCCCGGGATCGAAGCGCGGCTCGTGGAACATCTCGAGGCCGAGCTGCACGGCGCGCCGGCCGGGACGGAGGACCTCCCCCGGCTCACCTATCTCAAGCAGGTCGTACAGGAGGCGATGCGCATCTACCCGCCGGTGTGGGGAGTCGTGCGCCGGGCGGAAGAAGAGACGGAAATGGGGGACTACATGCTGCCGGCGAGGACCTGGATCGGGATCGTCACCTGGGCGCTCCACCGGCATCCCGAGTTCTGGCCCGACCCGGAGCGCTTCGACCCGGACCGGTTTGCGCCGGAACGGGCCGAGGAGAGGGATTTCTTTTCCTACCTGCCCTTCGCGGCGGGACCCCGAACCTGCATCGGGGCCGGCATGGCGATGCTCGAGATCCAGCTGATCCTCGCCCAGCTCGTGCCGCGGTTCCGGATGCGCGTCGTCCCCGGCCATCCGATCGAGACGGAGGCGGTGGTGACGCTGAAACCACGCCACGGAATTCCCGTGACCCTCAGCCGGCGCTGAGCCGGGGCTCGGTAGAATCCGGCTCCTTCCCCCGAACGCCGGGCCCTGAGAAATGACCGAGCGAGCCACCGAGTCCGACCTCGGCAACGTCTTCGTCTCCAACTACCCGCCCTATTCCCGCTGGGAGCCGGACCAGGTGCCGGCCCTTCACGAGGTCCTCGGCGAGGTCCCGGGCCCGGAACCGCCCGACCTCGGGCTCTACCTGCACATTCCCTTCTGCCGGAAGCGGTGCAAGTTCTGCTACTTCCGGGTCTATACCGACAAGAACAGCAAGGAGGTCGAGCGCTACCTCGACGGACTGGCGCGGGAGATCGAGTTCTACGCGGCCCAGCCGTACCTCGCGGGCCGGCCTCTGCACTTCGTCTATTTCGGCGGCGGGACCCCGTCGTTCATCAGTCCGAAACAGCTTCTGGGCCTGGTCGTCCGCATGAAGGACGCCTTCTCGTGGTCGGAGCTGGACGAGGTCGCCTTCGAGTGCGAACCGGGCACGTTGACCGAGGCCAAGGTGCGCGCGATCAAGGACATCGGGGTCACCCGCCTGAGCCTCGGCCTCGAGCACATGAACGACGCGATCCTGCGGGAGAACGGACGCGCCCACACCACGAAGGAGATCTACCGGTGCATGCCGTGGATCCGCGACGCGGCCTTCCAGCAGGTCAACGTGGACCTCATCGCCGGCATGCTCGGCGAGACCTGGGACCTCTGGCGCGACACCGTCCAGCAGACGATCGATCTCGACCCGGACAGCATCACCGTCTACCAGATGGAGTTGCCCTACAACACGGTGTACGCGAAGAAGATCCTGGACGGCGATGACGACGCGCCGCTCTTTGCGAGCTGGCAGACCCGCCGCGACTGGCACGCCTACGCGTTCGAGGAGTTCGCGAAGGCGGGCTTCGAGCCTTCGAGCGCCTACACGGTCAAGAAGAAGGGGCGGGGAGCGCGCTTCACCTACCGTGACGCTTTATGGCGTGGCGCCGACATGATGGCGACGGGAGTGTCCTCTTTCGGCCACCTGCGGGGAGTGCACTACCAGAACACCTCGTCGTGGGACGCCTACCTGGAGGCGCTCGAAGCGGGCTCGTTCCCCATCGACCGGGCTCTCGAGACGTCTCCAAAGGAGCGACTGATCCGGGAGACCATCCTGCAACTGAAGCTCGGACACCTCGACCCCTCGTACTTCCGCGACAAGTTCGGGGTGGAACTGGCCGACGAGTTCGGCTCCGCGTTCAGCGAGCTGGAGCGCGACCGCATGGCCACGGTCGATAGTGACATAATTCGTCTTACTCCGCAGGGGCTGCTTCAGGTGGACTCGCTGCTCCCCGCGTTCTATGAACCGGAGAACCGGGGCGTCGCCTACGTCTGATGACCTTGGGGCGACAGTTCTTGTCTATACACTGACTCCGTGCGGTCCGAGAACCTGGACGTCGTCGTCATGGGCGGCGGCCCCGCGGGCGCCACGGCGGCGACGCTCGTCGCCATGGGGGGCTTTCGGGTCGCCCTCCTCGAGCGGGAGAAGACGCCGCCCTTCAAGGTCGGCGAGTCGCTCGTGCCGTACACCTACGAGACCTTCGCCCGGCTCGGGCTCGTGGAGCGGCTGAAGAGGAGCCACTTCCAGAAAAAGCACAGCGTCCAGTTCTTCAGCGCGTCCGGCCGCGGTTCGGCGCCCTTCTACTTCTCGGAGACGGATCCGCACGAGCGCTCCACCACCTGGCAGGTGCGGCGCAGCGAACTGGACGCGCTCCTGCTGGAGAACGCGGCGGACCGGGGCGTCGAGGTCCACCAGGGCATCCAGGTGCAGGACGTCCTCTTCGAGAGGGACCGGGCGGTGGGCGTTCGCGCCCGGGCGGCGGACGGCCCGGCGTTCGAACTCCGGGCGCGGGTCGTGGTGGACGCGACCGGCCGGAGCGCCCTGCTCGCCCGCAAACTAGGGCTCAAGGTTTCCGAGCCGCACCTCCGCAAGGTGTCCATTTTCAGCCACTTCCGGGGCGCGAAGCGAGATCCCGGGGTTGACGAGGGCGCGACGCTCATCATGCACACCCGGAACCGGGACTCCTGGTTCTGGTACATCCCGCTCGCCGGCGACGTGGTGAGCGTCGGGGTGGTGGGAGACCTCGAAACCCTGATGGACCGCTCGGGCGACGCCCAGGCCCGCTTCGATGCCGAGATCCGCAACTGCCCGGCTCTCGAGGAGCGCCTCCGGGGCGCCGAACAGGCAATCCCGGTCCGGGTGGTACAGGACTTCTCCTACTGCGCCGAGCGGATCGCGGGGGACGGCTGGGTGCTGGTCGGCGACGCGTTCGCGTTCCTCGATCCCATCTACTCGACCGGGGTGCTGCTCGCCCTCAGGTCGGGGGAGTGGGCGGCGGACTCCATCTGCGACGGCCTGACAAGAAATGACCTGTCCGGGGCCACGCTGGGGGCCTTCGCGGACCCCTTCATCGCCGGGATGCGGGCGTTCCGGAAGCTGGTGTACGCCTTCTACGACCGGGACTTCAACTTCGCGGACTTTCTGAAAGCGCACCCGGAATGCCGGCAGGGGGTCATCGACATCCTCTCGGGCAACGTCTTCGGTTCCGGCGTGGAGAGCATCTTCGGCCCCATGGAGGCGATGGCCCGGCTTCCGGAAGACCAGAGCGTCGGAGCCGTCTGAACCCGGCCCGAGTCTCTTGGAGCTAGGCGAAATCCTCCGGCTCGCCGCCCGGCGGGCCCCGGAGAAAACAGCGATCATCGCGGACGACCGGCGGCTCGACTATCTGGCGTACGACCGGCTGGCCAACCGCTTCGCCGACTTCCTCATCGCACGCGGCGTGGGCCCCGGAGACCGGATCGCGACCGTGCTGTTCAACAGTCCCGAGTACGGTGTCGTCCATTTCGGGAACGCCCGGGCCGGCAGCGTGCTCGTCCACATCCCGCCGCTCTACGCGGCGGCGGAGATCGCGGAGATCGTCGAACGCACCCGCCCGCGGCTACTGGTCGTGGACGCAGCGGTTCAGGACCGCATCGGCGCCGAGGTCCGGAGCGCGGTTCCCACGGTAATGGTCGCCGAAGGTCCGGATTTCGAAGACGCGCTCGCCACGGCGTCCGACCGCCCGCCGGACCGGGCAATCGACCCCGCCGCCCCGGTCGCGATGACGTTCACCGGCGGCACCACCGGGCGGCCGAAGGGAGCGGTGGTCAGCCACACCGCGCGCTACGTCTCGGCCGCCAGCACCGCCCACGAACACCGGATCACGGAGGAGGACGTCGTCGGGGTGGTGGTCCCCATGTTCCACGCCGTGGGCCTGATGATCTGGTACCAGGCCGCGATCCTCCGCGGCTGCACCGCGGTCATCCTCCGCAAGTGGGATCCCGCCGAGTTCATCGCCGCGACCGCGCGCCACGGCATCTCCTCGGTGTTCCTCGTGCCGGTCCAGGTGCGCGACCTCCTTCGCTCACCCGCCTTCGACCCGGACCGGCTCGCGTCACTGAAGAACATCGGCGTCGGAGGCGCCCCGACGCCGCCCGGCCTCATCGAGGAGTGCCGGGGCGCACTCCCGCACTGCGGCTACACGGACCACTACGGCCAGTCCGAGACCGGCCCGCTCACGATCCTCAAGCCCGCGGAAACGGAGGCGCACACCGGCACCGTCGGCCGGCCGGCGGAGGGCGTCGAACTCCGGATCGTCGACAGCGACGGCAATCCGATCCCGACCGGAACCGTCGGCGAGTTGATCACTCGCGGGCCCTACATGATGGAGGGCTACTTCGGGGACGAGCAAGAGACAGCGCGCTACTTCCGCGACGGCTGGGGCTGGACGGGCGACCTCGGAAGGGCGGACGAGAACGGCTACGTCACCCTGGTCGGCCGGTCCCGCGAGATCATCATCTCGGGCGGCTTCAACATCCATCCCTCCGAGGTCGAGACCGCGCTCGCGAGCCACCCCGCCGTCGAGGACTGCACCGTCTTCGGAGTCCCCGACGACCGCTGGGGCGAAGCCCCGATCGCCTATGTCGTTACCGGCGCGAGTGTTTCAGCGGAGGATCTCATCGCCCACTGCACCGCCCGCCTCGCCCGCTACAAGCGCCCCCGCGAGATCGTCTTCGTCACCACCATCCCCCGCACCCCCTCCGGCAAGGTCCGCAAACCCCTCCTCCGCAACGCCTACCTGAAG
>JAJEFG010000012.1 GCA_022820545.1 Acidobacteriota bacterium | reverse complement strand
GTTTCAGGGGGCTGGGGCCCCATCGAGCGAGTAGGCGCGACGGCCGGGACCGCCGGCTTCGGAGCGCCGGCCTCCGGCCGGCATCGCCGAGCGCAGCGAGGCGAAACCGCACTTCCCCAAAAGGGAGACTGCGGCTCTCACGTTCCCATGGCGCAGCGTCATCAACGCGGGTTTCGCGCTCCCGCGCGATGCCGGCCGGAGGCCGGCGCTCCGAATCGCCATCACGGCGTCGGCAGACCCACCTCCGAATCGCCGGTATCACATCGGGTATCACATTCGCGATCCGCAATTCGCGCCCTCCAGACGGCCCGCAGGACGTGTACGATCCTTCGCGAGCGCCTATGTCCCGAACCCTGATCGCCCTCGTCCTCCTTCTCGCCCCCGCGGCCGCCGCCCAGGAGATCATCCCGGCGCCGGACGACGCCACCACCGGCCCCGACACCGTGTTCGTCCAGGAACTCACCTGGACCGAGGTCGCGGCCCGGGTCCGGGCCGGCACCCGCTCGGTGATCGTGCCCACCGGCGGCACCGAGCAGAACGGGCCGCACATGGTGCTCGGCAAGCACAACTTCATCATCCGGGAGGCCTCGGAGCGGATCGCGCGCGAGCTCGGGAACACGCTGGTGGCCCCGGTGGTCGCCTACGTGCCCGAGGGCGGCATCGACCCCCCGACCGGCCACATGCGCTACGCCGGCGCGATCACCCTCCCCCAGGAGCACTTCGAGGCGCTCCTCGAGTACACGGCGCGCGGTTTCGCGCTCCATGGCTTCGAGAACGTCATCTTCATCGGCGACAGCGGCGGCAACCAGCGGGGCATGGCGGCGGTCGCGGAGAGGCTGAACGGGGAGTGGGAGTCGGCCGGCAACCCCTCCCGCGTCCTCTACGTCCCCGAGTACTACCGGGGCAACGGCTTCCGCGACTGGCTGCTCGAGCAGGGGATCCCCGAGGACGCCATCGGGCGCCACGCCGGGGTGACCGACACCTCGCAGCTCTGGTACGTCGCGCCCGACCAGATCCGGCCGGACAAGCGGGTCAGGGACGGCGGGTTCGAGGGCAGCGGCGTGAACGGCGATCCCACCCTCGCGTCGCGTGAACTCGGGGAGAAGGGCATCGAACTCAAGGTCGAGACCACCGTCCGGCGGGTGCGGGAGATGCTCGCCGAACGCTCCGGCGAATGACGCCGGCCTCCCTTCGCGTCGCCACGATCCCGTCCCAGCGGCACCTCTTCGACATGCCGCGCGAGGTGGCCTACCTGAACTGCGCCTACATGTCGCCGCTCCTCCACAGCGTGGTGGAGGCCGGGACGGCGGGGCTCCGGCGGAAGGCGCGGCCCTGGGAGATCGAGGTCAGCGACTTCTTCGACGACTCGGAGGCGCTCCGCGCGGCGTGGGCGGAGCTGCTCGGCGCCGGACCGGACTCGGTGGCCATCACCCCTTCCGCCGGCTACGGGATCTCGCTCGCCGCGAACCACGTCGCGGTGGAACCCGGACAGCGCATCCTGCTCGCCGAAGAGCAGTTCCCCTCGAACGTCTATCCCTGGACCGACAAGGCGCGGCGGACGGGCGGCGAGGTCCGCTTCGTCCCGCGCCCGGAGGACGGCGACTGGACCCGCGCGGTGCTTGCCGAGCTGGACGAACGGGTCGCGGTGGTCGCGCTCCCCAACGTCCACTGGACCGACGGGGGGATGTTCGACCTGGCGCGCATCGGGGCGCGGGCCCGGGAGGCGGGCGCGGCGCTGGTGGTGGACGCCACCCAGTCGCTCGGCGCGCTGCCCTTCGACGTCGGGAAGAGCCGGCCCGACTTCGTGGCCGGCGCCAGCTACAAGTGGCTCATGGGGCCGTACTCGCTCGGGTACCTCTACGTGGCGCCGCACCTCGAAGAGGTCGCGCCGGTCGAGCGCAACTGGATCCAGAAGGCCAACGCTCGCGACTTCGCCCGCCTCGTGGACTACACCGAGGACTGGCAGCCCGGCGCCCGCCGGCTCGACTGCGGGGAGCGCTCCAACTTCGCGCTGGTGCCCGCGGCGCTCGCGGCGGCCCGGCAGGTGCTCGAATGGGGCCCGGAGAACATCCTCCGGACCATCGGGCCGACGACCCGCCGTCTCGCGGCCGCCGCGAAGGAACTCGGGTGCACTACCGGGAACGACCTGCACCGCTCGCCCCACTACCTGGCGGTCGGCCTGCCCGCCGAGAGCGGCCCCGAGGGCCTCTCCCGGGTGCGCGCCAGGCTCTCCGAGCGGCGGGTGTTCGTGAGCATCCGCGGGGACACGATCCGGGTCACCCCGCACCTCTACAACGACGTGGAGGACGTCGAGGCGTTCGTGGCCGCGCTCGCGTCGGCGCTGTGGGGCAAGCGGTGAAGGTCTATCTGGACACCGTCCGCCGGGTGCTCGAGACCGGGACCCGCCGGCCGAACCGCACCGGGGTGGACACGATCTCCACCTTCAACGTGAACTCGGTGATCCCGATGGACGGGGGCTTCCCGCTGCTCACCACCAAGAAGATCAGTTGGAAGAACATCGTGGTGGAGAACCTGTGGTTCCTCTCGGGCGAACCGACGATCGCGCTGCTCAAGAAGCACAAGTGCCGCTTCTGGGACCCGTGGGCGGACGAGCACGGCGCGGTCCCGAGTCCCTACGGCAACCTCTGGCGGGCCCATCCGGGGTCGCGGGGAACGGCGGACCAGGTCCGCTGGGTGCTCGACGAAATCCAGCGGAATCCGACGTCGCGGCGGCTCGTGATCAGCGCCTGGTCGCCGGAGAACGCCCACCACAGCTCGCTCCCACCCTGCCACTTCGCCTTCGTGTTCAACGTGCAGTACGACGAGGCCGGCGAGCCGCGGCTCAACCTGCACCTGACCCAGCGGAGCTGCGACGTGGCGCTCGGGCTGCCCTACAACATCGCGGGCTACGCGCTGCTGCTGCACCTGTTTGCGCGCTGGTCGGGGCTGAAGCCCGGGGTGATGGGCCACACGCTGGTGGACGCCCACATCTACACGCGGAAGGCCGACGGCTCGATGGCCGAGTACGACCACGTGCCCGGGCTCCGCGAGCAGCTCGCCCGGGAGCCCCGCCCGCTGCCCCGGCTGACACTTTCTGACACGGTGTCCACGTTGGACGGGACGATGTCGCTGCTCGACAAGGACACCGCCGAGATCATGTCCCACTTCGTGCTGGAGGGGTACGACCCCCATCCGGGCATCCGGTTCGCGGTCGCGGTATGAGCGGCGGCTGGCGGGAAGACCCCGAGGCGCTTCCGCCGGCCCCCTTCCGGGCGAGCATGGCGGCGGTCTCGCCGGAGGGGATCATCGGCGTGGACGGCGGGATCCCCTGGGACTACCCGGGCGACCGGAAGCGGCTCTGGCGGCTGACGAAGGACACCACGATCATCCTCGGCCGGCTGACCTGGGACTCGCTGCCGCGGCGTCCGATGCGGCGGCGCCGGAACATCGTGATCGGCTCGCGCCCGGTGGAGGGCGCGGAGTCGTTCGGTTCGCTTCCGGAAGCGCTCGCCGCCTGTGAGGGCGAGACCGTCTGGTTCCTCGGCGGCGCCCGCATCTACGAGGAGGCGATGGACTACGCCGACTTCCTCGACCTGACCTTTGTTCCCGACCGCGTCCGGCTCCAGCCGGGGCAGAGCGCGGTCCGTTTTCCGAAGATCGACGAGGCCCGCTGGATCGCGGGTCCCGAGCACCCCGACCCCGATGAACCGGGCGTCGTGCGGCGCCGCTACGTGCGGCGCTGATGGAGATTTGAGATGAGCGACGAGATCACCCTGATCGCCGGCGAGGGCCTGCCGAAGCCGGCCGGCCCCTACAGCCCCGCCGCCAGGGTGGGCAACCTGGTGTTCGTGTCCGGTCAGGTGGGGGTGGACCCGAAGACGGGTTTCGCGCCCCACGGGGTCGCCGCCCAGACCGAGCAGGTCTTCCGGAACATCGCCATGATCCTGGAGGCGGCGGGCTCGAGCCTGGACAAGGTGGTCCGCTGCGGCGTCTTCGTCGCCGACATGAACGAGTTCGCCGCCATGAACGAGGTCTACGAGCGCATGTTCAACGGCCACAAGCCCGCCCGCTCCACCATCCAGCCCGAACGCCTCCCCGGCAAGGGCTTCCTCGTGGAAATCGACGCCATCGCGGTGTGTGACTAGGCTCGGAGCGCCGGCCTCCGGCCGGCATCGCCGAGCGCAGCGAGGCGAAATGCGCGCCGCCACCAATCCGGATGGCGCCTCGGAGCGCCGGCCTCCGGCCGGCATCGCGGCCCAACAGGGCCGCGAAACCCGCACACCTCCAACACAGGAAGATCACGCGCCGCACCACCCAGAGGCCGACCACCTCCGCGCTACGCTGCCGCGCCTTGTACAAACGACGACCAGGGAAACGTTCCGCTCGGGTACCGGCAACGCCCAGACAACCGCGTTGCGGGTCACGCGTCCCCGCCCGCGTGGCGCGCCGCCGGACTCGTTCCCGCCCCTCCGCGCGGTCCGCTGGCCGCGTCGGTCGTTCAGCGCACCGGGTCGGCTACTCCCGCAGCTACCTGCCGCACTTTGACTCCCCGGGGATGGTTCAGGGAATCACGATCCGCCTCGCGGACAGCCTGCCGAGGGATGTCGTCGAACGATGGCGCGAAGAGATCACGCGGAGCAACGAGTGGCCCACCGAAAAGGCCCGCCTGGAAGAACTCCGGCGCCGCGTCGCCCGCTACGAGGATGCAGGACGGGGTGAGTGTCATCTGCGTCGCCCGGAGATCGCGGCGCTCGTCAGAACCGCCTTGAAGCGGTTCGACGGGGAGCGCTACAGGCTCCTGGAGTGGTGCGTCATGCCGAACCATGTCCACATACTGATCACGCAACTCAAAGGCTTCCCCCTCGGCGACATCGTTCGGAGTTGGAAGACGTTTATCGCTCGTGAAGCGAACGCCATTCTTGGTCGGAGCGGGCCGTTCTGGATGCGCGAGTACCACGACCGATCCATCCGCGACGAGAAACACTTCGACCGGGCGGTCGCCTACATTCGGAACAACCCGGTCAACGCCGGGCTGTGCGAGCGGGCAGAGGATTGGCCGTGGTCGTCGGCGACGATCAGGGAGGACGAGTAGCGGTTCCCGCGCTTTCCTGGCAGCTCGGAGGTACGCGGGTTTCGCGGCCCTGTCGGGCCGCGATGCCGGCCGGAGGCCGGCGCTCCGGGGCGCCATACGGACTGGTGGCGGTGTGCGTTTCGCCTCGCTGCGCTCGGCGATGCCGGCCGGAGGCCGGCGCTCCGACGCTACTGGCCCGGCGGGATGACCTCGAGCGTCAGCGGGTCGCGCTCGGGGAGGTGGGTGACGTCGCCGTTCAGGATGTCCGCCATGGTGGCGCGGCCCTCGGGGTCGCCGGGGCCGATGTCGTTCCAGATCCCGACCACGAGCATGACCATCTGATCGGGTTGCAGGTACTTCTGCGCCGCCGCCAGCACGTCCTCGGCGGTCACCGCCTCGATCTGCTCGCGCCAGCGGATCCAGTAGCCGTGGTCACGGTCGAGGAACGCGTCGTTCGCGAAGATCCCGGCCCGGGCCCCCGCGCTCTCGAACCGGCGCGGGAAGCTGTCCACGAGCGAGCGCTTGGCCAGGCCGAGCTCCTCCTCCGAGACCGCCTCGTCCCGCATCCGGCGGACTTCCTCGAGCGCGATCGCGGCGGCCAGCGCCACCGTCTCGCTCTTCGACTGGTAGCCCAGCGAATAGGCGCTCGGCCCCAGCGGGTTGAAGCCGAAGCGGCCGCCGGCGCCGTAGGCGAGCCCCTCGTCGGAGCGGATGCGTTGCATCAGCCGCGAGGTGAAGCCGCTCGCCCCCAGGATGTGGTCCATGACCTGGATGGCGGCGCGCTCGGGGTTCGACCAGTCGTCCCAGCGGGGCGCCAGGTTGCCGATCCGCACCTTGCCCTGCGGGATGTCCTTCTCGACGTGGTAGATGCCCGGCGCCGGAGCCTCGTTCTCGTGCGGCGGCGGCCAGGGGACGTCCGCCGCGTCGTCCGCCGCGGGCCAGGCCGCGAGCCGCTCCTCGAGCTCCGCCAGGATCTCCGCGGTGTCCACGTCCCCCGAGACCGACCAGACCATGTGCTCCGGCCGCCAGTGACGGCGGTGGAAGTCGCGCAGGTCGCCGGGAGTGATCGCGTCGAGGTGGGCCACGGTCATCTGCCGGCCGAGGTAGGTGTCCGGCCCGTAGAGCAGCATGGACCACTCCCGCGCCAGCAGGCTGTCGCCGTCGTCGTTCCGCTGCTTGAGGTCTTCCCGGACGTTCTCCTGCCGCACCGAGAACCGTTCCGCGTCGAACCGCGGCCGCATCAGCACGTCGAAGAAGAGGTCGAGGCTCTCCCCGAACGCGGGAGTGATGGTGCGGAGCGAGGCGCGCGCCTCGGTGTCCCGCGACGAAGTCGAGATCTGGGCGGCGAGGAACTCGATCCGTTCGTCCAGCTCGTCGGGGCTGCGGTCCCCGGCGCCGCCCTCGCGCATCATCCGCGCGGTCAGCGACGAGAGCCCCACCCGGTCCGCGGGGTCGAGGAAGCTGCCGATCCGCAGCGTGACCCCCATGCGGATCAGGGGCAGGGTGTGGTCCTCGACGATGACCACCGGAATGCCGCTGCCGAGCGTGTGGCGGTACTCGCTTCCGTCGGGGACCTCGAAGACGAAGTCCGGAAAGACCAGCTCTTCGGGCCGGTCGGGGATGTCCTGCGCGGCGGCGAACGAGCCGGCCGCGAGCAGCGCGGCCAGCAGGAAAACGGTCCGTCGGTTCATCGTGCGTCCTCCCCTTCCTCCGGAAGTTCGGCGAGCCGTTCCCGGATCACCTGCTCCACGTACTGGAGCGCCCCCTGCATCTGCGGCGGCGCCTGGCCCATCATCTGGCCGAACTGGACGAGCGCCGCTTCCAGGCTCGCCCGGTCGGTGGACTCCCGGATCTGCCGGATCTGGGCCATGATCTGCTGCCGCACCGGTTCAGGCAGGTCCGCCAGCTCGGCCGGAACCTCCTCGGCGGCGGTGCCGGCCTTCCGGGTGTAGTGGGCGACCGCCCGGTTGGTGGGAACGAAGTACTTCGCGGCCACCCGCTTGATGTCTTCCTCGGTCACCGCGAGGGTCGCGTCCGCCCAGGTGTTGATGTACTCCCAGTCGCCGAGCGAGTCGTAGACGAGGAGCTGGACCAGCAGGAAGAAGCCGCTGTCGAGCCGCTCCCAAGCCGCCGCCGAGACCTGGTTCTTGACCTTCTGGATCTCCTCGGCGGGAATCGGTTCGTCCACGATCCGCCGGAGCTCGCGCTCGATGGCGGCCTCGAGAACCGCGGGCGACGCGTCGCCCTTGGCCTCGGCGGTGATCTCGATCAGGCCCGCCCACTTGCGGTTCTGCTGGAACGCCGCGGCGGAACTCGCGATCTCGTCGCCAAGCACCATGGTCTTGTAGAGCCGGCCGGTACGCCCGTTCAGCAACCCGGCGAGCACGTCGAGCGCGTACTGGTCCCGGTGCCGGAAGGGCACCGTGTGGTAGCGGATCGCGACCTGCGGCTGGCAGTCGCAGGAGGCGTCGAGGCGCTTCCCGGCGTTTTGCTCCATTTCCAGGGTGACCACGTCGGGCGCCTCGGACCCCGTTTGGAGCCGGCCGAAGTACTTCTCGGCCAGCGCCTTCGCCTCGTCGAGGTCGAAGTTGCCGACGAGGGCTCCGGTGAGGTTCCCCGGGGCGTAGTAGGTGTCGTAGAACTCCTCGGCCTGGGCGAGGGTGAAGACCCGCAGGTCCGACGGCCACCCGATGACCGGCCACGAGTAGGGGTGGGACTGCCAGAACATGGCGTCGAACGCCTCGTCGAACTCGCCGGTGGGGGTGGACTCGGTGCGGAGCCGGCGCTCCTCGTGGACCACGTCGCGCTCGGCGTAGAACTCGCGGAAGACGGGGCGCAGGAGGCGCTCGGACTCCATCCAGAACCAGAGCTCGAGCCGGTTCTGGGGCACCGTGATGAAGTAGACCGTCTGGTCGTGGGAGGTGAAGGCGTTCATCCCGGTGGCGCCCGCCTCGGTGTAGATGCGGTCGAACTCGTCCTTGACCATGAGCGTCCGCTGCTCCTCCACGAGCGCGTCGAACTGCTCGCGGAGCGTCACCATGTCTTCGGGCAGGTCCTCCTGACCGAACGGATCGTCGATCTCGCCCAGCCGGGCCGCCTCCCGCCGGTCCCGGTAGATCGCCCGGATCTTCTCCTGGATGGCTTCCTGCTCCTCGATGATGGCCTGGTCCCGCTCGGCGTCGGTGGTGCCGACGGTGGGGGTGCCCTTGAACATCATGTGTTCGAAGAAGTGGCTCATCCCGGTGATCCCGGGGCGTTCGTTGGCGGAGCCGACGTGGGCCGCCCAGCCCGCCGACACGGTGGTCATTTCGGGGCGGACGACCGCCAGGAAGCGCATCCCGTTCGAGAGCGTGAACTCCTCCACGGGGACCGCCGCCTGGGCGAACAGCGGGGCGGGTACGGCGAGCAGCAGGGCGAGCACTGCCAACCGAAAGGTCGGGTGTTTCATAGGCTGGGATGGTAGCGGCGGAGCAGGGTCGAGCCGGGCTCGATGACGTTTCCGACTGCTACGATATTCGGCTCGCCCGGGTTCTCCGGGCCCGGGGGAATCGAATGAATCTGAGGCTTTGGAACCCCGAGCGCGCGCGGATCGCGGCGGCGCTCCTGCTCGCCCTGCCGCTGGCGGCCAGCTTCGCGGGCGCCGAGAGCGCCGCGATCCGCGCCCGCCAGGGCATGGTGGTCTCGCAGAGCGCGATCGCCTCCGAGGTGGGCGCCCAGGTGCTGCGCGACGGCGGGAACGCGGTGGACGCCGCGGTGGCGACCGCCTTCGCGCTGGCGGTGACCCATCCCACCGCCGGGAACATCGGGGGCGGCGGGTTCCTGGTCTGGCGGCCCGCGAGCGGCGAGCCGCTCGCCTACGACTTCCGCGAGAAGGCCCCCGCCGCGGCGCATCCCGAGATGTGGCTCGACGAGAACGGGGAGTACAGCTTCCAGATCCACCACCTGAGCCACAAGGCGGTGGGCGTGCCGGGAACGGTGGCCGGTCTCCACCTCGCGTGGGAACAGCAGGGCTCGGTCCCCTGGGAACGGCTCGTGCGGCCGGCGGTGGAGCTCGCCCGCGACGGCTTCCGGGTCTCGCACGGCCTCGCCGGCTCGCTCGCCCGGGTGCTCGAGCGGATGGCGCCCTATCCGGCCTCGGTGGCGCAGTTCTCCAAGGAGGGCACGCCCTACGAACCCGGCGAGATCCTCCGCCAGCCCGACCTGGCCGTCAGCCTCGAGCGGATCCTGGAGAACGGGACGGCGGGGTTTTACGAGGGCCGGACCGCCGAGCTGCTGGCCGAGGAGATGGCCGCGAACGACGGGCTCATCACTCTCGAGGACCTGAAGAACTACCGCGCGGTCGTCCGGGAGCCCATCCGGGGCGACTACCGCGGCTACGAGATCATCTCGATGCCCCCGCCGAGTTCGGGCGGGACCGCCATGGTCCAGATGCTGAACATCCTGGAGGGCTATGACATCGCCCGGAACGGCTTCGGGTCGGCGGCGAACATGCACCTGATGGCGGAGGCGATGCGGCGCGCCTACGCGGACCGCGCGCTCCACCTCGGCGATCCCGACTTCAACCCCGGGATCCCCATCGATCGCCTGACCTCGAAGGCCTACGCCGAGGAACTGCGGGCCACGATCGACCCGGAGCGGGCTTCCGTCTCCTCGCCCTCGAGCTTCGAGTGGAACACCGAGGGCAGCGAGACCACCCATTTCTCGGTGGTGGACAAGGACCGGAACGCGGTGTCCCTCACCTACACGCTGGAGTTCGGCTACGGCTCGGGCATCGTGGTGCCCGGGGCCGGCTTCCTCCTGAACAACGAGATGGGCGACTTCAACGGGGCGCCGGGGCTCACGAACGAGCGGGGGCTGATCGGCACCGATCCGAACCTCGCGGAGCCCAACAAGCGGATGCTGTCCAGCATGAGCCCCACGATCGTGGCCCGGGACGGCGAACTCTTCATGGTCACCGGCACCCCGGGCGGGCGGACCATCATCAACACGGTGATGCAGACCATCATGAACGTGGTCGACCACGGCATGAACGCCCAGGAAGCCGTGGACGCCGGCCGGATGCACCACCAGTGGCTGCCGGACCGGATCAACCACGAACGGCAGATGTTCTCGCCGGACACGCTCTCGATCCTGGAGTCCTACGGCCACCAGTTGAACGAGATCGGGGCGCAGGGCGCCGCCGAGGTGATCGTCGTCCTTCGTGACGAGGGCGTCCTCGAGGGCGGCGTGGACCAGCGCCGGGCCGACGGCGGGGCCGCGGTCCACGACGAGAACCCGTCCGGGAACTGACTCCCGCAACCGGGAAGGAGGATTCGCAATGTCCTCAGGCAAGCGCTTCGCGGCGGTGTTGCTCGCCGCCGCACTGATTCCGGCCGCCGGCGCGGCCCAGGAGCCGGACTTCTCCGGGGTCTACAACTTCGTCGAGATCTCCGACCGGCTCTCGACGTCGGGACAGATCTCCCTCGACGACATCGAGGCGGTGGACGCCGCCGGCTTCGACGTGGTGGTGAACCTCGCGCCCGCCCGCTGGGAGCGGAACTTCGAGGAGGGCTTCCGGGTGACGCAGGCGGGGATGACCTACATCCAGATCCCGGTGGACTGGCAGGACCCCTCGCTCCGCGACCTCGAGCTGTTCTTCGACGTGATGGAGGCGAACGAGGACCGCAACGTCTACGTCCACTGTTTCGCCAACATGCGGGTCTCGGTCTTCGTCTACCTCTACCGGACGCTCCGGAGGGGGATGTCCGAGGAAGAGGCCTGGCAGGACGTCCTCAAGGTCTGGGACCCGGAGAACAACCCGTCCACCCCCCAGTGGCCCGCCTTCATCACCGCGGCAAAGGACAAGTTCGGCGGCTAGGGCTTGGAACGCCGGCTTCAGCCGGCACCCGGGCCGCAGGCCCGCCGAGCGCGTTTCGCTGGCGTGCACGGGCGGCGCGTACGGCTTGGAACGCCGGTCTCCAGACCGGCACCGCGGCGCTCCGCGCCGCGCACGTCGTAGCGCTCCCGATCCCAGCGGCGCACCCCGCTCGGAACGCCCGCCTCGGGTAGGCGGAATCGGGCGCCGAAGTACCTCAAGCGCCGCTCGAACCGTGCTAGTCTGCCCATACCAATTGCAAAACGGCGCCTGGCTGCGTCCCTGATCGAAGCTGGGTTGCGACTTCCGGGTCACAACTCACACGCTGCCAGGCGCCAACCACATTCCGGCTGAGTGAGCGGGAGGTGTATTTCGTGGTGCGCGGTTGCCGAAAAACGGCGTTGCTGATGGACGGCGCCTTCGTCACCAAACGGTTCGAAAACGTCCGGCCCGTAGGGACGAGGGCGCGACCGACCGCATCACAGCGGCGGAAAACTCGCTGGCACAATCCCCCTACACACCGGCAAACCCGGTGAAGGGGGCCTCCCATGCGTAACGGCAAGCCATTCACCGCGGCCCGGCCGCTCGCTCTCATCGCGGCGCTCGCCGCCTTCGGCTGCTCCGGACCCGGCGGCCCCACCTTCTCGGTGACCTTCCCCGCCGACCGCAGCGCCGAACCCCTCGACGGCCGGCTGGTCCTCATGCTCTCGCAGGACGACGCTGCGGAGCCGCGCTTCCAGATCGTGGACGGCCCGGACAGCCAGCTCGCCTTCGGCGTGGACGTCGACGGCTGGGCGCCGGGAGAGCCGGTCAACGTGGACGGCGCGGCGTTCGGCTACCCGATCCGCAGCCTGGCCGACGTGCCCGCCGGGGAGTACCGGGTCCAGGCGCTCCTGAACCGCTACCAGACCTACGAGCGCGCCGACGGCCACGTCGTGAAGCTGCCGCCCGACCGGGGCGAGGGACAGGTGTGGAACCGGAAGCCCGGCAACCTCTACTCCACCCCGGCGACGATCTCCCTCGGACCGGGCGGGACGGCCACCATCGACGTCGTGCTCGACCAGGAGATTCCTCCGCTCCCGGTGCCGCCCGAGTCGGAGTACGTGAAGCACGTGAAGATCGAGAGCGACCTGCTCACCGAGTTCTGGGGCACGCCCACCGAGCTCGGGGCCTGGGTGCTCATCCCGCACGGTTTCGACGAAAACCCCGAGGCGCGCTACCCGATCGCGATCCACCACGGCCACTTTCCCTACACCTTCGGCGGCTGGCGGGAAGAGCCCCCGAACCCCGATCTCGAGTGCGAGTACTCCGCCCGGTTCGACCTCGACTGCTACAACCGGATCCAGGAGGAGCACGCCTGGCAGCTCTACCAGGACTGGACGAGCGACGACTTCCCCCGGATGCTGGTGGTGGAGGTCCAGCACCCGAATCCCTACTACGACGACTCCTACGCGGTGAACTCCGAGAACCTCGGCCCCTACGGCGACGCCATCACCTACGAACTCGTTCCCGAGATCGAGCGCCGGTTCCGCGGGATCGGGGAGGGATGGGCGCGCTTCCTCTACGGCGGCTCCACCGGCGGCTGGGAGTCCATGGCCGCGCAGGTGCTCTACCCCGACGACTACAACGGGGCGTGGGTCGCCTGTCCGGATCCCATCGACTTCCGCGCGTTCACCGTGGTCAACCTCTACGAGGACGAAAACGCCTACTACCTCGACAGCCCGTTCAAGCGGACGGCCCGGCCCGGGCGGCGGGACGGCAAGGGGCACATCTCGTCGACGCTCGAGGAGATGAACCACCGGGAGCTGGTCCTCGGGACCCGCACCCGCTCGGGCCAGCAGTGGGACGTCTGGGAGGCGGTCTACTCACCGGTGGGCGAAGACGGGTACCCGCGCCGCATCTGGGACAAGGTCACCGGCGAGATCGACCCCGAGGTGGCCGCCCACTGGCGCGAGAACTACGACCTCACCCACATCCTGCAGCGCGACTGGGAGACGCTCGGGCCCCGGCTCGCCGGCAAGCTCCACATCTACGTCGGCGACATGGACAACTACTACCTGAACAACGCAGTGGAGCTGACCGAGGAGTTCCTGGAGTCCACCACGGATCCTCCGTACGGCGGCGAAGTGGACTACGGCGACGGCGACGAGCACTGCTGGAACGGCGACCACACCCGCGAGAACGCGTTCTCCCGGCTGCGCTACATCCAGATGTTCGCGCCGCGGATCGTGGAGCGGATCCGGGTCAGCGCGCCGCCGGGGGCGGATACGTCGAGCTGGCGGTATTGAGGGGCGAGCGTCCCGGCAGGGAGTTTCAGGCCACGGCGCCGACGGTTCTCTACAGATCGAAAGCGGAACTTTCAATCTGTTCAACCCGGTCAGTTGGCTGCGAAAACGGAGTGCGGGTCGGCCACCACGCGAGGTTGGGGTTGCGCTGTGCGCGGCGCGGAGCGCCGCTGTGCCGGTCTGGAGGCCCCCACCGGGAGAACTGGCCGGCGTTCCAAGGCGTCGCGTCTTGTGGTATATTTTGCACATAATATGAAGAACCGCGCACCGCATGCCGACGAGGCGGCCGAACGCCGGGCCCTCCTGCGCGCGG
>JAJEFG010000054.1 GCA_022820545.1 Acidobacteriota bacterium | reverse complement strand
CGAGCCCGCACGGCGCGCCAGGTAGCGCTCGTCGCCGGAGCCGGACGGAGGCGGGTTGCCGTCGGGTGGCACGGGGACAGAGTAGCGGAGGGGGTGAACTGGAACGCCGGTCTCCGGACCAGGCGATCGTTCGGTAGAACTGCCCGTTGCGCTCCGGGGGCTGCGGTCCGCGTTCCGACCCGGGGGGGGGGTTCCGGGCCGGGGGTTTGCGACGTGCGCGGGGCGGAGCACCGCGGTGCCGGTCTGGAGACCGGCGTTCCAAGCCGTTCCGTCAGTCGACGAACTCGATGCGGGCCATGGGGGCGCCGTCGCCCTGGCGGGGGCCGAGCTTGAGGATCCGGGTGTAGCCGCCGGGGCGCTCCTGGAACCGCGGCGCCACCTCGCTGAAGAGATGGCGGACCACCGCTTTCCGCGGCAGGATCTGGAGCGCGCGGCGACGCGCCGCCAGGTCCGAGCGGCGCCCGAGAGTGACGAGCCGCTCGACGAACGGGCGCACTTCCTTCGCCTTGGCGAGGGTGGTGCGCAGGTGTCCGTGCTCGATCAGGGTCGCGGCCAGGTTCCGCAGCAGGGCCCGCCGGTGCGATGGCCGGCGGCCGAGCTTGCGGTGTGCCAGCTGGTGACGCATTTCAGCTCTGTCCCATTCCCAGCTTCAGACCGAGGCCGTCGAGAATCCGCTCCACTTCCTCGATGCTCTTCCGCCCGATGTTCCGCTCGCGCAGCAACTCCGATTCGCTCTTGACCACGAGGTCGCCGATCGTGGATATGTCGGCGTTGCGCAGTCCGTTGTAGGCCCGGACCGAGAGCTGGTCCGCGTAGTCGTCGATGGACGTGTTGCGGTGCAACTCGTAGGCCTTCTGCTCGTCGCTGACCACGACGTCTTCCGTCGCTTCACCCTCGCCGCCCACGAAGATCCCCAGCATCTCCCGCAGCAGGCGGGCCGCGGTGGTGACCGCCTCCTGGGGCCGGATCGAACCGTTGGTGTGCACGTCGATCACGAGCTTGTCCAGGTCCGTGTCCTGACCCACCCGGGCCGGCTCCACCTTGTAGTTGACCTTGCGGACCGGAGAATGCGTCGAATCGAGAGGGATGTAGCCAACCTCCAGATCCGTATCCCGGTTCCGCTCCGCCTGGATGTAGCCGCGGCCGTTCTTCACCCGCATCTCGATGTCCAGCTCCGCCGGCTGGGTGATGGTCGCGAGATGCACGTCAGGGTCCAGGATCTCGACGTTGGGATCCGTCTCGATGTCTCCCGACGTCAGGGGACCGGCCTTCCTCCCCTTGAGCCGGATGGTCCTCGGCTGCGCCCCATGGAGCCGCAACGGAACCCGCTTGATGTTCAGAATGATGTCCAGGGTGTCTTCCTTGACTCCGGGAATCGTGGACATCTCGTGCTGCACACCGTCGAATTTCACCGCGGTGACCGCCGCGCCCTGGATGGAAGAAATCAGCAACCGGCGCAGGGCGTTGCCGATGGTGACCCCGTAGCCCCGCTCGAAGGGATGAGCGGAAAACCGACCGAAGTCGTCACTGCTGGTCTCGATGTTGAGGCCACTCGGCCTCCGAAGTTCAGACATAAACGCCGTCTCTCCTTTCTTTCTGCCCCGTTAGCGCGAGTAGAGCTCGACGATGAGCTGGTCCCGGATCTTGAGTTGCGGGTCCTCGCCGGAGGGAAGCGTGACAACCCGTCCCGACGCCATGTCATCCTCTTCGCGCTGAAGCCATTCCGGAACCGTGCGGCCTTCTGCGCGCTCTAGGATCAGCTTGAAGAAATCCTTCTTGCGCGTCTTGTCGCAGACGCGGATCACGTCTCCCTGATTGATGATGTTGGACGGAATGTCCACGCGTTTCCCGTTCACCTCGACGTGCCCGTGCCGGACGAAGAGCCGGGCCGCGGCCCGGGAGGGCGCCAGGCCCAATCGGTAGACGGCGTTGTCGAGGCGCCGCTCCAGAAGCTGGAGCAGGAACGTGCCGGTGACGGCGCGTTCGCGTTCGGCGCGATCGAAATACAGGCGGAACTGACGCTCGAGCAGGCCGTAGGCGCGCTTCGCCTTCTGCTTCTCGCGAAGCTGAAGTCCGTAGCCCTGAACGCGGCTGCGACGGGTCTTCCCGTGGGCTCCGGGGGCGAAGTTTCGCTTGTCGATGGCGCACTTCGGGCTGAGGCAGCGATCGCCCTTCAAAAAGAGCTTGGCCCCCTCCCGGCGGCACAGCCGGCAGACGGGGCCTCGATATCTCGCCAAGATGTCCTCCTAGTTCCGGCGCTTCTTGGGTGGCCGGCACCCGTTGTGCGGAATCGGGGTGACGTCCTTGATCGACTTCACCTCGATACCGGCGGCCGCTACGGCCCGGATCGCTGCTTCGCGCCCGGCGCCGGGGCCTTTCACCTTGACGTCCACATGCGTACAGCCGAGGGCGCGGGCTTCCCGTGAAGCCGCACCTGCCGCCTGCTGCGCCGCGAACGGCGTCTGCTTCCGGGAACCCTTGAAGCCCTGCGACCCGGCGCTGGCCCAGCAGACCACGTTTCCGGCCGGATCCGCGAAGGTGATGATCGTGTTGTGGTACGTCGCCTGGATCGACACGACGCCGGCGGTCAGCGTGCGCTTCTCGCGCTTCTTTCCGGTCCGGCGGCGCGCTGTCTTCTTCTTTGCCATGGGTTGTTTTCCTAGCGCCGCCGCATTCCGACCCGGCGGGGACCGCGGCGAGTCCGGGCATTGGTCTTGGTGCGCTGGCCCCGCGCCGGGAGGCCCCGGCGATGGCGGAGCCCGCGGTAGCACCCGATGTCCATGAGGCGTTTCAGGTCCATCGAGATCCGCTTCCTCAGGTCTCCTTCAACGCCGCCCTCGTCGTCGATCGCCCGGCCGATCCGGCTGACCTCTTCCTCGGTCAGGTCGCTGACCCGGCGGTGGCGTTCGATCCCGACCCGGTCGAGGATGGTCACCGCGCGGTGGGATCCCACGCCGTAGATGTACGTCAGCCCGATATCGATGCGCTTGGCGCGCGGCAGGTCAACGCCGGCAATTCTGGCCATCGGTCAGTCTCTCCCTGTTTCCATCACCCTTGGCGCTGCTTGTGCTTCGGGTTTTCGCAGATCACCCGCACGACCCCTCGGCGGCGGACGATCTTGCACTTGGCGCAGATGCGCCGAACGGAGGCGCGAACCTTCATGTTGCCGCTCCTACTTGCACCGGTAGACGATCCGGCCGCGGCTCAGATCGTAGGGGGAAAGCTCCACCAGCACGCGGTCCCCCGGCAGTACCTTGATGAAGCTCTTCCGCATCTTTCCCGACACGTGGGCGAGCACCTTGTGATCGCCCGTATCGAGCTTGACCCGGAACATGGCGTTGGGCAGAGGCTCCATGACGGTCGCCTCCACGGAAATGGCGTCTTCCTTAGACATGATCTTCCTCTGAACCCGCGTTGCCGGGGTTCTGCTTTCTGGGCTCGGCCAGAATCCAGGGACCGCTCTCCATGACCGCGATGGATCGCTCGAAATGCGCGGAGGCGCTGCCGTCCACGGTGACGACCGTCCAGCGATCCCGCTTCACGCGCACGTCCGGGCTCCCGCGATTCACCATCGGTTCGATCGCGATCACGGCGCCAGGAATCAGGCGGGTCCGTTTGCGAGGATCATAGAAGTTCGGGATCCAGGGCTCCGCGTGCAGGCTCGTTCCGATCCCGTGCCCGCCGTACTCGCGCACCACGGAATAGCCGTGGCTCTCGGCATGGGTCTGCACGGCCTGCCCGATGTCCGAAACAGTGTTTCCGGGACGGGCGGCTCGGATGCCGGCGTGGAGAGCCCCCTCGGTGACCTCCAGCAGACGCGCCACTTCCTCGTCGATCCGGCCGACCGCGACCGTGGTCGCGTTGTCGCCGTAGTAGCCGTCCACGATGCAGCCGAAGTCGAGGCTCACGATGTCGCCCTCCTTCAGCTTTCGCCAACGGGAGGGGATGCCGTGGACGACCTCGTCGTTGACCGAAGCGCACAGGGTCGCGGGAAACCCGTGATATCCCTTGAAGGCGGGCGTCACTCCGTGGCGCCGCAGGTTGTCGGCGGCCACGCGGTCGAGGTGCGCGGTGGTCACTCCCGGCTCCACCGTGCGGGCGAGCAGGTCCAGCGTCTCCACCGTGATCGCGTTGGCCTGGTGGAGCTTGTCCAGCTCGCCATCGGATCGGGAGATCACTGGGTCACCAACTGCGCCGTCGCGAACGGCAGCGCGGCACACAGCCGGCTGAAGACCTCGTCGCGGGACCCGAGTCCCGAAACGTCGGCGGCGCGGTCCCCGTAGTAGTCGAGGAGTGGAAGGGACTCGACCTCGTAGACCTCGAGCCGGCGGCGGAAGGCGTCCTCGCTGTCGTCCTGCCGGCCGTCCGTCCCGCGCCGGCCGCGGACCCGGGCCGCCAGTTCCTCCGCCGGCACGGCGATGTTCGCAATCCATTCGGTGGCTCCGAGCCTCGAGAGGACCTCGCCAAGCGCCCGGGCCTGCGCCCGGTTCCGCGGATAGCCGTCGAGGATGAAACCCCGGCTGCAGTCGCGAGCGGAAACCCGCTCCTCGACGATCCCGAGCACGATCTCGTCGCTCACCAGGCGTCCGGCCGCCATGATGTCCCGTGCCGCCCTCCCGAGTTCCGTGCCATCCGCAACTGCCTGCCGGAGAATGGCCCCGGTCGAAATATGGGGCAACCCCAGCGACTCGGCGAGCCGCGCCGCCTGGGTTCCCTTTCCGGACCCGGGAGCGCCGAGAAGAATGACGGCGTTCATGTCAGCTCCGGCACGTCTCAGCCGCGGCGTCCACGGATGCGGCCCCGCTGCAGGAAGCCTTCGTAGTTGCGCATGATGAGCTGGCTCTCCACCTGCTGCGCGGTGTCCATGGCGACGCCGACCACGATGAGGATCGAAGTGCCGCCGAAGTAGAACGTCACGCCCATCCCCTCGGTGATGAAGGTCGGCAGGACCGAGTCGAGCCAGGGCCCGATCACCGGGATCGGAGCCACGGTGAAGCCGTTCAGCAGGAACTCGGGAAGGACCGCGACCGCCGCCAGATAGATGGCGCCCACGAAGGTGAGCTTCCCGAGTACCGCGTCCAGATAGCGGGCCGTCGGACGCCCCGGCCGAATGCCCGGGACATACCCGCCGCTCTTCCGCATGTTGTCCGCCACGTCGGCGGGCTTGAAGACGATGGCGGTGTAGAAGTAGCAGAAGAAGAGGATCGAGACGACGTAGAGCAGGGTGTAGAGCGGCATGCCCCAGCGAAGCTGCTCGGCGATGGCGGCCATCCAGCGGCTCTCGGTGAAGAGCGAGGCGAACGTCTGCGGCAGCGCGATGATGGAGCTGGCGAAGATGACCGGAATCACGCCTCCGGTGTTGATCTTCAGCGGGATGTGCGTGGACTGTCCCTGGTACATCCGCCGGCCGACGAACCGCTTCGCGTACTGGACCGGAACCCGCCGCTGGCCACGCTCGACGAACACGATGAACGCGAGCACCGCGATCATGAAGACGACGAGGAGGGCCACGCCGAAGACCGTCTGCTGTCCGACGCGGATGTTCTGAACCGTGGTGAGGATGGCCGACGGGAACATCACGACGATCCCCGCGAAGATCAGCAGCGACATCCCGTTGCCGATTCCGCGCTCCGTGATCTGCTCGCCGATCCACATGATGAACACCGTGCCGGCGGTCATCGTGAGGATGGTCATCAGGGTGAACGGGAGCCCGGGCTCGTTCACCAGGTTCATCCCGTCGGGAAGGGCCTGGCTCTGCAGGAAGACCGCGATGCTCGCGGACTGGATCACCGCGAGGATCACGGTGCCGTAGCGCGTGTACTGGGTGATCTTCTTGCGCCCGAGTTCGCCCTCCTTGCTGAGCTTTTCGAGGTACGGCCACACCAGCGTCAGGAGCTGCAGGATGATCGACGCGCTGATGTAGGGCATGATGCCGAGCGCGAACACCGTGACCTGCGACAGGTTTCCCCCGGAGAACATGTCCACGAAACCGAACCAGGTCGCGCGGTTCTGTTCGAAGAAGGCCGTCAGGGCCGTCGGGTTGACGCCCGGGGTGGGAACGTGGTTGCCGAGCCGGTAGACGGCGAGCATGCCGAGCGTGAACAGGATCCGGGTACGGAGATCCGGAATCCGGACGATGCTGCGGACGGCGTTGATCACTTCTGGCTTTCGGAGTTGCCGGCGCCCGCGCCAATGAGGTCCACGGTCCCGCCGGCAGCCTCGACCTTCCGGCGGGCGGAAGCGCTGAAGGCGTGGGCCCGGACGGTGAGCCGCCGCTCCAGCTCGCCTCCGCCAAGGACCTTGATGCGGTACGGCCGCGGGCGGATCAGCACCGGAGGTCTTTCCGGATCAGGCCGGTAGATCCGCGCGCCCTGAACCAGGCGGGCGGCCACCAATTCGATCTCGCCGACGGTTGAACCGTCTTCGAAACGGTTGAGGTCGCCCAGATTGACGACTTCCTGGCGGGTTCTGAAGATGTTCGTGAACCCGCGCTTCGGCACCCGGCGCACGAGAGGCATCTGACCGCCCTCGAAGCCGCGGCGGAGGGAGTACCCGGACCGCGACTTGGCTCCCTTGTGGCCGCGCCCGGCGGTCTTGCCGGTTCCCGATCCCGGGCCGCGTCCCACCCGCTTGCGCGGCCGGACGGCGCCCTCGGGCGGCGCCAGTTCATGAAGGCTCACTTGCTCGTCCTCACTCACCATCGGCCGATCCGGCCGTCTCTTGCACCTCGGTCTCTTCGACGATACGCACGAGATGCGGAACCCGCCGCAACATCCCCCGGATCATGGGGTTGTCCGGCCGGGAAGCGGTCGCTCCCAGGCGGCGCAGCCCCAGGCCCTTCACGACCTCGCGCTGATAGCGCGTCGTGCCGGCCAGTCCGCGCACGAGCTGCACGACGATCCTCGGCCCTCCCGGGGCTGCGGCGGTGTCTTCTGGCTGTCTCATGGCCCTAGGCGCGGATCTCCGCCTCGATGTGGCTCACGTCCTTCCCCCGAAGCTCCGCCACGGCGGCCTTCGAGCGAAGGGAGAGGAGCGCGACCATCGTCGCTTCCACCACGTTCTTCGGATTCGCGGTTCCGAGCGACTTGGTCAGGATGTCCTTGATTCCGGCGAGCTCGATGACCGCGCGCACCGGGCCGCCGGCGATCACCCCGGTTCCCTCCGAGGCCGGTTTGAGCAGCACCCGGCCCGCTCCGAACACGCCCACCACCTCGTGAGCGATGGTGCTTCCCTCGCGGGGAACCACCGTCAGGTTCTTCTTGGCGATCTCGATCCCCTTCTTGATCGCCGCCGGCACCTCGCGCGCCTTGCCGAGACCGAAACCCACGCGGCCGTCCTCGTTCCCCACGACAACCAGCGCGGAAAAGGACAGGTTCTTGCCGCCCTTGACCACCTTGGTCACCCGGTTGATCGAGACGACCTTGTCCTTGAGATCGGGATCACCGGTGCGCTCCACCTGCGTGTTGCGCGAACCGCTGCGAGGCCTCGATCGGCCGCCCGCGTCCATGTTCAGCACTGAACCCCTCCATTCCTCACCGCGTCGGCGAGGGCCTTGACCCGGCCGTGGTACCGGGACCCGCCGCGATCGAAGACCACGGTCTCGATGCCGGCGGCGCGGGCCCGCTCGGCCAGCTTCTCGCCGACCAGGGCGGCGCCGGTGGCGTTTCCGCCGCTCTCGATTCCGGTCTCGCGGCTTCCCGCGGCAACGAGGGTCGTGCCGGCGGCGTCATCGATCACCTGGGCGTAGATGTGCTTCAACGAGCGATAGACCGCGAGCCGCGGGCGCGCGGCGGTGCCGGTGATCTTCTTGCGAATGCGGGCATGGATGCGCCGCTTTCGCTGGCGGCGGGTCGTGATTCGCATGGCTCCTCGGTCCTCGGGATCAGGCTCCGGTCTTTCCGGCCTTCTTGATGAGGCGTTCGCCGGTGTAGCGGACTCCCTTCTGCTTGTACGGGTCCGGCTTGCGGAGCGCGCGGATGCGGGCCGCCACCTGTCCGACGGCCTGCCTGTCGGCGCCCGACACGACGATGTGAGTGTTCTTCTCGACCTGGACGTCGATCCCGTCAGGCAACGCCAACTCGATGGGGTGGGAATACCCCAGCGCGAACGAGACGTTCCGTCCCTTCACCTGCGCCCGGTACCCGACTCCCACGATGTCCAGTTCCTTCTTGAAGCCCTCGGAGACACCGGTCACCGCGTTCGCGAGGAGCGCCCGGGTGAGCCCCCAGTAGGCCCGGTTGCCCGAGGTTTCCCGAAGGGACACCTCGGCCACGCTGCCGTCGAGCTTCACCTCGATGCCCGGAAGGACCGGACTCGTGAGGACGCCCTTCGGGCCCTTCACGCGGACTTCGGAACTCTGGATCGTGATCGAGACCCCGGACGGCACGGGGATCGGCTTGGCGCCTATGCGGGACATAACAACAACCCTCGGGCTACCAGACCTGACAGAGGACTTCGCCGCCCACGCCGAGATGGCGCGCCTGGCGGCCCGTCATCACCCCGCGGGAGGTGGAAAGCAGGGTGACGCCGAGCCCTCCCTGCGCCTTGGGAATCTTCTGGTGCGAGACGTAGACGCGGGTGCCGGGCCGCGAGATCCGCTTGAGTCCGGTCAGCGCGTCCCGGTTGCCGGGCAGGCGCCGCAGCTTGATGCGGATCGCGTCCTGCGGCGGAGACGAGCGCCGCTCCCACCCGTCAACGTATCCCTCCTCGTGGAGGATGCGGGCGATCTCCTCCTTCAGCTTCGAAGCGGGAATCTCGACGAAGTCGTGCCGCGCCTGAATCGCGTTACGAAGCCGGGTGAGCATGTCGGCCACCGGGTCAGACCACATCAGCGCGCCTCCCTACCAACTCGCCTTGATGACGCCGGGGATCTCCCCCGCCAGCGCCAGCTTCCGGAAGCACAGGCGGCAGAGCCCGAACTTCCGGAGATAGGCCCGTGGGCGTCCACAGCTCAGGCAGCGGTTGTAGCGCCGCACCTCGAACTTGGGCCGCTTCCTTGCCTTGGCAATGAGTGATTTCTTCGCCAAAACCCTTTCCTCTGCTTGTTCAGCTCTCGAGTACTACGCTTCCCGGCGGGCGAACGGCATGCCGAAGGCGCGGAGCAGTTCTCGCGCGTCCTCGTCGCTCGTCGCGGTCGTGCAGATGGTGACGTTCATGCCGCGCGTCTTCTCGATCTTCGAGTAGTCGATCTCGGGGAACACGGACTGGTCCGTGAGGCCCAGGGTGTAGTTGCCCCGGCCGTCGAAGGCGCGGTCCGAGACCCCGCGAAAGTCGTGCACCCGGGGCAACGCGATGTTGATCAGCCGGTCCATGAATTCGTACATCCGGACTCCGCGCAGGGTGACCCGCGCACCCACCGGCATGCCGTCCCGGATCTTGAAGTTGGCGATGGACTTCCGGGCCCTGGTCACCACCGGCCGCTGCCCGGTGATCGCCGTCAGGTCCGCGACCGCGGCGTCGATGAACTTGTGCTCCCGCGCCCCTTCTCCGACGCCCATGTTGACGACGACCTTGGTAACCCGAGGCACGGCGTGCACGCTGGCGATCTGCAGCCGAGTGCGCAGGTCGGGAGCGATGGTCTCCCGATACCGGGAACGAAGGCGGCTCACTTGTCGATCACTCCCTGGGAACGGACGCTCACCCGGACCTTGCGTCCATCGGTCAGCCGGGTCCTCCCGACCCGGGTCGGGAGATTGGTCTCCGGGTCCACGATCGCCACGTTGCTGATCGCGATCGACGCTTCGCGTTCGACGACGCCACCCTTGATGTTCTGCCGCGGGTTCGCCTTCGTGTGCCGCTTGATCATGTTGATGCCCTCGACGAGCACGCGCCCGGTCTCGGGAAAGACGCGGAGAATCCGTCCCCGCTTCCCGAGGTCGCTCCCGGCCATGATCTGGACCAGGTCGTTCTTGCGAACGTGCAGGCGGCGCGGCGGCGGCGCGCTCTTCTTCCGGGCCATCGTCACAACACCTCCGGCGCGAGCGAAACGATCTTCATGAACTGACGCTCGCGCAGTTCGCGGGCGACCGGACCGAACACCCGGGTTCCGGTGGGCTCGCGCTGCTCGTTGATCAGCACCGCGGCGTTGTCACCGAAGCGGATGTAGGACCCGTCCGCCCGGCGGTGTTCCTTTCGGGTCCGCACGATCACCGCCTGAACGACCGTCCCCTTCTTGACCGCACTCCCGGGCGCGGCTTCGCGGACGGAAGCGGTGATGACGTCCCCCAGCCGGGCGACACGGCCCACCCCGCCGCCCAGCGGAAGAATGCAGGTGACCCGGCGGGCGCCGGAGTTGTCGGCGACCTGCAGCACCGACTGCATCTGGATCATGTGGCGCGCTCCACGACCTTGAGCAGCCGGAAACGCTTCGTCCGGGAAAGCGGACGGCACTCCTCGATCTGGACGCGGTCTCCGACCCGGCCCTCGTTCTTCTCGTCGTGGACCGCGAAGCGCGTGGACTTGCGGTACCGGCGCTTGTACAGACGGTGTTCCACCAGGCGCTCCACGAGCACGGTGATGGTCTTCTCGGCGCCGCCGGCGACCACGGTTCCGGTCCTGATCAGTCTTGGCATGACGGTTCTTCTCGTACTCACCCGCCTCAGGAATCCGAGGCGCCGCTCCCCGGGGAATCGGTCCCGATCCCGAGCTCCCGCTCCCTCATGATGGTCTGGAGGCGCGCGGCCTGGCGCCGCAGCATCTTGACCTTGTGCGTGTGACCGAGCTGACCGGTGGCGGCCTCGAGCCGGGCGTCGAACAACTCCTTGGTCACTTCCTGCTGCTTCCTCACGAGCTCGTCGTGGGTCAGCTCACGGACCCGGGCGGCCTTCACGACGACTCCTCCTCGAAGCGGCCGACGAACTGCGTCCGCACCGGAAGCTTGTGACTCGCCCGGCGCATCGCCTCGATGGCCTGGTCGCGGCCGACGCCTTCCATTTCAAAGAGGATCCGTCCGGGGCGCACCACCGCGACCCAGCCCTCCGGACCGCCCTTTCCCTTGCCCATGCGCGTTTCCTGGGGCTTCTTGGTCAGCGGCTTGTCCGGAAAGATCCGGATCCAGACCCGCCCGGTCCGCTTGATGAAGCGGGTGATGGCCACCCGCGCCGACTCGATCTGGCGGTTCGTGATCCATCCCGGCTCCAGCGTCTTGAGACCGAAGTCCCCGAACGCCACGGTCTGCCCGGTCCAGGACTTGCCACGCATGCGGCCGCGTTGCTGTTTCCGGTACCGCGTCTTCTTCGGCATCAGCATGGCGTTCCTCCTCCCGGATCCCCGTCAGGGCTCAACCGGCGCTTGCCTCTTCGGAGCCGGAGGCCGATGGCTTCATGGGGATCTCAGGGCGCCCCGACCGGCTGACCGCGTCACTGACCCCCCGATAGACCCAGCACTTGACGCCGATCTGACCGTAGGTCGTAAAGGCCTCGGCGAGCCCGTACTCGATGTCGGCCCGCAGCGTGTGGAGCGGGAGCTGTCCCTCGAGGTACCACTCCGCCCGCGCGATGTCGGCGCCGTTGAGCCGCCCGGCGCACCGGATGCGCACGCCCTTGGCGCCGTTGCGCATGGTGTTCTCGACGGCCTTCCGCATCGCGCGCCGGAACGCGATCCGCTTCTCCAACTGGAGGGCGATGGACTCGGCAACCAACTGCGGGTCGAGCTCGGGCTTGATCACCTCGAGCGGCCGAATGTGGACTTCCTTGCCGGTGCGCTTGCGGAGGTCGCGCGTCAGCTTCTCCACCTCGGTTCCCTTGCGCCCGATAATGATTCCCGGCCTCGAGGTGTGGATGTAGATGTTGAGCTTGTTGCCCGGACGCTCGATCTCCACCCGTGAAATACCCGCGTGGTACAGGCGGCGCTTGAGGAGACGCCGCAGCTTCAGATCCTCGTGCAGCGAGTCCCGGTAGGCGCTGTCCGCAAACCAGCGGGAGCGCCAGGTCTTGCTGTATCCGAGCCTGAAGCCGTGCGGGTGTACTTTCTGACCCATTCCTATTCCTCTTCCACCGCAGTCACGCGGATCGTGTAGTGGGTGGTCCGCCGCCGGATGCGGCGGATGCGGGCCCTCCGGCCGCTGCGGGCGATCGCCCGGGCCGGTCCCTGGTCGGCAAACGCCTCGGAGACCATGAGCTTGTCCTCATCGATCCGTTTCGCCTCGCTGAGAGCCTTCGTCTGGGCGTTCGCGATGGCCGACCGCAACACCTTCTCGATGATGGGCGCCGGCGCCCGATTCGTGTTCTGCAGCACCGCGATGGCGTCCGCCGCCGGCTTGTCGCGAATGAGGTCGAGCACGAGCCGCGCCTTCTGAACCGAGCCGGGAACCGCGGTCGCCCGGGCAACCGCCTTGATCACGGCGTCACCCCCGTCAACGAGAGTCTCATCGGCGTCCCCTCGACTTCTCGGTCTTCACCTTGTGGCCCTTGAAGGTCCGCGTCGGCGAGAACTCGCCGAGCTTGTGACCCACCATGTTGTCGGTCACGTAGACCGGAATGAACTTGCGGCCGTTGTGCACGGCGAAGGTCAGACCCACCATCTGCGGGACGATCGTGGAGCGCCGTGACCAGGTCTTGATGATCGTCTGCCGGCGCGCCAGGTGCGCGTCCTCGACCTTCCGGATCAGGCTCTCCTCGATGTACGGGCCTTTCTGAATCGAACGCGGCATTCTGTGGTCCTTTTCTGATCCCTGTTCCGATCCCGGTGATGTGGGGTTTCCTCGCTCTACCTTCTGCGGCGACGGCGGGAGCGGACGATCATCGAGTCGGTCCGCTTGTTGTTGCGGGTCTTGTGTCCCTTGGTCGGCACCCCCCAGGGGCTCACCGGGTGACGTCCTCCGGAACTCTTGCCTTCGCCGCCGCCGTGAGGATGGTCCACCGGGTTCATCGTGACTCCCCGGTTGTGCGGCCGGCGGCCGAGCCAGCGCTTGCGGCCGGCCTTGCCGAGCTTGACGTTCTCGTGGTCCACGTTGGAGACCTGGCCGATCGTGGCGTGACACTCGCGCAGCACCTTGCGGACCTCGCCGGAGGGAAGGCGCACCTGCGCGTAGCGCCCCTCCTTGGCGACCAACTGCACGAAGGCACCCGCGCTGCGGGCCATCTTGCCGCCGCCCCCGGGCCGGAGTTCGACGTTGTGAATCGTGGCGCCCAGCGGAATGCGCTCGATGCGCAGCATGTTTCCGGGCGCGATTTCGGCGCTGTCGCTCGCCATCACCACGTCGCCGACCTTCATCCCGACGGCGTGCAGCACGTACCGCTTGTCTCCGTCGAGATAGTGAAGAAGCGCGATGCGGGCCGACCGGTTCGGGTCGTACTCGATGGACGCCACCCGTCCGGGCACCCCGGGCTTCGCCCGCCGGAAATCGATCTCCCGATGGCGCCGCTTGTGGCCGCCCCCGCGAAACCGCACCGTGATGCGGCCCGCCCGGTTCCGCCCGCCGCGCTGGCTCTTCCCTCGGGTCAGCCGCTTCTCCGGCGTGGTTGTCGTGAGTTCCTCGAACGTCTGGACGGTGTGGAACCGGCGCCCGGGAGAGGTCGGCCGGGATTTCTTGATAGCCATCTACACGCCTCTACACGCCCTTGAAGATCTCGATGACGTGGCCCTCCTCGAGGGTCACGTACGCCTTCTTCCAGTTGGGGCGCCGTCCGACGAAGCGGCCCCACCGCTTGTTCTTGCCCGTGAAGTTGGAAGTGCGGACGTCCTTGACCTCCACCTCGAACAGGCGCTCCACGGCGCGGCGGATCTGGATCTTGTTGGCCTTCGGGCTCACCCGGAAAGCCACGACGTTCTGGGTTTCCCGGAGCCGCTCCGCCTTCTCGGTGGTGAGCGGCTCGAGGATGACGCGGTCGGCTTCCATCATCGGCTCCCTGCTTCGGACAGCTTCTCGGAGAGCGCGGCGAGCGCGGAACGCCGAATGAGCACCGTCTTCGCCTTGAGCACCTCGTAGCAGTGAAGCGCCCTCACCGAGACCACCTCGACCGCCGGCAGGTTCTGCGTCGACAGGTAGAGATCGTCGGAGGGCGCCGTCTCCACGATCAGCACGCGTCCTTCCGGCGAACCCCACTCGTCCAGGCGGCGAAGCACCGCCCGGGTGGAGGGACCCTCGAGACCGAAGTCCTCGAAAACGCGCAACCGTCCTTCGTTCGCGCACAGCGAAAGCGCGGAACGGAGCGCGCCGCGCTGCATGCGGCCCGGGAGCCGGTAGCTGTAGTCGCGCGGCTGCGGTCCGAACACGGTCCCGCCGCCCCGCCACAACGGGGTGCGGCGGCTTCCGACCCGCGCGTTGCCGGTGCCCTTCTGCCGCCAGGGCTTGCGGCCGCCGCCGGCAACGAGCGCGCGGTTCTTCGTGGAGTGGGTCCCGGCCCGCCGGCCCGCCATGTGCTGGCGAACGGCGTCGTAGTGAAGGCCCGGCTTCACCGGCGCCGCGAAGACCGTCGGATCGAGTTCCACTTCGCCGCCTTCGGAATCGCGGGCGATCACGGGACCGGCGCCCTGAGCTTCTTCGGCCTCGGGCGCGCCTTCCGTCGGAAGCGCCTCTTGCTCTGCCACGGTCACTCTCGTTCTTCCTGTTCGGTTCTTCGTCAGGCCTTGCGGATCTCGACGGTGCCGCCGCGGGGGCCGGGGACGGCGCCCCGCACCGCCACCAGGTTTTCGTCCGCGTCCACCCGGACCACCCGGAGGTTCCGGACGGTCACGCGCTCCCGGCCGTGCTGGCCGGGAAGCCGGGTGCCCGGGAGCACCCGCGAGGGGGTGGCGCACATCCCGATGGCGCCCGGGGCGCGATGGAACTTGGAGCCGTGCGACTTCGGCCCGCCGTGGAAACCGTGCCGCTTCATCACTCCGGCGAAGCCCTTGCCCTTGCTGACGCCGGTGATCCGGACCACGTCGTCCGCAGCGAACACCTCGGCGCCGAGCCGGGAACCGATCTCCAGGTTCTCGCCCGAGTCCGCCTCGAACTCGCGCAGCACCGAGGCGGAGGGGGCTCCGGCGGTCGCCAGCCGGGCGGCGAGCGCCCGGTTGCGGGTGGGGCGGCTTCCCGGGCCGCGGGGCCGCTCCAGGCCGACCTGAACGGCGTCGTAGCCGTCCGCCGCCACCGTCTTCTTCTGTACGACGACGCAGGGGCCCACCCGAATCAGGGTGACGGGAATCACCCGGCCGTCGTCCCCGAAGTGCTGGGCCATCCCCAGCTTCGTGCCCAGCAGTCCGTTCATCGATCTTCCTCCGCGATTCCCGTTCGTTCCCTACTTGGCCTGTGGCTCGCCGGCGACCATCGCCTTGATCTCGACATGAACGCCGGCCGGGAGATCCAGCCGCGACAACGCATCGACCGTGGTCGGAGTGGATCCCAGGATGTCCAGAAGCCGCTTGTGGGTCCGGAGTTCGAACTGCTCCCGGGACTTCTTGTCCACGTGCGGAGAGCGAAGAACGGTGTAGCGGTTCTTGACCGTCGGCAACGGAATCGGTCCGGCTACCGTGGCGCCGGTCCGCTTCGCCGTCTCCACGATCTCGCTCGTGGACTGGTCCAGCAGGCGGTGGTCGAACGCCTTGAGTCGGATACGGATCTTTTCGTTCATCGGTTGAAGTCCTGCTTCCTCGTCAGGCGCTGGCCATGACCTCCGCCATGACGCTCTCCGGGGCTTCCTCGTAGGATCCGAAGTGCATCGTGTAGGTCGCCCGGCCCTGGGTGGCGGACCGGATGTCCGTGGCGTAACCGAACATCCCGGCCAGCGGCACCAGCGCTTCCACGACCTGGGCGTTTCCCCGCATCGAAAGGCCGCTGATCCGGGCGCGCCGGGCGTTCAGGTCACCCATCACCTCTCCGGTGAAGTCGTCCGGAGTCACGACCTCCACCTTCATCACCGGCTCGAGGATCACCGGCGAGCACCGGCGCAGCGCGTCCTTGACCGCCATGGAACCCGCGATGCGGAACGCGAGCTCGGAACTGTCCACGGTGTGGAAGGTGCCGTCGTAGAGACGCACCGTCACCCCGGTCACCGGGTAGCCGGCGAGCGGCCCGGCGGCGAGCGCATCGCGGGCGCCCTCCTCGACGGCCGGGATGTACTCGCGCGGCACGGACCCACCCACGATGTCGTTGACGAACTCGAACGGCTCGACCGAGTTCGGGAAGACCTCGATCCGGACGTGGCCGTACTGACCCCGGCCACCGGTCTGCCGCACGTAACGCCCTTCCGTCTTCGTGGAGGAACGGATGGTCTCGCGGTAGGCCACCCGCGGCTGACCCACGACCGCGCCCACCTGAAACTCGCGGAGCAGCCGGTCCACGATGATCTCGAGGTGCAGCTCTCCCATCCCGCTGATGATGGTCTGCGCCGTTTCCGAGTCGGTCGTCACCCGGAAGGTCGGATCTTCGTGGGTCAGTTTCCCGAGCGCGCCCGCCAGCCGTTCCTGGTCCGCCTTCGTGGCCGGCTCGATGACCCGGGAGATGACCGGCTCGGGGAACTCCATGGCCTCGAGAACGACGGGAGCGGCCGGCGAACAGATCGTTTCCCCGGTTCGGGCGTTCCGGAGACCGACCACCGCCGCGATGTCCCCGGCGTAGACCTCCTTGATCTCCTCGCGCTTGTTGGCGTGAATCTTGAGGAGGCGGCCGACCCGCGACCGGACCGAGCGGGTGGAGTTGAAGACCGTGTCCCCCGTCCGGAGCACACCCGAGTAGACCCGGAAGAAGGAAAGCTGGCCGACGAAGGGATCGGCCATCACCTTGAAGACCAGCGCGGCAAAGGGGGCGTCGTCCCGCGCCTCCCGGATGGCCGGGGTCGAGTCGGTGATGGACGCGGTGCCCGTGATCGACGGCACGTCCGTCGGCGCGGGCAGCAGGGCGACAACCGCGTCCAGCAGGGGCTGCACACCCTTGTTCCGGAAAGCGGTCCCGCAGAGGACCGGCACCAGTTGCAGCGCGACCGTCGAACGCCTGAGCGCCGCCTCGCACTCCTCGGGGGTCAGGTCCCCTCTCTCATCCCAGATCCCGAGCGCCTCGATGTCGCATTCACAGATCTTCTCGATCAGCGACTCCCGGGCGAGGCGGGCTTCCTCGAGGCGCTCCGGGGCGACCTCGGTCTCGTCGTAGCTGGCGCCGAGGACGTCGCCGTGATAGCGGATCTCCTTCATCCGAACGAGATCCACCACCCCTTCGAAGGCGTCCTCCGCCCCGATCGGGAGTTGAACCGCCGCCGCCCGGGCTCCGAGACGGTCCTCCATCATCTTCACGACCCGCCCGAAGTCGGCGCCGGCCCGGTCCATCTTGTTCACGAAGGCGATCCGGGGCACGCCGTACTTGTCGGCCTGCCGCCAGACGGTTTCCGACTGGGGCTCCACGCCGGCGACCGCGCAGAACACGGCCACCGCACCGTCGAGGACCCGGAGGGACCGCTCTACTTCGGCGGTGAAGTCCACGTGTCCCGGCGTATCGATGATGTTGACCCGATGGTCCTTCCAGAAACAGGTCGTCGCGGCCGAGGTGATCGTGATCCCGCGCTCCTGCTCCTGCTCCATCCAGTCCATCGTCGCGGTTCCCTCGTGAACCTCGCCGAGTTTGTAGGTGACGCCGGTGTAGTAGAGGATGCGTTCGGTGGTGGTCGTCTTGCCCGCGTCAATGTGCGCCATGATCCCGATGTTTCGGGTGTCGGCGAGGGCGACCTTGCGGGGCATGGGAACGGGTGGGCGATGGGTGCTTCGAGGGTGATCTGACGGGTGACGGGAACTGTGGGAGAAGGTCCGAATTGCCGGCGGTTCGATTCGCGCGCCGTGACGAACGGATCGAATCCGCCTCACCGGGCCAAGCGGGCCCGAACGGGTTGGACTCAGCAGTCGATCTCATTGGGCGAAATCGTGCTCGCTTCCTGAATGGCGGTTCCTCCGGTTTGTTGATTGCCGATTGATGTCTGTCGGGCCTGAACAGGCCGTTACCAGCGGTGATGGGCGAAGGCCTTGTTCGCCTCCGCCATCTTGTGGGTGTCTTCCCGCTTCTTGATGGCCCCACCGCGATTCTGGGAGGCGTCGAGCAATTCGCCCGCCAGCTTCTCCGCCATCGTCTTCTCCGGCCGCTTCCGGGCGTAGCCCACGATCCAGCGCAGGGACAGCGACGTGCGCCGCTCGGGACGCACCTCGTACGGCACCTGGACGTTGGCGCCGCCCTTCCGGCGGCTCTTCACCTCGAGGGTCGGCTTGACGTTCTGGACGGCCTCGCGAAAGGTCGTGAGGGGCTCGCCACCCGTCTTGTCCTTGATGCGGTCGAAGGCGCCGTAGACGATCGACTCGGCCGTGGACTTCTTCCCGTCCAGCATCACCTTGTTGATGAACGACGAGACGAGCACGCTCTGGTAGCGGGCATCCGGAGCGGGTTGCCGCTTCGGCACGTCACGGCGTCTGGACATCTCCGAATCTCTCTCGCGTAAGGGGCGGCTCTACCGTTCAGCTCTTCGGCCGTTTCGTTCCGTACTTGGACCGGGCGTTCTTTCGTCCGTCCACCCCGGTGGCGTCAAGGGCCCCGCGGATCACGTGGTACCGCACGCCCGGAAGATCCTTCACCCGGCCGCCGCGCAGAAGCACGATGGAGTGTTCCTGCAGGGAGTGCCCCACCCCGGGAATGTAGGTCGTGACCTCGATCCCGTTGGTGAGCCGCACCCGGGCGACTTTCCTGAGCGCCGAGTTCGGCTTCTTGGGGTTGATGGTGAAGACCCGCACGCACACACCCCTCCGCTGCGGACACCGCTGGAGCGCCGGAGAGTCGGTGGCCGGGGCCATCCGCTTCCGTCCACGGCGGACAAGCTGATGAATGGTGGGCATGGGGAAATCGGATCCGAAGGAGAATGCTGCGCCCCCGCGGGGGCAGGGAAACTGGGACGTGCACCGCCCACCCGTCAGGGCTCGAAAAAGGCGATCGGCGGCTGTTTCCCGAGGGAAACGATGACGTCCACGACGCTCGAAAGGTGCGTTGTTGGGCGCTTGGCGGACGAAGGATTTTACGCTTCGGCGCGCTTACCTGTCAAATCCAAAAGGCCGATCCGCGGCGGCGGCACGGGCGGCGGCCACCGCCGGAACCCCGACGTCCGGGGCTCCGCGGAGACCGCGTCAGTGGATCTCTTCGGCCAGTTCGGCTTCCGGATTCGGGTCTTCCTGGAGCATCGCCTGCCGGTGCGCGTCGATCTCCTCCGGCAGCACGAAGCGCCGGTGCTCCCGGAGCCCGGTACCCGCCGGAATCAGCCGGCCCATGATGACGTTCTCCTTGAGGCCGCGGAGATAGTCCACCTTGCCGGTGAGCGACGCTTCGGTCAGGACCTTGGTGGTTTCCTGGAACGACGCGGCGGAGATGAAGCTGTCGGTGGCGAGCGACGCCTTGGTGAGGCCGAGCAGCATCGGCTCCCCCTGGGCCGCCTGCCCGTCCTCCGCCTGGGCCTTGCGGTTCGCCTGGGCGAACTCGTGACGGTCCACCGTCGAGTCGACGATCAGGTCGGTGTCTCCGACATCGGTGACGCGCACCCAGCGCATCATCCGGCTGATGATGACTTCGATGTGCTTGTCATCGATCACGACGCCCTGGAGCCGGTACACCTCCTGGATCTCGTGAACGAGATACCGCTGCAGCTCGCCTTCGCCGAGGACCCGGAGAATGTCGTGCGGATTGCGCGGACCGTCCATGAGCGGGTCGCCCGCACGGACTTCCTCGTTCTCCCGGACACTGATGTGGACACCGCGCGGCACCTCGTACTCGCGGACGTCGTCGGTGACCTGCGAGGTCACGCTGATGACGCGCTTGCCCTTGCGGACATCGCCGTACTGCAGCCGCCCGTCGATCTCGCTGATCAGCGCGGGCGCCTTCGGCGGCCGGGCCTCGAAGAGCTCGACGACGCGCGGCAGGCCTCCGGTGATGTCCTTGGTCTTGGTGGTCTCCCGCGGAATCTTGGCGAGCACGTCGCCCGGACGGACGGCGTCACCCTCGTCGACCTCGAGATGGGCGCGGGAGGGCATCAGGTAGGTCCGGGGATCTTCGCCCGGGGCGCCCTGGATCTCGATCCGCGGCTCGAACCGGTCGTCCGGGGACTCGATGATCACCGCCTGTGACCGGAAGGTGACGTTGTCCACCTCCTGGATCATCGTCACGTCGGCGACGATGTCCCGGAACCGGACCGTCCCCTCCTCCTCGGCAAGAATCGAGAAGCTGTAGGGATCCCATTCGACGATCACCTGGCCGCTGCTCACGGCGCTGCCGGGGGCCGCCTTGATCCGGGCGCCGTAGACCACGGGATGGCTCTCCAGGATCCGTCCCTCGCCGTCTCCCACCTCCACGGTGCCGGCGCGGTTGATGACCACCAGATTGCCGTGGCGATCCTCGACCGTGCGCAGGTTCTCCGAGAACTGCATCAGGCCGTCGTGGCGCGCCTCGAGGGCCGAGTTCTCGAAAACGCTGGCCGTCCCGCCGATGTGGAACGTCCGCATGGTCAGCTGGGTGCCGGGCTCGCCAATGGACTGGGCGGCGATGATGCCCACCGCTTCTCCGAGGTCCACGAGCCGCCCGGTGGCCAGGTTCCGGCCGTAGCACATCGCGCAGACGCCCCGCCGGGCGTCGCAGGTGAGGACCGACCGGATCTTGACCCGGGCCACGCCCGAACCCTCGATGGCGGTCGCGATCTCCTCGCTGATCTCCTCGCCGGCGTCAACGATGAGGTCCCCGCGGAAGTCCTTGACGGCCTCGAGGCTGACCCTGCCCACGATGCGGTCCCGGAGCGGTTCGATGACCTCCCCGGCCTCGATGATGGGCTCCGCGTAGATGCCCCGAAGCGTCCCGCAATCGACCTGGGTGACGATGACGTCCTGCGCCACGTCGGCGAGCCGGCGGGTGAGGTAGCCGGCGTCCGCGGTTCGGAGCGCGGTATCCGCCAGGCCCTTTCGCGCCCCGTTGGTCGAAATGAAGTACTGGATGACGCTGAGTCCCTCGCGGAAGTTGCTGGTGATCGGGGTCTCGATGATCTCTCCCGAGGTCTTGGCCATCAGGCCCCGCATGCCGGCGAGCTGCCGAATCTGCTTCTCGCTGCCGCGGGCGCCGGAGTCCACCATCATGAAGACGGGGCTGAACCGCCCGGTCTCGCGCTCCCTGGCCTGCATGGTCTTCAGCATGTCTTCCGCCACCTTGTTGGTGGCGTTCGACCAGACGTCGATGACCTTGTTGTACCGCTCTCCGTGGGTGATCGCACCCTGCTGGTACTGCTCGTCGACCCGGCCGACCTCTTCCTTGGCCTCCTCGACCAGGCGCGCCTTGTTCGGCGGGACCACCAGATCGCCGAGTCCGATGGACGTTCCGCTGCGGGTCGCGTACTCGAAGCCGATGTCCTTCAGCGCGTCGAGCACATCGGCGGTGCTCTCGAGCCCGTGGCGCAGATAGACGAGACGGACGAGGCTCTGAATGCCCTTCTTCTTGAGCACACCGTTCACGAACGGCAGGTCCGCGGGCAGCCGGTCGTTCAGGAGCACTCGCCCGACGGTGGTTTCGATCCGCCTCCCCTCGGCGCCCAGGACCTTCACCCGCAGCAGGTCCTGGCTGTCGTGCGTCTCCAGGAGTTCTCCCTCGTGGCGCAACTGAATGGGCGTCAGGGTGGCGATCTGTCCGCTCTCGTGGGCGAGCAGTACCTCCTCGATCGAGGAAAAGGCCCGTTTCTGCTCCGGCGGCGTCACCTGCGGCTTGGTCAGGTAGTAGATGCCGAGCACCATGTCCTGCGTCGGGACCGCGAGCGGTCCGCCGTGCGCGGGCGAGAGGATGTTCCGCGAGGAACGCATCAGAAGCGACGCCTCCACCTGCGCCTCGGGGCTCAGGGGAACGTGGACCGCCATCTGGTCGCCATCGAAATCGGCGTTGAACGCGCTGCAGACCAGCGGATGGATCCGGATCGCCTTCCCCTCCACCAGGACCGGCTCAAACGCCTGGATGCCGAGCCGGTGCAGCGTCGGGGCGCGGTTCAGCAGCACGGAATGCTCGCTGATGACCTCCTCGAGGTAGTCCCAGACCTCGGGACGCTGTTCCTCCACGAGTTCGCGGGCCTGCTTGATCGTCGCGGCGAGACCCTCGTGCTCCAGCCGGTTGAACAGGAAGGGCTTGAACAGTTCGAGGGCCATCTTCTTGGGAAGACCGCACTGATGGACCTTCAGCTCCGGGCCGACCACGATGACGGAGCGGCCGGAGTAGTCCACGCGCTTGCCGAGCAGGTTCTGGCGGAACCTGCCCTGCTTGCCCTTGAGCGTGTCGGAGAGGGACTTCAGCGGGCGGTTGTTCGTGCCCTTCAGGACCCGTCCGCGGCGGCCGTTGTCGAAGAGGGCGTCCACGGCTTCCTGCAGCATGCGCTGCTCGTTCCGGACGATCACGTCCGGCGCGCGCAGTTCCAGCAGCCGCCGGAGCCGGTTGTTGCGGTTGATGACCTTCCGGTAGAGCTCGTTGAGGTCGCTGGTGGCGAAACGTCCACCATCGAGGGGAACCAGCGGACGAAGGTCCGGCGGGATCACCGGGATGACGTCCAGGATCATCCACTCGGGGAGGTTCCCCGACTTGCGGAACGCATCCACGACTTTCAGCCGCTTCGCCGCCTTGGTCCGCTTCTGGATGGACCGCTCGTGGCGCATGGCGTGCCGCAACTCGACCGCCAGGGTCTCGAGATCCGCTTCGTGGAGCAGTCGCTTGGCGGCTCCGGCTCCCATTCCTGCCCGGTAGGTGCTCCCCGGCCGCTTCAGCTTCTCGCGGAACTCGTTGTCGGTACGGCCGAAGAGGCGCTTGAGCAAACGGTCCTGGTCTTCGGTCACCACCTGGCCCTTGCGGAGGCTCCCGAGCCTGATGTTGCCCACCGTGCAGCCCTGGTCGCCCTCGTCGAAGGAGAACGCGAAGAGCTGCTGCAGGAGCTGCACCTCTTCGAGCGTGAGCGTGACTTCCTTCTCTCTCAGGAGCGTGATGTCGACATCGCCGGGATCGAGGACCACGTACGACTCGTAGTAGAGGATCCGTTCGAGTTCCCTTGGGGTCAGATCCAGCACCTGGCCGATGCGGCTCGGCGGGACCTTGAAGAACCAGACGTGGGAAACCGGGCAAGCCAGCTCGATGTGTCCCAGCCGGCTCCGGCGGACCGACGCCTGCGTGACCTCCACGCCGCACTTGTCGCAGACGACGCCCCGATGCTTCATGCGCTTGTACTTGCCGCACAGGCACTCCCAGTCGCTGATGGGACCGAAGATCTGGGCGCAGAAGAGTCCGCCCCGCTCCGGCTTCAGGGTTCGGTAGTTGATGGTCTCGGCTTTCGTGACCTCTCCGTGGGACCACGCCCTGATCTTCTCGGGCGACGCGATCGAGATCTTGATGGCGTCGAAATCAGAGCTGAAGGTTTCCCTTTCCTCAAGGTCCGGGAAGACTCCGGCGGTTTCCCTGGTCGTCTGCATTTCGTCCCTCTCGATTACTGGCCGTTGGCCGGTCAGTTCTTGGCGCGGATCAGCTCGATGTCGAGCCCCAGGCTCTGGATTTCCGCCATGAGCACCTTGAACGATGCCGGCACCTCGGGCGAATAGCTCGTGTCGCCCTTCACGATGGACTCGTAGACCTTGGCGCGGCCCCGGACGTCGTCCGACTTCACGGTCAGGATCTCCTGGAGCGTGTGCGCCGCACCGTAGGCCTCGATGGCCCACACTTCCATCTCGCCGAACCGCTGACCGCCGAACTGCGCCTTTCCGCCAAGCGGCTGCTGCGTGATCAGGCTGTAGGGCCCGATGCTGCGAGCGTGCATCTTGTCGTCCACCAGGTGCCCGAGCTTGAGCATGTAGATGTACCCGGCGGTGACGGGCTGATCGAAGGGTCGTCCGGTCCGGCCGTCGTAGAGAACGGTCTTGCCGTCCTCCAGGACGTTCGCCCGCAGTCCGTCCTCCGCCTCGGCCCTGTCGTTGGCCTCCTCGAGGAGTTTGCGGATGTCGGTCTCCCGGGCGCCGTCGAAAACGGGCGTGGCGAAGTGGCGGTCCAGCATGCGCGCCGCCCAGCCGAGGTGCGTCTCGAGGACCTGGCCGATGTTCATCCGCGACGGAACCCCCAGCGGATTCAGGATGATGTCCACCGGGGTGCCGTCCGGCAGGAACGGCATGTCCTCCACGGGCACGATCTTGGCGATGACGCCCTTGTTGCCGTGCCGGCCGGCCATCTTGTCGCCCACGCTGAGCTTCCGCTTCATGGCCACGTAGACCTTGACCATCTTGATGACGCCGGGTGGAAGATCGTCTCCCTGGCTCACCACGGCCTGCTGCTCGTCCCGGCGAACCGAGAGCAGATCCAGCTGTTCCTCGGTCTTTTCCTGGATCTCCTGGATCTCGTCCCGCACGTCGTCGGGAAGATCGGTCTCGAACAGGGGAACGAAGTCCAGCCGCTTCAGCAGCTCCTTGCGGGTCAGGCGCGTGCCTTTCTTGAGTTCGACTTCGCCCGTAGCCGGGTTCATGCAGTCCTCGACGAGGTGGGCGCCCACCATCCGGTCCACGATGCGCTTGTCGCATTCCTCGCGCAGGATCCGCTCCTCATCGTGGTAGTCGCGGTCGATGGCCTCGATGTCGTCCGCCTCGATCGACAGCGCGCGCTCATCGCGGTTCGCGTCCTTGCGGTGGAAGACGCGAACGTCGACGACCACTCCTTCGACCCCTGACGGGCACTTGAGCGACGAGTTCTTCACGTCGCCGGCCTTGTCGCCGAAGATGGCCCGGAGGAGCTTCTCCTCCGGAGTCAGTTGAGCTTCGGCCTTGGGGGTGACCCGCCCGACGAGGATGTCGCCGGGACTGACCCGGGCGCCGATACGGACGATGCCCGATTCGTCGAGGTTCCTGAGGAAGCTCTCCGCGACGCCGGGCACCTCGCGCGTGATGGACTCCGGGCCCAGCTTGGTGTCCCGCGCCTGCACGGTGTGCTCTTCGATGTGGATCGAGGTGTAGCTGTCGTCCTGGACGAGCCGCTCCGAAACGATGATCGCGTCCTCGAAGTTGTAGCCGCGCCACGGCATGAAGGCGACGAGCACGTTGCGGCCAAGCGCCAGTTCGCCGCCGTCGGTGCACGGACCGTCGGCGATGATCTGACCCTTTGCGACGCGTTCGCCCACCTCTACGAGCGGCTTCTGGTTGATCGAGGTGTTCTGGTTGGAGCGGCGGAACTTCTTCAACCGGTAGATGCTGGCGCCGATCTCGGTCTCTCCGGCCCCGTCGCTCTCCTTGCGGACGATGATCCGGCGTCCGTCGACCCGGTCCACGACGCCGTTCTCCCGGCAGACGATGACCGACCCGGAATCGCGGGCGGTCACGAACTCCATGCCGGTGCCCACGAGCGGCGCCTCGGCCGTGATCAGGGGGACCGCCTGGCGCTGCATGTTCGAGCCCATCAGCGCCCGGTTCGCATCGTCGTTCTCGAGGAAGGGCACGAGCGAGGCAGCCACCGAGACGATCTGCTTCGGAGACACGTCGATGAAATCGACGTTTTCCCTCGGCGCGGGCACGAACTCGCCCTCGTGACGGCAGTTGACCCGCGAGTCCAGGAGCTCCCCGCGCTCTCCCACCCGGGCGTTCGCCTGCGCGATCGTGTGGCGTTCTTCCTCGAGCGCCGACAGGTAGAAAGCGTGAGGGATGAGCGTGGCGGTCTTCCGGCGGCGTCCGATCTTGTCGTTGGCCGCTTCGGCGTCCTTCCTCGGGACGACGGCGCCGGGTTCGAGCTTGGTGTCCCCGGGGTCCTCGACGCGGACGTAATCCACGATGCGGCCGTCCACGACCTTCCGGTAGGGACTCTGGATGAAACCGTAGTTGTCGATCGTCGCGTAGCAGGAGAGCGAGCTGATCAGCCCGATGTTCGGGCCTTCCGGCGTCTCGATCGGACAGATGCGTCCGTAGTGCGTCGCGTGGACATCCCGCACGTCGAACTTGGCGCGGTCACGGGAGAGTCCTCCGGGACCCAGCGCCGAGAGACGGCGCTTGTGCGTCACCTCGGAGAGCGGATTCGTCTGCTCCATGAACTGCGAGAGCTGGGAGGCGCCAAAGAACTCGCGCACGGCGGCGGTCACCGGCTTCGCGTTGATCAGGTCCCGCGGCATCGCGGTCGTCATCTCCTGATACACGTTCATCTTCTCGCGAATCGCCCGCTCCATCCGGACGAGGCCCAGGCGGAACTGGTTCTCGAGGAGTTCGCCGACCGACCGCACGCGGCGGTTGCCGAGGTGGTCGATGTCGTCCGCCCGATAGCCGCTCTCGCCGCGGGTGAGGCGCAGGAGGTAGTCCAGAACGAGAACGAAGTCCTCTTCCGCGAGGATGGTCCGGTTGGGATCCATCTCGCGCTCGAGCTTGGTCGCCAGCTTGCGGCGTCCGACCCGGGAGAAGTCGTACTTCTGTTCATTGAAGAAGAGGTTGTGGAGCAGGGTCCGGGAACTCTCCACGGTGGGCTGGTCGCCGGGACGCTGCCGGCGATAGAGCTCGACGAGCGCTCCGTCGACACTCTCGGCGTTCGGTGCGTCCGTGCCCCGCTGCCGGGTGAGCGGATCCTTGTCCAGGGTGTCCGCCAGAACGGTGCCTACCGGATCCGCGCCCGGCAGCACGACGCGGATCGTGCCGACGTCGCCGAGCTCGTCCACGAGTTCCGGGGTCAACCGCGTGTTGGCCGGCACCTCCTCACCGGTGTCCGGAATCGTCACGGCGACGGCCAGCCGGAAACCGCCGAGGGCCTCGAGATGGAAATCCAGCGCCTCCCGGCCCTGCCGGGTCAGCTTCCGGATGTCACCCCGGCTGATCCGCTTCCCACCTTCGATGACGACCTCACCGTCCGCCTCGATGTCCCGCTCGATGCGCTCGTCGAGGAGCATCTCCTTCAGCGTCTCGGTCAGCGGCAGCCGGACACGGTCGCCAGCGAGCGTCGCTTCGTGCGCGTGAAAGAAGCGCGCCAGGATCGATTCCGTCTTCCCGAACCCCAGCGCCCTGAGGAAGATCGTCGCCGGAAAGCGCTTCTTGCGGTCGATGCGGACCTGCAAGAGCCCCCGCGCGTCCGTCTCGAACTCGAGCCACGAGCCCCGATAGGGCACGACCTGGGCCAGAAAACAGCCGCGCTCGGCCTCGTGGAAGAAGACTCCCGGCGAACGATGCAGCTGGGAGACCACGACGCGCTCGGTCCCGTTGATGATGAACGTTCCGTTCTCGGTCATCAGGGGGATGTCGCCGAAGAAGACCTCTTCTTCCTTGATGTCGTGGATCGACCGCTGGTTGGTTTCCGGATTCCGGTCCCAGACGGTCAGCCTGATCTTGACCTTCAGGGGTACGGCGTACGTCTTGCCGCGCTGCTGGCACTGCTCGACATCGTGCTCGACCTTCAGGTGGACCCGGTCCCCGCAGTAGTTGCAGACCGAACCGTTCCGGGTGTGTTCGATGCCTTCGAGCTCGCCGCAACTGCACGCCCAGCGGCCTACCGAGTACTCGAGAAAGTCCAGTTCGCAGTTATCGCGAAAGTCCTTGATGGGGAAGATGGACCGGAACACGGCCTGGAGACCGATCTCCTCGCGGTCCTGCGGCTGCAGGTCCTTCTGAAGGAATCGGTCGTACGACCGATGCTGGACCTCGATGAGCTTGGGCAGGGGAATCGACGCGCGGATGCGCGAGAAGTCGTGCCGCGTTTTCTTCGGAGTGATTTCAGCGGTCAGCATGAGGACGGCCTGTTCGCGTAGCTACACGAGACCCGACGTTTCGCGGGACCGCCAGGCGGCGCCCCGAGCGTCGGGAGATAGTCCGGATCGCCGCTGCCGCCGGCTGATGGCGGACTCCACCATCAGCGCAGCGCGGGACGCGGCGAAACCGGGGGAAAGAATTGGCAAAGGAGACGCACCCGATCTACTTGATTTCGATCGTCGCGCCGACCTCCTTGAAGCGCTCCTGGATCGCCTTGGCTTCCTCCATGGGGATAGCCTCCTTGACCGCTTTCGGAGCTTCTTCCACGAGCGTCTTCGCCTCCCGGAGGCCGAGACTCGTCAGTTCCCGAACAGCCTTGATCACCTGGACCCGGTTCGGCCCGGTCTCCGTGAGCACGGCGTCGAACTCCGTCTGTTCCTCGACCGGCGCGGCCTCGCCGCCGCCGGCCGCGACCGCCACCGGCATTGCCGCCGCGGCGGAGACGCCGAGTTCGTCCTCGAGCGCCTTGACGAGTTCGGACAACTCCAACACGGTGAGCTGCTTGATGTGATTGACAACGTCCTGCTGGCTGATTGTCGACATGGTGGGCATCTACTCCTTATGCCTTGAATCGAAAGTGGGCAAACTGCGAAAGACCGTCGGGGGCGAGCGCCCGGCGACGATGACTTTCGGGGATCACTGGGCGGCACCCCCGCCGGCGGCCTTCTCTTCGGCCGCCTTGAGCACGAGCACGAGCTTCCGCGGAACGCCCTCGAGGACGTTCATCAGGTTCCGGATGGGCGCCGCGATGACGCCGACGAGCTGGCCGCGAAGGGCCTCCTGGCCGGGAAGCTTGGCCAGCGCCTCGAATTGCCGTGGATCGACCTGCTGGTCGGAAACGACCCCGCCCTTGTACTGGAATGCCGTGAAGTCCTTCGTCCCCTCGTGGAGAACCTTGGCCAGGGCCACGGGGTCGTCCTCGCTCCAGGCAAGACCGGTCATCCCGACGAGCTGGTCGTCCAAACCGGAAATGCCGACCTCCTCGAAGGCCCATTTCGCCGTGCTGTTCTTCACGACGCGGTACTTGCCGCCGGCCTCGCGGACCCGGCGGCGCAGATCCGTGACGTCGGCCACCGAGAGACCCCGGTAGTCGAAAGAGAACACCGCGGTCTGCGATTTGAGCAGCGCGGCGAGCGACGTGGCCGCGTCCCGCTTCTCCATGCGTTGCATCGTTTCGACCCTTTCTCGAATCTCCGGTTGCGATGGCCTACTTGGCTCCGACCAACGAAGGACTGATGCGGAGGCCGGGGCTCATCGTCGAACTGATGGCGACGCTCCGGATGTAGCGGCCCTTGGCTGCCGCCGGCTTCGATCGAACGACGGCAGAGACGAAGGCCAGCGTGTTCTCCACCAGCCGCTCGTCGGAAAACGAGAGCTTCCCCACGGGCGCGTGGATGTTGGAGGTCTTGTCCACGCGATAGTCGACCTTGCCGGCCTTGATCTCCTGGACGGCCTTCGCCACGTCGAAGGTGACGGTTCCGGACTTGGGGTTGGGCATCAGGCCCCGCGGTCCCAGGATCCGTCCCAGCTTCCCGACCGAACGCATCATGTCCGGGGTCGCCACGACGGCTTCGAAGTCCAGGAAGCCTCCCTGGATGCGGGCCACCATGTCGTCTCCGCCCACCTCGTCGGCGCCCGCTTCCTCGGCCTCCTTGGCCTTCTCGCCCGAAGCGATCACCACGACGCGGCGCGAGATGCCGAGTCCGTGAGGGAGGACCACCGAACCGCGCACCATCTGGTCGGCGTGCCGCGGGTCCACCCCGAGCCGCATGGCGATTTCGGCGGTCTCGTCAAAGGAGGCGAAGCTCGCACCCTTGAGCGTCTTGAACACTTCGTCCAGCGTTTCCGGCTGTGAGTCCGCGAGCGTCGTCTTCGCCGCCTGGTACTTCTTTCCCATGATTCGCGTCCCTGGTCTCTTTCCCTGAGCCGTCAGGCCACTTCGATGCCCATGCTGCGAGCCGTTCCCTCGACGATGCGCCGCGCGGCGGCGATGTCGACGGCGTTGAGGTCCTTCATCTTGATCTGGGCGATCTCCTCCACCTGACTGACCGATACCTTGCCCACCCGCATCCGGTTCGGCTCACCGGATCCCTTCGCGATGCCCGCCGCGCGTTTCAGCAGCACGGCCGCCGGCGGAGTCTTGGTGATGAAGCTGAAGGAACGGTCCTGGTAGACCGTGACCACGCACGGAATGATCATGCCGGGGTCGTTCTGGGTCTTCGCGTTGAAGGACTTGCAGAAGTCCATGATGTTGATGCCGTGCTGTCCGAGCGCGGGTCCGACCGGCGGCGCCGGGGTCGCCTTGCCGGCGGGCAACTGGATCTTCGCGACCGCGAGCACTTTCTTCATCGCATGTTTCTCCGATCGGGACTCCGGCCGGTCAGACCTTTTCCACCTCGAGGAACTCCAGTTCCACGGGAGTCGAGCGTCCGAAGATCGTGACCATGACCTTCACCTTGTTGCGATCCGGCTGGACTTCGTCCACGACCCCCTGAAAGCCGTTGAAGGGGCCGTGGATGATCCGGACCGATTCGCCCGTCTGGAAGGTGTGCCGCAGCTTCGGCGCCTGACTCGCGTCGTCCATCTGTTCACGAATGCGGTGGACCTCGTCGTCCGGCATCGGCTGGGGCTTGTGCGGCGGCACGAACCCCATGACCTTGTCGGTGTTCTTGACGACCTGCCACGTATCGGCGTTCATCTCCATGTTGACGAGCACGTAGCCGGGGTAGACCTGCTTGGTCGTCACCACGCGGCGTCCGCCGCGCATCTCCACGACCTTCTCGGTGGGGATCAGGATCTCGCCGATCTGCTCCCCGAGTCCGTACGCGTTGGCCCGGTGGCGCAGGGCTTCCTTCACGCTCTCCTCGAACTTGGAGTGCGTCGAGACGATGAACCACTCTCTGGCCATGGAACTACCCGATCAGGTTCGTGATGAAGGCCGAGATGTACGACATGACCACGTCGAGGCCGTAGAGATAGAACCCGAAGAAGAAGACCGTGATGAGCACGATGATGGTCGTGCCACGGACTTCGTCCCGCGTCGGCCAGGTGACCTTGTCCAGTTCTCCCCTCACTTCCCCGAGGAAGGTGCGGGCCGAGCCGATTCTTTCGAGCACGCTCACGAGGAGCACCTCACCGGGTGGTGTCCCGACGGAACGTGGGGATGGCAGGCCAGGAGGGGATCGAACCCCCAACCCCCGGTTTTGGAGACCGGTGCTCTGCCAATTGAGCTACTGGCCTTCGCACCCCTCAGAGTAGTCAACGCGTCTCCCGATGCAATACGTGCGTCCGGCAGAAACGGCAGAACTTGCGCAACTCCATCCGGCCCGGATGGGTTGCCCGGTTCTTCGTCGTCGAATACGTCCGCCGCTTGCAGTCCGTGCATGCCAGCGTGACGATCTGCCGCTTCTTTTCGCGAGCCATGCCGTTTTCCCGTCGGTTCTGTTCCGCTCAGATGTTTCGAGGATGGCCCTCCCGCGAGCGACTCGGGTCGTCCGCGGGAGGACCGTTTCGCGCGCTCGCCGGCTACTCCAGGATCTCGGTGGTCATCCCGGAGGCGACCGTCCTGCCGCCTTCGCGGATCGCGAAGCGGAGTCCGCGGTCCATGGCGATCGGGGTGATCAGTTCCACCTCGAGCTGGATGTTGTCTCCCGGCATGGCCACCACCTGATCTCCCAGGAGGGTGGCAGTGCCGGTCACGTCCGTGGTCCGGAAGTAGAACTGCGGGCGGTAACCGCTCTTGAACGGCTTTTCGCGTCCCCCTTCTTCCTTGGACAGGACATAGACCTCGGACCGGAACCTGGTGTGCGGCGTGATGGAACCGGGCTTGGCGAGCACCATCCCGCGTTCCACGTCCCGGCGATCGGTTCCCCGCAGCAGGATTCCGACGTTGTCACCGGCCTCGCCCTCGTCGAGCAGCTTCTTGAACATCTCGACTCCGGTCACCACCCGCTTCCGGGTCTCCCGGATCCCGACGATCTCGACCTCGTCCTGGACACAGACCTTGCCCTGCTCGATCCGGCCGGTCACCACGGTGCCGCGGCCGGAGATCGAGAAGACGTCCTCGATCGGCATCAGGTAGTCCTTGTCGATCGCCCGCTCCGGCACCGGCACGTACTCGTCCAGCGCCTTGGTGAGCTCGCGGACCGATTCCCAGTCCGCCGGATCGTCCGACTCGAGCGCCTTGAGCGCGCTGCCCCGGATGACCGGAATGTCGTCGCCGGGGAAGTCGTAGTAGGAAAGCAGCTCCCGGACTTCGAGTTCCACGAGCTCCAGCAGCTCCTCGTCGTCCAGCATGTCCACCTTGTTGAGGTAGACGACGATCCGGGGCACCCCGACCTGGCGGGCGAGCAGGATGTGCTCGCGCGTCTGGGCCTGCGGCCCGTCCGGGGCGGAGATCAGCAGGACCGCGCCATCCATCTGGGCGGCGCCCGTGATCATGTTCTTGATGTAGTCGGCGTGGCCCGGGCAGTCCACGTGCGCGTAGTGGCGCGCCGCGGTTTCGTACTCCACGTGCGCGGTCGCGATCGTGATGCCCCGCTCCCGCTCCTCCGGGGCATTGTCGATCGAATCGAAACTCCGGAAGTTTCCGCCCTGTTCGGCGGCGAGGACCTTCGTGATCGCGGCGGTCAGGGTCGTCTTCCCGTGATCCACGTGACCGATGGTCCCCACGTTGACGTGAGGTTTGGTGCGTTCGAACTTCTCCTTGGCCATCTGGTCTTCTCCTTGTTTGCTGCGAGACCTGAGATTCAGATCGTCCCCGGGGGGACGGAGGCGAGAGTGGAGCCCACGACCGGGATTGAACCGGTGACCCCTTCCTTACCAAGGAAGTGCTCTACCACTGAGCCACGTGGGCGGAGACGAGGGCGGGGGACCCCTGGCATGGAGCGGGAGACGGGATTCGGACCCGCGACCCTCAGCTTGGAAGGCTGATGCTCTGCCAACTGAGCTACTCCCGCGTGATGGAATGAAGGGACCGCCGACGGTGGACGCGCTACCGCGAGCCGGAGCGAGCTGTTGTCGGTGGTCAAGGCAGTGGGTGGGTTCGGTTGGGGAAACTCCGGAAGAGGTGGTGGAGCGGGGAGGATTCGAACCTCCGAAGGCGTAAAGCCGGCAGGTTTACAGCCTGCTGCGTTTGGCCGCTTCGCTACCACTCCGCCCGGGAAACTCCGCCGCTCACGAGACGGGCGAGCAACCTCCCTGATAATCAGCCGGCCGATCCGGAACGGGTCGTCCAGATCAGTCCCCCCGGACCCAGCGCGATCCGGTCCGATGCGGTCTGGCCCGATCCGGAGCTGGCGAAGGGACTTGAACCCTTGACCGGCTGATTACAAATCAGCTGCTCTGCCTCCTGAGCTACGCCAGCGTGCACCGGCGAACGGTTGAGTATAGGTTGGCGCTCGTACGAGTGTCAACTGCGAATCGGAACTCACGTCGCCGCCCCCGGCTGGGAGGCCCGGACCGCCTGGTCCAGCCCTCGTTGGCGGACGGCTTCGTAGAGCACGATCCCGGTGGCCACGGAGACGTTCAGGGAACGGACGGAACCCAACTGCGGCAGGGAGACGAGGACCTCGCACTCCTTCGACACCCCGGCGGCGAGCCCCCGGCCCTCGGAACCCACGACGAGCACGCTGGGCTGGGTCCAGTCGAATTCGTACCAGGGGACCTTCGCCCGCGGCGTGAGGCCGACGGTCCAGTACCCGTGCGCCCGGAGCGCCCGCAGGGCGCTTGCGGCGCCCGGGATCCGGACCAGCCGGGCGCGCGCGATGGCCCCCGCCGACGCCGCGATGGCGACGGCTGAGGGAGGGGCGGCGCCGCGCCGCGGTACGAGCACCGCGTCCACTCCGGCGCCGTCCGCAGCGCGGACCAGGGCGCCGAAGTTCCGGGGATCCTCGATCCGATCGAGGAGCAGCAGACGGCTCGGCTTCGGGTCCATCGACAGCACCTCGCCAAGCGCCAACCACCGCACCGGCGAGACCTCGCAGGCCGCCCCCTGATGGCGCGCGCCCGCCGAGATCCGGTCGAGGTGCTGATTCGGAACCCGCTGCAGCGGGACGCCGCGGGCCCGCGCGATCTTGAGCAGCGCCTGATGGCGGCTCTCCAGGCGTCCCGTCCGAACCAGCACGCGCCGGACTTGATTCGGGATGCCCTGCAGCGTTTCCTCCACCCGGGCGGGGCCAAAGACCCACGTCGCGCCCCGTTCCTCGGGAGCTTCGTCCGCGCGCGCCCCGGCCCTCCCCGGACCGCGTTTCTCCTGGCGGGTCATCCCGGAGGTGACGCCGATTCCGGAACCCGTGGATCCAGGCGGACGAGGGCCTTCGCGGCGAGCCCCTCACCCCTTCCCGTGAAGCCCATCCCGTCGGTGGTGGTGGCCTTGAGACCCACCGCGTCCGGGGCGATGCCGAGCATGCCGCCGACCCGCCCGCGCATCTCCTCGATCCGGGGAGCGAGCCGCGGACGCTCGGCGATGACGGTGAGGTCCACCTGGCCCGGTCCATAGCCGGCGCGGGCGGCGATCTCGAGCGCCCGCCGCACGAACCGTTCGCTCGCCGCGCCCCGCAGCTCCGGATCGGACGACGGGAAGAGCGCCCCGATGTCGGGTCCGGCCACCGCGCCGAGGATTGCGTCGGTGAGGGCATGCAGGACCGCGTCCCCATCGGAGTGTCCTTCCAGCGCGGGAACCCCCGGAAACGGAATCCCTCCCAGTTGGAGGGTTCCGGTCGTCCCGAAGCGGTGGGCGTCGAAACCGAAACCGAGGCGCGGCATCGCGGAGACCCCGCCCAGCAGGGTTCGCGCGACTTCCAGGTCGATCGCATGGGTCACCTTCAGGTTCCCGGGACTCCCCTCGACCACCCGGACCGGATGCCCCGCGGCCCGCACCAGCGACGCCTCGTCGGTTCCGCTGAGTCCGGCTTCCTCCGCCCGGGCGAGCGACTCCCTGAGCAGGTTCCGCCGGAAACACTGCGGTGTCTGGACGGCGACGGTGTGGTCCCGGTCCACCAGGCTCTCCGCGTTGCCGTCACCGGCTACCCGCCAGAGGGTGTCCGGCGGGCGGCATCCCGGGATCGCCGCCCCGTGGCGGCGGGCCGCCTCGATGACCTCCTCGACGAGCGGCAGCGGCGGCGCCGGCCTCGCCCCGTCGTGGACGGCGACGAGATCCGCGACCGCACCTTCCTCGTCCTCGAACCGCGCGTCGAGCGCCTCGAGTCCGCGCGCCGTCGATTCCTGGCGGGAAGCACCTCCGGGACAGTAGGAGACCCGGCCTCCTTCCGGATCCAGATGAGGCCTGAGGTCCGCCTCCCAGGATTCGAAACCTCCCTCCGGCAGGACGACCACGAGGCGCGCCACCTTGTCCGAAGCGAGTACCGCCCGGACGGCATGAACGACGAGCGGCAGACCGAGGACCGGCTGGAACTGCTTGGGAGCGGCGCCGCCGCCGAACCGGGTGCCGGAACCGGCGGCTACGACGACCGCGCCGACCCGCATGGCGATCCGCTCCTCCGCCACGAGACTAGCAGCCTGTGGATGAAGTGACGTGAGCACCGAGAACGCCGAGGCGCCCGCCTGACAAGGCGCGTGAGGGAGGAATACCGAGTGTATTCCGACCGAAACGCAACGCAGAGCGCATCGTAGATGCGCGGTTCAGGCGGGATGCATCCGCGTTCGAATGCCGCGTGACTTTGTCCACAGGCTGCTAGGACTGACCCATGACGGCCAGCGCCTGCTCCAGGGTTTCGGCCGCGACGAGATCGAGGTCCGCCGGCCGTTCGGCGGCGCGGGACTTCCCCGGATTCAAGACCGCGCGGCGGTACCCCAGACGCGCCGCCTCCCGCAGGCGCACCCCCGCCTGGTGGACCGGCCGCACCTCTCCGGAGAGGCCGACCTCACCGATGAAGACGGTCCCCGGCGGCACCGGAACTCCCCGACGCCGGGAGACCACCGCCGCGAGCAGGCCCAGGTCGGCGGCCGGTTCGTTCACGGTGAGGCCGCCGGTCACCGACACGTAGACGTCGCTCCGGAGCAGCGCTCCCCCGCCTCCCGTCTCGAGGACCGCCAGCAGCACCGCGAGCCGGCCGCTGTCGAACCCCACCGGAACCCGCCGGGGATAGGCGAGCGGGCTTTCGGCAAGCAGCACCTGGATCTCGGCGAGGAGGGGCCTCGTTCCCTCGAGGGTACAGACGACGGCCGTCCCGGGTTGCGGGGGTCCCCCGGTGAGGAACAGTTCGGAGGGATTCGGAACCGGGACGAGTCCCTGCCCGGTCATGTCGAACACGCCGAGCTCCCCGGCGGCGCCGAACCGGTTCTTGACGGCGCGGAGCAGCCGGTGCGACTGCCTCCGGTCCCCCTCGAAGTGCAGCACGGTGTCCACCATGTGTTCGAGGGTGCGGGGACCGGCGATGGCGCCGTCCTTGTTGACGTGGCCGATGATGAAGACGGGAACCCGCGTCGACTTGGCGAAGAGCACCAGCGAGGCGGCCGACTCCCGAACCTGGGTGACGGTCCCCGGAGCGCCGCTGATCTCGGGCGAGTGGACGCACTGCACGGAATCGAGCACCAGGAGCCTCGGTTCCGCCGACTGGGCCGCATCGAGGATGCGGGGCATGCTCGTCTCCGAGAAGAGGAGGAGCGAACCCGGCTCGAGTCCGAGCCGCTCGCCCCGCAGCTTGAGCTGGTGCTCGGATTCCTCCCCGCTGACGTAGAGCACGGGGTCTCCGGAACCGGCCGCCGCCGCGGCCAACTGAAGGAGGAGGGTGCTCTTGCCCGCGCCCGGCTCTCCCGCGACCAGGACGGCGGAGCCGGGGACCACCCCGCCACCCAGGACGCGGTCGAGCTCCGGGATGCCGAGCGGCCGGCGGGGCGCCGTCCGGGTGTCTACCTCGTTCCAGGAAACCGGCGCCGCGGCTCCGGCGCCCGCCGCCGCGGCGAACCCGCGCCAGCGTCCGCCGGCGGCACCCTCGGGCGGCGCCTCGTGTTCGACGAGCGGGGTCTGGGAGGAACAGGACGGGCAGTACCCCATCCAGCGGGAGTAGTCCTGCCCACACTCCACGCAGGCGAAGCGAACGCTGGACTGCCTGGGCACCGGTTCACCAACCGTTTTCCTCTTCCGGGCCGGGATAGTCGGCGCCCCGGCCCGCCTCCTCGGCCCCCAGGTTCTGGAACTTCGTGTACCGGTCGAGCCAGGCCAGCCGGATGTCCCCCACCGGACCGTTGCGGTTCTTCGCGACGATCACCCGGCGAACGGGAGGCGACGGCGCTTCCATCCCCCCCGTTCCATCCTGTTTCTTTCTCCATTCCCGGTGAATGAACACCACGATGTCCGCGTCCTGCTCGAGGGCGCCGGACTCGCGCAGATCGGAGAGGCGCGGCTCCGCCAGCGCTCCGGTCCGTTGTTCGGGCGCCCGGCTGAGCTGCGAAAGCGCCAGGATCGGCACGTCGAGTTCCTTGGCCAGCAGCTTGAACGACCGGCTGATCTCGGCAATCTCCAGATTCCGGTTTTCGAAACGCCGGGATCCGGGTTCCGACGCCCGCATCAGTTGCAGATAGTCGATCACGATCAGATCGAGTCCGTGCTCGCGGCTCAGTTGGCGCGCCTTGGATCGCAGCTCGACCGGAGTGACGTTCGAATCGTCCACGTAGATCGGCATGGCCGCAACGACCGGAAGCGTGTTCTGGATGAGCCGGCGATCCCGCTCGTTGAGCAGTCCGGGACGCGATAGCTGCCGGGCATCGACCTCGGCCTGGGAGAAGAGCAGCCGGGTGGCGATCTGCCGCAGGGGCATCTCCAGGCTGAAGATCAACACCCGCTTGCCGGCGCGGCCGGCGGCCAGGGCGATGTTGAGCGCCAGACTGGTCTTGCCCTCCCCGGGACGGGCTCCCACCAGGATCAGGTCCGACTTGCGGAGGCCCCCCATCAGGTTGTCGAGGTCCTGGAAACCGGTGCGGATTCCCGAGAATCCCTCGCGCTGGCGGGTGGACTCCTCGGCAAGGTGGCCAAGTTCTTCCGTAAGCCTCACCGGGCCGGAGGCGAAGGTCCCCTCGGCAATGGCGTACAGGTCCTCCTGGGCCGCGGAGAGGATCTCCCCCGGGGAGTTCCGGATCGCGTCGCTCGCGACGCGGCTGCCGAAGTGGTGGAGTTCGCGGCTGAGGGCCCGTTCGCGAACGAGCCTGGCGTAGTCCACGGCGTTCGAAGAACGGGCCACCCCATCGAGCAACTCGCTCAGATAGCCGGCGCCGCCGGCGGCGTCCAGCTTTCCGGTCCGCTCGAGTTCCGCGCGAACGGTCAGCAGATCGATCTTCCGCAGTTCGGGGGCGTCGTCGAGTTCGCAGAAGGCTTCGAAGATCCGCTGGTGGCGGACGTCGAGGAAGTCCCGGGTCTTCAGGACCTCCCGCACCGAATCGAGTTGACTCCGGTCCACGAGCACCGCGCTGAGCACGGCTCGCTCGGCTGCCAGGTCGTGCGGGAGGCGGACGGCTTCGTCCGGCACGGACCGACGCCTCGCTAGGGCTCTTCCGTCGAGGAAGTGGAGTGGCTCAGCCGGAATCCGTCATGGGTCGGAGAACCGGGCCGCGTGACGTCTTCCACGGGCTGCTCCGGGCGGGGTCAGTCCTCCGAGTCGTCCGCTTCCTCGGAAGAGGCTTGCAGGACGGCCTCATCGTCTTCCGACTCGGTTTCGGCAGCCCGCTTGGCCGACACCTCCGTCGGGATGTCCGGCACCGGCTCCACTCCGAGCGACCCGGCCGCCACCGGGGAAACCTCGATCGGGAGGTCCACCTCGATCTCGCTGTGGAGCCGGACCACGGCCGACGTCTGGCCCGCCACCTTGATCGGCCCGCCCAGAATGATGCGGTTGCGGGCGATCTCGAACCCGCCCTCGGCGAGCTGCCTGGCAATGTCCTGAACCGACACCGAGCCGTAGAGCTCATCCGAATCGGTCTTGACCCGGCGCTCGAAACGGAGGGTATGGCCCTCGAGGGCGCGGGCGAGGGCCTCGGCCGCCTCCCGTTCCTTGATCCGCTCTACCGCCCAGACCTTTCTCGCTTCGGCCACTTCCCGGCGGTTCTCCTCCGTGATCGGAACCGCAATCCGGCGGGGAAGCAGGTAGTTCCTGGCGTAACCCGGACGGACGTTGACTTCGTCGCCCGGTTCTCCCAGGGCGTCCACGGGCTGTTTCAACAGGAGGCGCATGGCTCTTTCCCCCGGCGGCCCCTATTCGTAGGGCAGGAGCGCCATCTGCCGGGCGCGCTTGATGGCGATCCGGATCTGACGCTGGGCCCGGGCGCTGGCGCGCGATACGCGCCGCGGGGCGATCTTGGCGCGATCACCGAGGAACTCGCGCAGAAAATCCACGTCCTTCCAGTCCACCCGGTCCACGCCGTTCAGCAGTGGATTGACGCGCACCCGCCGGACGGTCTGCCGCCGGCGGCGGCGAGGGGTTGCGGGCCTGTCGCTCATGATGTCTCCTCCTCGTTCTGGGTGGACTCGTCCGCCGGCGCCGCCTCTCCGGCTCCGTCGGGTTCCGTGGCGCCGGCTTCCCCGGTGGCGCCAGCCTCCCCGGCCGCTGCCTCGGTCGACTCGGCGGCAGACTCCCCGGCCGCCTCTCCAGCCGGCTCGGCCGCAGCCTCGCCGGATCCACCGGCCGCCTCCCCGGACGGCTCGGCGGCAGCCCCGCGAGACTCTCCGGACGGCTTGGCGGCACGCTCGCCAGGCTCCTCAGCCGCCTCTTCCGCCGCCCTGGCGGCAGCCTCGGCAGCGGCGGCGGCCGCGCGGGCGGCTCGTTCCTCCCGCCGGCGCTGGTCCGCGGCCTGGTCCTGCTCGCGGGTTTCCTTGTCCGTCCGCAGCACGATGAAACGCAGCACGCCTTCGGCGAGGCGAACGCGGCTCTCGATGCCCTGGATGGAAGCCGGAGGCGCATCGAAGTAACAGAGGATGTAGAGGCCTTCGTGGTGCCCGGCGATGGGGTATGCCAGCCGCCGGCGCTCCCAGGGTTTCAGGCTGACGATCTCGCCTCCCTGCCCCTTCACGATCCCTTCCACGCGCTCGACCACTGCAAGCGAAGCCGCGTCGTCAAGGGTCGGATCCAGAATGAACATGAACTCGTAGCCGTTCATGAGGGAATCCGGCGGGGGCGGAGCCGCCGCCTGGGGACTCGACTGTTCGCTCATTCGAGAGTGTCTCCAGCGTCACCTGTGACGCACCCCGCAGGGAGCCGTGCGGGGATCTGCGGACGGTTCCGCATCATGCAGCCGCCCGGTTGAACCGGTTCATGGCAGTTTCGATCCCCTGCCCGACCGCGGTTTCGATGGCGCTCACCGCGCGCTCCAACAGGTCTTCCACGGCGCCGGCCTCCCGAGGGGCAAAGTGAGAAAGCACGAAGTCAGCCGGATCTTCCCCTGCCGGGGGATTCCCGATCCCGAGGCGCATCCTCGGGATCTCGTCCGTTCCGAGCGCGGAGAAAATGGACGCGAGGCCGTTGTGGCCCCCGTCGCTGCCGCGGCGGCGGGTCCTGATCGTTCCGAGCGGCAGTGCGTAGTCGTCGCACACCACGAGGGTCTCCTCCGGCGAACGGCCCTCGCTCTCAAGAAGCCGCCGCACCGGACCGCCGCTCCGATTCATGTAACCCAGCGGACGCAGCAGGCCGATCTCCCGCCCGCCGATCTCGGCCTCGACGAGGAGGCCCCCGTCGAAGTGCCGGGTCCGAACGGACCGTTCTCCGAGGAGCGCGGCCACGGCCTCGAACCCGATGTTGTGCCGGGTCCCCTCATACCGGACACCCGGATTGCCGAGCCCCACCACGATCTGCACGGGAACCTCGACCCGCGCCGGAGTCTCATGCGGCGTCCCACCGGGTACGCCCGCAGGAGGATCGCTCACCGGGGTCGCCGGCCACCGAGCGGCCTCGGAGAAGGGACTGGGCAACACGCTGGATCAGAGGAGTTCCGCCGGTCACTCTTCCGGTTCTTCTTCGGTTTCTTCACTCTCGTCTTCCTGCTCGGGCTCGTCCGTTCCCTTCGGGGGAGAGATATGCACGATGACCACGTCCCGCTCCGTCGCGAGGGTGAGCGCCTCCGGCAGGTCGATGTCCCCCGCCCGGACGGTGTCGCCGTAATCCAGTTCGCCGACGGCCAGGGGAAGGGACTCCGGAATGTCGTGCGGCAGGCAACTGACGGCGAGAGATCGGGTGATGAAGTCGAGATGGCCGCCGCGCTTGACACCCACCGACTCGCCTTCGAGATGGACGGGAACGTGCCAGTCCGAGGCCTTCTCCGGATCCACCCGCATGAGATCGGCATGCAGGACCGAATGGTCGAGCGGGTGCAGCTGATGGTCGTGAATCATCACCTGCTCCACGCTCTCCTCGCCGTCGATCTCGAGCGAGAAGATCGTGTTCACCCCGCGCGGAGACCGAACGATGTCGGTGACGTGGCGCGGTGAAACGGTGAGCGAACGCGAACCGGCGGAGCCGCCGTAGACGACGGCCGGAATCATCCCCGCCGCTCGCAGGCGGCGATTCGGCCCCTTGCCGACGGCGGTGCGGGAGCTCGCGGGGATCGAGAGTTGAGCCATGGAGTGTGCGTGGGGTTGTTGGTGATGGACAGGGTGGCGCGGAGGCCCGGGAACGGGAAGAGGGGACGCGGGCGGCGTCGTCCTCGAAGGTCCTTCTCGGTGGGCTCCCAAGGAGTGCGGCCCAAGAAGTCTGGTGGATGTCGCCGCGGCGCCATCCACTCCTCAGCGGCAATGCAGGGCGCGGAAGTCTAGCAGCCCGACCCGGGCTCCCGTGCCTGCGAAATCCTCGTGGCGCGCCGGTTCCCGCGGGAATGCGGGCTGCCCGGTCCGACCAGCGGGTGGTCAGACGAAGAGGGAGCTGACCGAGTCCTCCCCGTGCACGCTCTCGATCGCCCGGGCGAAGAGCGAAGCCACGGAAAGGACCTCGATCTTGCTGCCCAGCGCTCGCGCTTCGGGTGCGAGGGGAATCGTGTCTCCAACGATCAGACGCTCGAGCGGACCGTTCCGGATCCGCTCGACCGCCGGTCCGGAAAGCACCGCGTGCGTACAGACGGCAAGCACCCGGGTCGCTCCATCCTGGCGGAGCGCTTCCGCGGCGCGCACCAGGGTCCCGGCGGAATCCACGATGTCGTCCACGATCACCGCGGGACGCCCCCGCACGTCTCCCACCACGTGCATGGTTTCGACCTCGTTGTCGTTGCCGCGGCGTTTGTCCATGACCGCGATGCCGACTCCGATTTTCTTGCCGTAGGCGCGGGCCCGTTCCACGCCCCCGGCGTCCGGCGACACGACCACCGGCCGGTCCAGCTCGAGGCTCGGCAGGTGGTCCAGCACCACCGGAGTGGCGTAGAGGTGATCCACCGGAATATCGAAGAATCCCTGGATCTGGCCGACGTGGAGGTCCATGCAGATGACCCGGTGCACCCCGGCCACCGTCAGCAGGTCGGCCACCAGCTTCGCCGAGATCGGGACCCGGGGACGGTCCTTCCGGTCCTGCCGCGCGTAGCCGTAGTAGGGGATCACCGCGTTGATGCGGGCCGCCGACGCCCGCTTCAGCGCGTCCACCATGATGAGCAGTTCCATCAGGTTCTCGTTGACGGGCGGCGACGTGGACTGGATCACGAAGGCGTCCGCGCCGCGGACGTTGTCCTTGATCTGGAAGCGGATCTCGCCGTCGCGAAAACGGCCGAGAGACGCCTCGCAGAGGAGAACGCCGAGGTTCTGCGCGATCGCGGCGGCCAGATCCGGGTTGGACGAACCCCCGATGACCTTCAGTTCGCCCGCGAAACCGTGGGTCCGGCTCCGGCACTCGTGATCGCCGGCTGGTTCGGTCATCTCGATGGAGCGGGTGGCGCGGAGCGAGCATCCAGCAGGGAACGCACGCGTCGGGAAATCACGGACCGATCACCGGTACCGCGGGCTGGGGCGGAAGGATTCGAACCCTCGTAGACCGGAACCAAAACCCGGCGCCTATCCCCTCGGCCACGCCCCATCCGGCCGGTTCCCCAGAAGGGCCGCCCGGTGCTCGCTACGGGTGATCGTGCGGGTCGCGATGGCCCGAAGGTTAGCCTCCGAAAGGCGGGAGGCCGCGTGTGCCGCCTGCTCCCGGTCGGCGAAGACGCCGAACACCGCCGAACCGCTTCCCGACATGGCGGTCTCCAGGGCCCCGGCCGCCTTCAGGGCGCTCCGCATCCGCGAGATGGCGTCGGGAGGCCGGGTCGTTTGCAGCACGGTGGACCGTTCCAGGTCGTTCGGAAAGCACCCTGCGAGGAGCTTGCCACTGAGTTGGGGCCCCGAGGGACCCGACGCGAGAAACCGTACCAGACTATCGGCCCGTTCGGACCCGTCCTCTCGGTGGGGAGCAACCAGCGGGTTGGGCAGACCCCGATAGGCCTCGGGGGTCGAAATGCCGAACTCCGGAATCAGGAGGACGAGCGGCAGTTCCGCGACGTCGGCCAGCGGGAAGACGTGCTCGCCGCGGCCGGTGGCGAGCGCCAGCCCCCCATAGAGGAAGAAGGGCGCGTCCATCCCGACCCCGGCCAGCACCCGGTGCAGCACTCGGCGGCTCAGGCCGAGTCCGAACAGGCGGTTCAGACCGATGAGCGCCGCCGCGGCGTTCGAGCTTCCGCCGCCGAGCCCGCGGCCGGCCGGGATCCGCTTCCGGAGCCGGATACGCGCGCCAGGGAGGCGCCGGCCCAGCAGGTCCTCGAGCCCGGACGCGGAGCGGAGAACCAGGTTCGTCCGGTCCGTGGGGATGGAAGGGCTGTCGCATTCCAGCCGGAGCCCCTCTCCGCCCGGTTCGAAGATGAGGGTGTCCCAGAGGTCCACGCCGGCCAGCAGGGTGCGGACCGTGTGGTAGCCGTCAGGCCGCCGCGAGAGGACCCGCAGACCCAGGTTGATCTTGGCGGGAGTTCTGACTTCCAACTGGCGGGAAGCGGGACCCGGACCGGCCATGGCGAACGCCGCTCAGCGTCCCTCGATCCGCGACGCCCGGCTCAGTTCGCGGACCTCCGCCCGCCGGTAGCCGGGCGGCGTCCTCACCTCGAAGGAATCGGGGTGGAGGGAGGTGTTCACCTCCAGCTCCTCGACCGTCAGGACGGCGCGCGTGCGCTCGGACTCGACCTCCACGCGGCGCGGCACCTGGCGTCCCTGCCGCCGGTAGTGGCCGGGATAGCGAGCCTCGTAGTCCGGGGCCACGACGCGCCGCACCTGGCCGCCGTCCGCCGGATCGTCCCACCAGATCGCGGTCCCGTTCGCGAGGACGGCGGACCCGTTGGCCGGACGCGACCGGAGGTGCTCCGACCCTCCGACCGGAGCGCCGCTCCCCACCAGGAGGGCGGCGATCGCCTCCCGTCCCACGGAAACGCCGAGCAGCGGTCCCGTGAATTCCTCCAGCGCCTCTCCTTCCGCGAACGCCCTCTCCCCGGGCACCACGAGGCGCGCCTCGCCCGGGGTGGCCACGAGCGTCCAGCGCGAGCCGCCGACGGGGGCGAAGAGCTCCAGCCGCATGGCCTCGACGGCTTCGGGGTCCGGGCCGCCGGACGGACGGGCGAACACCACCAGCAGGCGTCCCGAGAAGCGGCCGCGCTCACCTTCGCCGCGAAGACTCACGACGGCCTGATACCGCCGCACGCCCGCCGCAAACCGGGCCGTCGCGTCCAACAGCCGAAACGCCGCGGCCTCGTCGACGGGCGCCACCGGAACCCGGACCGCCCGGGCCGCGCAACCCATGGAAGCGGCGAGGCCGCAGATGATCGCAAGGCGCAGCGCCGCGCCGCGGTGATGGAGGTGGCCGCTTTGCGGACCCTCCAGGGCGACCGGATCCGCTGGTCCTCTATTCCGGATCGTTCCCGGCTTCCTCGATTTTTCGGGCGATCGCCTCGCGTTCGAGTTCCTGGTCGCCGTCGTGCTGGAGAGCCTTCCGCCAGAAGCGGACCGCTTCCTCGGTGTTTCCCTTTGCCCGGTACAGATCTCCGAGATGGTCGAGGACCACGCTGTTCTCCGGCATGCACTGCTGGGCCCGAAGCAGGTTCGGCTCCGCCAGGTTCAGATCGCCCTGCCGGAACTGCACCCAGCCGAGACTGTCGAGGTAGGAACCGTTGTACGGGTCCACCGCGAGCGCCCGCTGGATGAGTTCCTCGGATTCTTCCAGCCGGTCGGCCCGGTCGGCCAGCATGTATCCGAGATAGTTGAGGGCGAGGTCGTGGTCGGGCTCGGCCGCGATCACCCGGCGGAACTCCGCCTCCGCCTCCTCGAACCTCCCCTGCCGCTCGAGCAGGGCGCCGAGCTGGAATCGAAAGTCCGGGTCGTCCGCCCGGTCTTCGAGCCAGCCGCGGGTGATCCGCTCGGCGGCCGGCAGTTCATCCCTTTCGACGTGGTGGCGGACCAGCGCGTGTACCACGCCCCCCGTCTCGGGATACTCGGCCACCAGGGCCCTGAGGATTCCCAGCGCGGCGGCGTGGCGGCCTCCGGCGTTCAGCACGCGGGCCTGGAGCGCCAGCAGGCCCGGTTCCCCGGGCCGATCCGCGATCAGCTCCTCGATGAGCGCCGCAGCTTCGTCCGGCTGGCCGGACGCCAGCCGGTTCTGCACCAGGGCCACCCGGTACCGGAACGCCTCCACGCTGTCCCCGGCGAGCCGGACGGCCTCCCGGAGCGCGTCGGAAGCCTCCTCGTACTCTCCGAGGTTCTCCAGCGCCTGCGCGAGCCGGGCGAGGGTTTCCCGGCGGCGGCCGGCGCCGTAGGAGTCCCGCGGAAGCGACACCAGCGTCTGGAACTCCTCGGCCGCCCGGGCGTACTCGCAGCGGGCGGCGAAGACGCCGCCGAGCGCCAGTCTCGCCGGGACGCTCCGGCTGTTTTCCTCCAGCAGCCGCACCAGGGCCGCTTCCGCTTCCTCGAGCTGACGCTGCTGCCTCCGCACCATCGCCAGACCCATGAGGGCGATTTCGCTGCGGGGCTCCGCCGCGAGGATCCGTTCGAAGGCCTCGGCGGCGGCGTCCAGGCGGCCCAGCCGGGCCAGGCCGTCCGCCAGGGACAGGCGGAGCGGCTGGTCGTCGGGATGGTCGGCGGACCCCTTCTCGTAGAGCGCGACGACCTCGGCGAGCGCTTCCTCCGGCGACCGGCCCGGGATCTGGCCGTCGCGCAGGAGATCGTCCACCATCTCGCGCGCTTCCGGCTGGCGCGGTTCGATGCGAAGCGACTGCAGCAGGTAGTCGAACGCCTGCTCCCGGTCCCCCGCGGTCAGACGGAGCTGCGCGAGCAACAGCAGCTCGACGAAAGCGTTCGGGGTGCGGCTGACGATCTCGCGGAGATGCATCGCCGCCTCCTCGCCGCGTTGCAGGGCGGCGAGCAGGCGAGCCAGCTCGGAACGGCTGCGCAGGTCTTCGGGGTCGAGGCGGACCGCCTCGCCCAGCGAAGCGACCGCGCGCTCCGCGGCCTCGGGATCGTCCCCGGACCGGAGGCGGCGGAAGTGCACGGCGCCGAGTGCCCGGTGGGCGGCGGCGGCGTCCGGGTTCCGCTCCACCGCCTCCGCGGCCGCCGCTTCGGCGGCGTCCAGGTCGCGGGTGGAGAGGCTGAGGTTCGCGATCTCGATGAGCGGATCGACCGCCTGCGGATCGAGTTCGGCCGCCCGGCGGTAGGCGGCAATCGCTTCGTCACGCTCGCCGGACATCTGCGCGAACCGGCCCTCGCCGAACACCCGGTAGGCCTCCGCGACCGGATCGATCGCGACCGGATCTTCAGCGGCTTCCCCGGCTTCGGTTTGCTCCGGGGCCTCCTCGGCGGGAACGGGTTCCTGGGCGCCGCCGGTTCTCGCGGGGAACGCCACGAGAAGCGCCAGCAGTACCCAAAGGGCCATCCGGTACATGAACCGGGGAATTTATCGCTGCCGGACGGCGCACACGGCCCGGAACGCCGGCGGCGTCATCCGGGCTCGCAGCGTACCGTGAGTACTCAGTGCCGGAAGTGGCGCGCGCCGGTCAAGACCATCGCCAGACCCCGCTCGTCAGCGGCGTCGATGACTTCCTGGTCCCTCACCGAGCCGCCCGGCTGGATCACCGCGGTGATCCCCGCGTCGGCCAGCACCTCGAGCCCGTCGGCGAACGGGAAGAACGCGTCCGACGCCGCGACGGCGCCCTCGACCGGGGACTGGGCCTTCTCGATCGCGAGCCGGCAGGAGTCGAGCCGGCTCATCTGGCCGGCGCCCACCCCCAGAAGGGCGCTGCCCCGCCCCACCACGATGGCATTCGACTTCACGTGTTTCGCGGCCTGCCAGACGAACCGCAGGCCCTCCCATTCGGCCTCCGAGGGCTCCCGCCGGGTGGCCACCCGGTACGCCGATTCGTCGTCGCCGCGGTCCCAGTCCTGGACCAGCAGTCCGCCCGCCACCCGGGCGAAATAGCGTCCTCCGGGCGCGAAACCGCGAAGGTCCGGCATCTCGATCAGCCGGAGGTTCTTCTTCCGCCGGAGCCGCGCGAAGGCGTCCGGATGGAAGGAGGGGGCCGCAATGGCTTCCAGGAAGGTCGAGGCCATCTCCTTCGCGGTGTCCAGATCCACCTCGCGGCTCAGCGCCACGATGCCGCCGAAGGCGGACACCGGATCGGTGGCGCGCGCGGCCATGTACGCCTCCACCAGCGTGCCCGCGACCGCGGCGCCGGCGGGATTCGAGTGCTTGATGATCGCCGCGGCGGCTTCGCTGTCCTCCCGGGAGTTCGCCAGGTCGGCGACCAGCCGTACGGCGGCGTCGAGATCCAGGATGTTGTTGTAGGACAGCTCCTTGCCGTGGAGCTTCCGGGCGCCCGGGATGCCGGCGGGCCCGGTTCCCGGATCGCGATAGAGCGCGGCCGTCTGGTGCGGGTTCTCGCCGTAGCGGAGTTCGGCCACCCGCGCGAACTCGAGCGACACCCGCTCGGGGAAGTCCTCCCCGCCGCCGTCCCCGGCGAACGAACCCGCGACCGCGCGGTCGTAGGCCGCGGTCGCGGCGAACGCCGCGCCCGCCAGCCGGCGGCGCAGCGCATGGCCGATGCTGGGGTCGGGATCGTCGAGGGCGGCGAGCACCGCCGGGTACTCGCCCGGGTCCACGACCACCGTCACGTCGGGCCAGTTCTTGGCCGCCGCGCGCACCAGGCAGGGGCCGCCGATGTCGATGTTCTCCCTCAGCTCGTCGTCCCCGGCTCCCCGGGCGAGGGTCTCCTCGAAGGGGTAGAAGTTGACGGCGACCACGTCGATGGGCCGGATGCCCAGCGACGCGAGCGACTCGAGATCGTCCGGACGCGAGCGCCGGGCGAGGATCCCCCCGTGGATCCGCGGATGGAGGGTCTTGACGCGGCCGTCGAGGATCTCGGGATGCCCGGTGACCTCGGAGACCTCGAGCACCGCGATGCCGGAGTCCCGGAGAAAACGCGCCGTGCCGCCGCTGGCCACGATCTCGAAACCGCGCTCGACGAGCCCCCGGGCGAAGGCGTCGAGCCCCTCCTTGCGGCTGACGCTGAGCAGGGCTCGGCGCGGGTGGTTGTTGGGGTCTTGCGAATCACTCATGGGCCGGACGGCGGCGGATGCTAGCAGGGGCGTGTCACCTCCTGAGTACTCTTGAGAGCCGCCGTCAGATCCCCGCATCGCGGCGTCCCGATTCCGTGTCCGAACGCCAACCGAGCGCCCTCGCGCAACTCCCCGCGGTGGGCCGGCTTCTCGAGACCGCGCGGTTCCGAAGCCTCGCCGACGCCTTCGGGAGACCGCTGGTCACGGCCGCTCTCCGCACCGAGCTATCGGAACTTCGCCGGGCCGTGCGCGCGGCGGCCGTTCCGGCGGGCTTCTCCCGCGATCCCGAGGCCTGGCTCGCCGCGGCCGTCACGTCGCGGCTCGACCGCGCGGCCGGGCCGGACCTCCGGCGGGTGATCAACGCCACCGGCGTGGTCGTCCACACCAACCTGGGGCGGGCGCCGCTCTCCGAGCGCGCCGCGCAGGCCGTTTTCCGCGCCGCGAGCGGTTACTCCGACCTCGAGTTCGATCTTGCGTCCGGCGCCCGGGGAAGCCGCCAGGAACACCTCGCGGGCCTCTTCGAGGCCATGTTTCCCGGAAGGGCCTCGGCCGTCACCGGGAATGCCGCCGGCGGAGTCCTCCTCGCGCTCGACACCCTCGCCGCCGGGAAGGACGTGGTGGTGTCCCGGGGGGAACTGGTCGAGATCGGAGACTCCTTCCGGATCCCCGACATCCTGGAGAAGAGCGGCGCCCGGCTCGTCGAGGTCGGGACGACCAACCGGACGCGCGTCGACGACTACCGGCGCGCCATCACCGGGAGCCAGGGAGAGGTCGGCGCGCTGCTGAAGGTGCATCAGTCCAACTTCCGGATCGTCGGCTTCACCGAGGCGGCGTCCACCGCGGACCTGGTATCGCTGGGGGCGGAGTTCCAGATCCCGGTGATCGAGGACTTCGGCAGCGGGAACCTGCAACCGCTGGCCGAACTCGGAGTGGAGGGCGCCGGGGACGAACCGACCCTCGCCGATCGGGTCGCGTCGGGCGCCGACCTCGTCATCTTCTCGGGAGACAAGCTGTTCGGAGGACCGCAGGCGGGAATCCTGCTGGGGACGCCGGAGGCGATCCGGGCCTGTCGCAGGAATCCGCTGGCGCGGGCGCTGCGCCCCGACAAGATGGCGATCGCCGGGCTCCAGGCAACGCTGTGGAGCCACCTGACCGGACGCGCCCGCCGCGAGGTCCCGGTGATCCGCGCCATCGCGCGGCCGGTCGAGGAGATCGCGGCGGCCGCGGAACGGCTGCGCGACTCCCTCGCGCCTGGCGCCGGCTGGACTGTCGAAGTGGTTGTGGAGACCTCCCGAATCGGAGGCGGGGCGGCCCCCGGAGCGGGTCTGCCCACCCGCGCCCTGGCTCTCTCCCGCGCCGGCAGCGAGGCGGAAGCGATCCGCCGGCGGCTGCTCCGGAACGAGCCCCCGGTGGTCGGCCGCATCGTGGACGACCGCCTGCTCCTCGACCTGCGCACCGTTCCCCCGGAAGAAGACGATGAGCTGTTGGCCGCCCTCAAATCGCTCCTGGATGAACCGGATTCACGAGGCTGAATCCGGTCCATCCACAAAGTACCCTTCCCGGACCTCATGATTGCCGAGAGCGAACGATCGGGCCGGGAGGCTCCCGCGACCTCCGCCGGCATCCTCTTCATCAACGGGAAGGAGCGCGCCGTGCCGCAGCCGGCGTCGGTGCGGGGCGCCCTCGAGGCGCTCGGACTGCTGAGCCGCCCGGTCGCGGTCGAGCTCAACGGGCACCTGGTGCGCCGCGCCGATCAGGAGACCACCGCCCTGAAACCCGGAGACCGCGTGGAAATCGTGAGTTTCGTGGGGGGTGGCTGAAGTGCCTGCGGTCGAAGACACCCCGCTCGCGCTGGGCGGGCACACCTTCGGGTCCCGCCTGATCCTCGGCACCGGCAAGTACGCGTCGCTTCCCCTGATGCGGGACTGTCACGCCGCTTCCGGCTGCGAGATGGTGACGGTCGCCGTCCGCCGGGTGGACCTCGACGCCGAGGAGACCCTGCTCGACTACATCCCCCGCGACCGCTACACGCTGCTCCCCAACACCGCCGACTGCTTCACCGCCGCCGAAGCCGTCCGCACGGCGCATCTCGCCCGCGAGGCCGGGCTTTCGAACTGGATCAAGCTGGAGGTCATCGGCGACCGGAAGACGCTCTATCCGGACAACGAGGAACTCCTGATCGCGACCCGGGAACTGGTCGCCGACGGATTCGTGGTGCTTCCCTACACGAGCGACGACGTGGTGGTCGCCCGGAAGCTCGAGCAGGCCGGCGCCGCCGCGGTGATGCCGCTGGGAGCCCCCATCGGCTCCGGGCTCGGGATCCAGAACCGCAACAACATCGCGTTCATCCGCGAGGCGGTCTCGGTGCCGGTCATCGTGGACGCCGGGGTGGGAACCGCGTCCGACGTGACGGTGGCGATGGAGCTGGGCGCGGACGGCGTGCTCCTGAACACCGCGGTCGCGGCGGCCCGGGAACCGGTGAAGATGGCCGGGGCGATGAAGCTCGCCGTCGAGGCCGGGCGGCTCTCCTGGCTTGCCGGACGGATGCCCCGCCGCCGCTACGCCACCGCGTCCTCGCCCCCGGCGGACGCGCCGCTCGCCTAGTGGCGCCTCCCTCCCGAAAGAAGAAGGCCCGGGCCGCAGGGAACGAGGCGACCCCGGACAGTCAGGCTGCGGAAAGGGCCCTCCGGCGCCGTGCGGGACGGATCGTCCGGGCGCTCGCCAAGGAGTACAACGCGGCGGAATGCGCGCTCCTGCACGACTCCGCCCTCCAGTTGCTGGTCGCCACCATCCTCTCGGCGCAGTGCACCGACCGCCGGGTGAACATGGTGACCCCGGCGCTCTTCGCCCGCTACCCGACGGCCGATGACTTCGCGGACGCCGACCCGGACGAGCTGGAGGAGATGATCCATTCGACGGGCTTCTTCCGGAACAAGACCCGCTCGATCATGGGCGCCTGCCAGCGGATCCGCGACGACTTCGCCGGCGAGGTCCCGGACAACATGGACGACCTCCTGACCCTGCCGGGCGTCGCCCGGAAGACCGCAAACGTCGTCCTCGGCACCTGGTTCGGGAAGAACGAAGGCGTGGTGGTGGACACCCACGTGTTCCGCATCTCGCATCGTCTGGGCCTCGCGCCGAAGAAGACGACGAACCACACGGAACAGCGGCTGATGGCGCTCGTCCCGCGCCGGGAATGGACCAACTTCAGCCACCGCGTCATCCTGCACGGCCGGGCGGTCTGCGACGCCCGCAATCCGAAATGCCGGGAATGCGCGCTGGAGAGCATGTGTCCGAGGAACGGCGTCGAGTCGCAGCCGCCGGCGCCCCGAAAACCGGCGACGCGTCGTTCCCGCCGGTGACCGCTCCATGAAGCTCGGTCTGGAAATCGGCTACCTGACGAAGGGGTCGCCGGACCCGGTGACGCTCGCCGAGCGGGCGGAGGCCGCGGGGTTCGATTCGGTCTGGGTCTCGGAGGCCTGGGGATCCGACGGGGTCAGCCTGCTCGCCTGGATCGGCGCCCGGACGGAACGGGTCACGCTCGGCGCCGCCATCCTGCCCATCGGCTCCCGGACGCCCGCCCTGCTCGCGCAGACGGCGGCCACGCTCGACATGCTGAGCGAAGGCCGGCTGATCCTCGGTCTGGGGGTGTCCGGTCCGCAGGTCATGGAGGGGTGGCACGGGGTCCCGTTCGCGAAGCCGGTGACCCGGACCCGCGAGACCGTCGAAGTCATCCGGTGCATCCTTCGCCGGGAGCGGAAGCTGGAATACGACGGGGAGTCCGTCCGGCTACCCATGCCGGGCGGCACCGGGCTCGGCAAGCCGCTGAAGCTCATGCTGCGGCCGCGCCGCGCCGGGATTCCGATCTACGTCGCCTCGATCGGTCCGCAGAACACCGCGCTCACCGCCGAGATCGCGGACGGCTGGCTCCCGTTCCTCTATTCGCCGGACCAGGCCGCCGACATCTGGGGCCCGGCGCTCGCCGCCGGCGCCGCAAGCCGGAAACTCCCGGCGCCGCTCGAGGTCGCTCCCATGGTCGATTGCGCCCTGGGTGACGATCTCGCCCGTCTCCGCGACCAGTTGCGGCCCGGAATCGCGCTCTACGTGGGCGGCATGGGGGCGCGGAAGCGCAACTTCTACAACCAGCTCGCGCGCCGCTACGGCTACGAAGCCGCAGCGAAGACGATCCAGGACCTCTACCTCGACGGGAAAAAGGACGACGCGGCGGCGGCCGTGCCCGACGGGCTGGTGGACGAGATCTGCCTCGTCGGTCCGGAGGCGAGGATCGCCGAGCGGATGGCCGCCTACCGGGAAGCGGGGGTCACGACCCTGATCGTGTCGCCACCGGTCGATGAGGGGGGAAACCCCGCGCCGGGCGGCCTGGACGCCCTGCGGCGCGCCTGCTCCTGAACCGATCGATGACGCTGCTCGTCCTGCTGCTGACCTTCTACGGGATGACCGTGGTGCGGGCGGTGCTCGTTCGCCGGAGAACGGGGATCAACCCCGTGAAGCTGAAGCCGGACGACTCGGTGTACGCGGTGACGGGCCGGGTGCTGAAGGCGAGCATCGGAACCTGGCTGCTCATCGCTCTGGGGTACGCCTTCGCGCCGGGCGTGAAGCCGTGGCTGGTCCCCATCCAGTACCTCGAGACCGAGGCCGTTCACCGGACCGGCGCCATCGTCGCCGCGATCGCGATCGGGTGGATCGGTATCGGCCAGGCCCAGATGTCCGCTTCCTTCCGGATGGGAATCGATGTTTCCGAGAAGACGGCCCTCGTCCGTCACGGGCTCTTCGCGTGGTCGCGAAACCCCATCTATCTCGGTCTGCTCACGGGGGTGGGCGGGTTCTTCCTGGTGGCGCCCAACGCCCTCAGCTTCGGCGCCTTGGTCGCCGCCTGGATCGGGATCAAGGTCCAGGTGCGGCTGGAGGAGGAATACCTGCTCTCGCACCACGGCGACGCCTACCGGGAGTACCAGTCGGCGGTGCCACGGTGGATCGGGCGGCGGCGCGGCTGACCGCGTAAGTCGGCCAACAGCCGCGAAGGCGCCGCCGGCTTGGAACGCCGGCTTCAGCCGGCACGCGGGCCGCAGCCCCGCAAGCGCGTCGGCCTCCACTTCCAGATGGCGCCACCGGCTTGGAACGCCGGTCTCCGACCGGCACCGCGGTGCTCCGCACCGCGCACGGCGCGGCGCGGACCTGCGGAATCGTTCTGTCTCCTGGCCCGGGGAACTCTCGCGACCGGCTCCGCGAATGCGGGGAGCTTGCCCCCGCCGGCAGCCCGAATGCGGGTAGCTGACGGCCACCGGCTCCGCGAATGCGGGGAGCTTGCCCCCGCCGGCAGCCCGAATGCGGGTAGCTTGCGCTCACCGGCTGCTCGAATGCGGGGAGCTGACGCCCACCGGCTCCCCGAATGCGGATAGCTGACGACCGCCGGCTCCCCGAATGCGGATAGCTGACGCCCACCGGCTCCCCGCACTGCGCCATTGCGGGGAGTTTCCGTTCCCCGGCCCCGTGAATGCGGGGAGCTGCGTTCCAGGCCGGCACGCCACCTGGGCGCCCAGGGTCAGGACGTGCGCGGCGCGGAGCGCCGCGGTGCCGGTCGGAGACCGGCGTTCCAAGCCGGTGGCGCGATCGGGAGGTGGAGCCCTGCGCGCTTGCGGCCCTGCGGGCCGCCGCTGCTCCCTCGTAAGTCATTGTTATTGCAGCCGATTATACACATCCACCGAAAACGGGGATCACGTCTGGGGACACTTCCTGAACCGCCCGGCAGTCCCGAAACAGAGAGGGCAACGGCGGGAACATCGCGCCCTCCCGAGCGCACCGGGCGGCAGGATCCGGGACCGCGAGCCGCACCCGAGGGAGCAGCGGACGGAACGTATCGCACCTCCGAACCGCCGCCCGACGCGCCGCCATCGGGACGGGCCATCGCCGCGGCCGGGACGTACTCGCCCGCCACGCTGATCACCGCCGCGATCCGGCCGGTTGCCCTCCGCGGGGCCACGTTCGGGGCCACGGTTGGAGTAGCGGAAGTCAACCCCCCCTTCCGCTACGACTTCCGCTACCCGGCGATCGCCAACGTGGTTCACGAGAGCCGTTGGCGCCGTTGCGGTTGGTCGCCTGCTGGCGAATCCACTCTCCGCCTTTGGGGCGTAGAGTGGGGCTGGGAGCGACCCCCCTCCGATCCACGGATCTACGGTCCCGACACTCGCAGTCGTGCTACCACTTCTGCTACCGGTCGGGGGTCGCTCCCAG
>JAJEFG010000064.1 GCA_022820545.1 Acidobacteriota bacterium | reverse complement strand
GGGGCCCCACCTTCAGGAGGAGGAGCGCCATCAGCGCGGGTTTCGCGCTCCCGCGCGATGCCGGCCGGAGGCCGGCGCTCCGAGGCGGCGCCACCACGACTGCTGGCCATACCCGCACGGCTGCACTTTCACAGCAACTGGCCGGCGTTCCAAGCCGGCGCGTCATCCAGTCGGTCTGGAGGCTGGTGTTCCAGGCCGGGGGCGCCATCGGGCAAGGCAGCGATGAACCGCCTGCGGGCCCGCGGCCCGCGTGCCGGTCTGAAGACCGGCGCTCCCTCCCTCCCCGCCATCCCCCGTTGACAGTCTTGAAGGCGGTCCCGTAGGCTCGATTCCGCAACTTGACGGATTGGAGGTAACCCCATGGTCCTGAATCGCCGTTCGACCCGGATCCTGATTGGCGCGGTGCTCGTGCTGCTGGCGGCCGGCAGCGCCCTCGCCCAGCCCTACACCTGCGAGGAGGTGATGGTGCCGATGCGCGACGGCACCGAGCTCGCCACCGACGTGTACATGCCCAACAACCAGGGCGACGGTCCGTGGCCCGTGATCCTCGAGCGGACGCCGTACAACAAGGGCGACTGCGCGCACCGGTTCGCGCCCTACTTCGCCCAGCGCGGTTACGTCGCGATCGTCCAGGACGAGCGGGGCCGCTACAACTCGGAGGGCACCTACCACTGGCTGCTCGACCAGGCGTGGCACGAGCGTCAGGACGGCTACGACACCATCGAGTGGGCGGGCACCCAGCCTTGGTCCACCGGGAAGGTGGGGACGCAGGGGCTCTCGTTCACCTGCTTCAACCAGTACCTGACCGCGCCGACCCGGCCGCCGCACCTGGCCGCCATGTTCTGCGCGCACTCGGCGTCGAACGCCTACAAGGACCTCTACTGGGCGGGCGGCGCGCTCCACATGATCATGCCGACCTGGCTGCTGTCGCAGAACGAGATGGTGCAGCCGGTGCCGCTCGACGATCCCGGGCGGCGGACTGGCTACGTCGGCGCCGACCAGGCCTGGCTGCAGTGGCACCACCGGCGGCTCGAGACCGAGGCGCCGATGGGCCGGAGCATGCTCACCCGCATGATGACTGACATGATCGAGAACCCGTACTACAACGACTACTGGCGGCAGTACGCGGTGGACGAGCAGTGGGACCAGATCGACACTCCCATCATGCACTACGCGAGTTGGTACGACCGGTATCCGCACTCGCAGGTGGGGCACTTCAACGGCATCCAGGCCCAGGGCATGGCGAACGCCAGGGACACCCAGCGGCTGTTCGTCGGGCCCTGGCTGCATGGGGCCGGCCTCATCAACGCCCGGGTGATCGGCGATCTCGACTTCGGGCCCGAGGCGGCGATCGACTACAACGCGCTGCGCCTGCGGTGGTTCGACTACCACCTGAAGGGCATCGACAACGGCATCATGGACGAGCCGAAGGTGAGCCTCTTCATCATGGGCGCGAACACCTGGCGCCGGGAGAACGAGTATCCGCTCGCCCGCGAGGTGCGGACGGACTACTACTTCCGGCCCGAATCGGCCGACTCCATCGACTCGCTGAACGACGGGACCCTCTCGACCGAGGCGCCCGGCGACGAGGGTTCCACGAGCTACGAGTACGACCCGCGCGACCCCGTGCTGTCGATCGGCGGCGACCTGTTCATCCAGCCCATGGGCGCGCGCGACAACCGGCCCGCCGACCGCCGCAGCCTGACATTCACCACGCCGGTGCTCGAAGAGGACACCGAGGTCACCGGGATGCCCACCGTGGAACTCTGGGCCTCATCCAGCGCGGTGGACACCGACTGGACGGTCACCATCACCGACGTGCACCCGGACGGTTACTCGCAGACCCTCCGCCAGAACATCCTGCGCGCGCGGTACCGCGAGGGCGACGAGGCGCCGGTCCTGATGACCCCCGGCGAGGTCTACAAGTTCACGATCGAGATGTATCCCATCTCGAACCTCTTCAAGGCGGGCCACCGCATCCGGATGACGGTTTCGAGCAGCTCCTTCCCGAAGTGGCTGCCCAACGGCAACACCGGCCGGGAGATGGACGAGGACATGCCGGTGGTCATCGCGAACAACACGATCTACCACGACGCCGAGCATCCCTCGAAGGTCATCCTGCCGATCATCCCGCCGGGACCGGGGGCGGGGCCGGGCCGGCACTGACGGCGGCTGGAGGATCGGGGGAACCGCGGGACCCGCACCTGCGTGGGCGCGGCGCCCGTGGGCTCAGACCGGGAGCACGTGCAAGGAGGACTGGCGCCTTGTCGGGACGAGGCCCTTCAGGCCGCCGTCAAACGTCGTCAACCGACCGGACCGCTGGATCGCGGTGCCCAGCAGCACGGCGTCCGTGACCTGCCGGTAGCCCTGGAGACGCGCGCTGACCGACTCCGGCAGCTCGCTGATGGAGTGGTCCAGCGGCCAGAAGCGATGGGAGCCCAGCCCGGTGAGGCCTTCCAGAACCCCGATGGCGTCGAGAGCGGTGACCGTGTGGTGGACGGCCGCGCGGTTGCAGGAAACGCGCACAAAACCTGCCTCCGTCAACAGGCAGGTCGCCCAGCCGGCATCCCGATCCGCATCGAACCATGCCCACGCGGCGTCGTGATGCACATGATTGGGCCAGGCAAGCGCGACCAGGACGTTCACGTCCGGAAGCGCAATCAAGGCCAATCGCCCAGGGAACGATGGACGTCGTCGTTCGTGATGGGACCGGCATCGCGATCCACCGCAAACACGGCCACCCGCTCCCGCTTGCGCTGAGCGACGGCGGCATTGCTCCGGAAACCGCGACGCGCCAACTCCGACAGCGCGCGACCTACGCTTACGCCGTTCCGCTCGGCGAGCGCTCGCGCCACCGACAGCACATCGTCATCGATCGTTACCGTGGTTCGCATTGGTGCACTATAGCATTAAGTCATCATAACATCACAACATCATAAGAGCGGAGCGCATCTGACGCACCCCGAGTGCGGCGTCAACCCGGGATGGCGGCCACTGACGCCGGCTCCGGATCGCGGGCCGCCGCGGACCCGGACCGGGAGGACGCGCCGCGGGGCCTGGTCTACTCGATCGGCGCGAGGAGTTCCGGCGCGGTCACGAGCTGCCGGACTCCGTGCGACTTCGTCTCGTCGAAGACGTTGCCCGACGCGGCCCAGCGGTGGAGGGAGCCTATGTCCAGCTTGGCGCACTGCGGCCGCACGTTCCAGGTGACCCGGACGGGAGAGCAGGTGCTCTGGTCGTAGGAGGGGCCGGTGGTCGAGCCGCGGAACAGCACCGGCTCGCCGGTGTTGGAGGGGATCATCCTGGCCTGATGCAGGCCGCCGGCCATGTTGCCGCCGTAGGCCATCGTCGTGAAGTCGAGCGCTTCCGCATCGTTGACGACGAGGAACACCTGCGCCTCCACGCGGAGGAGCGGGTTCTCGCAGCCGTCGGGGACGCACGAGCCGAGCCCGACGCCCGGAGCCGCGTCGCACGAGGTGTGGACCCAGTGGACCTCGATCGTGTCCCCCGGGGCTACGCCGCCGTAGGCGCCCTCGGCGGGCTCGAGCTCAGCGGGGGTGAGGTCCGCCGTCTCGTTGCAGGCGTAGCCGCCGTCCTCGGCGTCGCTCACGAAGACGCTGAATCCCGGGCCCTTGTGCTCCGCGTTGGTGTGCGTGTGGAGGTTGCAGAGGTTCAGTTCGCCGGCCGCGGGCGCCAGCGGGAACATGTCCGTATTCAGCCCCGCCGGATCGGCGATGTCCCGCGGTGTCTGCGGCCCCATGTCGAGGCACAGCGCCTCCTCCGCCGCTGGAGCTGCGTCCGCTGCCGTGGCGGGGTCCGAGCCGCCCGCTTCGGGCGCCGGGTCGCCACCGCAGCCGGCGGCGAGCGGAGTGAGCAGGATGACGGGGAGGATGGCGGTTCGCATGGGGCCTATCGTAATCAAGTCGCGCCGTCGTCCGCCTCCGCCGCGACCGGGCGCAGCACCCGGCGGCAGCGCTGCATCCAGAAGTCGTAGCGCGCGATGCCCTCGTCGTCGACGGAGTTGACGTCCAGCGCGCGGAACCGGCCCTCCTGGACCCACAGGGCCTGCCACGCGGGGTAGTGCTCGTCGCAGGTGTCGGTGAGCGATTCGGAATCGAGGCCCGCCAACCGGCTGCGGGTGGTTCCCAGCCCGTCGCCGGTGGTGTCCCCGCTCTCCATCGCCACGGAGACGAAGACGCTCAGCACGTCCATGCAGTCCGCGAACGCGGCCTCCGCCGCGCGCGGTCCGGCCGCGGGCCGGAGCTGGATGGGCAGACGGCCGGCCGCTTCCTCCGACTGGTCGCGGCAGGCTGCCCGCACCGGATCGGAACGGCCCGGCAGGCGGTCCAGCTCGGCGGTGGTGTGCTCGACCCGCATGGCGAAGTTCAGGCATCCCGACCCCAGGATCAATGACAGTGGCAGCAGGTATTTCATGCCGTTTCCCTCCGTGAGGCCGCCGGTCAGAAGTAGTACTTCATGACCAGCGCGACCTCGCGGTATCCGAGGCCGCCGAGGTCGATGTCCACGGAGAACGGGGTCACCCCGTCGGCCTGAACCGGCGCGTGGCTGCGGATCAGGTCGTACTCCGCGGTGGTGGTCAGCTCCCGGAAGCGCCCCCAGCGGACCTTGACGCCCACGATGAGCTCTCCCAGGTTCATGTCGAGCCCGGCGATGAACTGGAACCCGGGGGTCCAGCCGCTGATCTCCGCATTCAGCAGGTTGGCGGTTCCGGCGGCCGCGCGCTTCGCTTCCTCGGGCCAGTCGGGGACGAAATCGATGGCCAGGTACTCCGGCTCCGGCTTGCGGACGAAGCTCGCCGCATAGTGGGCCTCGACCTGCGCGAGTCCCATCCCGGCGCCCACGTAGGGCGTCCAGCGCGTGCGGTTCTCATAGTCGTAGTAGAGGTTCAGGAAGCCCTCGTCGGCGCACACATCGGAGAGCGTCTCCAGAGGGGCCGTCGCCCATTCGGCCCGCTTCCCGTTCAGGGCCTCATTGCCGTCGGCCACCTTGATGGGCCGCGTGTCCCGTCCGTGACCCCGCATCCGGAAATCCAGCTCGACGCGAATTGCGCCGAAGGAGAGGCCGACCGTGGAGCCGTAGCCGAACCCGGTCCCGACATCGAAGGAGTTCGTGATCGCCGTGGCCGCCTCGCGGGCGCCGCAGGCGGGGTCGTCCGGCGGCGTCAGCCCCTCGGGATAGAGGAGCCGGTCGCACCGCGTCGGGTGGTTCAGGAACGTCTGGGAGGAATTCGCGGTCCGGGCGCGGGGACCACCCTCTTCAAACCCGACGTAGAGGCGCTGCGCCGTCGCGTCGCCGACGGCCGCGAGCAGCAGCGCTGCCGCCAGGGGGGCCGCGACCGGGAGCCGCCTCCATGGGAGCCGGGTCGCCGGCCGGGTCCTTCTCTTCATGTGCCCCCCTGGGTGCAACCCGGGGACCAGGCGCCCGGCGAGTGGGGAGCGAACCGGCAGCATCCGAAGTTGACCCGGCCAGCCCGGCCGTGAGGCCGAACGCGCTGGTCTCTCTCCTTCTACGCGCGCCGTCCGGGAAAGTTACAGACGGAGGAACCTGTTGGACCGGCCCGCTTCGGGCGCCGCCGTCATCGGCGCTCGGCCGTGGCGGCGTCGAGATAGCGGTGGCCCGCGACGACCGAACGGTGGGCGATCACCCGGTAACGCCCGTCGGAGGTCTCGGCGGTGACCTCGTCCGACCGCCGTTCGGCCGGCGCGCCCGATCGGTCTGTCCATGCCTCGGTCAGGACCCGTCCGGTCATGGTTTCGGGAGCCTCCAGGCCGAGCAGGGCGAGAAAGGTGGGGGCCAGGTCGGCGTTTGACGATGGGAGTTCGACCGTGATCCCGGAGCGCAGATCGGGGCCGGCCGCAATCAGGACGTTATGAATGTCATACGGACTCGTGCTCCCGTGACCCGCGGCGCCGCCGGAAGCCGAGGTCCCGCGATAGCCGTGTTCGTTCGCGGCATCCGTCCAGGCCGGCGAGTAGAGGATGTCGGCCGCCCGCGGGTGGTCGAGCCGGGCGAGGTCCAGGGGGAGCGTTCCGGGCGCCGACCCGTCCCGGGTGAAGATCGCCCCGACCCGAGCCGCGGCCTGGAGCGCCTCGACGACGTGGGCGATGGTCGCCGGGTCGCCGTCGCGGACGTAGATCGCGCCGCCCCCGGTCACGATGCGCGGGGAACCGTCCGGCCGCCGGGCGGCGAAAGGAGCGAGCAGCGCTTGGATGTCCACGCCGCCGGTATGGGTCGAGAAGCCGTGGTCCGAGGTGACCCAGATGTTGAACTCGTCCAGCCGGCCGGCGGCTCGAAGCCGGCGCTCAAGCCGTGCCAGTTCCTCGTCCACCCCGCGGATCGCCTCCATCGACGTCGGGTGCCCGATGCCCAGGGAATGGGCGGTGGTATCGGGCTCGGTCAGCCAGATGACGGTGACCGCCGGATCGACGTGATCGAGTCCCACCTCGAGGAACGAATCCACGATGTAGCGATTGAGTTCGTGCCGGGGAATGGCCCCGGCGGGTGGAGGCCCGAGCCTTTCCCGTACCGCGTGGCCGAGCGCTTCCGGCAGGGCGTACTCGTGGTGGATGATGCCGCCGCCCGCAACCCGGTGGTTGAGCAGGAAGGAGGAGCCGGCGGAGCCCGCGCTGACCACCAGCATCCGGCGCCCGGCCTCCTGGAGGCGCTCTCCAAGAGTCGGCGCGGTGAGCAGGCGCCCCGCTTCGGCTTGCTCGATCCTGAGCAGGTCGCTCCGATCCGCGGTGTTCAGGAATCCGGCCGGGTCGACGTTCGGGAAGAACACCGCATTCCCCATGAGTCCGTGGGTCTCGGGGTAGGCGCCGGCCGAGATGGATGCGGCGTTGACGCGGGTAACGGTCGGAACCACGGAATGGTGGTCGGTGAAGACCACCCCGCGTTCTCCGAGGGCGTGGAGGTTCGGCATCTGCGCGGGGGTGACGTAGTCCGGCCGCAGCCCGTCGATGACGACGAGCAGATGCCGGTTTCGCGGCCCTTCGCGCGGTTCGGTGCCGGGATCGGCCGGCGCGCCTCCGCAGGCAACGAGAAGCGCCAGCGCGCTCCCCGCCCACGCACCCCGGGACCGGGTCAAGGGCCTTCCTCGCCAGCGTGCTTACTCATCTCCTTCGCGGATCATAAGGACGGAGCGGCCGCGCCCGGGAAGCGATCCTTGATCGCTCACCAGACCGCCTGCATCGGCGCGGGACCGCCGCCGCCTGCGCGTCGCGGCAGGACCCCGCCGGCGGGCCATGCTGCCCCTGGCGCCTACGGCCAGAGCCAGCCGAAGACGCCGCCGGTGAGCAGGCCGTAGATCAGCCCGTGGACCATGGTGCGGATCGTGTAGCCCCAGCTCCGCCCCCACCAGATGGCGGCCTGGAGGATGGCGAGCGAGTACCCGGCGAACGCGACCGCGGCCACCACCCGGAACACCTCGCCGTAGGCGGCGCCGACGCTGAGGGTCGATCCCGCCACGTAGGCGGCGACCGCCCCGACCACCAGCGAATAGACGAACCAGAGGCCGAGGCTCCGGCCCATGTTCGCCGGCTCGTTCGGCAGGACCGTCATGATCGCCACCGGCCCCTCCTTCGTCTTCTGGATGTACTCGGGCGTGTGCATTTCCTTCGCGTGGCCGTGGGGCATGAAGTAGTCGCCCGGCGGGATGGCGAAGGGCCGCAGCGCGTCGGCGACCTTCCGCTCGTCGGGGATCGCCCCCACGTCGTTCTTGTGGAAGCCGATCACCATGTGGATCAGGGTGCTCGCGATATAGACCGCGACGGCCGACACCACGATCGGCAGCCAGAGGGAAAGGACGGTCATCATGGCTGGTCTCCTCCGGGGAGGTTTACGGCAGGAACGTGTTGAGGTTCCGGATCATGTCAGGGGGAGCTGCGGGCTCCACGATCGCGCCGCCGAGCGCTATGGGGTCTCGCCTATCGGCGGCGGCAGCGGAGCGCCGGCCTCCGGCCGGCATCGCGCGGGAGCACGAAACCCGCGTGGATGGCGCCGCGCCCTGGGGACGTGAGAGTTGCCGTTGGTTTCTTGCGGGGCGTGTCTCGCCGTCCCCGGTTCCGTCTGGGCGACGAGGGCCCTTGCGATGGGCGTTTCGCCTCGCTGCGCTCGGCGATGCCGGCCGGAGGCCGGCGCTCCGAGGTGGGTGCGCTGTCCTGGATCGGCCGCAGCTACCCGCCCGTCCCCTCGGTGCGGCGGCGGGCGAGCACGATGGGCCGGGCGATCTCGTTGAACGCGAGGAGCAGCGCGTCGAACTGCATCCGCTTGTTGCCGTAGGAGCGGTACATGTCGCGGTCGGCCTGCTCGACGAGCAGGAGCGCCTCGGCGAAGGCGCGCTCCGGGGCGAGTTCGGCGATCTCCTGGAGGCGTTCCCCGTCGCCGGAGAGCGCCGCGCCGCCCGACCGCAGCGCCGCGAGGTCCCGGAGCGTGGCGCGGAGCAGCACCAGCACCGTCTGCAGCTCGTCGAGCTGGGCCGACTTCCGGCCTCGGGGAGCGCCCCGGGTGAACCGTTCGGTGAGCTTCGTGCGGGCCTGCGGGGGGATGCCCTTCCCGACAAGAGCCGCGATCCGTTCGGCCTCCTCCGCCAGCGGCAGCAGCCGGTCCCGCGGCAGCGCGAGCGCCCGCCGGAGGTCCCCGCGCGCGGCGGCCGCGGCCACCGCCGCCTCTGCGGGCGCGTAGTCGTGCTCCTCCCGGAGGCGGGCGGCCACCTCCGGGGTCGTCGGCGCGGCGAAGCGCCAGCGCTGGCAGCGCGAGACGATGGTCGGCAGGAGCGCCGCCTCGGACCGCGCGCAGAGGATGAGCCCGAGCCAGGGGTGCGGCTCCTCGAGCGTCTTGAGCAGCGCGTTGGCCGCCGGCGGGTTCATGGTGTCGGCGGCCTCGATCACCAGGACGCGCCGGCGTCCCTCGAAGGGATGGGTGCGGGTCCCGGCGATGGCCTCGCGGATCTCGTCCACCCGGATCGGCTTGCCGCTCTCCGGCCGCAGGACCCGAACGTCGGGGTAGGGGCCGGCCGCCGGGCCCGTCCAGTCGCCCGCGTTTCCGCGCGCCTGCGCCGCCGCATCGGTGTGGAGGATCCGCTCGTGGAGCACCCGGGTGGCCTCGGACTCCGGGTCGCGGTCGGCGCTGTTCACGATGGCCGAGAGCGCGATGGCCGCCTCCACCGTGGGCGCCCCGGAGGGGCCGGTCAGGAGCAGGCTCTGCGGCAGCCGGCCGCCCGCCGCGAGGGCGGCGAGCCGCGGGAACGGCGGGCCGATGCCGAAGGCGGACATCAGCCGAGCCGGGCGGAGACCGCCGCCCACGCCGCCTCGAACACCGCGTCCGGCGTCTGGTCGGCGGGGATCACCACGACCCGCTCGGGTTCCTCGCGCGCGATCCGGAGAAAACCCTCGCGGACGCGCCGGTGGAACCGTTCCGCCTCCTGTTCGATGCGGTCGGATCCCTTGAGGCGCGAGAAACCGGTGGCGACCGGAAGGTCCAGCACGAGGGTCAGGTGCGGGCGGAAGCCTCCGGTGACCGCCTGGTCCACCGCCAGGATCCGTTCGAGCGGGAGTCCCCGGCCGCCGCCCTGATAGGCGATCGTCGAATCGGTGAAGCGGTCGGTGATCACCACCTCCCCCCGGAGGAGCGCGGGGCGGATCACCTCGGCGATGTTCTGCGCCCGCGCCGCGAAGAAGAGGGCGAGTTCGGTTTCGGGGAGGAGCGGTGCGTCGCCGTGCAGCAGCAGTTGCCGGATCACCTTGCCGGCCGCGGTGCCGCCCGGTTCCCGGGTCAGCGTCACCCGGCGGCCCCCGCGGCGCAACTGCGCGCCGAGGCGCTGGGCCAGCGTGGACTTGCCGCCGCCCTCGACTCCCTCGACGCTCAGGAAGAGCGCCGCAGCCGGGAGCCCGGGTCCCGCGGTCCCCGACAAGCTGGAAACGGGACCGCTAACGGAACGTCGGGTTGAAGATCGGGACGTTCGAGCCGCACATCCGCTCGCGCGCCGACCGTTCCCAGACGTCGCGCGGCACCGACGGCCCCTCGGCCTCGCAGTGCGCGTCGAACGCCGCCGCCAGGTTCCCCGCGACCATGTCCGGCGACATCCGCTCGATGTGCCGCCGCTCGAGCATGTGGATCAACTGGCCGTCCTTGAACAGCGCGATGGACGGCGACGACGGGGGCACGTCGGTCATGTAGCCCCGGGCGCGGTCGGTGGCGTCGCGGTCAACCCCCGCGAAGACCGTCCCCAGGTGGTCCGGGATCTTCGTGTGCTGAAGCGCCATGGTGACGCCCGGACGCGCCGAGCCGGCCGCGCAGCCGCAGACCGAGTTGACCACCACCAGGGCGGTTCCGGGCTTCGCCAGCAGGTCGTCCACGTCTTCGGGTTGGTGGAGCGGGTCCACCCGGCAGTCGGCCAGTTCCTCCCACATGGGCCGGACGGCGTCGGGGTCGTAGAGCGGGGGAAGGGGCATGGCGCAGTCTCCTCGAACGGGTGATCCGGAAGGATACCGTCCGCTCAGTTGCCGGCGGCGGCCGCCTCGCCGAGCGAGAACGCCACCAGTTTGTTGCCGGTGCCGCGTCCCACCGCAATCACCACGAACTGCACTCCCGCGGGGGACTCGTAGGTCATCGGGTTTGCGTAGGAGCTCGCCCCGAGCGGGTGGGCCCAGAGTTCCTCGCCGGTGGTCTTGTCGATGGCGAACAGGTGGTCGGCGCCCCCGCTGAAGAAGACGAGCCCGCCGGCGGTGACCATCGGCCCCGGCGCGCCCACGATCCCAAGCCGCTCTTCCCCGAGATCCACGCCCTCGAGGGCCCGGTGACCCCGGACCAGCGGGTTGTTGCCCGCCGGCACCTGGAAGAGGTGCTCCCCGGTGTTCAGGTCGATCGCGGTGAGGGTGCCGTAGGGCGGCTTGTTGATCGGCAGCCCGTTCGGCAGGTTCAGCGAACGGCGGTCCCGGTCGAGCCAGTAGCGGCCTTCGGTCTCGTCCGGGTCGGCCTCGGTGATTGCGAGGAGCGACGGGAACTCGTTCGCCTTGATGTAGATGACCCCGGTCTCGGGGTCGGCCGCCGCGCCGCCCCAGTTGGCGCCGCCGAGGATGCCCGGGTTGGCGATCGTGCCGCCGAGCGAGGGCGGGGTGTAGAGCCCTCCCATCCGGTACTTGCGGACGATCTCGAGCGCCTCCTCCCGGAGTTCGGGGGTGAAGGCGATCACGTCGTCCTCGGTGAAGTTCTGTTTGGCGAAGGGCGCGGGTTGCGTGGGGAAAGGCTGGGTCTCGGCGGCCCGTTCGCCGGGGACGTCGCTCGGCGGGACCGCACGGTCCTCGATGGGCCAGACCGGCTCGCCGGTCACCCGGTCGAAGACATAGACGAAGCCGGTCTTCGCCGGCGCCGCGACCGCGTCGATCTCCCGGCCGTCCACGTTGATGGTCAGCAGGGTCGGGGCGGCGGGCAGGTCGTAGTCCCAGAGGCCGTGCTTCACGGTCTGGAAGTGCCAGACGCGCTCGCCGGTGCGCGCGTCGAGGCAGACGATGGCCTCCGCGAAGAGGTTGTCGCCGAGGCGGTGTCCGCCGTAGTAGTCGTTGCTCGGCGTGCCGACGGGGAGGTAGACGAGCCCCCGTTCGGCGTCGAGGGACATCGGCGCCCAGACGTTCGTGTGCCCCACCCGGTCCCAGGCGCCGTCCTCCCAGGTGTCGTTCCCGAACTCGCCGGGCTGTGGGATCAGGTTGAAGGACCAGACCAGCTCGCCGGTTTTGGTGCTGAACGCCTGCACGTTCCCCGGCGGGTCGCGCTCGTAGACGAACCGGTCCCAGACGCCGTTCCCCATGATGACCAGGTCTTCGAAGACCACCGGCGGCGAGGTCTGCGTGTAGTGGAGCCGGTTGATGGGCCAGAGGAGCTGCGCCGTGAGGTCGATCTCGCCGCCGTCCCCGAAGGAGGGGTCGGGTTCGCCGGTGACGGTGTCGATCGAGATCAGCCGCCAGCGGCTGTTCAGGAAGACCCGCCGGTCACCGGCCTCGTTCTCCCAGAGCGCGACCCCGCGGTGGACGAACCCGGTGCCGTTCGGGACCTGTCCCCACTCGGTGATCCGCGGGTCGTAGGTCCACACCACCTCGCCGGTGTCGGGGTTCAGGGCGACCACCTTGTTGTAGGAGGTGCTCACGTACATGACCCCGTCGTAGACGAGCGGGGTGTTCTCGAAGCTGCCGGGGCGCACCGGGTTGTCCGGAACGGGCAGCCGCGGCCCGCGGAGCGGACCCTCGCCGGTGTCCCACTCCCAGGCCAGTTCCAGGTTGGCGACGTTCTCCCGGTTCACCTGGGTGAGCGGGGAGTAGTGCATCGACCCCGGATCGCCGCCCCAGGAGGGCCACTCGACGCGCTCGGTATCGGCGTCCACGGGCTGGGCAAAGGCATCGGCCGCGAACGCGGCGAGGAGGAGCAGGACGGCGAGTCGGGTCATGGCGGGGATTATCGGGGAGAGGGTGGGTGGGAGCGCCGGTCTTCAGACCGGCACCGTCGCCCGCCGGGCGACGAGAAGGCGACGCGCCGACAGCACTTGGGACTCGATGTCGCCACACCCATGCTCCCGGACGGGCTTGGCGCCTGTTGGTAACCTGATCGCCGGAGGACGCGCTCACGAACAAGGGAACCTACGACCTGCGCCTGCGCGGGCTGCCTGAATCACCGGGGACGATCAAGGCCGTCACCTGCCACCGCCTTATCGGAGCGCTGCTGCAGACTGCGGAACGCGCTACCCGGCTGGCGGTAACCGGCGAGGGAATCGGGAGAGGGAAGCGGCCGGCCTGGCTTGAAGCCGCGCTCGATTTCACGATGGGCGCCCCTTCGGCCGGCTCCACCGTGTTTCGGTTTGAGGCCCCGTGGCTCGCTGAGGCCGCCCCGGAACAGTTCGCTGTCCCATCGCTCTGGGGAGAGACATTTCCTTCGGAGGCAACTGCCCTCGACCTGGTTGCGGATGCCATCGAGGAATCCCGGTCCAGCAGTCCGTCCGGGGAACGGTTTGATGCTTCGGTGCTTGCTGCCGTCGTCGACATGACCAGGGCGGCGCGCAATCCCGAGGTTCGCTGCGAGCTGATTCCGCACGGTTCCACGCGAGCCGGGTTTGCCCTCGATGCTGATGTGGGATCGCAGCTTCAGGGACTCCTGAACGAGATTCCTGCTCCACGAACGTCCATCGTCACTGGTCGCCTGGACGCGATCAAACACGAGGGCGGGAGGTTTCAGATTGTCCTTGGTGAGGGTGCTCGGCTGCCGGGACGTCTTGACCCTGGCGTACTGGACAAGGAGGCGCTTCGCCCCCTCTTGGGCAAACAGGCAACCATCATGGGGACCGTCCGCTACAAGCCCACCGGTCGTCCCCAGTTCATTGAGGCTCGTCGCATCACAGCTCAAGATGCCGGAGACGAGGTGTTCGCCGAGCTGCCGGATGCGGAACCCGGCCCGTCACGGAGCCTGTTTGCACGGCCCTCTTCATCCGACGAGTACGCGAGACCGCGTGATCTCGCAGGCGCCTGGCCCGGCGACGAGACGGTAGAAGAGTTGTTGGCCCTACTCGACTGACCGCGTAACGATGAAGCGTGTCCTGTTGGATACGGGCATGCTGGTGGGCCTGATGCGCGAAGCCCCCTGGGCATTGAAGGCCGACGCCGAACTGGATCTCAGCGGCCCGGAAACGCTCGCATTCACGTCGGCTGTCTGCCGAGGCGAGCTGATGGCCCTGGCCGAGAAGCGCGGATGGGGTGCGGGCAAACGAGAGCGGATGGAATCGGTTCTCGATCGATTCCGACGATCGGAATCAATCAACCGTCGATTCTGTCGGCCTACGCCCTGATCGATGCCTGGACGCGCGGCGCTTCCGTTCAGGCGCCGACGAACGCGCCACCGCCACGACCTGCCCTACCCATGTCCAAGAACGATCTCTGGGTGGCGGCAACGGCTCACGCGGGCCAGGCAGTCCTCGTGTCCACGGACACGGATTTCGACCGTTTCGACGGGGTGTGGTTGAAGTTCGTTTTCGTCGCCCAAACTCGGCTTCCCTGATCTCGGAGGAGCTCCTTCCTGCCGGATAGCGGCCCGAGCGATTGCGCGGTTCAGCGGAAGATTTCGCCGGGTGGAGACGGGAACATCATCCGGCGCACGAAGACCAATCGCCCGCGGCAGGGCCAGATAGGTTCCGCCGCGCCGTGACGGTTGGTGCGGGCTGCGGCGGGTCGCGCGCGGGTGCCGTTACTTCCGGGCCTGAGCCCGGTTGGTTCGGGCTCCGGTGGCGCCGGCGCCGAGCGCCAACATAGTGTCAACTTGAATGAAGAAAGGCCTGTTTTCCCTATATTGAGTCAAAGATAGTGCTATCTTGAATCGCGTGCCGCGGTAAGGCGCTCCGCCGGTTGGCGGCCACCGGCGGCGCATTCAGCGACGCGCTCGCGGTGGCGGTGGGCTGCTGCCCTCAGGGCCTCGTTCGGCTCCGGTGGGTTGAGCAATGTGTCGCAAAAGGTGTCCCAGTCGGTCGTGGGGAGGACGATCCGCTCCCTTGACTCGATCACGCGCTCGGCGGCGGCGATGGCGCTCGACAGCACGAAGCGACTCAACGTCGTGTCCTCGTATGCCGCCGCCAGTTCCAGCGTGCGCTTCGTGCGCCCATTCATCCTGAGGTGGACGCGGGCGTGCTTCACCCCAGTCGTGCGGGAAATGGGCGTGTCCGTTGGCTTCGCGGCGGGCATGGCGCGACTATGCCGTACAACCGAACAGGAACACGCTGAAGCGCTCGGCGGGGTCGCTACTGCCTGGAGTCCCGCTGCCTCAGAGGGCGAAGCTCATCACGTAGAGACCCATCCCGGTCGCGCAGGTGAACCACAGTCCCGCGAAGGTAAGCCGGCCCCAGCGCTGATGCCGCGGACCGAAGGAACCCGGCAGGACATCGGGGAACCGGCGCCAGGACAGGGCCGCCAGCACACACCAGGCGACGAAGGTGGGGATCGCGACCGCGAGATGAACGCCGAAGAGTCCGGAGAGCGTCGCGGTGCCGTGGTACTTGCTCAGCGCGAACGCATCCATGGCGCCTCCGAAGCGGATGCTGCCCTCCAGCAGCAGTACCGCCACGATGGCCCCGAGCAGGACCCCCACCTGGAGTCCGCGGTGGGCGCGGTAGCGGCGCCTCGCCGCGAGGCGCAGCGCCAGGGCCATCAGGAATGGCGCGGCGACGAAGAACACCACCGCCGCGTCCACGAACGCGTCCGCCCGCGTCCCCAGAAAGCCCGTAGCCGACATGGGTTCGAAATGCGGGAATCAGGCCAGGCGAGCGAGAAAGTCCGCTTCGTCTCCGGCGGTGAGGGCGGCTTCGACGATGGCGTCAGCGGAAGCGTCCCGCACCGCGGCCCCGATCCGGTCCACCGAAACCTCGATGCCGCGCCGGCGCAGAATGGACAGCGCCGTCTCCGCCAATCCGCGTCCGATCAGCCGACGCGACAGGAGGTCGTCCTCCGGGACCGTGCCGTCCCGGTCGCCGAGCACACGGCCCACGCGCCACAGGGCCGCCTCGGTCGCTTGCGACATCGTCGCCTCGTTCAGCGCCCGGTGGATCTCCGCCGCCCGCCAACCCGGAAACGCCCGGCTCACCTCCGCAACCCGGTACCTGTCTCCCTCCAGCAGGTAGATCCGCAGCCCCCGAGGAAGCCCCCGCCGTCGGCCCGGCGAACCGCGGTCCGGAACCTCCACCCAGACTTCCGGGAGGCGCCAGTCCTCGTAGGCGACGAGCTTCCCCGGCCGCACGTCCGTGGTGTGGTCCACCTCCAGAACCACGTCCGGCAACGGGTCCTCCCCGACGATCACCCGCCCGTGGCGCGACAGCTCGGCGCGAGCCGGATCGAGATACACGGCCTGATCCGCCTGCATGATGTCCCCGAGCGTTCCGTCCTCGTTGCGGATGCGCACGTCCGTTGCGCCGATGCACCGCGCTTCCGAGCCTCGCGCCATCCCGATCTGCCCGACCAGTTTCGCGAGCCGCGCCCCCGGCCCCTCGTGGTACACCGTCGCCGCCTCCCGCACCGTCCAGGCGGTTTCGCTCGCCGCGTGCCAGTACTCCACGCGACGCTCCTCCCAATTGGGTCCCTCGACTTCGGCGGCGCTCACCGTTACCGGTTCGCAGCCCACGAACTCCAGCTCGGACACCGGCGTCCGCCGGCCCCGGCCGCCCTCCGCAACCCCTACCGCACGCATCCCGTCATTCTACGGTCGCCGCCGCGCCACCGCCCGGAGGCGTGTCCCGTCCGGCGAAGAGGAACACGCTGAAGCGCTCGGCTGGGTCGCACCAGACGTGGAGCGGGGTCCAGGCCGGGGCGGCGAGGGTGAGGACATCGTCCACGTCGTACTTGTAGGAGTTCTCGGTGTGGAGGCGGTCGCCCGCCCGGAAGCACAGGGTCTCGCCCGCCGCTCGGACCGTCTGGTCCGCGGCGCTCTCGAGCCACAGCTCGATGCGGCCCTTCTCCTCGTCGTAGAACTGGTGCGGGATCCATTTCTCCGGGTCGAAGTCGCCGTCCGCCAGCCGGTTCACGTTGTTCAGGATGTTCCGGTTGAAGGCTGCGTTGAGCCCGCCCGGGTCGTTGTAGGCGCGGTTGAGAACCGCCGGGTCCTTCTTCCGGTCCACCCCGAGGAGGAGCCGGGATCCGGCGCCGGCGGCGCGCTGGAGACGCGCGAGGAACGCCGCCGCCGCCGCGGGCTCGAAGTTCCCGAGCGAGGACCCGGCGTAGAAGAGTGCGATCCGGCTGTGGTCGAAATCGAACGCCGGGAAGGCGAAGTCGCGCGAGAAGTCCGCGGCCACCGGGATCACCTTCAGGTGCGGGAAGTCGCGGCGGACGTCCGCCGCCTGGCCGGCGAGCATCTCCTCCGCGATGTCCACCGGGGCGTAGGCGGCCGGAGACTCCAGCCCGCCGAGGACGATCCGCGCCTTGCGGGCGCTCCCGGCCGCGATCTCGGCGAGGACGGCGCGCGGGCCGATGCCCGCCGCGATCTCCTCGAGGTTGTTTTCCAGGATTCCGATCTCGGCTGCGGTCAAGTAGTACTCGGGCGTCCGGGTGATCTGTTCGAAGAGGTCGGAGCCGACCGGGTCGTAGAAGAACTTGGGGGAGATGGAGGGCGGGGTGCGGCGGAGTCCTTCGCGGATTTCCGCGCGGGCGGCGGCCAGGGTTACCGCAAAGTCAGGCATGGACAGCGTGACCGGGCGATCTCTCGTTGGCATGACGTTGGGCCATCGGAGCTGGTTTCGCGCTCCCGCGCGATGCCGGCCGGAGGCCGGCGCTCCGAACGGCGCCATGAGGGCGCAGAGCGGTACGCGGTTTCGCCGCGCTGCGCGAGGCGATGCCGGTCTGAAGACCGGCGCTCCCGGCCGTCACCCGGCTACCCGTCGCGGGCGATGCGGATCCCGGTCGCCTGCCAGCGGGCGTCGGGCCGGAGGACGTGGCGGTAGGTGGCGCGGAGGTGGGAGGCCGGGGTGAGGCAGGACCCGCCGCGGAGCACCATCCGGTTGGACATGGACCTGCCGCTCGACTGGCCGAACCGGCCGGACGGGCGGAAGCCGGGGTAGGGGAGGTAGGCGCTCGCCGTCCACTCCCAGACGTCGCCGAAGAGTTGCACCGGAGCGGACGCCCCGCGATGCGCCGCGGCGGGCGCGGGCTGGGGCTGCAACTGGCCGTCCTCCAGGAACCGGCCGGCGACCGGCTGGTCCGCCGCTGCCGACTCCCATTCGAACTCGGTGGGCAGCCGCGCCTCCCGCCAGCGGGCGAAGGCGTCGGCCTCGAAAGCGCTCACGTGGACGACCGGGGCCGCGGGCGCCAGCGGCGCGAGCCCGGCGAGCGAGAACTCGGCGAACCCGTCGCCCTGCCGGACCCAGTGGAGCGGGGCCTCCCAGCCGCCCGCCGCGCGGGCTTCCCACCCGTCCGCGAGCCACAGCGAGCGCGCCCGGTAGCCGCCCTCCTCCATGAACTCCAGGTACTCGCCGTTCGTGATCAGGCGCGAGCCGAGCTGGAACGGAGCGACCAGCCGCTCGTGGCGGGGCCTCTCGTTGTCGTAGGCGAACCCCGTGCCCGAATGCCCCACCGGCACGCTCCCCCCGCCGAACGAGACGAACCGCAGCGGCGGGGCGGCGCCCACTCGCGGCCCTACGGACGCCTCCCGGTAGGCGGGGTGGAGCGGGTTCCGCGAGAACAGGTGCTTCAGGTCGGCGAGCATCCGCTCCTGGTGCTGCTGCTCGTGGTGCAGCCCGAGCACCACCCGTTCGCGGACGTCTTCCGGGAACTCACCTTCCAGCAGTTCCTCCATCGCCTCGTCCACCTGGCGGCGGTACTCGTACACCTCCGCCACCGTGGGCCGCGACAGCACGCCCCGGTCGTGGCGGATCTCGATGCCCGCATCGGAGACTCCGAAAACCCGCTGATACTCCGGTCGGATCGGCGCTGGGCCGGCGCCTTCGCGGCCCAGCACGAAGGCCTCGAAGTACCAGGAGGTGTGGCCCACGTGCCACTTCGCCGGACGCGCGTCCGGCATCGACTGGACCACGTAGTCCTCGATGGCGAGCGGCGCTGCCAACTCCGTGGTCTGCCGCCGGACCCGCTGGAACGCGTCCCGAAGGTCGGCTGTCGTCTGCGCCTCCGTCATCCGGACGCCGCGGGCGCCACCCGGACCCCGTCGGCCACGCTGTCCCCGGGGTACACGACGACCCGGTCGCCGACCGCGAGGCCGCCGAGGACCTGCGCCTCCTGCCGGTTGCGCTCGCCGATCTCGACGGCCCGCTCGCTGGCGGTGTCGTTCTCCACCACGAAGACCGCCCAGCTCTCCCCCCGGCGGAAGAGCGCCCCGACGGGCACCTTCACCTGGTCCTCCGCCTCCCAGACCACCACCCGGGTCTCCACGCGGTAGGCGTCACCGAGGCTGGAGCGGTTCTCGTAGGGGTCCTCAAGCTCCATGACCACGTTGACGCGCTGTTCCTCGACGCCGAGCGCCGAGATCTTGGTGAAACCCGAGGGCTCGACGCGCAGCACGCGGCCGTTGAGCGGACGGTCGCCGCCCCAGCGGTCGATGAGCGCCGCCTGCCCGGCGCGCATCCGCACCGCGTCGTTCGAGAGGTAGTCGGTCACCACCTCGAGCTCGCGCGGGTCCCCGACCTCGAGCAGCGGCTCGCCGGCCGGGACCACGGCCTCGCTCTCGCGGAGCCGCCGCAGCACTACCCCGTCCACCGGCGAGAAGATCTGGATCGCCTCCGGATTCCCCGTCCCCGGATCGCCGGCGCGGAAACGGAACCGCTGCAGCCGGGCCCGGGCGAGCGCCAGGTTGCCGCGGGCGTCCCGGACCGCGAACTCGGCGGCCTCCAGCGCTTCCTGGCGGGTATCCAGTTCGAGTTGGGCCATCTCCAGCGCCTCTTCGGAGGAGACGCCCTCTTCCTGGAGCCGGCGCAGACGGTTCAGGGTGGACTCGGCGAAGGCGCGCTCCTGCGCCGCCTGCTCGTGGAGCGCCTCGACCCGGCCCACCGAGGCCTCCGCGGCCTCGACCGCAGCCTGGGCTTCGGCCCGCTGGCGGGGGTCGAGGGGCACTGGCGAGGCCGGCAGGAAGGTGGCGAGGACGCTCTCCGCAGCCAGCACGGGATCCCCGGGTTCGAGTTCGATCCGGAGGACCCGGCCGGCCACCGGCGCCGAGATCTCGAAGCGGTCGCGGACCCGCGTCTCGCCCTCCTCGTCGAGCGTCACCGAGAGCGTCCCCTGGACCACCGAGGCGATGTCCACGGGAATCGGGCGGGGGCGGGACCCGAGGGCGATCAGCGCGATCAGCGCGGCGAGCCCGCCGCCCCAGAGGATGAGCCGCCGTCGTTTCTTCATTGCTACTCCCGGGTCTTGAGGACTTCCACGAGATCGAGCCGGTTCAATTTATGGCGAACGACCGCCGCCGAGAGTCCCATCGCGACGACCACCGCCGCCGAGGCCCAGGCGAAGGTGCCCGGCTCGGTGACCAGCGGCATCCGGAACAGCTCGGTCTCGTAGGCGGCCAGCATGCCCGCGAGCATGGAGTAGCCGAGCCCGAGCCCCACCGGGATCGCCGCCGCCGTCAGGATGGCCAGTTCGCCGAAGAGCACGACGCCGATCTCCGCGCGGGTGAAGCCCATGACCCGCATGCTGGCGAGTTCGCGGCTCCGCTCGGAGAGCGAGATGCGCGCCGTGTTGTAGATCACCCCGAACGCGATCACCATCGCGAAGAGCAGGTTGATCGCCATCGTGTTGTTCATGTTCTCGGCGACGAAGGTCTCGAAGCTCTCGAGCATCGCGTGCTGGAGCGCCACGCCCGCCACCACCGGCATGCCCTTGAGCGCGGCGTACACCGAATCGCGCGCCGCCGGATCGATCCCGAGCGCCGCCCCGCTCATGGTCGCCGAGTCGCTGAGGAAGCGGCGGAGCGCCTCGGGCTCCATGTACGCGGAAACGCCCATCAGGTCGTCCACGGTGGCGCTCACCACCATGTCCCGTTCCGGCCGCGTTCCCTGGAGCGCCTCCACCCGCAGCGTGTCGCCCGGCGCGACGCCGAGCACGTCGGCCAGCTTCCGGGACAGGATCAGGCCGGTCCGGTCGAAGCGCACCGGCTGGTAGTCGGCGCCCACCACGCGCTGCAGCCGGGCGTCCGGCTGGAGCGCCTGGATCCCGACCTGCCGGTTCCGGTTCCCGTTCCGGAGGCGCGCGGAGGCGCCGTTCAGCGGCTCGACCTCGACGACGCCCGGCACCGACGCCAGCTCGTAGAAGGCGGCGCGCCCCTCCGGTTCGAAGAAGGTCACGGTCACGTCCTGGCGCTGGACCACGTTGAACTGGAGCTGCATGAGCTCTTCGAACGAGTCCATGGCGGCGCTCGCGAGCACCATGATCGAGGCGGAGAACGCGATGCCGATCACCGACATGGCGGCGCGGGCCGGCCGGCGCGAGAGGTTGCGGAGGACCATGCGGAGCGGCTGGGTCAGCCACCGCTTGAGCCCCAGCCGTTCGAGCAGCGAGACCCGGAAGGTGTCCGGCGCCGCCGGCCGCATCGCCTCCGCCGGCGGCAGGCGCACCACGCTCTTCACCGCGGCGGCGGCGCCCAGCACCGACGCCGCGCCGCAGGCCAGCAGGGCGGCCAGGATGTGCCCCCAGCTCCACCGCATGATCAGGTCGGGGAAGCGGAAGTACTCCATGTAGAGATTGAGCATCGCGGCGCTCATCAGGGCCCCCAGCGCGATCCCGAGGATCCCTCCCAGGACGGACACCACCACTGCCCACTGGGTGAAGTGCAACCCGAGGCGCAGGTTGGAGTAGCCGATCGCCTTGAGTACCGCGATCTGTTCACGCTGGACCGCGACCATCCGCCGGAGGACGACGTTCAGGAGGAACGCCGCGATCCCGAGGAAGATCATCGGCATCAGGAGCGCCATGCCGCGCAGCCCCGTCATCTCGTTCTGGAGGTACCAGTGGGAGATCTGCTGCGCGCGGGGGATGGCGCCGAGGCCGCCGTAGGGCTCGAGCAGGCGGTCCAGTTCGGCGATCGCGGGCTCCGGGGCGGCGCCCTCGGCGAGCGACAGGGAGATGTCGTTGAACCCTCCCTCCATGTCGAAGGCGGTCGCGAGGTGCCGGCGCGCCATCCAGAACACCCCGAACCGCGTCGGGTCCGGCAGGAGGTCGCCGCCGGCGATCGCGTAGACGTACTCGGGGGAAAGCGCCGTCCCGACGATCTCGAGACGCTGGCGCCGGCCATTGATCACCGCGAAGACCTGGTCGCCGAGTTCGAGTCCGTGCCCCTGGGCGAAACGCTCGTTGACGATCGCCTCCTCGGCGCGTCCGGGGTCGGGCCAGCGCCCGCTGCGCAGGGTGACGCCGTTCAGGACCGGGCGGCCGCTGTCCGGGAGCGAGATGAGGCGGCCGTTGACCGGCTCGCTTGTTCCCGGGACGTCGAGGGTGACGCCGGCCGTCACGCGGGTGTCCGCCCGGTCCACCCCGGGCAGTTCGTCGAGGCTTCCGGCGACCCAGCGGGGGACGCGCTTGGCGTTCGCGAAGACGTCGCCGAACTCGTTCCGGGCGTAGTAGCGGTCGCGCGTCGTCTCCAGCGAGTCGAAGCAGATGAGCGACGCGACCAGCAGCGCGATCCCCGACGCGACCACGACCGCGATCGCGAGCCCCATGGAGCGGACCCGCCAGAGGTCGCGGAGCAGCTTGCGGTCGAGGGCGGGGATCACGGCGTCTTCACCACTGGATCGTGGAGGCGGCGGCCCGCGTCTCGTTGACGTGCTGCCGGGAAATGCGGCCGTCGGCGAGCGAGACGACCCGGTCGGCGATGGTGGCGATCGCCGCGTTGTGGGTGATGATGGCGGTGGTGGCCCCGTAGTCGCGGTTCACCCGCTCGAGCGCTTCGAGCACCTGGATGCCGGTGGTGATGTCGAGCGCCCCGGTCGGCTCGTCGCAGAGCAGGATGTCGGGCCGCTTGGCGATGGCCCGGGCGATGGCCACCCGCTGCTGCTCGCCGCCCGACATCTGCGAGGGGAAGTGGCTGCTCCGGTCGGCGAGCCCGACGATGTCGAGGGCCTCCTGCGCGGGGAGCGGGTCGTCGGAGATCTCGGTTACGAGCTCCACGTTCTCGCGGGCGTTGAGCGAGGGGATGAGGTTGTAGAACTGGAACACGAACCCCACCCGGCGCCGCCGGTACCGGGTCAGCTCGCCCTCGTCGGCGCGGGTCAGGTCCTGCCCCCGGTAGAGCACCTGCCCCGAGGTCGGCACGTCGAGCCCGCCGAGGATGTTCAGGAGGGTGGACTTGCCGCTCCCGGAAGGCCCGAGCAGGACCAGGAAGCCGCCGACCTCGAGGTCCACGCTCACCCCACGGAGCGCGTGCACCTCGACCTCGCCCATCTGGTAGACCTTGGTCACGTCCCGCATCGAGACGGCGAGCCCGCCGTTCGCTCCGCTGCCGTTTCCGTTCATTTCCCTTTACGGCTCAATACGCTGCGCAGCCTACCGGGTTCCGCCTCGGAGCGCCGGCCTCCGGCCGGCATCGCGGCCCGCCAGGGCCGCGAAACCGCAAACTCCGGACGAAGCCAGTGGCACGTACGGCTTGGAACGCCGGCTTCAGCCGGCACGCGGCCCGCACCCGTCATCGGAGGGCGTGAGGAACGGCCTAGTTTCGCCAGTCCTCGCCGGGCATGAACCGGGTCATGAACTCCTCGAAGAGCGGGACGGTGAAGGCCGTGTCGCCGTGACTGGGACTCCACACCATTCCTTTCGCGATCAGGTTGTTCCGCACGGGTCCAAGAGCAGTGACCTGCTTGCCGAGGACCTTCGCGATGTCGCCTGACCGATGCGGTCCGGCGCCCAAAGAGGCCATAGCCCTCAGGTACCTTCGCTCGGATGGCGTGAGCCGGTCCACCCTGACCCGGAAGAAGCCCTCGTCCAGCGCGGTCTTGGCCCCCGAGGCAGCTCGTTCCACATCGCGGAGAGCAATGGGCGATTCGTCGGCGACGTCCCAGGCGTGCTTGCCCCATTCCTGCAGAAAGTACGGGTAGCCGCGGGTCTCTTCGAAGATCGTGCGCAAGGCTTCGTCCGTGACTCCAACTCCCTGATCCAGAGCGGGCTTCGCGATGGCGGTTCGCGCCGCCTCCTCCCCCAGCGGTCCAATGAAGGGAAAATCGAACAGACGTTCCGCGTAGGACTTCGCCCGCCCGGTGCGAGCCCGCAGTTGAGGTAGTCCAGCGCCAACCAGGGTGACGGGCATTTCTTCTTGGGTGGCGCGGTGAAGCGCGGTGATGAGGGCCGCCAGTTCGTCTTCCTGGACGTACTGCAACTCGTCCACGAACAGGACGAGCGCTGTTCCGGCTTTCTTCGCGGCTGCGCCGGCAGCGAGCAACAGTGCGGTCAGGTCCTGCTCGAGGTCGCCGTTGTCCGCAAGCCCCGTTTCGGGATCGAAGTCGAGACCTACCTGAATGTCCTGGTATTGCGCCTTCAGCGCACTCGTGAAACCGGCCAGACCCCGGAGCGCGCGATCAGCGAGGTCCCTTGCCTTGTCGTTCCATGAGAGCTTCAACAACGTCGCACGGAGTTGAGGCGCCAGCATGGCTGGCAAGGACCGGCCCTCCGGTGCTTCGATGTACACGGTCTGGTGTCCGAATTCGTCGGCTTCTTTCCGCATCCGCACGAGTAGCACGGTCTTGCCGACCCCGCGGAGTCCGACCATGAGCACGCTCTTGGCCGGACGCGCGATTCGGATCCTTCCGAGGGCGATTCGCACGCCGTTCCGGAGTTCGTCGCGTCCGGCCAGCTCGGGGGGCGGGGTCCCAGCGCCCGGCGCGAAGGGATTGGTAAGAGGATCCATGAGTTCGACCGGCTATCCGAGGGGAGTTATAACGATATTAGGGAGTTTATCCGATTTCGATAAACTGACTAAGATCGTTATAAACGGTCACCAGCGATACCTCGTGCCTTGTGGGAGTGCCGGGTCGCATCGCCCGCCGGCGGTGGGCGCTGCCGGCCGAGGCCGGCGTTCCGAGCCGGGTGCGCGATGTTCCCGAGCGACAGTTCCTGAGGATCAGGAGGCTCGGACTGGTTCCGCCACCGGGACCGGCGCCGGGGCGCTCGCGCGCCAGACCCGGCGCGCCTTCATCGCCAGGTCGTCCAGCAGCGTGTAGAAGAACGGCAGGATGACGAGCGTCAGGACCGTCGAGGCGGCGAGGCCGCCGATCACCGTCCGGGCGAGCGGGAAGTAGTAGAGCCCGTCGAGCCCGGTCCGTCCGATCGCCATCGGAAGGAGGGCGAGCATGGTGGCGCCGGCGGTCATGAGGATCGGCCGGAGCCGGTCCCGGCCGCCCACCAGCAGGGCCTCGGTGCGCTCCATGCCGTCCCGGCGCAGCTTGTTCACGTGGTCGATCAGGACGATCCCGTTCTTCACCACGATGCCCATCAGGATGAGCATCCCGATCTGGGCCATCAGGTTGAAGGGGCTGTTCGTGGCGAGCAGCGTCCAGGACGCGCCCCAGAGCGCGTAGGGGATCGAGATCAGGATCGCGAGCGGATGGATGAGCGACTCGAACTGGGCCGCCATCACGATGTAGATGAGGAGAAGCGCCAGCAGGTAGTTCACCGCCATGTTCTGGAGGTCGGTGTCCTGGCGGTTGATCCGCTCGCCGAACGACCACGAGTACCCGGCGGGGAGCGCCATGGCGTCCAGCTCCTCCTCGATCGCGGCGCGGGCGTCCTCCCACGCCTCCCCTTCGTACGAGGCGCGCAGCGTCGCCACCGCCTTGCGGTCCACCCGCTGGATCGTCCGGCTGCGTTCGACGATCTCGAAGTCGGCCAGGTTGCCGAACGCGATCGGGACGCCACCGTCGGCGATCAGCGTGAAGTTGCGCAGGTCTTCCACCCGCGAGACGTCCGCCTGGGACATCATGAGCAGCACTTCGGCCTCCCGGTCCTCGGTCTGGAACCGGCGGAGCGGCCGTCCGCCCAGCGTGAACCCGAAGATCTCCGCAAGGTCCCGCGGACTGATGCCGAGCCGGGCGGCCTCCTCGGTCCGCGGCCGCACCAGCACCTCCTTCCGGGGGGTGTCCCCGGCGCGTGAGATGTCGGCCACCCCCGTGACGGCGGCTATCCGGTCCTCGCCTTCGCGCGCGATCCCGGCGAGCCGCTCGGAGTCCTCGCCGTAGAACCGGACCCGGAAGAACATGCTGTCGCCGCCGGTCTCCTGATCGTCGTCGCCGAACACGATCCGGGTGCCGGGCAGGGTGGGCAGCACCTCCTCGACGCGCTTCTTCATCTCCCGGCCTTCGGCGTCGGAGATGTGCTCGTCCAGGAACGAGATCACCGTCTGCGCCTCGTTCTCGGCGAAGTAGCTGTACACGGAGTCGATCCCGAGCTCCTCCCGGACGTCCGCGAGTTCGCGCTCCACGGCCAGCACCGCGAGCCGGGAGTCCTCCTTGTAGTGGAAGTCGTCGAACTCGTAGGCGAGGAAGATGCGGTTGCGGTTGATCCCGGCGAACACCGCCGTGGAGAGTCCGAGGAAGAACGGCAGGATCGCGGTGGCCAGGAAGGCGGCGGCGATGCCGGCCGTGATCCAGCGGCGGCGCAGGGTGAACCGCAGGACCCGCTGGTAGAGATCGCCGAGGCGCTCGGTCCAGCGGGGCGCGACCGAGGGCTTGCGGGCGAGGAGGCGCGAACTCACCAGCGGGATCAGGGTCAGCGAGATGAACAGCGAGCAGAAGATCGTCAGCGTGATCGCGAGGCCGATCTCCCCGAGCCAGATGGACATCTCGTTCTTCGGGCCCACCACCGTCGGCAGGAAGACCACGGCGGTGGTCACCGTCGAGGCGATCACCGCCCCCGAGACCGCCCGGGCGCCGGAGATCGCCGCCGCCTTCGCGGGGATCCCCCGGCCGTGCTCGCGCACGATGGATTCGAGGACCACGATGGCGTCGTCCACCAGCAGCCCGATGCCGAGCATCATCCCCATCATCGACAGGACGTTGAGGGAGCGTCCGGCGAAGTAGAGGACGATCGCGGTCGCGATGATGGACATCGGGATCGTGAGGCTGATGATCGAGGTCGTGTCCACCCGGCGCAGGAACAGGAACAGCAGGAAGACGGCGAAGATGGCCCCCAGCAGGCCCTCGGTGCGGATGCCGGCGAGTCCGGAGGTGATCTCCTCCGCCTGGTCGTCCCAGACGAACAGGTTGATGCCGGCGAGCGAGGGATCGGCGGCGATCTCGGTCTCGATCCGCTCGGTGACCGCGGTGGCGACTTCCACGGTGTTCGCCTGGGCGCTCTTGTAGACGGTGAGCGCGACGGCGGTCTCGTCGTTCAGGTGCCGCCCGAACGGGATCGGCGGCTCCCGGTAGGTCACGTCGGCGACGTCGGCGACCGAGAGGCCCTGGTCGTCCAGCGGCAGGCTCCCGATCTCCTCGATCGCGGACAGGGCCCCGAACCCGCGCACCGGGGTCACCTCGCCGTCCGTCCGAATGCGTCCGAGCGACACGTTGCGGTTCATGTTGGAGACCCGGTCCACGATCTCGCCGAGGTCGAGGCGGTGGGCGGCGAGCCGGTCGAGGCGGAGGTTGATCCGCACCTCGCGCGGCTCCACCCCGTTGAGGTCCACCCGGGCGACCCCCGGGATGCGGCGGATGGGGTCGGCGATCCGGCGCTCGAGGCGGTCGTAGTTCGCCGAGAGATCCATGCCGGAGGCGGAGATCCGCGCCTCCACGATCGGGATCTGGGTGGTCGAGAAGGTGTTGACGTAGATTTCCCGCACGTCGTCCGGAAGGTCCGGGCGCGCGTCCTCGACGGCCTCGAAGACCTTCGCGCGGGCCACGTCCACCGTCTCGCCCCAGGTGAACTGGAGCTGGAGGTCGGCGCTGTCGGCGGTGGCGGTGGAACTGATCCGGCGGGCGCCGGGGATGGTGGCGAGCGCCTCCTCGAGCGGCTGCACGATCTCGCGCTCGATCTGCCGGGGGCTCGCGTTCGGGTAGGGGACGGTCACGAAGACCCCGGGGAAGTCCACGTCCGGCAGGAAGGCGAGGGGGATCCGGCTGAACGAGATGCCGCCCAGCACCAGCAGGCTGAGCAGCACCATCGCGGTGGTCACCGGACGGTTCACCGCCAGCTTGGGAAGACTCATCGGAGCGCCGGCCTCCGGCCGGCATCGCCGCCGCAGGCGGCGAAGAGCAGGAACTTCAAGGTCCTCACGCCGCAAACCTCTTCCGGTCGAACACCGAGTACGCCGTCGGGATGACCACCAGCGTCAGCAGCGTGGAGACGAGCAGTCCACCGATGACGGTGATGGCCATCGGGCCCCGGATCTCGGCTCCTTCGCCGAGCCCGAGCGCCATCGGCGTCAGGCCCAGGATCGTGGTCAGGGTCGTCATCAGGATCGGCCGCAACCGGATCTGGCCCGCCGCGACGATCGCCTCCGCCTTCTCCATCCCCTCGCGCCGCAGCCGGTTGATGCAGTCCACCAGCACGATGGCGTTCTTCACCACGATCCCGGCCAGCATCACGACTCCGATCAGGACGATCACGCTCAGCGTGGACCCCGAGAGGAGGAGCGCCCACACCACCCCGATCGCGGCGAGCGGGATCGTGAAGAGGATCAGGAACGGGTGCAGCAGCGACTCGAACTGGCTCGCCATCACGAAATAGACGAGGAAGATCGCGAGCCCGATGGCGAGCGCCAGGCTCGCGAAGGACCGCTCCATCTCCTCGCGCTGTCCCCCGAACCGGGTGGAGACGCCCGGGGCGAGCCCGAGCCCCGCGATGCGCGAATCGATGGCCTCGGTAGCCCCCTCCAGGTCCGTGCCGTCGAGGTTGCCGGAGATCACCACCGCGGGCCGTTGCCCGACCCGGCGGAGCTCCGCGGGCCCCTCGCCGACCTCGGCGTTCCCGAGCGCCCGCAGCGGCACCGGCCGCGCCTCCTCGGCGTGGACGATCAGCTCCGGCACCGCCGCGGTGCGGGAGCGGAGACTCTCGCCCCCGCGCACCATCACGTCGATGCGCCGGTCCCCCTCGTCGAGCCGGGTGGCGACCTCGCCGCGCAGCTTGGAGCGCAGCCCCTCGGACGCCTGGTCCACCGTGAGGCCCAGGCTCGCGAGCCGGTCGGCGGCGAAGTGCACCCGGATCTCGGGGCTGCCCGCCTCGGCGGTGGAGCGCACGTCGGCGAGGCCGGGAACGTCGGCGACCGCCGCCTGTACCCGGCGGGCGCTTGGCACCAGCAGCGAGCGGTCCTCCGAATAGACCTCCACCTCGACGGGCTGCCGGAAACTGAAATAGGACGGCCGCCCGAACTCGTAGCGGACGCCGGGCTGTCCCGCGAGATCGGCGCGGATCCGTTCGATCACGGCCGCCTCGGCCAGTTTGTCCCCCGGATCCGCCATCGTCACCTGGACGCGGCCCTGGTGCTCGGCGCGGCCGGAGCCACCGGCGAAGCCGCCGCCCGTCGCGGTCCCCGCCTCGGTGGTCACCCGGAGCACGGACGGGTCCTCGAGGGCGGACTCCCCGACGGCGTCCACCACCGTGTCCGTCGCGGTGACCGCGGACCCCTCGGGGAGATGGACGTCGAAGTGGAACTCGCCCTGCGAGAGCGCCGGGATGAGCTCCACGCCGATCCCGGCCCGTCCGACCGCGAGCGAACCGGCGAAGAGCCCGGCCGCCAGCGCGAAGACGGTGACCGGGTGGCGGAGCGCCGCCCGCAGCACCGGCGGGTAGGCGCGCGCCACGGCGCCCTCCGCCGCGGTGAAGCCGGACGCGACCGGCCGCAGCGGGAACATCAGCCCCCGTCCGACCCAGCGGAGTCCGCGGCGCAGCCCGCGGAGCGCCCGCACGGCGGTTGTCGCCCGCTGCTCACCGGCGGCTCCGGGGGTGATCACGCCCCGGCTCGAGAGCACCGGGATGAGGGCCAGCGAGAACCCGAGCGACGCCAGGATGGAGATGGAGACGGTCAGCGCCTGGTCGCGGAAGAGCTGGCCCGCGACGCCCTCGACGAAGACGATGGGCAGGAAGACGGCGACCGTGGTGAGCGTCGAGGCGATCACCGGCCCGGCGACCTCGACGGTCCCGGTGACCGCCGCTGCGCGCGCGCCCTCGCCGCCGGCGTGCCGGCGGTGGATCGCCTCGAGCACCACGATCGAGTCGTCGAGCAGCATGCCCACCCCGAGCGCCAGCCCCCCGAGGGACATGATGTTCAGCGAGAGCCCCATCTGCTGCATCACGAAGAAGGTGGCGATCACCGAGACCGGGATGGCCATGGCGACCACCGCCGTGCAGCGGCGGTCGCGAAGGAAGAGCGCGATCACCAGGATGGCGAGCAGTCCGCCCTCCCAGGCGTTCCGCACCACCTCCGAGATGGCGCCCTCGATGAACCGGGACTGGTCGAAGAGCACCGCCAGGGCGAGCCCGGCGGGCACGGACTCGTCGAGCGCCTCGAGCCGGGACCGGACTCCCTCCGCGACCTGGACGGTGTTCGCGTCGCCCTCCTTGAAGATGCGGACCTCGACGCCCTCGGCGCCGCCCTGGCGCAGGATGACCTCCTGGTCCTTGAACCCCGAGCGGACTTCGGCCACGTCGCGGAGCCGGACGAGCCGTCCCTCGGTGTCCTTCACGATCACCGCGCGGATGCGGTCCAGGGTGTCCAGCTCGTTCAGGGTGCGGACCAGGTAGCGGGCCTCGTCCTCGTAGACGCTGCCGCCGGCGAGGTTCACGTTGTTGGCCGCGAGCGCGTCCCGGACCTCCGCGACGGTGATGCCGTAGGCGGCGAGCCGGCCCTCGTCCACGTCCACCTGGATCTCGCGCACCAGCCCGCCCTCGATGCGGACCGCGGCGACCCCGTCCACGGCGTCGAGATCCTTCTTGAGGTCCTCCTCGGTCCATTGGCGGATGCTCGAGAGGGGCTGGTCCCCGGAGACGCCAATGCGGAAGATCGCGTCGGACGCCGGGTCGAAGCGCAGGAGCCGCGGCCGTTCGGCGTCCTCCGGCAACAGGACGCTGTCGAGCTTCTCCCGCACGTCGAGCCCGGCGAAGTCCATGTTCGTGTCCCAGACGAACTCGAGGGTCACCTCGGAGGCTCCGGCGCGGGACCGCGACGTGACGCGCCGCAGCCCCGGAACCACCGAGGCGGCCTCCTCGATCGGCCGGGTCACCAGCGTCTCCACCTCGATGGGCGCCGCGCCCGGCATCCGGGTCTCGACCGTCAGGGTGGGGTAGGAGATCTCCGGGAGCAGGTTGACCGGCAGCCGGCCGAGGGCCACGAACCCGAAGACGCACGCGGCCACGGTGAACATGCCGACGCTCACCGGCCGCCGGATGCAGCCGGCGATCAGGGACTTCACGGGACAGTCCTCCGGACGGAAGGCGGATCGGTCAGTTGTTCAGGATTTCGACCGGGGCGCCGGGATTGAGCGCCCCGTGGCCGGCGACCACGATCCGCGTCCCGGGTGCGAGCCCGTCCGCGAGCTCGATGAGTGCCCCCTCGGGGCCGTCCATCTCCACCCCCACGGTCACCTCGCGGCGGACGGCCTTGCCTTCCTCGACCACGAAGACGTGGGAGCCGGTCTCGCTCTGGATGATGGCCCGCTTGGGGGCCAGCACCGCGTTCTCCCGCCGGCCGGTCTCGATGACGACCCGGGCGAAGGAACCGGGCCGCACGACCGTTCCCGCCGGCGCGGGCAGCGCCACCGTGACCTTCACGGTGCCGGTGCCCGGATCCACGATGGGGCTGACTTCGCGGATGAGCCCGGTGATCCCGGTTCCGGTGGCGTCCGATTCTGGACGGACCACGGCCGGCTGGCCGGGCCTGAGCCCCGCCACGTCCCGTTCCGGCACGTAGAGCCGGGCGACCAGGGTGTTGAAGTCCGCGAGGGTCAGCAGGTGCTGGGCAGGTTCCAGCCGGCCGCCCTCGACCAGCAGGACCTCCGTCACCTTGCCGGCGAAGGGGGCGCGGATCTCGGTGCGGTCGAGTTCGAGGCGGGCGGTCTCGAGTTCGGAGGCGGCGAGGTCCCGGTCGAAGCGCGCCTTTTCGTATTCGTACTCGGCCACCAGGTCCTGCTCGAACGCCCGCTGCTGGCGCGAGAGTTCCGACTCGGCGCGCGAGAGCCGGAGTTCGGCCTGCTGGAAGGCGAGCCGCCGCTCCCGGGCGTCCACCCGCGCCAGCACGTGGCCGGCGGCCACCGAATCTCCCTCGCGGACGCTGATCTCGGTCAGGACGCCCGAGGTCTCGGACAGCACTTGCGCGGTGCGCTCGGCCTCCACCGCGGACGTGGTGGTGAGGTGGAGGGCGACCGGACCGAGCCGCGTTTCGGCGACGCTCACCGGGGTCGGCGCCGCTTCTTCGGGCTCGCTGGCGATCTCGCGGGCCTCGCTCACCCGGGTCAGGTTCGGGATCACGAACACGCCGGCCCCGGCGATGCCGAGGACCGCAGCGCCAAGCAACAGCAGCAGGGACTTTCGCTTCATGCTCTCTCCTAACGGGCGGGCATCCTCTGGAGTTCCGGTGAATCTGCTGGAGAACTACGCAGCGGGCCGCCGGACTCTTCAACAGTGGCCGCACTGCTGCGAGAATCCCCGCCCCTGCGGGGAGTTGCGCGGTTAGCTCAGCGGAAGAGCACCTGCCTTACACGCAGGAAGTCACAGGTTCAAATCCTGTACCGCGCACTCGGAAGGTCCGTATGGCGCGCCGGCCTGGAACGCCGATCTCCAGATCGGCACGCGCGGCGCTCCGCGCCGCGCACGTCGCGACTTCATCCATCCTCACCGCGCGACGGCTTCGACCGTTGGCTCGACCCGTTGGCCTACCGGATCACCTCCCGCCCCAGAACGCTGAGCGCCGCGGCCGCCGCCAGCTTGTGGTCCTTCCGCCACGGCGTTCCCGCCTCGCGGCCGAACCGGGCGATGAGCGCGTTGACCGCGGCGATGTCCAATCGCATCGCTTCCGCCGCCAGCGCCGCCGGATCCGTCTTGCGCGGGTATCTCCGTACCTCCATGCCGAGTTCGGACGCGGCCCGGGCGAGCGACTCGCGGTAGAGCATGCCGTCGGCGGCGAGGGTGAGGGCACGCGAGCCGAGGACCTCTTCCAGCGAGTCGGGCAGGCGGTCATACGGACTCGCCGGCAGGACCAGCACCCCGGTCCGCCAGGTCGCCAGCATGGTGGAGATCGCCGCGTTGGCGCAGTCCGCCACCGACCGCCTCACCCGATCCACGAGGGCGGTTGCCGCCCCGATGTCCAGTTCCAGCGCCTCGTGGTGGTAGGGCGCGCTCGGGAGACCGTCGGCGACCAGCCTGACACGCCGCCGGCCGAGAAACCGGGGAGCGCCGCCCTCGAGCGCCAGAGCGACCAACTCGGCCCGGCCATAGTGAACGGAGGCCCCGATGACGGCTTTCCCGACCCGCATCGGCGATCAATCTATCGTCAGGGGGAACACCCGTGGATTCCATCGCTGATTGGCCCTACGAGCCGGAAGGCCTGCGGGACGACATGGGGCCCATCCTCGTGGGTTGCACGCTGCCGTCGCGCCAGGTCGTTTGCGACGCCCACACCGCTGCGGGCCTTCGCGCCGCCGGTCTTCCGGTGACCTATCCGCTGGACGAAGCCGGCGAAATCGTGCTGCACGCCCGCTGCCAGCGGGTCGGCGCGCAGGCCCGCGCCGCCTCACTGCGCGGTGTTCACGCGCGTTCCGCACGCTCGCGCGACGGCTCGGGCCGTGAGCTGGCCTGGTTCCCCGCCGCCATTCGGAGCAGGGCGCGACCGGGGGCCACGCTGGCCTTTTCGGAATGGTTCTGGTCAGCAGCCGATCCACCCCATGCGTCGACGGCCGACATCGAGGCGGCGCGCCGGCTGCGGCGGCGCGACGGAGGACAACCTCCGGCGCCTGAGGATCGTATTCCGCAGGGGACGGCAGCGGTTCCCTTCCAGCGCCTCAGCCCCGCGTCGTTCCCCTGCGCCCCGTTACGGTGCTCCGGGGGCCGTGGGCGTTTCCCACAGGGCGCGGATGGGGACGGCGTGGAGGCGATCCCCGAACGGCAGGCTGAGTTCTCCGTCGTAGAGGACCACGCCACCGACGAAGCCCGCTCCCGCGCTCTCCCGGAGCGCGCGCAGTCCGCGGAAGTCCCTGGCGTTGACGGTGGCGGCGGCCTTGACCTCGACTCCCGCGATCTCCCGGACGCTCTTCTCGATCACGATGTCCACTTCGGCCCCGTCCCGGTCACGGAAGTGGAGGAACGAGAGCGGCCACTCGCGCCAACTTGCCTGGCGGCGCAGTTCCTGAAACACGAACGTCTCGAGCAGATGCCCGAGCAGGGAACGATCGGCCCGGACGCCCTCCTCATCCAACTGCAGCAGTGCGCACGCGATGCCGGTGTCACCGAGATGCAGCTTTGGCGTCTTCACGGCGCGAGCGCTCCGGCTGCGGCGATACGGCGGCACCCGTTCGATGAGGAACAGCCGCTCCAGCACGGCCAGGTAGTCCGTGATGGTGGTCGGGCTGAGTTGGAAGGAAGACGCGAGCCGGCTCACGTTCAGCAGGGAGGCGCTCTCCGCTGCCGCAACGGCGAGAAGCCGGGGGAGCGCGTCGAGCGAACGAATCCGCGCGATGTCGGCGGCGTCCCGCTGGACGACCGTATCGGCGAAGTCACGGTACCAGGCGCTCCGCCGACCGGCGGATCGCCGGAGGAGCGCCGCCGGGTAGCCCCCTCCCGTGATGCGGCCGGCAAGCTCCTCGCCGAGGCGTTCGGTCGGACGGACCGTAAAGCGGTTATTGAACAGCGCGTCCAGAAACCCCCGTGAGGCGGCGGAGTCGCTCTCGCACTGCGACAGCGGATGCAGGCGAAGGATCTGCATCCTTCCGGCGAGCGAATCGGACAGCGTCGGCATCAGGAGCACGTTCGTCGAGCCGGTGAGCACGAACCGGCCGGGCTTCCGCTCACGGTCCACGCTCAGCTTGAGCGCCGCGAACAGTTCCGGGACGCGCTGCGCCTCGTCGAGGACGACCCGCTCGGGAAGCCCGGCGGCGAAGCCCATCGGGTCCTCGGTCGCGGCCCGGCGGGCGGCCGGATCGTCAAAGCTGATGTACTGGTAGCCGTGCGCCAGGCCCACTGTGCGGGCCAGCGTTGTCTTGCCGCACTGGCGCGGCCCGTGGATCAGGGTTACCGGGGAATCCTCAAGCGATTCCAGCAGACGCGCATCGGTGAACCGCGGGAAGAGAACGGGGGCTGGCACTTGCCGAACCGTAACAGGTCTTTCGGCTGATTGTCAGGTTTAACGTCGGCTGATTCTCAGGTTACGGTGCGGCGGTTCATCAGATTCCGTTCCGCAGTTGCGAATCCTCTCGGCCGTGAGCTGGCGTGGTTCCCCGCCTCCAGTCAGAGCGGGGCGCGACAGGGGCCACGCTGGCCGTTCGGGAGTGGTTCTGGTCAGCGGCCGGCATCGAGCCGGCGCTCGAGGCCGTCGCGCCATCCGGACGGGCCGCCGTTTTCGCGGTTCGGGCCTCTCCCGGAACGCGTTCGGAATGGAGGGAACATACCCGGTACACTGCGCGTTGATCCTCATTCTGAGGAACGGGACGCTGGGGTCTTGAATCGTCGATCGCTGAACGGAAGGCGCGCGTGGGGGATTGTCGCGCCCGGCGTTTTCGTACTTGCCGCCGCGGTCCTCGCAGCCGGCAGCGCCGCCGCCCAGGATGGCGCCGCTCCGCCCCCGGACCGGCAGCTCCAGGACGACCTCGGCGTCTCCTCCCGCGGCTCGGGACAGCTCGCCGCCAGCCAGCAGGACCTCGATTCGTCCATGGCGGACCGCATCCTCGGCCCGCCCGCGCCGGCTGCCGGCGAGGCCGTCAGCCGGGACGCCGACGGCCGGGTAACCCTCCGCGCGTTCCGGCTCTCCGAGCCGCTCACCGTGGACGGGGTGCTGGATGACCCGGTGTACGACCAGGTGCCGGCGGCCGACGGCTTCACCCAACAGGAGCCGAACGAAGGCGCCCCGGTCACGGAGTCCACCCGCGTCTGGGTCTTTTACGACGCGGACAGCCTCTACGTCGCCGCCGAACTCGAAGAGCACCATCCGGAGCTGCTGATGGCCAACGAGATGCGGCGCGACCAGCGGAACATCGACTGGGGCGACAGCTTCTCGGTCATCCTCGACACCTTCTACGACCGGCGGAACGGCTTCCTGTTCCACACGAACGCGCAGGGCGCGCTGTTCGACGCGCAGGTGACCGACGAACGGAACACCAACAGCGACTGGAACACGGTCTGGTGGGTCAACACCGAGCGCCTCGACGACCGCTATACCGTGGAGATCCGGATTCCCTTCCGGTCGCTCCGCTATGCAGCCGGGGGGCCCCAGATCTGGGGGATCAACTTCCGCCGCCGCATCAAGCACAACAACGAACAGGTGTTCTTCACCCCCACGCCGCAGGCGTACGACCGGTTCGCGCTGCTCAGGCTCTCGAACGCGGCGACGCTCGTGGGTCTCGAGGCGCCCGCCGGCTCGCGCCGGATGGAGCTGAAGCCCTACGTCATCGGCTCCCAGAGCAACGTTCCCCTGCGCGACATCAACAACGAGTGGTCCGGCGACTTCGGCGGCGACTTCAAGTTCGGCGTCACCGACGGACTCACCGCCGACGTCACCTGGAACACCGACTTCGCGCAGGTGGAGGACGACGAGACCCAGGTCAACCTGAGCCGCTTCAGCCTGTTCTACCCCGAAAAGCGCGAGTTCTTCCTCGAAGGGCAGGGGGTGTTCGACTTCGGCGGCCGGGAGACCCGCTTCTTCGGCGGCCCGACCGACGTTCCCATCCCGTTCTTCAGCCGGACCATCGGGATCTCGGGAGGCAGCGCGGTGCCGATCGTGGGCGGCGCCCGCATGCACGGCCGGGCCGGCGCCTACCAGATGGGTCTGATGAACATCCAGACGGGCGAAGTCGGCGCCCTCGACTACCAGGGCACGAACTTCAGCGCCTTCCGGGTGAAGCGGGACCTGTTCGCGCGGTCCAACATCGGGGTCATCGCCACCCACCGGAACCACGCGGCCGGCCACTCCGGGTCCAACTCCCTCTACGGCGTGGACGGCAACTTCGCCCCGACGGAGAACATCCGGTTCGACACCTTCTACATGGCCACCAGCGAGCCCGGGGTCGAGACCGGGCACCAGGCCGCCAGCTACATGGGCCAGTTCCGCTACGACACCGACCTGATCGACGTCGAGCTGCAGCGCCTCTACCTGGGCGAGGACTTCAACCCCGGGATGGGCTTCGTCCGCCGGCGGGACTTCACCAAGAACGGCGGTTCGTTCCTGTTCGGGCCGCGCCCCCGGAGCATCGAGGCGATCCGGCAGTTCGAGTTCGAGGTCGAGGCGAACCGCTACGACCGGCCCGACGGCGAGATGGAGACGCAGGAGTACACGCTCAACGCGCGCGCCATCTTCGAGAGCAGCGATCGCCTCATGTTCGACCACACCGTGACCGAGGAGCGCCTCCTCGAGGGCTTCGACCTCTCGGACGAGGTCGCGGTGCCCGCCGGGAACTACAAGTTCTCGCGGACCGGGGTGCGGATCCGGATGGGGTCCCACCGCAAGTTCTCGGGCATGTTCCGCTACGAGTTCGGGGATTTCTTCGGAGGCGCCCGGCAGGAGGTCATGTACTGGGGACGCGCCGAGGTGAACCAGCGCTTCTCCCTGGAGCCGAACATCAGCCTCAACTGGATCACGGTGCCCGGGGGCGACGTGACGGCGCAGGTGAGCCGCCTCCGGGCGACCTACACCGTCTCGCCCCGCAGCTTCCTGGGCGCCCTCGTCCAGTACAACTCGGCCGCCCAACTGGTTTCCGCAAACGTCCGGTTCCGCTGGGAGTACTCGCCCGGGAGCGACCTCTTCGTGGTCTTCAGTTCGAACCGCGACGGCGACGACGGCCTTTCCGGGCTCAGCGACCGCACGCTGGTGGTGAAATTCACCCGTCTGTTCCGGTTCTGACGGGGTTCCGGACCGCGTCCGCCACTGCTCCGCCAAGCCATCCGCGCCGCGTTCGCAACCGTCGCTCCAGAGGGCTATAGTCCGCGCCGGTTGTCACCACTGGTTTCGAAGGAAGTGCACGTGTCCCGCCGCTTGCGGATTCCCGTTTTCGTGACGGGCGTTGCCGCTGCCAGCCTGCTGATATTGGCCGCTGGTCTGTCGTTCGCCCGTCCCGTGCCGGACGGACCTCCTGCGGACCGCCGCCTCCAGGACAGCCAGGACGACCTCGGAATCCCGGGCCGCGGCGCCGGCCGGCTCGCCGAGGGCCAGCAGGACCTCAGTTCGGGGATGGAGAGCCGCATCCTCGGTCCGCCCGCTCCCGCGATGGGTGAGGCGGTCAGCCGCGATGCGGACGGCGGGGTCACCCTCCGCGCCTTCCGGCTGGCCGAGCCGCTCACCGTGGACGGCGTGCTCGACGATCCCGTCTACGACCAGGTCCCGGCCGCCGACGGGTTCCTGCAGCAGGAACCCGAAGAGGGCGCGCCCGTCTCCGAGGCAACCCGCGTCTGGGTGCTCTACGACGCGGAGAACCTCTACATCGCCGCCGAACTCGAGGAGCACCATCCGGAACTGCTCAGGGCCAACGAGATGCGCCGCGACCACCGCAACATCGGCTGGGGCGACAGCTTCTCGGTCATCCTCGACACCTTCTACGACCGGCGGAACGGCTTCCTGTTCCACACGAACCCGGCGGGCGCGCTCTTTGACGCCCAGGTCTCCGACGAGCGGAACACGAACAGCGACTGGAACACGGTCTGGTGGGTGAAGACCGAGCTGCTTCAGGACGGCTGGACCATGGAGATGCGGATCCCGTTCCGGTCGCTCCGCTACGCGGCCGGAGGAGCGCAGCTCTGGGGGATCAACTTCCGCCGCCTCATCAAGCACACGAACGAGCGGGCCTTCCTCACGCCGACGCCCCAGGCCTACAACATGAACGGCCTGAACCGGCTCTCCAACGCGGCGACGCTCGTGGGACTCGAGGCGCCCGCCGGTTCACGGCGCATGGAGCTCAAGCCCTACGCCATCGGCTCGCAGACCGACGCTCCCCTGCGCGACATCAACAACGAGTGGTCCGGCGACTTCGGCGCCGACTTCAAGTTCGGCGTCACCGAGGGGCTCACCGCGGACGTCACCTGGAACACCGACTTCGCCCAGGTGGAGGACGACGAGACCCAGGTCAACCTGAGCCGTTTCAGCCTCTTCTATCCGGAGAAGCGGGAGTTCTTCCTCGAGGGGCAGGGGGTGTTCGACTTCGGGGGCCGGCAGACCCGGATGTGGGGTGGCGGGGGCGACACTCCGATCCCCTTCTTCAGCCGGTCCATCGGGATCTCCGGCGGGAGCGCGGTGCCGATTCTCGGCGGCGCCCGGCTCCACGGGCGGGCCGGGGCCTACCAGATGGGCCTCATGAACATCCAGACCGGCGAGGCGCCGGGACTGGACTACGAGGGCACGAACTTCAGCGCCTTCCGGGTGAAGCGCGACCTCTTCTCCCGGTCGAACATCGGGGTCATCGCCACCCACCGGAACCACGCCGCCGACCATTCCGGGTCCAACTCCCTCTACGGCGTGGACGGGAACTTCAATCCCACGGAACACCTCCGGATCACCACGTTCTACATGGCGACGAGCGAGCCCGGGGTCGAGACGGGACACCGGGCGGCGAGCTACATGGGCCAGTTCCGTTATGACACCGACCTGCTCGACGTCACCGGCGAACGGCTCTACCTGGGCGAGGACTTCAACCCGGGGATGGGTTTCGTACGCCGCCGGGATTTCACCAAGAACAGCGGGTCCGTCCAGTTCTCCCCGCGCCCGCGCGGGATCGAGGCGATCCGCCAGTTGGAGTTCCAGGCGCGGGTGAGCAACTACCAGCGTCCCGACGGGGAGCTCGAGACCCGGGAGTACGAGTTCGAGGCCAACGCCATCTTCGAGAGCAGCGACCGCCTCATGCTCGGTTACGACGTGACCGAGGAACATCTCCTCGAGGGCTTCGACCTCTCGGACGAAGTCGCGGTGCCCGCGGGGAGCTACCGGTTCGCCCGGGCCGGGGCGCGGCTCCGGATGGGCTCGCACCGCAAGGTCTCGGGAATGCTCAACTACGAAGCCGGCGGTTTCTTCGGGGGCACGCGGCAGGAAGTGGGCTACTGGGGACGCGCCGAGATCAACCAGCGCTTCTCCTTCGAGCCGAACATCAGCCTGAACTGGATCACGGTGCCCGCGGGGGACGTCCGGGCGCAGGTGAGCCGACTCCGCGCCACCTACACGATCTCGCCCCACGCCTTTATGGGCGCGCTCGTCCAATACAACTCGGCGGCGCAACTGATGTCCGCGAATGTGCGTTTCCGCTGGGAGTACGCGCCGGGGAGCGACCTGTTCGTGGTCTTCACCACGAACCGCGACGGGGACGACGGGCTCTCCGGGCTCACCGACCGGGCGCTGGTCGTCAAGTTCACCCGCCTGATGCGGTTCTGACCCGCGCTCGCGCCGGCCGCAGAGGCCGGGACAGCGCGGGATTCCGCTAGAATTCACCTCGGTTTTCGAGATTCTCTCGCGCTGAGTTCCGGCCGCCGTGTACCGCCCTTTCCGTACGTCCCGCAACCGCTGGACCGCCCGCGCCCTCGGGTTTTCGATCCTGTTGGCCGGGGCTGCCGCGGGCGCCGACGGACCCGCCCCTCCGCCCCGTGACCGGCAGCTCCAGGACGATTCCGGCGACCTGGCCATTCCGCTGCGCGGCGGCGGCCGACTCGCCGCCGGTCAACAAAGCGTCAGCTCGGCGATGGCGAGCCGCATCCTGGGTCCCCCCGCGCCGGGCGCGGGAGAGGCAGTCAGCCGCGACGCCGACGGCGGGGTGACGCTCCGGGCCTTCCGCCTCTCCGAGCCGATCACCGTGGACGGCGTCCTCGACGACCCGGTCTACGACCAGGTCCCGGCGGCGGGCGGCTTCCTGCAGCAGGAACCGAACGAGGGCGCTCCCGCCTCGGAGTCCACCCGCGTCTGGGTGCTCTACGACGCGGAAAACCTCTACATCGCCGCCGACCTCGAGCACCCGGGACCGTTGATGGCGGGCGAGATGCGGCGAGACCACATGAACATCGGCTGGAACGACAGCTTCCAGGTGGTCCTCGACACCTTCTACGACCGCCGGAACGGCTTCCTCTTCCACACGAACCCCCTCGGCGCCCTCTACGACGCCCAGGTGACCGACGAGCGGAACACGAACAGCGACTGGAACACCGTCTGGTGGGTGAAGAGCCGGACGGTGGAGGGCGGCTGGACCACCGAGATCCGCATTCCCTTCCGGTCGCTCCGCTATCCGGCCGGCGGCGCCCAGCTCTGGGGCATCAACTTCCAGCGGAACATCAAGCACCGGAACGAGAAGGTGTTCTTCACCCCCACCCCGCAGGCCTACAACCGGGAGGCGCTCATCCGCCTGTCCAACGCCGCGACGCTCGTGGGGCTCGAGGCCCCGGCCGGCTCCCGGCGGATGGAGCTCAAGCCCTACGCCATCGGTTCCCAGGCGAACGCGCCCCTGCGCGACATCAACGACGAGTGGTCCGGTGATTTCGGCGGCGACTTCAAGTTCGGCGTCACCGACGGACTCACCGCCGACGTCACCTGGAACACCGATTTCGCGCAGGTGGAGGACGACGAGACCCAGGTCAACCTGAGCCGCTTCAGCCTGTTCTACCCGGAGAAGCGCGAGTTCTTCCTCGAGGGACAGGGGGTCTTCGACTTCGGGGGCCGGCAGACCCGAGCCTTCGGGGGGCAGGGCCCGTCCGACGCTCCCATCCCCTTCTTCAGCCGGTCCATCGGGATCTCCGGCGGCAGCGCGGTGCCGATTCTCGGAGGCGCCCGCCTCCACGGCCGGGCCGGCGCCTACCAGATGGGTCTGATGAACATCCAGACCGGCGAGGTCGGCGACCTCGACTACGAGGGCACGAACTTCAGCGCCTTCCGGATCAAGCGGGACCTCTTCTCGCGGTCCAACATCGGGGTCATCGCCACCCACCGGAACCATGCGGCCGACCACTCCGGGTCCAACTCCCTCTACGGCGTGGACGGCAACTTCGCTCCCACCGACAACATCCGCGTCAACACCTTCTACATGGCGACGAGCGAGCCCGGGTCGGAGACCGGACACCAGGCGGCCAGCTACATGGGCCAGTTCCGCTACGACACCGACCTGATCGACGTCTCGGCCGAGCGGCTCTACCTCGGCGAGGACTTCAATCCGGGGATGGGGTTCGTCCGCCGGCGCGACTTCACCAAGAACGGCGGCTCCCTCACGTTCGCCCCGCGTCCCCGCGGCATCGACCGGATCCGCCAGTTCGAGTTCAAGCTGGACGCGAACCAGTACGACCGTCTCGACGGCGAAATGGAGACCCGGGAGTACAGCTTCGAGGGCCGGGCCATCTTCGAGAGCAGCGACCGCCTCGTGGTGACGCACTCGCTGACCGAAGAGCATCTCCTCGAGGGTTTCGACCTCTCGAGCGACGTCGCGGTTCCGGCCGGCAGCTACCGTTTCAGGCGCAGCGGACTCCGCTTCTGGCTGGGAACGCACCGCGCCGTCTCGGGATACGTCCGCTACGAGTTCGGCGACTTCTTCGGGGGCACCCGGCGGGAGGTGAGCTACTGGGGACGGGCCGAGGTGAACCGGCGCTTCTCCATGGAGCCGAACATCAGCCTCAACTGGATCGACGTGCCCGGTGGCGAAGTGCAGGCGCAGGTCAGCCGCCTCCGCGCCACCTACACGGTCTCTCCGCAGAGTTTCGTGGGCGCGCTCGTCCAGTACAACTCGGCGGCGCAGCTCTTCTCCGCCAACGTGCGCTTCCGCTGGGAGTACTCGCCGGGAAGCGATCTGTTCGTCGTCTTCAGCACGAACCGGGACGGGGATGACGGGCTCAGCGGGCTGACCGACCGGGCGCTGGTCGTCAAGTTCACGCGTCTCTTCCGATTCTGAGTCGCCTTCCCGGGCTGCTTGGCGCCCTCGCCGCCGGACTGGTCTCGGCGCCGCCGCTGGCCGGCGGCCAGCCGGAGGAGCAGCCGACGCCCGCTCCCGTGATCCACGGCCCCGCGCCCCCCGAACCCCCGGCCATGATCCGGCGCGACAACCTCGGTGGCGCCACCATCCGGGCCGTTCGCCTCGAAGAGCCGCTCGACTTCGACGGACGCCTCGACGAGGCGATCTACGACCAGGTTCCCGGCATCAGTGATTTCATCCAGACCGAGCCGCTCGAAGGAGCGCCGGCCACCGAAAAGACCGAGGTCTGGGTCTTTTTCGACGACGAGGCGATCTACATCGCCGGACGCTGCTGGGACACCCAGCCCCACCGGATCGTGGCCAACGAACTCCGGCGCGACCACGGGAGCATCTGGCTGAACCAGCACCTCGCCGTCACCTTCGACACCTTCTACGACCGCCGGAACGCCTTCATCTTCTACCTGAACCCCCTCGGCGGGTTCTTCGACGGCCTCATCACCGACGAACGCAACTTCAACCGGGACTGGACCGCGGTGTGGGACTCCCGGACCGCCTGGTTCGAGGACGGCTGGACGACCGAACTGCGGTTTCCGTTCAAGACGCTCCGCTACCCCGCCGCCGGCCCCCAGGTCTGGGGCATCAACTTCCGCCGGGTCGTCCGCTGGAAGAACGAAATCTCCTACCTGACCCGGCTTCCCGCCGCCCTCGGCATCTGGTCGATCACCAAGGTCAGTTCCTACGCCACCCTGGTCGGCCTCGAGGCGCCGCCCGCCTCCCGGACCATCGAGGTGAAGCCGTACCTCACCGGCGACGCCGCGGGAGCGCGGATGGAGGGGGCCGGGCTCGAGCGGGACTACGGGGCCGACGTCGGCATCGACGCCAAGGTCGGCCTCACCAGCGGGCTCACCGCCGATCTCACCTGGAACACCGACTTCGCGCAGGTCGAGGCGGACGCCCAGCAGATCAACCTGACCCGGTTCAGCCTCTTCTTTCCCGAAAAGCGGGAGTTCTTTCTGGAAGGGCAGGGACTGTTCGCCTTCGGGACCTCGGAGCGGACTCCGCGCGCCTCGGCCGGCAGGTTCGGTGGGCCGAGCAGCGTCCCGCTCCTCTTCTTCAGCCGCCGGATCGGGATCGCCGGCAACCAGTTGGCGCCCATCGACGGCGGCGCCCGGGTGACGGGGAAGCTCGGCGACTTCGGCGTCGGCGCGCTCGCCATGCGGTCCGGCGCGAACGCCGCCGCGGGCGCTCCGGAAACCGACTTTTCGGTGATCCGGCTGAAGCGGGACGTCCTCAGCCGCAGCACCGTCGGGATGATGGGGACGTACCGCTCGGACACGGGAGACGGCCTGGGGAGCAACGCCGCCTACGGGATGGACGCGCGCTTCGGGTTCTACGAGAACCTCGACATCCGCAGCTACGCGGCCTGGACGAGGAACGAACACGAGGAGCGGACCGGCATGAGCTACCGCGGCCAGTTCGACTACCAGGCCGACCGCTACGGGCTCCAGTTCGAGCGGCTGGTGGTCGGCGAGGGCTTCGATCCCGGGGTCGGCTTCCTGCGGCGCCGGGACTTCGAGCGCAACTACGCGGAGGCGCGCTTCAGCCCCCGGCCCCGCTCGATCGCCTGGCTGCGGAAGATCGGCGGCACCGGCAGCCTCGACTACACCACCGACACCGACGGGAATCTCGAAACCCGGATCCTGGCTCTGCGGTCCGACGCCGAACTCGAGAACGGGGACAGCTTCCAGTTCCAGTTGGCGCGGAACCGGGAAGTGCTCCACGAGGAATTCCGGTTGACGGACGACCTCGCGGTGGCCGTCGGAGCGCACGACTTCGAAACCGCCCGCCTCAGCTACCGGGCCGGGCCCCAGCGGCCGATCTCGGGGAACTTCGCCTACCAGCAGGGCGGGTTCTTCTCGGGAACGCGGCGCGAACTCGCCTGGCGCGGCCGGCTCGAGGTCATCCCCCACTTCATCGTGGAGCCGACCGTCTCCCTCAACTGGATCACTCTCCCGGACGGGGACTACGACACGCGGCTGGTCGCGGCGAGGCTCAACTACAACCTCTCTCCCCGGAGCTTTCTCGCCGCGTTCCTCCAGTACAACAGCGCCGCGAACAGCCTCTCGACGAACGTCCGCTTCCGCTGGGAGTACCAGCCGGGCAGCGACTTCTATCTCGTCTACAACTCGCTCCGGGACACCCTGATGCCCGGGTATCCCGAACTCGCCACCCAGTCCTTCATCGTCAAGTTCACGCGTCTGTTCCGGTTCTGATTCCATTTCGGCTTAGAGTTGCCGGGACGGTGGAGTTTCCCTTGTCCCACCACCAGATCCGCGTGCTGGTCGCCAGCGCCGCCCTGCTCCTGCCGGCGTCGGCGTGGGGTCAATCCGGAGGCACGGACGAAGGCCAGGAGGGTCAGGGCTCGACGCCGGCCACCCCGACCGTGGTCCGCGGTCCCGCGCCTCCCGATCTGCCCGAAATGGTCCGGCGCGACGCGGCCGGGGGCGCCACCATGCGCGCCACCCGCCTCGAAGGGCCGTTCGAACTCGACGGCCGCCTCGACGACGCCATCTACGACCGCGTGCCCGGGGTGGGCGGTTTCATCCAGGGACTGCCCCTCGAGGGCGAACCCGCCACCGAGCCGACCGAGGTCTGGGTCTTCTACGACGACGACACCCTCTACGTGGCGGGCCGCTGCTGGGACAGCCAGCCCGACCGGATCGTGGCGACCGAAATGCGCCGGGACCATTTCGGCATCCACAACAACGAGAACCTCGCCGTCATCCTCGACACCTTCTACGACCGCCGGAACGCCTTCTTCTTCTACCTGAACCCGCTCGGCGGGTTCTTCGACGGCCTTATCGTGGACGAGCTGAACATCAATCGGGACTGGACCGCGGTCTGGGACTCCCGGGCCGCCCGGTTCGAGAATGGCTGGACCATGGAGATGGCGATCCCGTTCAAGACCCTGCGCTACGCGCGGGGCGGCCCGCAGGTATGGGGGATCAACTTCCGCCGCATCGTGCGCTGGAAGAACGAGATGTCCTATCTGACCGCGGTTCCCGCCGCCCTCGGGCCGCGGGCCATCACCAAGGTCAGCTCGGCGGGCACCCTGGTGGGGGTCGAGGCGCCGGCCAGTTCCCGCACCGTCGAGGTGAAGCCGTACCTGATCGGCGACTCCGCGGGGGTCCGCGCGGACGCCGGCGGACTCGAAAGGGACTACGGCAGCGACTTCGGGGTGGACGCCAAGGTCGGGATCACCAGCGGGCTCACCGCCGACCTGACCTGGAACACCGACTTCGCCCAGGTGGAGGCGGACGCCCAGCAGATCAACCTGACCCGTTTCAGCCTCTTCTTCCCCGAAAAGCGCGAGTTCTTCCTGGAGGGACAGGGGATCTTCAGCTTCGGCACCGCGTCGCGGGCGCCGCCCTCCGGATCCACGCGCAGCTTCGGCCCGCCGAGCAGCACCCCGGTGCTCTTCTTCAGCCGCCAGATCGGGATCGCCGGCGGCCAGGCGGTGCCCATCCTCGGCGGCGGGCGGGTGACGGGCAAGCTCGGTGACTTCGGCGTCGGAGCGCTCGCCATCCGCACCGGCGCGGGCGACGCCGCGGGCGCTCCGGCGACCGATTTCTCGGTCCTGCGGCTGAAGCGCGACGTCCTGAACCGCAGCACGGTGGGCTTCATGGGCACCTACCGGTCCCACACCGCCAGCGGGCTGGGGCGCAACTTCGCCTACGGGATGGATGGCCAGTTCGCTTTCTTCGAGCATCTGACCATCCAGTCCTACGCCGCCTGGACCCGGAACGAGCTCGAGGATGCGACCGGGATGAGCTATCTCGGCCAGCTCGACTACAACGGCGACCGCTACGGGCTCAAGGCGGAGCGGCTCATGGTGGGCGACGGGTTCGATCCCGGAATCGGGTTCCTGCGCCGGCGCGACTTCCGGCGCAACTACGCGGAAGCGCGCTTCAGCCCTCGGCCGCATTCGATCTCCTGGCTGCGCCGCATCGGCTGGACCGGGAGCATCGACTACACCACCGACAACGAATCCGTCCTCGAGACGCGAATCTTCTCGCTGCGTACCCGGGTGGAGCTGGAGAACGGAGACCAGCTCAACGTGAACGCGGCGCGGAACCACGAGGTGCTGAGCGAGGAGTTCCTGCTGGACGCCGACGAAGGGATCGGAGTCGGGGAGGGCGCCTACGACTTCGGCGACATCCGGGTCAGCTACCAGGCGGGGCCGCATCGTCCCGTCTCGGGCAACTTCGCCTTCCAGCAGGGAGGGTTCTTCTCCGGGACGCGCCGCGAGGCGGCGTGGCGCGGGCGCGTCGAGGTGAGTACCCGCTTTTCGCTGGAGCCCTCCATCTCGCTGAACTGGATCGACCTCCCGGCTGGTGACTACGACACCAGTCTGATCGCCTCCCGGATCAACTACACGCTCTCGCCCCGCAGCTTCCTCGCGGCGTTCCTCCAGTACAACACGGCCGCGAACAGCCTCTCCACGAACGTCCGCTTCCGCTGGGAGTACGAACCGGGCAGCGACCTCTACGTCGTCTACAACTCGCTCCGGGACACCCTCGCGCCCGGCTACCCCGAGCTGAACACCCAGTCCTTCATCGTCAAGTTCACCCGCCTCTTCCGTTTCTGAACAGCGCGCCGGCCTGGAACGCCGGCCAGTCCTCCCGGAGGGGGCCTCCAGACCGGCACCGCGGCGCTCCGCGCCGCGCACGCTCCAACC
>JAJEFG010000044.1 GCA_022820545.1 Acidobacteriota bacterium | reverse complement strand
CAGGACCTCCGGGACGCCCTCGAGGCGCGCTTCGAGGTCCGCTTCGGAGGGGATGGCCGGGGCCGGCTCGGACGGAGGAGGCGCGGGGGTGGGCGGACTGGGATCGGGGTCCGGTTCCGACGTGGGCTCCGGCCGGGGGGTCGGCTCCGGTTCCGGCGTGGGGCCCGGGTCGGGATCCGGGTCCGGCGTGGGTATCGGCTCCGGAGTTCCTTCCCCCGGCGGGTCCGGCTCAGGACCGGGGGCCGCCGATCCGCTGGGGGCTTGTCGGCCTCGCCGGCGAAGATCAGGGCTCGCCGACGGGGTGCCGACAGTGCACAATGATCTAGTTGACAACAAATATGTTGACAACTGAACTGTTGTCCCTTAGCATTTCGGGGTACTGCTCAGAACGGAGGAACCGATACATGAGAGTGTCCACGGGACGCTGGGTCAGCGGCGCGGACTTCTTTGACCGTGAACCAGAGCTGCGGCTGCTCGAAAACCTGGTTCGGGAGCACAACCACCTCCTGCTCACCGGCCAGCGGCGCATGGGGAAGACCAGTCTTGCTCGGGAGCTCGGCCGTCGCCTGGAGGCCGACGGGTGGGTGTTCCTGTTCGCGGACGTGGAGGGAGCCGACGACGCGGAAGACGTGATCGCGGACATCGCCCGAGCCGCGCACTCGGTGCGATCGCTGCGGGACCGGCTTGGCGAGCGAGTCGGACGCTGGGTGGGCGAAAACCTGGACGAGATCGGCGTTGGTGACTTCAAGGTCGGGATCCGCGCCGAGTTGAACGCAGGAACCTGGAAACGCCACGGCCGCGATCTGCTTCGGGACTGCGCCCGGTACGAGCGGCCCGTCCTTCTCGTGTTGGATGAACTGCCCATCTTCCTGAAGAGGATGCTCCGCCATTCCAACGGTCGGGACCGAGTGGATGTCTTCCTTGGCTGGCTGCGTGGCGCACTCCAGGAGATCGAGGGCGGCTCGCTCAGTCTCATCGTTTCCGGAAGCATCGGACTCGAACCCCTGGTGCGGCGGCTCGGCATCCCGGACCGGATCAACCACCTTTACCCCGTTCGCCTTGGCGCCTGGAACCGCGAAACGAGCGTGCAGTGTTTCGACCGGCTCGCGGAGAGCCAGAGCGTGTCCGTCGAGCCGGGCGTGGCCGAAGCCGTGTATGACGAGCTCGGTCTCGGGATCCCCCACCACGTCCAGTCGTTCTTTGCCCGACTGCGCGATTTCGCGATCATGCGGGGTCGTGACCGACTCACGGTGCAGGACGTTCCGGAGGTCTATCGGAGCGCTCTTCTCGGCCCGGCGGGACAGAAGGACCTGGTCCATTATGAAACGCGCCTGAAAGACGCTCTGGACGATCAGAGCTACTCCGTTGCAATGGAGATCCTCGCCGAGGCTGCGACCGCGGGTGCGTTCACACCCAAGGCTCACCGCCGCCTCGAACAGCTCTATGCCGCGGTTACGGAGAACGTGCCCGAGCGGATTGCCGACACCCTGGAGGTGTTGATGCACGACGGCTACCTGGAACAGACGGCGGCCGGGCACCGGTTCTGTTCGCGGCTCCTTCGGGACTGGTGGGCCTCCCGGTTCCGGACCAGCCACGAGCCCCTTGAACACCGACCGCTGGGGAAACAGCTCGGGGGTTCGGCCGAATGATCGCGATGGCCGAGCGCTCGCGAGAGAGCCGCGAGGTGTTCCGCAAACACCATCCGGGGCTTCTCCAGTCGGACGAGCAGATCATCCGACAGTTCGTCGTGCGCGAGCCTGAACTTGAGATCCTGTTGGACGTCCTGCGGGGAAACCTGGACTCACCGTCGTGCCAGCACGCCCTGATCCTCGGGCCGCGGGGCCGCGGCAAGTCCACATTGCTCGCTCGGGTGGCGGCAGAAATACGGACCAACGCCCAATTCGCGCCCAGACTCCTGCCAGTCCGGTTCACCGACGAAAGTGCGGAAGTCTTCGATGCCGTGTCGTTCTGGCTGGACACGCTGCTTCATCTGGCGAACGAACTCGAAGCGCGCGCCCCGGAATTCGCCGCGGAACTGCGAGGAACCCGGACCGACGTGATCCGACGGTGGCAGGACGCCGCATTGGAAGAACGCGCCCGCGCCGCCGTGCTGGCAGCCGCCGAACGCCTGGATCGGAGGCTTGTTCTGATGGTCGAGAACCTGCATGTGCTCTTTGGAGGCGGGAACGAGGATTTCGGATGGAAGTTGCGGGCGACGCTGCAGTCGGAGCCGCGCATCATTCTGCTCGGCTCCGCGACCACCCGCTTCACGGCGCTCGACGACGCACGGGCGCCGTTCTTTGAACTCTTCCACACCGTCAGCCTGGATCCGCTGAACACGGAGGACTGCAAGCGGCTCTGGGAACGGGTTGCCGGGGAGTCTCTGGAAGGACGTGACATCCGGCCCATCGAAATCCTCACCGGCGGCAGCCCGCGGCTTCTGGTGATCGTTGGGCAGTTCGCGGAGCGCCTGTCCGCGCGCGGTCTCATGGAACGGCTAGCCGCCCTGATTGATGACCACAGCGAGTACTTCCGAAGCCAGCTTGATGCACTGCCTTCGCGGGAGCGACAGGTGTTCCTCGCATTGGCCGATCTCTGGCAACCCTCCGAGGCTGGCGAAATCGCGGCCCGCGCCAGGATGGATGTCCGGACCGTGTCCGTCATGCTCGGCCGCCTCAGGAAGCGCGGGGCGGTGATCACCCAGCGGGCAGGGAAGAAACGACGGCACGCCCTGGCGGAGCGCCTCTTCTGCATCTACTACAAGCTCCGTCGCGAACGAAACGAGGCCGGGGTCGTACACAACCTGATCCGGTACATGGCATCGTTCTACCGTCCTGACGAGTGGGCCGACAGATTCTCGGACCTTCTTATTGAGGCGAACTCAGCGCCGGGCGTCCGGGACGGCCTCGCGCGGGTGCTCGCCGAGCGACCAGAACTAGCAGCAATCTTCGAGGACGAGCAACACGAGATTGCGAGGGAAGTTCGCCGCTTGGCGGAATCGATTCAGGACGAACAGGCGGAGCGGTCACTGCTGAGGATCGCGGCGGCGCTCGACGCGCGGGCGTACGACACCGCTGCTGCCGAAATCAATCGGACGCTCGCACCGGGTGGCGCGGTTGAATCCGCAGTTGCGGACACACGGATGGGCATCCTGCTCTTGATGGCGAGCGTCGCGCAGGCGAGTTCAGGCGACACGAAGGCGATGATGAACTCGCTCAGAGAATTCGTGGATCGCTACGCAACCACACGGAAACCGGTTCTCAGGAAGTACGTGGGAACGGCTTTCGTGGGTATCGCACGGTGCGAAATACACGAAGGAATGATCCAAGAGGGCATCGAAACCTGTCGAAGGACGATCGAGCTCTATAAGGACGGGAAGCCTCACGAGCGGCAATTCGCGGCTTCGGCACTCAATACCCTCGGACACGCATACGAACAGGCGGGCGATACCGAGGCAGCCCGAGGCGCCTACGAAGAGCTTCTGCGGCGCTTCGAAACAAGCGATGCGCCAGGCGTTGGGGAGCAAGTCGCTGCTGCGCTCGCAAGTCTGGGATTGCTTCGAGCGATCTCCGGCAGCCCTGACGCCGGACTCGCGTATCAACAGAGACTGGTTGAACGATTCGGGGATGAAACGAGCCAGGGCTACGCCGTACCCGTGGGAGTCGCGCTGTTGGGAATCTCTGTCGAGATCCAGCAGCGCGGCGAGGCCCGGAAGGCTCTCGGCGCCGCCAACGACGCCGTTGACCGGTTTCGGAGTGTTGAAACACCAAGGGTTCGGCCCCTGCTCGCCTCGGCGCTGGTAAGGATGGGAGGCCTTCTGATGGTGAATCGCGACTATGGAGCAGCAGCAAAGGCATACGCCGAAGCCGCTGAAGACGTCAGAGGTCGTGGCCCCGTAGAGTTGGACATCCAGGTCGCGGAGGCGCTCGCCGGCCTGGGCCTTGCGTACGCGAAACGCGGAAAGCTCGCATCCGCAACCGAGAAGTGGGAAGAGATGCTGGAACGGTTTCGGGACCACGGGGCGCCGGAGGTGCAGACTCGGGTCTGCCGAGTCCTCACATTGCAGGCAATCGGGAAGATCGGCCTGGGCTCCACGGCAGAGGCCGTGGCGCTGTGCGACGAAGTAGAGGCCCGCCTCGACCGGGTGACCGATTCGGCGAGGCCCTCGCTGACTTGGGAGGCTCATTCGCTTCGGTCGAAGGCGCGGCTGAAGGAGGCGGATGTGGATGCAGCAGTCGGAGCGTTCCGAGCGGCCTACGATGTCTTTGCGCCAGACAGTGAGGTCATGATGCGGGACATTCAGAAGCTCGTGCCCGACCTCGTTGTCGCCGGAGCCTCGCCGGCAGATTTGTTGCGAGTGTTGACGAGCGATGTAACGAAGGCTGAAGCGCTGAGTCCGCTCGTCGCCTCCCTCGGCCACCAGATGGGAGAACCGGTACGCGGTCCGGTTGAGGTCCTCGAGGTTGCAAAGGACACGACCAGGCTCATGCGAAGTCGGGGAGCAGGATCGGCCGCGTAGGAATCGCGTCCTCGCCCTCTGGTTTCGGGCCGGGCTGGGGCATCGGGACTCCTGGGGTGATGAATCGGAGGACGCGGCGTCCTCCTCCACTCCCATAAACGAGACTCGGGCTCGTTTTTTCCCGCCCCGGTGCGCAATGTGGAACAGTCGAAGCGAAGATGCCCCGCTGGGGCCGCGGTGCCGCGGGAAACCGCGCCGTTTACTGTGCGAACAGGAAGCCGAATACCGCGATCAGAACGGTCACCAGCAGGCCCATGGCGCCGATCAGGAGCCGCATCTGGGCGGCGAGCGCGGCCAGCTCGCGGCCATGTTCGTCGAGGCGACGGTCGATTCCATCAAGCCGGCGGTCACGCTCGGCGCCGGCCGCGGCGAGCTCGTCGAACCGGCGGGTCATCTCCTCCATCAACGCCTGAAACTGTGGCGTGATGGCGTCCGAGATCATGGTGTGCGACCGCTTTTCTGCAGGATAGGCCCCCCTCGCGTTAGCGCCTGCGTCGAGCGGGGCGAGGAAGATGGCGCCCTCCTCGGACGCTTCCGGGTTGGCAGCGTCGGGACTGGATGGCGGACGGTCCGCCGCAGGCGGAGCGGGCTTTGTGGGTGGTTTCTGGGCGGGCGTGCGGTTTCGCCACGCTGCGCTCGGCGATTCCGGCCCCCACCGGGAGGACTGGCCAGAGGTCGGCGCTCCGAGCCGCTGCGCCACCTGCGGCACCGGAGCTACGCCCTTTCGCCTCGCCGTGCTCCGTAGTCCCGCCCGGAGGCCCGGGCTGCGAGCCGAAGCACCACGACTGCGGGTAGCTACGCGCGATTCCGCGGGCCTTCAGCCCGCTGTGCCGGTCTGAAGACCGGCGGTCCCAGCCGTCAGGACACCCGGGTGGTTCAGTTCGCGTTCGTGAACAGGAAGCCGAAGACCGCGATGAGGACGGTCACCAGCAGGCCCAGGGCACCGAACACGAGCCGCATCTGGGCGGCGAGCACGGCCAGCCTGCGGTCATGTTCGTTCAGCCGACCGTCGATTCCGTCCAACCGGTGGTCGATTCCGTCCAATCGGCGGTCGATTCCGTCGAACCGGCGATCGATCTCGTCGAACCGGCGGCTCATCTCCCGCACGAGCGGCTGAAGCTGCTGGGCTATGGCTTCCGACATCATGGTGTGCAGCCGCTTTTCCGCAGTATAGGCGACCATGGCTTCGGTGCCGGCGTCCAGAAGGGCACGGAAGAGGGCGCCCTCCTCCGGCGGTTCCGAGCTGACGGCGTCGGGACCGGGTGGCGGACGGTCCGCCGCAGGCGGAGCGGGCTTCGCGGGTGGTTTCTGGGCGGGCGGCTGCTGGCTGTGGACGGCGCGCGGCATCAGGGAATCCTCCGTGGGGTGCGAGTCGGGGAAGACAGGATGTCTTCCCTACTTTCCCTAGACGTAATCCGGGCTCGTTTTTTCCCGCTTCGGACCGGAATGTGGAAAAGTCGAAGCGAACGTGCTTAAGGGCGACGGCAGCGGGTGCGCTGGGCTATGGCCAACATCGCCCGGGAGCTCGCAACCCGCGTTGATGGCGCTGCGCCGTGACGACGTGAGAGCCGCAGTCGGCTCCCTGGGGGACTGCGGTTTCGCCTCGCTGCGCTCGGCGATGCCGGCCCCCACCGGGAGGACTGGCCAGAGGTCGGCGCTCCGAGCCGCTGCGCCACGACGGCGCAGCTCGCAAGAGGGTCGGTCGCGGGCGTGGATCCGCGAGGAGCCTTCGGCGGGGGGCCTAATGTCGGGGCGGCCACCGGTCCCGGCAGGTGCGGTACGCCTGCCGGGGGCTGCTCGGACGATCCGGATACTTGAGTTCGAGCAGTCCATCGCGGACCAGCGGGCCGAGGTGACGCTCCGTCAGGCTGGACCGGTGCATGTCCAGCCAGCGCGCCAGTTGCTTGGGCGTGGACCAGTCCCGCCGGTAGCAGATTTCCAGGATCAGGGGATGCAGGACATCCCGCGGTGAGCGCCCCTTGATTACGGCGGCGCGGACCTGCGGGAGCAGGACCTCCGGGACGCCCTCGAGGCGCGCTTCGAGGTCCGCTTCGGAGGGGATGGCCGGGGCCGGCTCGGACGGAGGAGGCGCGGGGGTGGGCGGACTGGGATCGGGGTCCGGTTCCGGCGTGGGGTCCGGCCGGGGACTGGGATCCGGCTTTGGCGCGGGTTCCCCGCGGGGATCCGGTTCCGGCGTGGGGTCCGGCGGAGTCGGGGGGACCGGCTCCGGGGTTCCCTCCGCCGGCGCGTGCGGCGCGGGAACGGGGGTGGCGGATTCGGAAGACGCGCGACCGGAGCCGTCGGGCGGGGTGGCGCCGGGTTGCGGGTTGGGCTGCTCTTCCGCCGGACCTTCATCCGGCTTGGGATCGGGCTTGGGATCCTCCGGCGGAACGGGATCCGGCTCGGCCGGTGGCTTGGGTGGTCCGGGGGGCGGGGCCGGTTCGGGAGCGGCTTCGAGAGCTGCCAGGAGAGCGAGGAGACGGCCGAGCAGGGTGAGCGCCTTGCCCGAGAGCCTTGTCGTGGACACGATCAGGGCGCCGGCGCGCTGGGCGATGCGTCCGACTTCCCGGAACTGCGTCCCGGCTTCCGTCTGCTTGCCGAGGAGGTCGTGGAGCTCGTCCGCCACGCGGCGGATCATTCCGCCGAGTTCCTCGATGATCTGGCCGAGCTGGGCCACGGGACGCGTCGCCGGAGCGATTCGGCCCAGCACTCTCCGCAGCCACCTGGCCGCCCGAAGCCCGCGTTCTCGCAGCCGCTTCCAGGTCTCCGGACCTTCCGTGCGGATGTGTTTGATCCAGAGCCGGATCCCGTGAAGCCAGGGGCGCGGCTTCCCGATCCAGGCCCGGATGGCGTCGAGACCCGGAGGTGTTTCGGGAAGGACGACCTCGTTGTCCGGTTCGGGGACGGAGTCTTCGCCGCGGAGGTTGAGGAGCGACATGCCGGGGCAAGGTTATGCGAGGTTGGGGGCGAGCCGTGTGGTGGAAGTGTGTTGTAAGGATTCAATGATTGTTGATGTTACGGCGTCACTTACAGTCGTAACGACGCGGAGTGCGGCGACGCCACGGGCCGGTCGCTCTGGTGGCTCCCCGCATTCGGGTAGCCGCTGGGCGGGAACTCCCCGCAGTCGCGGAGCCGGCGGACGGGCAGCTATCCGCATTCAGGGAGCCGGTGGGCGTCAGCCACCGGCTTTCGATGCCCGCCTGAAGAAGCAGGGGCCTCCGAAGAGGCCCCGCGCCCCGCGATCGAAACCACAAGGGGTGTACCTGAGATTCCTGTCGCAACGGCCGGCGGAATCCAGAACCGGGGCTCACTCGCTCCGCGGCAAACCCGCTGAACCTTTCCCTCCCAACTCCTCCGAAAAGACCGTCTGCAACCCCAAGAGTGTCCAGTTTTCAGATCCCGTTTCTGTCCACTTTTCGAATCCCATCGACGGCGGGAACTCTCCGCATTCGTGGAGCCGGAGGAGGTCAGCTACCCGCATTCGCGGGTCCGGTAGGCGGAAGCTCCCCGCATTGGCGAGGCCGATGAGCGTCAGCTATCCGCATTCAGGGAGTCGGTGGGCGTCAGCTATCCGCATTTGGGGGGCGGTAGGCGGCAGCTACCCGCATTGACGGCGCCGGTGGTCATCAGCTATCCGCATTCGCGGGGTCGGTGGGCGTCAGCTATCCGCATTCGGGGAGTCGGTGGGCGTCAGCTATCCGCATTCGTGGGGCCGGTGGGCGTCGGCTATCCGCATTCGAGGAGTCGGTGGGCGTCAGCTATCCGCATTCGAGGAGCCGGCAGGCGTCAGCTATCCGCATTCAGGGGGCCGACGGGCGCGAGCTACCCGCATTCGAGGAGCCGGTGGGCGTCAGCTATCCGCATTCGGGAAGCCGGTGGGCCTGAGCTACCCGCATTCGGGAGGCCGGTGAGCATCAGCTCCCCGCATTCGACGAGTTGGTAGGTGTCAGCTCCCCGCATCCACGGAGCCGGGGCTGGAGGAGGGAACGTCCGGCATGGGTGCCGTGACGATGGGCGAGGTTGCGCTGTGCGCGGCGCGGAGCGCCGCGGTGCCGGTCTGGAGACCGGCGTTCCAAGCCGGGCGTGCCGCGGGGCGGGCCGGGGGTGGCCCGCAGGCCGGTATGAAGCCCTGCCGTAGATCCTGCACCTGCCGCCGTCAGCGGGTCAGCAGGAGAACGAGAATGGCGAGTTCCAGGATCAGCGCCACGCCCATCAGGGCCAGCAACACCCACGTCTGGGCGATGAGCCTGTCCAGCTTGCGGACTCCTTCCCAGGGGTCGTATGCGAGCCGTTCCGGTCGCAGCTCCATCTGGCCGAAGTGTGCGTGCCACTCCTGGTCAACGCGCCGCATGTCGATGACGATAGGACGCGTCTGCGCGGCATCGATCTCGGGAACCATGGACTCGGCGTGTGCGTCCGCAGTATTGGTGGGCGCCTCGGCGGGAAGGCTCGCCGACCCCGATATCGACCGGAGTCGGGAGACCTGCGGCGTGGGTGCTGTGACGGTGAGCGAAGTCGCGCTGTGCACGGCGCGGAGCGCTGCGCGTGCCGGTCTGAAGACCGGCGGTCCCGGCCGGGCGTGACACGAGGCGGGCCGGGGATGGCCCGCGCGGGCGGACGCCGGCCTACCGTGTGAACAGGAAGCCGAAGACCGCGATGAGGGCTGTGATCAGGAGGCCGAAGGCGCCTATCACCAGCCGCATCTGGGCTGTCAGGACGTCCAGCTTGCGGTCCCGTTCGGCTCCGGCCTCCCTGAGCCCCTGGATATCCGCGGCGAGCGTGCGGTGGCGTTCGGCGCCGGCCTCCCTGAGCCCCTGGATCTCGGCGGCGAGCGTGCGGTGGCGTTCGGCGCCCGCCTCCTTGAGCGCCTGGACCTCGGCGGCGAGCGTGTGGTGGCGTTCGGCGCCAGCCTCGGCGAGGTTGCGAACCTGCGCGGTGAGGTCGCGAACCTGCGTGGTGAGCTGGCTGACTTCCTTCAGGATCGGCTGCGTGTGCGTGGCCACGCTGTTCGAAACCATGGATCGTGTCTGCTCGTCCGCAGTATAGGCGACCATCGTGCCGGCGCCGGCCTCGACGAGCGCCCGGAAGAGCGCGCCGGTTGCCGCTGGCTGCGGCGGGTCCCGGTCGGGTGTATCCGGCTCCGGTTTTGGCCGCGGTTGGGGCCGGGTGGCGGCCTTCGGGGCTTGTTCGGGGGCGGGCTGGGAGGGCATCGGGAACTCCTGGGGGATGCGTCGGAGGACGCGGCGTCCTCCTCTACTTACCTGGACGGAATTCGGGCCTGTTTTTTCCCGCCTGGGGCCGGAATGTGGAAAAGTCGAAGCGAATGTGCAGTTCTGCTGGTCGGCTAGGGGCCGTGACGGCTGAAGCCGGCGGTCCAAGGCGTACGCGACACCTTGCCTGAGCGGGGTCACGACGTGCGCGGCGCGGAGCGCCGCGGTGCCGGTCTGGAGACCGGCGTTCCAAGCCGTCGCGCCGTCAGAACACCCAGGAGAGTTTGGTGAAGAGGGTCCGGTAGTTGACGAGTTCGTCGTCGAACTGGGCCGGGCCCTCCTGGTAGGCGAGCTGGAGCGAGCCGAACGGGGGGAAGAACCTCCAGACGTAGAGGAGCTGGATCGTCTCGCGCTCGAGCTCGAACATCGGGCTCGCGAGGCTGCCGGTGACGTCGTAGCGGGTCTGGTAGAAGGCCTTGAAGAACATGTCCTTGTTCACGTAGTAGGTGGCCCGGACGAAGTGGACCCAGCTGCTCCGGTCGTGGGGGTCGGGGTCGAACCAGACGCGCTTGAGGTCGTAGGTCGCGGTGAGGGCGTCGGTGATGGTCCAGTCCACGACGCCCCCGAACTGGTCGAGGTCGCTGTCGAAGTTGAGACCCTGGCCGTAGTAGGCGGAAACGGAGGTGCCGGTCCGGGTGTCGAAGGTCAGCGTGGCCTGGTAGAGCGTGTTCCGGAAGTCCTTCTCGAAGAGCCCGGCCTCCTCGGCCTTGAACTCCTCGTCGTTCGTCAGGTCGAGGCTCCAGCGCCGGAGGAAGTTGAGGCCGAGCCGGTTGCGGACCTGCCAGCTCCGCAGGCGGCCGGTCTGGCTCCAGAACTGGTTGTAGTTGATCGAGCCGGTCAGGTCCTGGAGTCCGTGCCGGTTGATCCAGAACTGCTTGCGGACGTTCGAGTCCACCTCGCGCCGGTCGTCGTCGCGGATGAAGCCGACCCGGTTCATGTTCTCCCGGACGTTCTCCCCGACGTGGGTGTAGCGCACGTGGAAGTGGCCGGTCTGCGAGTCGTAGGAGGGCCGGAAGAAGTAGGTCCACGCGCCCTCGTCGTGGGCGCCGTAGGACCGGACGACCTGTGAGGTCATGCCGAGGTAGTCCGAGAAGAAGAGGGTCCCGACCAGCCCCACCGAGCCCTCGCTCGTCCCCTCGAAGGTGCGGTTCGCGCCGATCACCCCGATGTTCGAAGCGCCGCCGACCTCGCGGCTCAGGCGAAACGCGGAATAGAGCGCGCCGTCGGCGGCCGCGGCGGACTCGGTATCGGTCTGGCTGGCCAACCCGTTGACCCGCCACTTGCCGACCTTGCCGTTGACCTTCGCGCCCCACTGCATGTCCCCGATCCGGCGCGAGTAGAACTGCACGATGCGGGTGCGGTAGCTCTCGGTGCCCTCGAGGAAGAAGGGGCGCTTCTCCGGGTAGGACAGCTCGTAGCGGGTCAGGTTCACCTGCTCGACGTCGGCCTCGACGGTGGCGAAGTCGGGGTTGAACGAGAAGTCGATCCCGATGTTGCTCGACGGCGCGTAGCGCAGGTCGAGTCCGACCTCGGTGGTGTCCGGCTGCGCCTCCTGGAGCGCCCCCTGCACGTAGGGGATGAAGGCGTAGCTCTTCGTGACCGCCTCGGTCAGGTCGAGGCCGGTGATGGCGCCGATCTCGGCGATCCGGAACCACTCGGAAAGGCCCGGGATCCAGTGGCTCTGCTCGAGGTTCCGGGGGAGGTAGCGGATCGCGTTGAAGCCCCAGGCGGTCGCTTCGCGGGCGAAACGGACCGTCTCGAACGGGATGGCGACCTCGGCGGTCCAGCCGCCGGCGCCCGTCGCGCCCGCCGAAAGCCAGTTGGCGTCCCAGGTGATGTCCCGGGTGCGGCCGTTGTCCGCCCAGCGCTCGTCCTGCTGGGTGCCCAGCGAGTTGACCATGAACACGTAGGCGTTGTTGTCGTCGTCGAAGGTGTCGAGGACGAGCGCCACCGCGTCGTCCTCCCAGACCTCGCCGTCACGCTGGGTGACGGTTCGGGAGATCGCTTCGGGGTCCGTGTCGCGGCCCTCGATCCCGAAATAGACCATCCGCTCGTCGTACAGGACGCGGATGAGGGTGCGCTGGGACGCCGGCGCGCCGGCGACCGGCTGGAGCTGGGTGAACGTCTCGATGGCGGCGGCTCTGTCCCAGGCGGCCTCGTCGAGCACGCCGTCGATTTCGATGGGTTCGGAGGTCCTGGTCGCCGGGACCTCCTGGGCGGCGAGGCCGGGACTCCACGCGAGGAGCGCGGCCGGTCCGAGGAACGCCGCCGGGCGAGGGCGCATCGGCCCGCCAGTATTGCGCGGCGCGCACGATGGGCGCGCGGGGCCGGGGGGGTCGGGATCAGGAGTAGCGCGTTCGGTATTCGCCCGGGGTGGCGCCGACGAGCCGCTTGAACCACTTGGTGAACGAGGCCTGCGAGGAGAGACCGCACCGGAAGGCGATCTCGGCGAGCGGGAGCTGTCCCTCCGCGACCCAGGACCGGGCCTTCTCGAGCCGGCGGTTCGTGAGGTAGCGGTGCGGCGCCATCCCGGTCGCCGCCTTGAAGGCGCGGGCGAAATGGAAGGGGCTCAGACAGGCCTCGTTCGCGAGCGCCTCGATGGTCAGGTCCTCGCCCAGATGGGTCTCGATGAACTCCGTGACCCGGCCGAGACGTCCGGGATCGAGCGCGCCCCGGGCGGTCGGAAGCGATGCGGCGGCGGCCGCCAGGCTGGAGTGACGCTGGAGGAGGTGAACCTCGAGCGCGGTGGCCAGGGTCTCCGCCAGCATGTTGCCCGCCGGGGTGGGATCGAGCATCTCCGCGCGGATCGCGCGGGCGATTCCCTCGATCAGGGGATCGCGGATCGCCTTTTCGTAGCGGAGCCCGATCCTGCCGGGATCGGCGTCGAACTCGCGAAGCGCCGTTTCCGCGAGCCCGGGAAGGAACAGGTGGACGCATTCGCCGATCTCCCCCCGGAGCTGGAAACTCTCCTCCTGAAAGCCGGCGGGACACAGCGCCACCGTGCCCGGGATGGCGTAGCAGTCCTGCGACCGGCCGTGGTCGCGGCGCCGGACGGGGAGACGGCCTCGCAGGATGACGGCGACTTCCGTTTCGGTTCCCGGCGCGTTGCCGAGCTGGCCGGGCGCGTGACGCCAGCGCTCGGCCAGCAGCCTCTTCCATCCCCGGCCGTTGCTCGTGCCGAGTTGGGTCCCGGTGATGTACTTGGCGGGTACGTGTCTGCCGAGAGGACGGGTCGCGTCGAAATCAGCGCGCCGGCGTCGACTTTTCTCCATGAAGCACCACCACGATCCCAATGAGTGTCACGTATTGATAACCGTTCCCGGTTGACTGCGCAAACCGGACGCGGTGACGCCGTGTTCGTGTCGCGCATCCTTTCCATAGCGCGACAAACTTCGAAGTGTGCCGGCTATCGCATGACCGAATGTGACGCGCCTTGCGGTGGATGCGTCGATCCGTCAACGTCCGTAGCGATGACCGGCGCTGCACCATGAAGATGTTGCAGGCGGTTACGCCCGGGGCTCGATGCCATGACAAGAAATGACCCGTCCGTGCGACGAATCGCACGGTCGCCGCTCCCCGCCTCGGGAGACCGGGTCAATCGGATGCGTCGTCCGGCTCCCGTCCCTGCGGCCGTTCCTTGCTCGCGGTCGCGAACTCCGCGGTCCGCTTGGCGACGAGACGCTCGATGGCTTCGATGCGGGTTTCGCATTCGTAGATGGTCTGGGCCAACGCCGCAATGTCGTCGAGCGCGGGGACTTCGCTCAGTTCGCCGTCGCGCGTGGGATACAGCTCTTCGTCCACCCACAGCCGGATCAGGTTGCGGGGGAGGTTGTGGCGGCGCGCCAGTCCGTGGAGCGTCTCGCCCGCGAGGTATTCCTGAACGACCTGCCGTTTGAGCGCGACGCTGTGCGTCTTGTGGTTCGCCATGACGCCTGAATCGAGTGTTCCACGCCGCGGATCCGGGCGCACGCGCGAGGGATGCGGAGAGAGCAGGCGGGGACAACGAAACAGCAACGGCGGGCAAGGAAAAGGCGCCGTCCCGCGCAAAGCGCAAGAACGGCCAAAGGGACAGCAAGCCCGGGCAATCCGGTACGCTCGGGTTTCGACGATGAGCGAGCGCTGCCCGAACTGCGGGTCCGCGCAGGTGGAGCAGTACTGCGCCGCCTGCGGGCAGCGCGCCGCCGAACTCCGGACGCCGGTCGGCGCGTTCCTGCGCGAGGCGCTCGACGACGTCTTCTCGTTCGATTCGCGCATCTGGCGGACGCTCATCGCGCTGTTCCGCCGTCCCGGTTCGCTGACCGCGGACTACTGGCAGGGGCGGCGCGCCCGGTTCGTGACCCCGCTGCGGCTCTATCTGATCGTCAGCTTCGCCACCTTCCTGTTGCTCGCCGTCGTCGCGCCGAACGCCATCCTCGATGCGACCGGGACGAACCCCTGGGCGCCGCTCAGGATCGGTTCGGGGCCGGCGACGTTCGATCTGGCCGACCGCGCGGGCCCGTTCGCGGTCAGCGTCACCGGAGATGACGATGCGCCGTCCGGCGAAGACGATCCGGACGTGGTCGGGCCGGCGCTCGACGCTGCGGACTGGTTCATGGCGCACGTGGTCCGACCCGCACTGGAGGCTCCCGAGCGCGCCCAGCGGCTCTTCCACCAGCGGCTCCAGTGGGCCGTGTTCGCCCTCGTTCCCTTCTTCGCCCTGTGGCTCCGGCTGCTCTTCCGGCGGCGCGAGCGCTTCTTCGTCCCGCACCTGGTGTTCGCCCTGCACTTCCACACGCTCGCGTTCGTGCTGCTCGTGGCCGGAGTCGCCGGAACCCTGATGCTCGGCACCCAGATCCCTTCCCTGATCGCCTATCTCGCCGTGTTTGCGATGCTGTTCCTGTCGCTCCGGCGCGTCTATGGCGAGGGGGTGCCGAAGACGCTGGTCAAGCAGATCGCGCTGATGACCGTCCACGCCGTGACGGTGTTGTTCGGTCTGGCGGGGCTCCTGATGGTCACGGGACTGACGGCGTAGGCGCCTCGCGTTGCTCCCCGGGCCGGACAGGCGCGGACCACCCGCTCGTCCGGCGCCCCCTTCCGGGGTTGACCCACCGGCGCCCGGGGCCGTACTCTCCGCGCCCGTGTAGGGACGCCCGGCCGGGGTGGCGGGCGCCCGGGGACAAGTGCTCCCGAGGAGGAGGTCCTGATGCTGAGGCGAATTCCGCTGATCGGGTTGGCCGCGCTCCTGCTGGCCGCACCCGCCTTTGCGCAGGACGAGGGGGGCGTGAGCGCGGTGGGGGTCGACACCCTGTTCGTGCTGGTGTCGGCGTTCCTGGTGTTCCTCATGCAGGCCGGCTTCGGGATGCTCGAGGCGGGCTTCATCCGCGCCAAGAACACCTGCAACATCCTCACGAAGAACTTCCTCGACTACTGCATGGCGTCGCTCGGGTTCTTCGTGTTCGGCTACGCCATCATGTTCTCGGAGGGGAACCCCTTCTTCGGGACCAGCGGCTTCTTCCTGGTGGGCGCCGAGTCGGCCGCCGACGTGCCGCTCTGGGCGTTCTGGCTGTTCCAGGCGGCGTTCTGCGGCGCCGCGGCCACCATCGTGGCCGGCGGGATGGCGGAGCGGATGAAGTTCCCCGCCTACCTCGCCTATTCCTTCATCATCTCCGCCTTCATCTACCCGGTCGTCGGGCACTGGACCTGGGGCGGCGGCTGGCTGGCCCAGCTCGACTTCTTCGACTTCGCGGGCTCGACGGTCGTCCACCTGACCGGGGGCGCGACGGCGCTGGTGGGCGCCATGATCCTGGGGCCGCGCCTCGGCCGCTTCAACGCCGACGGCTCCTCGAACCCCATCCCCGGCCACTCGGTGCCGCTGGCCTCGCTCGGGGTGTTCATCCTCTGGTTCGGCTGGTTCGGTTTCAACCCCGGTTCGAACCTCACGGTGGGCAACGGGGAGGCGATCTCGCTGATCGCCATCAACACGAACCTCGCCGCCGCCGCCGCCGCGGTGACCACGACCTTCATCTCCTGGATCCTGTTCGGAAAGCCCGACCTGTTCTTCACCATGAACGGGGCGCTCGCCGGCCTCGTCTCCATCACCGCGCCCTGCGCGGTGGTGAGTCCGGCGGCCGCGATCTGGATCGGGGTGACCGGCGGGTTCGTGATCGTCCTCGGTGAGGGGCTGCTGCGGATCATCAAGGTGGACGACCCGTGCGGCGCCTTCCCGGTGCACGGCCTCTGCGGCATCTGGGGGACCCTGACCGTCGGGTTATGGGGGCGGGAATCGCTCGGACTCGCCCGCGAGGGGCTGTTCTACGGCGGCGGGTTCGAACAGCTCGGCATCCAGGCGCTCGGCACCTTCGCCTCCGGCATCTTCGTCTTCCTCTCCATGGGCCTCGTGTTCATCGCCATCAAGGCGGTGCTCGGCCTCCGGGTGGACCGGATGGAAGAGATCCGGGGTCTCGACATGAACGAGCACGGCATGGAGTCCTACACCGGCTTCCAGATCCTGGGTTCCTGATGGGAACTTCCTTCGAGGCTGTCACGAAATGAAGCTAGTCACCGCCATGGTTCAACCCGAGGTGGTTCCCCTGGTCCAGGAGGAACTCTTCGGAGCGCAGATCAGCAAGTTCTCGATCACCGCCGGCGTCGGCCACGGCACCCAGAAGGGGTACCAGGCCACCTTCCGCGGGGTCCAGACCCAGGTGAACATCCTGAAGCGCGTCCGCATCGACGTCGCGGTGAACGAGGACTTCGTGGAGCGCGCGGTCCAGGCGATCCTCAGGGCGGCGCAGACGGGCATGCCGGGCGACGGGAAGATCTTCGTCACCGACCTCCACGACTGCATCCGGATCCGGACCGGCGAGCGCGGCTCGCAGGCCATCGGCTAGCCGTTCCATGTCTCTTCGCGACGTCCGCCGCACGATTCAGGACCGGAAGATCAAATTCGTGGACTTCCGGTTCACGGACCTCCTCGGCGGCTGGCGCCACATCTCCTACGCCATCGAGGCCTTCGACGAGGACATGTTCGTCCACGGCATCGGCTTCGACGGCTCCTCGGTCCGCGGCTTCCAGGGCATCGAGCGGAGCGACATGCTGCTCCGCCCCGATCCGGACAGCGGCTTCATCGATCCCTTCTACGAAGAGCCGACGCTGGTCTTCATCTGCAACGTCAAGGATCCGGTGGACCTCAGTCTCTATTCCCGCGACCCCCGGAACATCGTCGAGAAGGCCACGCGGTTCCTCGAGACCTCGGCGCTCGCCGACACCTGCTACGTCGGCCCCGAGGCCGAGTTCTACATCTTCGACGACGTCCGCTTCGACCAGACGGTGAACGAGGCGTTCTACTACGTGGACTCCGCGATCGGCGCCTGGAACGCCGGCCGGGTCGAGAAGCCGAACCTCGGCCACAAGCCGGGACTGAAGCAGGGCTACTTCCGGATGCCCCCGACGGATCCCTACCAGGACGTGCGGTCGCAGATGCTCACCAACCTGCGCGACTGCGGGGTGGACGCCGAACTCCACCACCAGGAAGTGGGCAGCGGCGGCCAGTGCGAGATCGGGATCAAGTACACGACGATCAGCCAGATGGCGGACTCGATGATGAAGTTCAAGTACATCGTCAAGAACACCGCCAACCGGCACGGCCGCACGGCGACCTTCATGCCGAAGCCGCTCTTCGGCGACAACGGCTCCGGAATGCACTGCCACATGAGCCTGTGGCGCAAGGGGAAGAACCTCTTCTACGACCCGAACGGCTACGCCGGCCTCAGCGAGGCGGGCGTCTTCTTCATCGGCGGCATCCTGAAGCACGCGTCGTCGCTGTGCGCCTTCACCTGCCCCACCGCGAACTCCTACCGGCGCCTCGTCCCCGGCTTCGAAGCGCCGAACAAGCTCGTCTATTCCCGGAGCAACCGCTCCGCGGCGGTGCGGATCCCCATGTATTCCGCCGCCCCGGCGGCCAAGCGGATCGAGTTCCGCTGTCCCGACCCGAGCGCCAACCCCTACCTGGCCTTCTCGGCCATCATGATGGCGGGGATCGACGGCATCACGAACCGGATCCTTCCCCCCGATCCGGTGGACCAGGACCTCTACGAGCTGCCCGAAGCGGAACTGCGGAAGATCGGCGACACGCCGCCGACGCTGAAGGCGGCGCTCAACGCGCTGGAAGAGGACCACGAGTACCTGATGCGGGGCGACGTCTTCACGCACGACGTCATCGACACCTGGATCCGCTACAAGCGGGCCAACGAACTCGCCTACATGGACCAGCGGCCCCATCCCGCGGAGTTCGCTCTCTACTATGACTGCTGATTTTCGAAGCGGCTTGCAAAGCGGCCGGCCAGCGGCCACGGAGGCCCTTTCATGACTCCAGGAACCATTGGAATCGCCCTTGCTCTCGCGATCGTCGGGATCTTGGCGATCATCATCTTCATCCGCGCGCACGTGGTGGTCTGCGCCCCCAACGAGGCGGTGATCTTCTCGGGTCGGAAGAAGGGCTATCGCATCATCCGGGGCGGCCGCGGTTTCCGCCGTCCGCTCATCGAGACGGTGTCGCGCATCTCCCTGAACACCATTCCCATCGAGGTGACGGTCAAGAAGGCGCTGTCGGCGGGGATGATCCCGCTGGACGTGGACGGCATGGCGACCGTGAAGATCGCCGGCGATCCGGAGGGCGGCCTCGACCACGCCGTGGAGCGTTTCCTCGGCCGGACCCAGCACGAGATCCAGACCGTCGCGAAGCAGACGCTCGAAGGCAGCCTGCGCGGCGTGCTCGCCACCCGGACTCCCGAGGAGGCGAACGCCGAGCGGCTGGGCGTCGGCGATGCGGTGTCGGAAGCGGTGCGGAAGGACTTCTCGCAGCTCGGCCTCGTGCTGGACACCTTCAAGATCCAGCACCTGTCCGACACCGAGGGCTACCTCGACGCCATCGGCCGCAAGCGCAGCGCGGCCGTCCGCCGGGACGCCAAGGTCGCCGAGGCGCGGGCGGATGCGGAAGCGCGGGACGTGGCCGCGAACGCGAAGCGCGATGCGGTGGTCGCCGAGACCAGCGCGGAAGAGGCCATCGTGGACGCCGAGCACGGCGTGCGGATCCGGAGGGCCGAGCGGGACAAGACGGCGAACCAGGCCGAGCAGGTCGCCGAAGTGGCGAAGCGCATGGCCCGGATCGAGGAAGAGCGCAAGCTGGAAGAGATCCGGGTCGAACGCAACAAGCTGAGAGAAAACGCCAACACGGTCATTCCAGCCGAAGCTGAGGCTCATGCCCGGAATTTCAAGGCCCAGGGCGAGGCGTCCCGGATCCGGGAGAACGGCAAGGCCACCGCCGAGGCGCTCGCCGAGATCAAGGCCCAGTGGGACGACGACACCACGCGGGAAATCATGCTGCTGCAGATGCTCCCGCAGCTCCTCGACAAGGTCACCCACGTGCTCCACGACAACCTCCACGTGGAACGGCTCACCGTGGTGGACAACGGCACCGGCGGCGCGGTCCCGAACCACGTGCGCGGCCTCACCGGGTCCATCGCCGCCTTCCTCGAGCAGCTCAAGACCTCCACCGGAGTGGACGTGCCCGCCATCCTCCGCGGCAACGCCGGCGACGGCGACGACGACGAAGGCGGCGCGAAGCGCAGCTCCGCCCGCGGCCCCCTCGGCCACAAGGGTCACTAGGCTCGGAGCGCCGGCCTCCGGCCGGCATCGCGGCCGCAGGCCGCGAAACGCACGCCGTCGCTGACCCCCATGACGCTGCGCAATGCAGCGTCCTGGCGATGCGCGTTTCGCCTCGCTCCGCTCGGCGATGCCGGCCGGAGGCCGGCGCTCCGAGGGCGGCGGCAGCTACCGCAGCAGCGTCACCAAACCCACGATGACCGCCGTCTGCGCCAGCAGCGCCCCGAACACCCACTTGACGAGCCGCGTCTCGCGTTCCGCGAGTTCACGCCGCAGGTCCGTCCGGATCTCAGCGAGCTCACGCTGGAGATCCGCCTTGGTGACGAAGTCGGCCAGGCTCTCGCGGATCTGCCGGAGTTCGGCCAGCACGGGCTCGAGGCGGTCGGCAGCGATCTCTGAAGTCATGGCGTGTATCCGCTGATCCGCAGTATACGCAAGCCCCGCATCCCACCCGCGCTCCACGAGCAGATGGAAGAGCGTGTCTTCCCGAGCCGGTTTCGCAGCGGCGCCCGGACCGGATGGCGGGGCGTCCGCCGACGGTGGGGCCGGTTTCGCGGACGGCTCGGGGGCTGAGGGTTGCGGCGGGGACTGGGTGGGCATCGAACGTTCCTCTGGCGGACGGAGAGAAAGACCCGGCGTCCTCCTCTACTGACCTGGACGTAATTCCGGGCCATTTCTTCTCGTTTCCGCGCGAAATGTGGAAAAGTCGAAGCGATCGTGCACTTGAGCCAGCAAACCGGGATGACGCGCCGGCTTGGAACGCCGGTCTCCAGACCGGCACCGCGGCGCTCCGCGCCGCGCACGTCGTAACGCCGCCCGCCCGAGATGACGCGCCGGCCTGGAACGCCGGGTTCCCGAGCTACGAAGAATGGATGCCGGCTGGCGCCGACTTCCATCCCTCGTGCTCAAGGGGTCTCCGCAGAGCTAACGCTCTGCTCCGGAAACAGCCGGCACGGCGGCCCGCGGGCGGTCCCACGCCGCCGCGCCCTGGCGGCGCTCCTACGGACGCTGGATCGCCTTCGCGATCCCGTCCGCGAGTTCCTCCTCCTCCGCCAGGTAGCGCCGGCCGAGCACGCCCAGCCCCGCGTCCAGCCGGTACACCAGCGGAATCCCGGTCGGGATGTTCCGCTGCTGGATCTCCGCCGGCCCGATCCCCTCGAGGTGCATGACGAGCGAGCGCAGGCTGTTGCCGTGCGCGACCACCAGCACCGGACCCGCCGCGAGGTCCGGAACGATCCGCCGGTCCCAGTACGGGATCACCCGCCGCGCGGTGTCCCGCAGCGATTCGCCGCGCGGCAGGACGTCCACCGGAACCTCCGCGTAGCGCTCGTCGAACCGCGGGTGCCGCCGGTCGTCAAGGTCCACCGGCGGCGGCGGATCGGCGTAGCTGCGGCGCCAGGCGAGCGTCTGGTCCGGCCCGAACTCGCGTTCCGTCTCGGCCTTGTTCTTCCCCTGGAGCCGCCCGTAGTGGCGTTCGTTCAGCTCCCAGGCATACCGGATCGGGAGGTCCGGCAGATCGAGCCGGCCCAGGACTTCCTCGAGCGTGTGGACGGCGCGCTGCAGCACCGAGGTGTGCGCCACCACCGGAACGATCCCGGCTTCCCGCAACGCATCCCCGGAGCGGCGCGCCTGCTCGTGTCCCGTGTTCGTGAGCGGCACGTCCGCCCAGCCGGTGAACCGGTTCTCCCGGTTCCAGACGCTCTCCCCGTGACGGAGGAGGACCAGAATCCGTTCGGGACCGCTCATCCCGACGGGACGAGCGGGGCCTCGCTGACCGCGGACGGCGCCGGGATTCCCAGCTCCCTGGCGTTCTCCTCGAACATCTCGCTCAGCATCCCGGCCTGCCGGTCGTAGGCGGCGGGATCGTCCCAGGCGCCGCGCGGTTCGAGCACGCGCCCCGGCACGCCCGGGCAGGCGCGCGGGATGCTCAGCCCGAAGACCGGTTCCCGATCGAATCCGGCCCGGTCGATCTCGCCGCTCAGGGCCGCCCGGACCAGTTGCCGGGTCAGCGCCAGCGGCATCCGGTCCGCGACGCCGCAGGGGCCGCCCGCCCAGCCGGTGTTCACCAGGTAGCAACGGACGTCCGCCTCCTCGATGCGGCGTCCCAGCAGGCGGGCGTACACCTCGGGCCGCCGCGTCATGAAGGGCGCCCCGAAGCAGGCGCTGAAGGTCGCCTGCGGTTCGCTGATCCCCCGTTCGGTGCCGGCGACCTTGGCGGTGTACCCGGACATGAAGTGGTGCATCGCCTGTTCCGGCGACAGCCGGGAGATCGGGGGCAGGACGCCGAACGCGTCGGCGGTCAGCATCAGCACGACCTCCGGCTGGCCGCCGGCGCCCGTCTTCGAGGCGCTCGGGATGTGGGTGACCGGGTAGGAGGCGCGGGTGTTCTCGGTGAACTCGGCGCTGTCGAGATCGAGCCGCCGCGTGTCTTCGTGCACCACGACGTTCTCGAGGATGGTTCCGAACTTCCGGGTGGTGGCGTGGATCTCGGGCTCGCCGGTCCGCGAGAGCCGGATCACCTTGGCGTAGCAGCCGCCCTCGAAGTTGAAGACGCCGTCCGTCCCCCAGCCGTGCTCGTCGTCGCCGATCAGGACCCTTCCGGGATCCGCCGACAGCGTCGTCTTTCCGGTGCCCGAGAGGCCGAAGAAGATGGCGAGGTTCCCGCCGTCCGCGTCGGTGTTCGCGGCGCAGTGCATCGGCAGCACGTCGTGCTCGGGCATCAGCCAGTTCATCACCGAGAACACCGACTTCTTGATCTCACCGGCGTAGGCCGTGCCGCCGATCAGCACCTCTTTTCGGTCGAAGTTGACGATCACGAACACTTCGGACCGGGTGCCGTCCTGGTCGGGCGCGGCGCGGAACCGGGGGGCGGCGATGACGGTGTACTGCGGCAGGTGCTCGCTCAGCACGCCGCGGTTCCTCGACCTCACGAACATGTTGCGCGCGAACAGGCTCTGCCAGGCTTCGGTGGTGATCACCCGGAGCGGCATGCGGAAACGCGGATGGGCGCCGACGAAGCAGTCCTGGACGAACAGTTCGCGGTTCTGCAGGTACGCGGTCAGCCGCCAGCGCAGCCGGTCGTAGCGCGCCTTCGGGAACGGCTGGTTGTGCGGCCCCCACCAGACCTCCGGATTCGTGCCCGGCCCGCCGACCACGTACTTGTCCGAGGGGGACCGGCCGGTGAACTCCCCGGTGCGGACCACGATCGGGCCCCCGTGGGCCAGGATCGCCTCGCCGCGGAACACGGCTTCCTGGGTCAGCGCCGCGCTCGAGAGGTTCCAGAAGACGCGGCGCGGGTAGCGGATGCCGGCGAGCTTGAGGCCGTGCCGGCTCTGCGCGAAGCCGAGATGCTCGGTCTGGAGGTGGGTCAAGGACGGGGCGGAATTCTAGTGGCGAAAGCACCGTCCCGAACACCCGGAGCGCCGACCTCCGGCCAGTCCTCCCGGTGGGGGCCGGCATCGCCGAGCCCAGCGAGGCGAAACGCGCGTTAGCGTCGCCAGGCCCCCTGGAACACGGGCGCCGCCGTCCTGCCCCTGTCATGTGTTTCGCGGCCTGCGGCCGCGATGCCGGCCGGAGGCCGGCGCTCCGATGCGCTCACGCCGTCTCGTCGAGACCGCTCTGGATGGCGCCGCGGACCCGTTCCATCAGCGCTCCGATCGCTTCGCGGTCCTGGGGATCGATGTCCGTGGTCTCGAGGGGTTCGTGGTAGCGGACCTGGATGGTTCCGGGATAGATCAGCTTGCCCCCCTTGGGGAGGATGTCCCGGGCTCCGGTCACCGTGATCGGGACCACCGGCACCCCCGCCCGGGCCGCGAGCCGGAAGCCGCCCGACTTGAAGGGGCCGAGCTTTCCGGTGCGGCTCCGGGTCCCTTCGGGGGCGATCACGAAGGACCGGCCGGTCTTCATGGCCTGGACCGCCGCTTCGAGGCTCGCCCGGGCCGCCTTCGGGTTGGAACGGTCCACGGGGGTGAAACCGGCGGCGCGGAACGCCCCGCCGAGGATGGGAACGCGGAAGGCCTCCTTCTTGATCAGCGTCCCGTTCGCCTTCGGGAGCAGGTAGAGCACCTGGACCATGTCCGTAAGCGACTGGTGGTTGGGCATGTAGACGCGCGTCCGGAACGGCTCGACGCGGTGCCGGTCCACCTCGTGCATGCGGATCCCGCCGACGAACCACAGGACCCAGACGATCCGGCGTCCGATCTCGTAGCCGAGGCGGTGACGGCCGCTGAGCACGTCCCCGAGCGGCATCAGCATCAGTCCCGCCAGCAGCAGGAACGGCAGGACCAGGGCGATCCCGACCGTTCCGACCACGGCGCGGACGGTGCGCAGGCGTCCGCTCCAGCGGGGCTCTCGCACGCTGGTCTCCCGGCGGAGCGTCAGTAGCGGTTGATCGAGATCGAGACCGGCCGCCGTCCCGTGTCGGACTTGGCCACCCGGCGCCGCTTGGGGGGACGGAGGGGCACCACGCTGGTGGCGGCCCCGGTGCCCGTCTCGTTCTCCGCGTCGCCGGCCTCGAGGCCGCTCTCGCCGTTCCGGCTCCGGCGGAGCGCCTCCACGACCTTGCGCTCGACCGCCTCGAGGGTTTCCTCGGCGACCTCCGCGACCTCGGTCACGGTGAGCTGGTGCGCCCGGTCGAGCATCCGCTTCTCGCGGAAGGAGAGGGTCTTTCGCTCGCTGAGGTAGAAGAGGCCCTTGAGGACCCCGGCAACCTCGACGGGCGAACCGCTCTTCATGCGGTCGGAGTTGTCCTTGTAGCGGGTCTTCCAGTTGATCTGTTCGTCGACCGCGCCGTTCTCGAGCACGTCGAGAACCTCCTCGACGTCGCTCTCGGTCATGATGGGCCGCAGTCCCACTTCGTCGACCTTGTCGATGGGAACCATGACCAGGGTCGACTTGGACAGCAGGCGCAGGCGATAGAAGCTCGGTCCCGCAGTTCCGTTGGTGGACTCAATACTCTCGACAACGCTGATCCCCTGATTCGGGTAGATCACCTTGTCTCCAACTTCAAACCGCATCAACACTCAGCGACGCCTCCCGGTAGCGTTTCGGATACGCGAACCGTTAATCATACCACACCCAGGAACCGCGGAGAACGCTGGCATTCTTGGGGTTTGGCGCGCCCCTTGGCGGCGGCCCTCCGTTGGTACACTGTGACTCCGAGCGCCGGTGCGGGGACGGCTTCGGGGTTTGCCGGAGTGGCGGAATTGGTAGACGCACGGGACTCAAAATCCCGCGGTCCTTGTGATCATGAGGGTTCGAGTCCCTCCTCCGGCACCAGGCCTGAGCGGACCGGGAACGGGGCCGTTGCACGGGACGGGTTCGATTCTCTGGCGCGGAGCTTCGTCTGGCGTCCTCCCGATAATCTGAACTCATGATCCATCCCGAGCTTCTTGAGATCCTGTGTTGCCCGGAGACGCGGCAGCCGGTGCGGGTGGCGCCCGAGGCGCTCGTCGAGTCCGTGAACCGGGCCATCCGCGACGGCAGCCTCGAGACGCCCGCCGGCGGCGATTCGGCCGGCGTGCTGGACGGGGGCCTGGTCCGGGAGGACGGGAAGTTCCTCTATCCGGTGCGCAACGGGATCCCGATCATGCTGATCGACGAGCGCATCGCGATCCCGGCCCCGGAAGGCGGCGGCGGTTCAGCCGAGAATGTTGAAGAGGATGGCGACCCCGGACATCATCCAGTGGAGACTGGCCCCGGGGCCTGAGAGGACCGCCCGCCGCACCGCGCCGGCCGGCTCCGTCAGTTCGGCCGCCGCCGCCATCTCGGTTCCCATCAGCGGCGGATCCGCGGTCCCCGCGAACACGCCGTCGTAGAGCCGCTGCAGCCGCTCGTCCGTGCGGGTGAGCGAGGCGTCCATCCACCAGAACCAGAGCGCTGCCGGGATCGCCGCCAGCCGCAGCAGCAGCCATCCCTGGAGCACGCCGAAGCCGATGGCGCCCGCCACGAGGGCCACGCTGCCGCGCTTCAGCCAGAGCGATTTCCTGGCGACGGCGGCGCGGGAGTCCTGGATCCGGTCCAGGCCGACGTCCCGGTCGGTACGCGGCGCCTTCGGCCGCTCGGCGCGCAGGGGGGAGCGGGCAGGTCCGGGCACGATGCTAGTGAACGGTGGAGGAGTCCGTCCCCTGCGGGCGGGGGACGCCCTCGCCCTCGGTCGCTTCCACGGCACTCAACTGGGTCTCGAGCATCTTGATGAGGGCGGGGACGATCCGGAAGGGGAGCGTGATCCGCGTCTTGGGATCCGCATGCACGACGGGTTCGCCGGATGCGTCGGTGTGCGACAGGTCCTCCGGCTGGATGCCGGTGAGACTGCAGAAGGTGATCGTCAGATCGAAGGGCGAGTGCGTCGCTTCGCAGAAGTTCGCGTACACCTCCGGACAGGAGACGTCCCGCCGGGCCTTGATCTTGAACGTTTTCTTCATGTCCATGGCGACTCCCGAGTCGGGCCCCCGGAACCGGGGTTGCCGACGGTAGCGGGGGGCGGACTTGAACCGCCGACCTAAGGGTTATGAGTCCTTCGCTCTAACCGAACTGAGCTACCCCGCCAGCCGAATTTCGTCGGAACCGATCAACTTTACCACCCGGAACATCTGGCACACCGGTTGCGTTTTCGTGCGATACACCGCGCGCCGGAGCGCGGAAAGGAGTCCCTCCCATGAAGCAGATCACGAGTCCCGCGCCGGTTCGATCCCGCCTCTTCCGCGCGCTCCTGATCGCGGTGCCGTTCGCCCTGTTGTCCGCCGGGCAGGCCGCCGCGGAACCGCACCCCGACGCGGATGCCCGCGTCCTCGCCACGTCCTCCGCGGAGCCCACGCTCGAGACGGCCTCGCAGCCGGGCCGCGAGCGGATGGCGCGCCGGTTCGACCGGCGGTGGGGCGGCGAGGAGCGCCGCGCCCGCCGGGGTGCGCGCCGCGAAGGCCGCTCGGGCGCGGCCGCGGTCTGGTTCGGACGGCGCGCGGCCGCGGCGCTCGACCTCACCGAGGAGCAGCGCGACCAGATGCGGGACGCGATGCGGGAGATCAGCGACAACCGCCGGGCCAGCCGGCGGGAGGTTGCCGACGCCCGGCGTTCCTTCCAGCGGGCAGCGCGGAACCCCGAGCGCAGCCCCGAAGAGGTGCAGGCGCTGGGCGAGGCCCTCGGCAGGGCCCAGGCCCACCAGGCGCTCCAGCGGAGGACCGAACGCGAGCGGATCGCCGCCATCCTCACCGAGGAACAGCGCGAGCAACTCGACCAGATGCGCGAGCGCCGCGGACCGCGCGCCCGCAACCTCCGCCGCCGCGGCTGAGGCTTGGAACGCCGGCTTCAGCCGGCACGGCACAACCCCAGCGGCCCTCACCACACCCACGGCTTGGAACGCCGATCTCCAGATCGGCACCGCGGCGCTCCGCGCCGCGCCCGGCGTAACGCCAGCGACCCTCACCACACCCACGGCCTGGACCGCCGATCTCCAGATCGGCACCGCGGCGCTCCGCGCCGCGCCCGGCGCAACGCCAACGACCCTCACCACACCCACGGCCTGGACCGCCGATCTCCAGATCGGCACCGCGGCGCTCCGCGCCGCGCCCGGCGTGCCGCCAACGACCCTCACCACTTTCACGGCTTGTGTCAAGCGACACGAACACTGTCCCAGATAAACGACACGAACTTTGTCACCGGTGGGAGGCCGTTCTGGCGGGACCGGAGGGACGTTGGGGAGCGCGGCGGGAGCCCGGAGGGCGACCAGAGCGCTCAC
>JAJEFG010000052.1 GCA_022820545.1 Acidobacteriota bacterium | reverse complement strand
TGGAACGCCGGCCAGTCCTCCCGGAGGGGGCCTCCAGACCGGCACCGCGGCGCTCCGCGCCGCGCACGCTCCAACCACATCCGGAAAGGTGGCTCCCGCCTCGGCGTGGGGCTCAAGAGCGGGGGTGGCGCCCCCGGATTGTGTCCGAGGGCTCCCCGACCGCTCGCGGGTCCCGACGTAGAGTTCCGCCTCCCGGGTTTCGCACCCTTCTCCCGCCCCTTGGTTCGCTTCGTTCTCGCTACCGCGCTGCTGGCGCCGCCCTCGCTATGGGCGCAGTCCGCGGCACTCCCGGAACGTCGGGACAACCAGGGCTCGGCGCCCGAGCCGGCGTTCACCGTGCGCGGTCCCGCGCCCCCCGACCTCCCCGAGATGGTCCGCCGCGACGACGCCGGCGGCGCCACCATGCGCGCCACCCGCCTCACCGAGCCGCTCGATTTCGACGGCCGGCTCGACGACGCCGTCTACGACCGGGTGCCCGGGGTGGGCGGCTTCATCCAGGCGCTGCCGCTCGAAGGCGAGCCGGCCACCGAGCCGACCGACGTCTGGGTCTTCTACGACGACGAGGCGGTGTACATCGCCGGCCGGTGCTGGGACAGCCAGCCCCACCGCATGGTGGCCACCGAGATGCGGCGCGACAACTTCGGCATCTTCAACAACGAGCACCTCGCGGTGATCCTCGACACCTTCTACGACCGCCGGAACGCCTTCTTCTTCTACATGAACCCGATCGGCGGGTTCTTCGACGGCCTCATCGCGGACGAGAACCCTCCCAACCGGGACTGGACCGCGGTCTGGGACTCCCGGGCGGCCCGGTTCGAAAACGGCTGGACCATGGAGATGCGGATCCCGTTCAAGACGCTCCGCTACGCCACCGGCGGCCCCCAGGTCTGGGGAATCAACTTCCGCCGTATCGTGCGCTGGAAGAACGAGCTGTCCTTCCTCACCGGGGTCCCCACGGCCCTCGGACCCCGCGCCATCACCAAGGTGAGTTCGGCGGGAACGCTCGTGGGCCTCGTGGCGCCCGCCAGCTCCCGGACCGTCGAGGTGAAGCCCTACCTCATCGGGGACGCCGCCGGGACCCGCGCCGACCCCGGCGGGCTCGATCGGGACTACGGCGGCGACTTCGGGGTGGACGCCAAGGTGGGCATTACCAGCGGCCTCATCGCCGACCTCACCTGGAACACCGACTTCGCCCAGGTGGAGGCGGACGCGCAGCAGATCAACCTCACGCGCTTCAGCCTGTTCTTTCCCGAGAAGCGCGAGTTCTTCCTCGAAGGGCAGGGCACCTTCAGCTTCGGCACCGCGAGCCGGAGCCCTCCCGCGGGATCGACGCGCAGCTTCGGCCCGCCGAGCAGTACCCCGGTGCTCTTCTTCAGCCGCCAGATCGGGATCGCCGGCGGCCAGATCGTGCCGATCCTCGGCGGCGGGCGGGTGACCGGGAAGGTCGGCGACTTCGGGGTGGGGGCGCTTGCCATCCGCACCGGCGCGAACAGCGCGGTGGGCGCGCCGGAGACCGATTTCTCGGTCCTGCGGCTGAAGCGCGACATCCTGAACCGCAGCACGGTGGGCGTCATGGGCACCTACCGCTCCCATACCGCCAGCGGCCTGGGACGGAACTTCGCCTACGGGATGGACGCGCGTTTCGGGTTCTTCGAGAACCTCACCATCCAGTCCTACGCCGCCTGGACCCAGAACGAACTCGAGGACCGGACCGGGATGAGCTACCTGGGCCAGGTCGAGTACAACGGGGACCGGTACGGGCTGAATACGGAGCGGCTCGTGGTCGGCGACGGCTTCGACCCCGGCATCGGGTTCCTGCGCCGGCGGGACTTCCAGCGCAACTACGCCGAGGCGCGCTTCAGCCCCCGGCCGCACTCGATCTCCTGGCTGCGCCAGATCGGCTGGACCGGCAGCATCGACTACACCACCGACAACGAAGGGACACTGGAAACGCGGATCCTCCAGTTGCAGACGGAGGTCGAACTGGAGAACGGGGACCGGCTGAACGTGGACACCGCCCGCAACCGGGAGGTGCTGAGCGAAGAGTTCTTCCTGGACGAGGACGCGGGAATCGGCGTGGGGGTGGGTCCCTACGACTTCGACCATGTCCGGGTCGCCTACCAGGCGGGGCCGCAGCGTCCCATCTCCGGCAACTTCGCCTACCAGCAGGGCGGCTTCTTCTCCGGGACCCGCCGCGAGGCCGCGTGGCGCGGGCGGGTCGAGGTGACGACGCGCTTCTCGCTCGAGCCGACCGTCTCGCTGAACTGGATCGATCTCCCGACCGGCGACTACGACACCAGCCTGATCGCCTCCCGGATCAACTACACGCTCTCGCCGCGCAGCTTTTTCGCGGCGTTCCTCCAGTACAACACCGCCGCGAACAGCCTCTCGACGAACGTCCGCTTCCGCTGGGAGTACGAACCGGGCAGCGACCTCTACGTCGTCTACAACTCGCTCCGGGACACCCTCGCGCCCGGCTACCCCGAACTGAACACCCAGTCCTTCATCGTCAAGTTCACCCGCCTCTTCCGTTTCTGAACAGCGCGCCGGCCTGGAACGCCGGCCAGTCCTCCCGGAGGGGGCCTCCAGACCGGCACCGCGGCGCTCCGCGCCGCGCACGCTCCAACC